>NZ_JCALDL010000011.1:0-165412 GCF_059812855.1 Mycobacterium sp. NGS35
GCAACGACTGGTCGGCTACATCACCGGCACAGCCGACCCCGCGCAAGCCCGCGCTCAGCTGGCGCAGCGCCTGCCTGGCTACATGATTCCCGCCGTCATCGTGCCCATCGAGGCCCTGCCGCTGACCGTCAACGGCAAACTCGACATCCGCGCCCTCCCGCTGCCCGAATATCAGCGCAGTCAGCAGTACCGGGCACCGGCCAGCGCCGTCGAGGAGATCCTCACCGGCATCTTCGAACAAGTCCTGGGACTCACCCGCGTCGGCATCGACGACTCCTTCTTCGATCTGGGCGGCGATTCATTGACCGCAATGCGGGTGATCGCGGCCGTCAACACAGCGCTGGATGTCGATCTTGCCGTGCGCACTCTTTTCGATGCACCGACGGTCGCCCAGCTCGCGCCCTGCATCGGTGCGGAAGGACAGCGGCGCAAACCACTACTGGCCGTCCAACGGCCGCAAACCATTCCGCTGTCCTTCGCCCAGAGCCGACTGTGGTTCGTGAACCGGTTCGAGGGCGGCGTCGCGACCTACAACATGCCGACCGCCTTCCGCATCAACGGGCCGCTGGACGTCGACGCGTTGGGTGCGGCACTGGACGACGTCATCGCCCGCCATGAGTCACTGCGTACCGTTTTCCCCGAGATCGACGGCGTCCCCTACCAAGAGGTGGTGCCGGCCCGGGCGGGGATGTGGCGGCGCGGCGGTCCGGCGGCCGTGCATTTGCCGGAGCAGGACGTCGCCCGAGAGCTGTTCGCGCTGGCCGAGTACCGGTTCGACTTGTCAGCGGAAATCCCGATCCGTGTGCAGATCTATTCGACGGGTCGACTGCAACACGTGGTGGGAATCGTCGTGCACCACATCGCTTTCGACGGTTGGTCCTTGGCTCCGATGTTCAGGGACATGGCTCAGGCGTACGGTGCGCGGCGACGGGGACAAGCCCCCGATTGGGCGCCGCTGCCGGTGCAATACGCGGATTACACGGTGTGGCAACAGGATTGGCTTGGCGCGGAGTCGGACCCGGACAGTGTGATTGCCGCGCAATTGCGATATTGGCGTCAGGAGCTGTCCGGTCTTCCCGAAGTCGTGTCGCTGCCGACGGATCGGCCGCGTCCACCACAGCCCAGCTACCGGGGCGACTCCGTCGATGTGCGCATCGACCCGCAGCTGTGGGCCGGGGTCAAGGAGCTGGCTGCGGCGCACAACACGACGGTCTCCATGGTGTTGCAGACCGTCATGGCCGTGTTGTTGCACCGCGTCGGGGCGGGCGACGACCTGGCTATGGGCGCGCCGATCGCCGGCCGCACGGACAAGGCGCTCGACGATCTCGTCGGGTTCTTCGTCAACACGTGGGTGTTGCGGGTGGGTGTCAAAGCAGCCGACCGGTTCAGCGACGCGCTGGCGCGGGTGCGCCAGAAGGCGCTGGACGCCTACAGCAACCAGGACGTGCCGTTCGAGCGAATCGTCGAGCAGGTCAACCCGACTCGGTCTGCGTCGCATCATCCGCTGTTCCAGGTGCTCATGGCGTTCCAGAACAATGCGCGACCAGGCGCGCTGGCGTTTGATGACGCCACCGTGGAGCAGCTCGCGGTGCCCAACAACACCGCACGGTTCGACCTTGACTTCGAACTCAGCGAGGTGCCCACCGACGACCCGCAGGCGCCGATGGCGGCTGGCCTCGTGTCGTATGCCACCGATTTGTACGACCGAGGCACCATTGAACGGTTGGTCACCTGGTTTGGCCGCGTCATCGAGGCCGTGGTGGCCGACGCCTCGGTGGTGGTGGGCGACGTGGCGTTGCTCGATCGCGCCGAGCGAGATCTGTTGCTGGACAAGTGGTCCGGCGCCGACGCGGCGGCACCGGTGGCCGTCGCTGCGCAGTTGCTGGCTGCCGCGGCGATGGCGCATCCCAACGGGACGGCGGTTCTCGACCGGACCCGCCGACTTTCCTACCGGGAGCTCGACGAGCGGTCGACGCAGTTGGCGCGGACGTTGATCGACACAGGTGCGGGTCCCCAGTGCACGGTCGCCGTGGCGATGGACCGATGCCTGGATCTGGTGGTGGCGTGGTGGGCCGTTCTCAAGGCGGGAAGTGCCTACGTACCAATTGATCTCGCTCATCCGGTCGAACGCATCGCGGCGGTATTGGACGCAGTCGAGCCGGTATGTGTGCTCACCGGTGATGCCGGCAGTGTCCCGGGCGCCGGGGCCCGACCAGTGCTGCGCATCGACGGGCTGGACCTGTCCGGGCGCTCCGCCGAACCCGTCACGGACGCCGACCGCACAGCGCCGCTGACCGCTGACACCGTCGCGCATGTGATCTTCACGTCGGGATCCACCGGGACACCCAAAGGCGTGGCGGTGAGCCACGCCGGTCTGCTGGCAGTGGCCGCACTCGGCGAGACGTTCGGATTGCACCCGGGCACGCGTCTGCTCATGGTGGCGGCGCCGACCTTCGACGTGTCGGTCGGGGAGATGCTGCTGGCCGCCGGCTCGAAAGCCACGTTGGTGGTGGCGCCGTCGGAGGCCTATGCCGGCGAGGCGCTGACCACACTGCTGCACGACCAGCGTGTCAGCGCGGCGGTGGTGACGCCGACCGTGCTGGCGTCGCTCGATCAGGCGCGGCTCGGCGGAGTCGACACACTGGTCACCACAGGGGAGGCCTGCCCCGCAGAGCTGGTGGCGGCCTGGGCACCCGGCCGTCGGATGTTCGACGCCTACGGCCCCACCGAATCCACGATCTGGGCCACCCGCAGCGCAGTGCTCGTGCCGGGCGGAACGGTCGGCATCGGCACCCCGGTGCCGGGTGTGCGCGCGCTGGTGCTCGACGCCCGGCTGAACCCGGTTCCGATCGGCGTGGTGGGTGAGCTGTACCTGGGTGGGCCAGCAGTGGCGCACGGCTATCTGGGCCGCTCGGAGTTGACTGCGGAACGGTTCGTGGCCGACCCGTACGGGCCACCGGGGACGCGTCTGTACCGAACCGGGGATCTGGTGCGCTGGACCGGCACCGGAACACTGCACTACCTGGGCCGCGCCGACAACCAGGTCAAACTGCACGGTCAACGCATCGAACTCGGCGAGATCGAGAGCGCTCTGCTCGCGTGCCCGCAGGTGACCCAAGCCGCGGCTGCGGTGCAGCACAGCACCAACGGACCGCACCTGGTCGGCTATGTCGCCCTCGAGCACACCACCACCGCCGACCGCGATGCCGAGATCGTCGAACAGTGGCAACACGTGTACGACGACCTGTACGCCACCGAGGTCGACGAGCCTGGCCTCGGCATGGACTTCCGCGGCTGGAACAGCAGCTACACCGGCGATCCGATACCGCTCGACGACATGTTGGAGTGGCGCTCGGCGACGGTGGACCGAATTCTCGCCCTGCAGCCGCGCCGGGTGCTGGAGATCGGTGCCGGCTTGGGCTTGGTGCTGTCCGAGGTCGCCCCGCACTGCGACCACTACGTCGCCACCGACATGTCGTCGGTGGCCATCGACAACCTCGCTCGCTTGCTGCAGCGCCTGCAGATCCCGTGGCGTGACCGGGTGCAACTGCTGACCCAGCCTGCGCACGTCACCGAGGGGCTGGCCCGGGGCTACTTCGACACGATCGTGCTCAATTCGGTCGTCCAGTATTTCCCCAACGAGCAATACTTGGCCGACCTCATCGGCAACGCGGTGCAGCTGCTCGCCGACGGGGGTGCGCTGTTCATCGGCGACGTCCGAAATCACAGCCTGCAGATGCCATTTCAGACCGCAGTCGCGTTGGCCCGTGCCACGTCGACCGACAGCGCGGAAATTCAGCAACGTGTTCAACGCGCGATCCGCAGTGAACCCGAATTGCTTTTGGCGCCAGAGTTTTTCATTGCCTGCGTGGCCGACCAGCCCGCAGTGGCCGGGCTCGACATCCAAGTCAAACGCGGTTCGGCCGACAATGAACTGAACCGGTACCGCTACGACGTCGCCATTTACAAGCAACCCGCACCCGTACAGTCACTAGCGTCTGCGCCCACGTGGGCCTGGAATGACTGTGGGGCCCTGCACGCCCAGCTGAGTGCACAGCGGCCCCACGCCGTCCGCATCAGCGGGATACCGCGGACCGGTCTGGTTGCCGACGTCGGAATCGAAGCGGCGCTGGCCGCGGGACTTTCCGTCGCCGACGCCGTCGCGCAGGCCGCGGCAGCCACCCCCATCGACACCGCCACCCCCGAACAGCTGCACCGCCTCGGCGAAACGCTCGGCTATCACGTCGCCGTCACCTGGGGCGCCCAGCCCGGCACCCTCGATGCCGTCTTCCTTGCGCCCACCGACACCCGACGCACTCCGCTGCTCACCGATCTGTACCTGCCCTCGCCTGCGGGACACCACCGCAGCACCTATGCAAGCGATCCCCAAACCAACACCAAGATCAGCGGGGTGCGTCAGCGGCTGAGCGCACGGCTGCCCGACTTCATGGTGCCGACGCACATCGTCGTGCTCGACGAGTTTCCGCTGACCTCGTCGGGAAAGATCGACCGCAAGGCACTTCCGGCGCCGGTGTTCGCCGCCACCGCCTTCCGGGCGCCACGCACACCGGTCGAAAAAATCCTCGCCGACATCTACGCCGACGTCCTGGGCCTCGAGCGCGTCGGCGTCGACGACTCGTTCTTCGAACTGGGCGGTGACTCACTGTCGGCGATGCGAGTGATCGCTGCAATCAACAGCGCCCTTGACGCCCAGCTCGCGGTGCGCACCATCTTCGTCGCGCCGACCGTCGCGAGTCTGAGCCAACAGCTACACGACCGCGACAGCGGAGTAGAAGTAGTGCCGCTGGAGGTGCTCAAAGAGGGCACGGGCGTTCCGCTGTTCTGTATTCACGACGGTCTCGGGTTGAGCTGGTCGTATCGCGCGTTGGGCGCATATCTGGACTGCCCGATCGTGGGAATCAACCAACTTCCCAACAATGGCGACGGCCCACCGAAATCCATTCGGCGGATGGCGCAAAGCTATGCGGACCGGGTGCAAGCTTTCTACCCGGAGGGTCCCTACAAACTGCTCGGCTGGTCTCTCGGCGGAGTCGTCGCTCATCAACTCGCGGTCGAGCTTCGACGCCGCGGCTGCATTGTCGAACGCCTGGTATTGCTCGACGACGCAGTGAGCGCACACCGGGTCAGCTCAGGCCAACAAGCCGACGAAGATCACATTCTCAGGCAGATTCTGCAGGCAAGCCATATCGACATTCCGCAACCGTCCGAACCTCTGACCTACCGTCAGACAGCAGAGCTCATTCGTGAGCGTATGCGCATGGGCGATGTAGCGCTCGCATCCACGGCACTGTTGGAGTTCATGGTCCGAAGCGTCACCGTCAACCAGTCCTACCTCGCGGACTGCCGGCCCGAGGTATTCGACGGCGATTTGGTCGTTTTCACCGCCGCTCGGACGACGAATGGTGACGGCCCATCACATGCCGAGAATTGGCGGCCGTACGTCGACGGGAATATCACCAGCCACTCCGTCGACTGCACCCACTACGAGATGCTGACCGCCGAAACGCTCGGTTTGTACGGAGAGCAACTCAAACTTTCGTTGGAAACTCCCGACGCCGTTGCCGCTCAGCGATTATCGGCGCCGGTGAGTTAGGCGCAGAATTGGCTGATTCACAGCCCACCGTCGCGCCCGTCAACCATGATGTCGTCATGGATGGGACCACCCGAGACATTGCGGACATGCCCAGGGGCGGCCCAAACGCGTCGTGGCTGGATCGGCGGTTGAGAACCGACCGGCTGGAATACCTCGACCGCGACGACGTCGACGACCTCAAGCAAAAAGTCGTCCGCTCGCTCGACCGGTCCGGCCAGCGCAAGTTCGGCGTACATCGCAGGGTGGCCCGAGTGGTGCTCGATCAGGTGGCCGACGTGCCGTCCCCGAAAATCCTGGAGCTGGGCGCCGGCCTCGGCGGCCTGTCGCGCAGGCTGCTCGAGAATCACCCGACCGCTGAGGTGACGATCACCGACATCGACCCGTCGTTCGTCGCCGCCGTCACCGCCAGCGATCTGGGCAGTCATCCGCGGGCCATGGTCCGGCAGATGGACGCCACCGCGATCGACGCCCCGGACGGCTACTACGACCTGGCGGTGTTCGCCTTGTCGTTGCATCACTTGCCGCCGGAGATGGCCGCCCGCGTATTCGCCGAAGGCACCCGGGCAGCGAAGAAACTGATCATCGTCGATCTGCGCAGGCCGCCGGCGCCGCTGCACCTGCTGGTGCTGGGGGTGACGCTGCCGCTGACTCGGCTGGTCCCGCTGGTGCACGACGGGTTCATCAGCTCACTACGCGCCTACAGCCCGTCAGCGCTGCGTGCGCTCGCGCAGTATGCCGATCCCACCATGACCGTCGACTTCCTCACTCGACGTTTCGGCCCGACGGTGGCCGTCGCCAGTCGGGACGGGTCCTCCAAACCTGTTGAGGCGCAAGGCTAGACGTCATGCCGGCTTGCCGGCGTTGCGCTGCTTTCGGTAGCTGTCGAAGAACTCCGCCCAAGACCTCACTTCAGGGTGTCGTTTGAGCAGTGCGCGACGCTGACGTTCGGTCATGCCACCCCAGACACCGAACTCCATCTGGTTGTCGAGTGCGTCGGCGGCGCACTCGACCTTGACGGGGCAGTCCCGGCAGATGACAGCCGCCTGATGCTGGGCTGCCCCTCGAACGAACAGCTGCTCCGGATCGACGGAACGACAGCGGGCCCGCGACACCCACGCGAAGCGGGCTTCGACAGCGGGAACGGTTTGCTTGTCACACACCTGCGGTCCACTCCTGGCTCGAATGTTTGCCGTACCTGAGTGGATCGTCGCGTCCAGTCCGGCCGCGGGCATGCGTAGTGCACTACCTGACTTGGCGCCCGAGCGAGGAAACGCCGCAACGTTGCCCGGTGTGCCGCTCCGGTTCTGGTGACCTTTATTGTCTAGCTGTGCCTGAGATGGATCGTCGCACCATGATGTTGATGACGGGGCTCGGTGTGCTTGCGGCCGCGGTTCCCACGCAGATGCCCTTGGCTGGCGCTTCACCAGCCGATCGGGTGTCCCCGCCCGCTGCGCCGCCGGCCGATGCCACTACTGGGAGCTACATCTTCCAGGACGAGTTCGACGGCCCGGCCGGATCTGGACCGGACCTGTCGAAGTGGCTGGTGGTCAACTGGGACACTCCGGTCACGCCGCCGATCGAAGGGCACTACCGCGACCGCAACGTGTTCCTCGACGGGAACTCCAACCTCGTCATTCGCGCGTCGCGTGAGGGGGACGAGTACTTCAGCGGCAAGATCCAAGGCTTGGCGCGGCTCGGCATCGGCCACACCTGGGAAGCGCGCATCAAATTCAACTGCCTGACGCCTGGCTGCTGGCCCGCGTTCTGGTTGCTCAACGAGGATCCGCTGCCCGACGGCGAAGTCGACATCGTCGAGTGGTACGGCAACAACCGATGGGCTCCCGGAAGCACGGTGCACGCCGCGTCGGACGGCAAGACATGGGCCGGTCGCGACATCCCAGAACTGGTCGACGGGGACTGGCACACCTGGCGCTGCCAGTGGGACGAGAAGGGCTTCCGGTTCTGGCGTGACTACGTCGAGGGGGCACGGCCCTATCTCACGGTCCCTGCCGTTCCGATCAAGGGGCGCTGGCCGTTCAACCAGCCCGGGTACACGATGTTTCCGATCTTCAACGTCGCGGTCGGCGGCCCGGGCGGTGGCGATCCCAACCTGGGCAACTACCCGGCGGACATGCTCATCGACTGGATCCGCGTCTGGTAACCACCGCCACGACGGCGTGGCGAGCGGGGGTAGCGGGACTCAGTTTCCGAGATTCCTAGAGATTCCTACCGGTCAGCCGGGTTGCGCGGTTTCAAGCTCACGGGTCTTCGGCGACGGCCACGGACGCGGCACCGGGCGTTCTCGCACCCGCTGCGGCCACCAGAACCACCGTCCGAGCAGCGTGGCGATCGACGGCGTCATGAACGACCGGATGATCAACGTGTCGAACAGCAGACCCAGACCGATCGTCGAGCCGACCTGGCCGACCACACGTAGGTCGCTGACCATCATCGACATCATCGTGAACGCGAACACCAGACCGGCTGACGTCACGACGGCACCGGTGCCGGCCATCGAGCGGATGATCCCGGTCCTGATCCCGGCGTGGATCTCTTCCTTGAACCGTGACACCAACAGCAGGTTGTAGTCCGAGCCCACCGCCAGCAGGATGATCACGGACATCGCGATGATCATCCAGTGCAGGTGCAGACCCAGAATGTACTGCCAGATCAGCACCGAAAGCCCGAACGATGTGCCCAGCGACAGCAGCACTGTCCCCACGATCACCGCGGCGGCGACCACGCTTCGGGTCAGTATCAGCATGATGATGAAGATCAGGCAGATAGACGCTATGCCGGCGATCAACAGGTCGAAGTTCGCGCCGTGCTGCATGTCCTTGTACGTCGACGCCGTGCCGCCGAGGTAGATCTTCGAACCCTCCAACGGGGTGCCCTTGATGGCCTCGAACGCAGCGTTCTTGATCAGGTCGATGTGCTTGATGCCCTCGACGGACGCGGGATCACCTTCGTGAGAGATGATGAACCGCACGGCTTTTCCGTCGGGCGAGACGAACATCTTCAGGCCGCGCTTGAAATCTGGGTTGTCGAACACCTCCGGCGGCAGGTAGAACGAGTCGTCGTTCTTCGCCGCATCGAAGGCCTGGCCCATCGCGGTTGCGTTCTGCTGCGCCGCGTCCATCTGGTTCTGCAGGCCGTTCTGCGTCTGATACATCGTCAGCATCATGTTGCGCATGGTCTGCATGGTCGAGATCATCGGCGGCATCAGCGTCAGCAGCTGCGGCATCAACGCGTCGAGCTTGTGCAGATCGACTGTCAGAGAAGCGATGTCGTCACTGAGCAGATCGATGCCGTCGAGCGTGTCGAACACCGACCGCAGCGCCCAGCAGATGGGGATGTCGTAGCAGTGCGGTTCCCAGTAGAAGTAGTTGCGGATCGGCCGGAAGAAGTCGTCGAAATCGGCGATGTGGTCGCGCAATTCGTTGGTGTCTTCGACGGTCTTGTCGGTCTTTCCGACCATGCTGTGCGTGATCGCGTTGAGCTGCTTCATCAACTCATACATGTGCTGCATGTTGTCGATGGTCTTCTGCATCTCGTCGGCTTGCACCAGCATGTCGGCCATGCGGTCTTTCAGATACGTCTGATTCATCGTCTGGGTGGTGCCGTTCATGCTGATCAAGAACGGGATCGACGTGTGCTCGATCGGGGTGCCAAGCGGCCGGGTGATGCTCTGCACGCGGCCGATACCGGGAATGTGGAAGATGTTCTTGGCAATTCGGTCGATCACCAGCATGTCGGCCGGATTGCGAACGTCGTGGTTGGTTTCCACCAGCAGCAGCTCAGGATTCATCCGCGCTTGCGGGAAATGCCGGTCGGCGGCTTGATATCCCTCGTTGGCCGGGATGTCCTTGGGCAGGAACTCTCGGTCGTTGTAGCTGGGCACGTAGCCCGGCAGCGCGGCGAGGCCGACCAGAGCAAGAACCATCGATGCGACGAAAATCGGCCCGGGCCAACGCACTACGGCGGTACCGACCCGCCGCCAGCCGCGGGTGTTCAATCTCCGCTTCGGATCGGCCAGGCCGAAGTGGCTCGCGACCGTCAGCAACGCCGGCGCCATCGTCAATGCCGCGAACACCGCGACCAGCATGCCCAGCGCGAGCGGAATACCCAGTGTCTGGAAGTACGGCAGACGGGTGAAGTGAAGGCAGAACGTCGCGCCCGCAATCGTCAACCCAGAGCCGAGGATGACGTGCGCGGTGCCGTGATACATCGTGTAGAACGCGGTTTCGCGGTCTTCGCCGTTCTGGCGTGCCTCGTGATATCGGCCGACCAAAAAGATCGCGTAGTCGGTGCCCGCGGCGATGGCCAGCGTGGTCAGCAGGTTGACCGCGAACGTCGACAAGCCGATCAGGTTGTAATAGCCCAGCGTTGCGATCACACCGCGCGCCGCCGCCAGCTCGATGAACATCATCGCGAGCACCAGCAGCACCGTGACCACGGAACGGTAGACGAACAACAGCATCACGAAAATCACCAGGATCGTGATGCCGGTGATCAGCTTGAGGCTCTTGTCACCGGCGTGGTGCTGGTCGTTGGTCAGCGCCGCTGGTCCGGTGACGTAAGCCTTCACCCCGGGCGGCGGGGTAGCGCTTTGAACAATTTGGCGCACCGCTTGAACGGACTCGTTCGCCAAGCTCTCGCCCTGATTGCCGGCCAGATACAACTGCACGTAGGCGGCTTTGTTGTCGGCGCTCTGCGAGCCGGCGGCCGTCAGCGGGTCGCCCCAGAAGTCTTGGACGTGCTCGACGTGCTTCTTGTCGGCCTCGAGCTTGTCGATCAGTCCGTCGTAGTAGCGGTGGGCGTCATCACCCAGGGGCTTGTCGCCCTCGAGGACGATCATCACCGAGCTGTTGGAGTCGAACTCCTGAAAGTCCTTGCCCACCCGCTGCATCGCCTGCATCGACGGGGCGTCCTTGGGAGCCAACGACACGGCGTGGGCTTCGCCGACCTTTTCCAGCTGCGGGGCGATGAGGTTGACCAGGACCACCACCGCGATCCACCCGAGCAGGATCGGCACCGAGAACAGCCGAATGAACCGGGGGATCATCGGGTGTGCCCCCACGTGAGTGTTCGTCATGCGGACTTCACCAAGCAAAACGTCTGAGCGTTCAGCCCGTCGTTGGTTTTCTCGTCCTTCACCTCACCGTTGACGGTGATGCGGCATCCGATCATGTCGCCGTTGCCTTGCGCCACGATGTTGGCGCTGGCGGCGGGAGCGGTGGTGGTCAGAGTGATGGACCAAGGCAGCGGCACGTCCTTGACTTCCTGTGGCTGCGCATTGAGGTCGAGGTAGTTGATGGTCGCCACGGCGCCGGGCTCTCCGAAGATCTCGTATTTGACGGTTTTGGGATTGAACGGTGCGGGGTCGTTGGCGAGTCCGGCTCCAGGCCTGGTGAGTTCGGTCTTACCGAACACTTGGCGAAGCCGGTCGACGCCGAACGCCGCAAGAGCGACCACAAGCAAGATCACGATGAGGATCCACGCGCGCTTGAGCGCTCTGAACACGCCCGCTTTCCGGCGGGACGTGGTCGTGCGGGGACCACGGCCGGGTGCCGGCGCGGCCGCATGGGCAGGACCGTCTGCGACCCCCTGAGCGGCGCCGTCCGGGCCGGCAGGAAACCAGGTGTCGTTGCGTGTCTGCGTCATCCGCACCCCCGCCTTCCCTTCCCTACACTCGCCACGAATTCTGACAGATTAGTCCATTTAACTGAATCGGTCGCATCGAGGCTCTAACTGGGGATTCGCCGGCCGCGCGACCACCCGTTCTTGCACACCTGCTATCCGGAGGGGATACGATGCGCCCATGAAATTAGCCAGGGGGGCGACCGCAGTCACCGCACTAGCCGCAGCGCTGGTGCTGTCCGCGCCGGCGCACGCCGACCCGGACACCGACTTCGCCGAAGAGCTTCACACGTACGGCATCTACGGGCAAAAGGACTACAACGCCTGGATCGGCAAGATCGCCTGCAAGCGGCTGTACAACCATCTGGACCCGGACGCCTACGCGTCGGCGCAGTTCATCTTCCGGCAGTTGCAGAGGGGCAGCACCACCGAACAGGCATGGCAGTTCCTCGGCGCCGCAGTGCGCACCTACTGCCCGGAGCAGTTGCCGATCCTGGGCGCCGTGACACAACCGCCGCCGCCCCTCGACACCAGCCAGCAGCCTGGGTCGTCATTCTCCGCCGAGGCGTAAAACCAAGGGAGTCACAATGTTTCGTAAAGCGAGCATGGCGATCGCTGTTCTCGGTGCCGCAGCGATGGCGGTGCCACCTATCGCCTCGGCCGATGCGACGGACGACTATCCGATTCCGAACCGCATGCTGAAAACCACCTGCACCGCCGAACAGATCATGGCGGCCGCCCGAGATGTCGAACCCGTCTATTACGAGCGCTACATGATCGACTACAACAACCACCCGGGTCAGCAGCAAGCGACCCAGGACAAGATGCACTGGTTCTACTCGATGGACTACGCCGGGCGCCGGGCGTATTCGGAGGAACTGGTCACCCACTTCGCCGATCCGCTGACCGCCGCATGGCCTAACCACGCGAAGCTGTTCTTCAACAACAAGGGTGTCGCCGCGCACACCACCGACATCTGCCACAACTACCCGCCGGACGACCAGTCGGTGTGGAATTACGACGCTCACTGGTGATTGCGTCGGCGACATGACACGCCACCACGTCCGCGGTTTCGTTGCGGCGGCTGCCGCGTCACTGGGCCTCGCGGTGTGTCTTGCCCCAATGGCGGCGGCCGATCCGTCGTGGAACGGCAAATACGAGGTGACGTTCTTCACCGCACAGAAGAGCGGCACCAGCATCGCGGCTAACCAGTCCGAGTCCATGCACATCGACACCTACACGTTTTCGTCGTCGTGCTCGTCGGGCAAGTGCGTCGCGACGATCGTCGACGGTCCTGCCCCGAGGAATCCCACAGTGCCGCAGCCGGTGCAGTTCACCTGGGACGGCTCTGCGTGGACGTCCGACACCACGTTCCGGTGGGATTGCCTGCTGCCGGACGGCACGATCGAATGGAATCCGGCGAGCTCTCGTGTGACCTACACGCCGCAGCCGGACGGGTCGCTGACCGGGGCGTGGCACGCCGACATTTCCGAGGGCGCCTGCCGCGGGACTGTCGACATGCCGATGCAGGCACTGCCGCTTTAGGAGGGTTCAGCCGCTCGTGGCGAAGTGCCGGCGGATGTTCGCCAGCATCGCGGCATGCGCCCGCACCGCCTCGCGGACGGTCAGCGCGGCCAAGATCCATGGCGCTTCAATGTGCAGATTCTCCGAAATCCTTGTGCCGGAGTCGGTCTCGACAAATGAGATAATGCTGCGCAGTCGCACCGCCGGGAATTGCCGCGCCGTTGCAGTCACGTCGCCGGCCGTGGGCACCTGCACGCGTGCGGTGTATCGGGTTCGTAACGTCAACGGCCCCAGGACAATCCGGTCCGCGACGCGGTAAGTCTGCACATACCCGTTCGGGCCCTCGATGCGGGCGATGCTGTGCACCGAGACCACCAGCGGGTGGACCAGCGGCATGTTGTGCAGATCGACATAGAAGTCGCGAACCCTGGCTGGCGGTGCCGCGACGTCTTCGGTCAGCGTCCGCTCCGCGGTGCGACGCCGCCACGTCACTATGCGCACCGCGGTCGTTCGGGCGGTACCGCGGCCAGAAGCGTGCGGGTGTAGGCGTGCTGTGGCTCGGCGAAAATGTCGGCTGCAGAGCGGTATTCGACGATCTCGCCCTTGCGCATCACCGCGACCTGATGGCTCATCTGCCGCACCACCGCCAGATCATGCGCGATCAGCAGATACGTCAGGCCGAGATCGCGTTGCAACCCCAGGAGGAGCTCGAGCACCCGCGCCTGCACCGAGACGTCCAGCGAAGCGGTCGACTCGTCGAGGATCAGCAACTCCGGTTCGGCGGCCAGCGCGCGCGCGATACTGACCCGTTGACGCTGGCCGCCGGACAGCTGGTGGGGATAGCGCGTCGCGAATTCGCTTGGCAGCCCGACCATTTCCAGCAACTCGGCCACCCGCCTACGCCGATCTCGGCGGTTGCCGGCCAGC
Source organism: Mycobacterium sp. NGS35 (assembly GCF_059812855.1). NCBI lineage: Bacteria > Bacillati > Actinomycetota > Actinomycetes > Mycobacteriales > Mycobacteriaceae > Mycobacterium > Mycobacterium sp. NGS35. Next base: position 13,706 of record NZ_JCALDL010000011.1, read on the forward strand.
CGGTGCACCACCAGCGGCTCGACGATCGAGGACCCGACTCGCATACGCGGATCGAGCGACGAGTACGGATCCTGCAACACCAAGCCGATCTGCCGGCGCAGCGACTTGTCGCGGTTGCCGAATACGTTCACCTCGCCCAGCAGCGCGGTGCCGGCGTCTGGAGCAAGCAGCCCAGTCAGCGCCTCCGCCACGCTCGATTTGCCGGATCCGGACTCGCCTACCAGCGCAAGAGTGGTCCCTTGGCGAATCTCGAACGAGACATCTTTGACGCCACGCTCGCGCGCCGTCAGCCCCTGCACCCGCAGCAGCACTGGCACGTCGTCGGACGGCGCCGGCGGACCCTCGGCTTCGATGACAGGCCGCGCTTGTAACAACTCTCGGGTGTATGCATGCGCCGGATGGTCGAACACGTCCAGAATTGGTGCTTGTTCCACCGCCTCGCCGTGGCGCAGCACCGTGACATCGTCGGCGACCTGGCCGATCACACCGAAGTCGTGGCTGATCCACACCACCGCCGTGCCGAAGTCGAGCTGCAGGTTTCGCACCAGCTCGATGATCTGAGCCTGCGTCGTCACATCCAGCGACGTTGTCGGCTCGTCGGCGATCAGCAGCTCCGGATCGCACGCCAACGCGATCGCAATCATCACCCGCTGCCGCTGCCCCCCCGAAAGCTGATGCGGATAGCTCGACAGCCGCGCGGCGGGGTCGGGCAGTCCCACCGCCTCCAGCAACTCCAACGCTCGCCTCCGTGCCTGGCGTCGTGTCATATCACGGTGCGCCTCGAGGGATTCGGTGACCTGACGCTCCAGCGTCAACAGCGGGTTGAGCGACGTGCCGGGATCTTGGAACACGAAGCCGATCCGGCCGCCGTGGACACTGCGCAGAACCCTCGCCGACGCGCCGACCAGCTCGACCGGCGAATCCTTGTCGCCCTGCAGCACACTGGAGCCGTCGACAACCGCCCCCGGGGCGTCGAGCAGTCCGGTCGCGGCCAGCACGGTCATCGACTTGCCGGAGCCCGATTCGCCGACGATCCCCAGGGTCTGTTCGCGCGCGACGTCGAAGGAGATGCCGCGCACGATGTCGCGGCGGCCGATGCGCACGCGAAGATCACGCACGCTCAGCATTGACGTGCCTGCTGCCGGGGGTCGAGCGCGTCGCGAAGTCCGTCGCCGAACAGGTTGAACGCCAGCACGGTGACGAAGATCGCCACTCCGGGAAAAACACTCATCCACCACGCCCGGTGGATGAAACCCTGCGCATCGAAAAGCATGCGGCCCCAAGACGGTTGGGGTGGCTGAATGCCCAACCCGAGGAAGGACAGCGCCGCCTCGGACAGGATCGCGAACGCCAGCGACAGCGACGTCTGCACGATCAGCGGCCCGGCGATGTTCGGCACGACGTGCCGCCCGAGAATGTAGAGCCGCCCGGTGCCGATGGCGCGCGACACCGCCACGAACGGCTCCACGCGCACCGACAGCGTGCTCGCGCGCGCCACCCGGGCGAAGATCGGGGTGTACACGACACCGATGGCCAGGATCGTGGTCGTGGTGCCCGGTGCCAGCACTGCGACGATCGCAAGGGCAAGCAGCATCACCGGGAACGCGAACATCACGTCGACGACGCGCATCAGCACGGTGTCGGTCCAGCCGCCGGTATATCCGGACACCACCCCGACGGTGACGCCGACGACGAACGCGAAAGCGACTGCGGCCATGGCGATTTGCAGCGACGCCTGCGATGCCACCAGCACACGAGAGGCGATGTCGCGGCCCAGCTCGTCGGTGCCCAGCCAGTGCGCGCCGCTGGGTGGCTGCAGCGCGCTCGCCACGTCGACGTCGTTGACGCCGTACGGCGCGATCCACCGTGCGAACACAGCCGCCACGGCAATCCCGGCCAGCACGATCGCGCTCAGCCGCGTCATGACAGCCGGATCCTCGGGTCCACCACCGCATACAGCGCGTCGACCACCAGGTTGATGAGCAGAAACATCACGGCGATCAGCAGAACCGCACCCTGGATCACCGGATAGTCGCGGGCCGCCACGGCTTGATACACCAGCCGGCCGAGGCCCGGCCACGCGAACACGACCTCGACCACGATCACCCCGCCGAGGATCGTCGCGAGTTGGATACCGGTGATCGTCAACACCGGAACCAGCGCGTTGCGCAAGACGTGACGCAACGTCACGACCCGCGGCGGCAGGCCCTTCGACCAGGCGGTGCGCACGTAGCCCATCGACGCCACCTCCAGCACCGCCGAACGCACGTAGCGCGTCATGATCGCGGCGGCAACGATGCCCACCGTGACGCCGGGCAGGAGCACGTGGCGCAGCCAGGCCGCAGGGTTCGTGGTCAACGGCACGTACCCCGATGTCGGCAGCCAGCCCAGAGTGGCCGCGAACACTCCGATCAAAAGGAGTCCCATCCAGAAATCCGGTATCGACACACCGAACTGGCTGCACACCCGAATGAGCGCGTCCGACAACCGGCCTCGGTGCAAAGCCGCCCAGGTCCCTGCCGGAAGCGCCACGGCGAGCGCGATCGCGATGCCGACGACGGCAAGCGAGATCGTGGCGGGAAGGCGGTCCAGCAGCGTGATCGTCACCGGCTCACCATTGCGGAAGCTGACACCGAGATCGCCGGTGAGCGCCGAGCCCACGTACGAGAAGAACTGTTCGACGAGGGGGCGATCCAGGCCACTGGCCGAGCGCAGCGCGTCGTAAGCCTCCGGTGAGTAGCGAGTGCCGAGCGCGATGCGTACCGGATCACCGGGGACCAGATGCACCAGCGCGAAGACCACCACCAGCACGCCCAGAAGCACCACCAACGCGTGCGCGACCCTGCGCGCAAGGAACTTCAGCATCACGTCAGCCTTGCGGTGCGGAAGCGGATGGCCCCGTCGGGCCGGGTCTGATAGCCGGACAGGCGCGGGCTCCACGCTTGGATCACCGACGGGTTGTAGAGGTAGATGTAGCTGACCTCATCGGCGATGATGGTCGCCGCACGAGCGTAGATGTCTTTACGCGCATCCCGCTTGACCTCGATGCGGCCCTCGTCGAGCAGCCGGTCCACCTCCGCATCGGAGAATTTCTGGGCGTTGCTCTTTCCGCTGCTGTGATGTTGCGCGTAGTAGAAGTCGTCGGGATCGATGTTGCCGAGCCAGCCCATCATCAACATGTCGAAGTTGCCGTGGTTCTGCTCGTCGAGCCAGGTCGCGAAGTCGACGGTGCGGATCTTCACGTCGACGCCGAGTGGTTCCAGGTTGTCGGCGACGATCTGCGCCGCGGTGACGGTCTCCGGGTATTCGGTCGTGACCAGCATGTCGAGGCGGCGCCCGGCCAAAGACGTTGCGCCAAGCAGGGTTTCGGCCTTGCCGATGTCGCGGCTGTAGCGATGGTAGGGGGTGTACCACGGGCTGGTCTTGGGGATCGCCAGCTGGTTGGCCGTTGCGGTGCCGTAGCTGGTGGCTTGGACGATCGCATCGCGGTCGATCGCGTAGGCGATCGCCTGCCGCACGCGCACGTCGTTCCACGGCGCGCGAGCCTCGTTGAGCGCCAGATACCAGTAATCGGTGCTGGGCGTGACGCCGAGCCGGAGCGAATCGTCGGTGCGCAGCTCCTCGACCCGCTGCGCGGGAACCGAATCGGTCCAGTCGATTTCGCCGGCCTGCAGTGCCGACAATGCGGTGGAGGGTTCGGAGATGAAGCGGAATGTCACGCCCGACACCGCCGGAGCGCCGCCCCAGTAACGCGGGTTGGCTTTCAGTGTGATCGAGTCGCCGCTTTTGGCGCCGACGAACACGAACGGCCCCGTGCCGATGGGATGGGTTGCGATCTGGCCACTTTCGACGTTATGACGGGAGACGATCGCCATGCCCTTGAAGCCGCCGATGTTGGTCAGCAGATTGGGTGTGGGCTGTTTGACACCGATCCGCACGGTGGCCGGGTCGGGTGCCGCCACGCTGGTGACGGCGCTGAATTTGTATGCGTTGGAGAGCTTTTCGCTGATGATGCGGTTGAACGAGTAGACGACGTCATCGGCGGTCAGCGCGGTGCCGTCGTGGAACGTCACGCCTTTGCGCAAGTGGAACGTCCACGCCAGCTGATCGGGACTGACCTCCCACGATTCGGCGAGCGCCGGGCGCATCTCCAGGTTCTCGTCCGGTTCGACGAGCGTGTCGAAGACGTTTTCGAGCACTTCGAATGAGAAGTAGGCGCTGGTCTTCTGCGGGTCGAGTTGGTCGGGTTCACCGGCGATGGCAGCCACGAGATTTCCCGACGCCTGCTCACCGAGCTCCACCCGATGACCCGCCGAGCAGGCGGTGAGCCACAGCGCGACGAGCACGAACAGTGCCAGTGCGCGTCGACTCATCGCTTCACGGTATAAGCCATGGCATCTTTGGTCCCATGCTGACGGGCAAGCTGGCCGATCTGACCGGCCCGGGTATCACCGAACGGTGGGGTGTCACATGCACTGACCTGGGCGCGTCTGTCGTCGCGCCGAACGGAAAGCTGGTGTCGGTCTTCGGCGACACGTTCTCGGGCCGGCGCGTCGGCGAGGGCGATTGGCGCTCACCGGTAGTGCTGATCGGCAGCGGCGACGCGAACACTGAAATCGTCTACGAGCGTGCGGGCGGCCCCGATCCTGACTACGCCCACCAGCTCTGGCCGTATGTTCACGACGATGCCGGCAGCTTATGGATGCGCGGCGGAATCAGCACCGTGATCCCGTCGGACTTGTTGCGCGTCGAGGATTCGCTGTACCTGCATGCGATCGTCAATCACGGCTTCGGCACCGTGATGTGGACGGAGATCTGGCGCTCCGACGACAGTGGCGTCTCGTGGACCCACATGGGGGAGGACGCGAAGTTCCCGGGCGACTTGCACGGCGGGTATGCGCAGTGCTGGTCGTGGGACTACGACCCGACGGCCCAATGGGTTTACGTGGTGTCGACCGGGTTCCAGCGCGACAAGGGCATCATTCTGCGCCGCGTGCGGCCCGAGGACATCGGCGACCGGTCCGAATACGAGAGCTGGAGTTTCGCCGGCGGTCGATGGCGATGGGGTAGCGAGCCGACGCCGATCACGCCCGCCGGCGAGACGTGGGGAGAGCTGACGTTCCGGCGGATCGACGACGGCAGGTGGGTTTTGGGCGGGTTCCTGTCGTCGGGCTACTCGCTGGGCTACCGCGTGATCAGCTCACCGACCGCCGACATGCACACCACGCCGATTCAGCGCCCGATTGTCGGCGCGGGGTGGGCCGACGAGGACCACGGCGGCAACAAGGTTGCGCAACTCTACGGCGGTTACGTGCTGCCGGGCTCGCGGTTCGACGTGGTGGGCGGCTTCGGGCTGGTGGTGTCACAATGGCATACCGCATCCGGATGGCCTTATCGCGCAATGCAATTCAAGGCTTCAGTCAGTGACAGCACCCGTCGGCGTCCAGACGACGATCCGGTCAATCTGTGAATACCGGCGTTCGGGGTGGCAAACGCTGTGATACTAGCGTCGTGCGCATGACTCGAGTGCTGATCGCTGCCGTCACCGCAGTCGTCGCCGCCGTCGGTATGACCGTCGGTGTTGCCGGGCGCGCCTCAGCGCGACCGGTCGACGAGCCGATGTACGGCATCTACACCTACCACCAGGACGGCGCGCCCGATGAGACATGGACCATCTACGCGACCTGCGTGCAGGCCGGGTGTGTGCTGCACGTGTCGAGCATCGTCTCGCCCAGCTACGGGCCGGATAGCGACTATCCCGGATACGGCGGCGACGCGCGCAAGGTCAACGGCTTGTGGACGTGGCTTGTCACGAAAGACCGTGGGGTGCAGTGCCCGGACGGCACCTGGACGAAAGCGCAATACAGCTATGCCTGGGACCAGGCAACTCTGGCCGGCACGCTGACAGTTCTCACCCCGGATCAATGCGGGCTCAAGCCGGGGATGACGAAGAAGCCGTTCACGTTGGCGTACAAGGAACCGCTTCCGATTCCGATTATTCTCGATCCGCTGAATCAGATCGAGAACCTCTGGTAGCCGCCTAGCCGCGGGTCTTGTCGCGCAGCAGCGCGATGTCGTCCTTTCGGCCCTGGTCGGCGGTTTCGCAGATGACGGGCGCGTCGGCGGCCGTGACGACCGCGACCAGCAGCTCGACGTCGATCTCGCCCGTGCCGAGGTTGGCGTGCCGGTCGCGTCCGGAACCTTGCGGGTCCTTGGAGTCGTTGCAGTGCACCAGGTCGATGCGGCCGGTGATCGCCTTGATCCGCTCGACCGCGTCGACGAGCTCCTCGCCCGCCGCCCAGGCGTGGCAGGTGTCCAGGCAGAAGCCGATGTTCTGGTCGCCGATGTAGTCCCACAGCCGCGCGATGGTGTCGAATTGGCGGGCTATCGCGTGGTCACCGCCCGCGGTGTTCTCGAGGTAAACCGGCACCGTGGTCTCGAGCTGCTGCAGCGCTTTGCGCCACCGCTCGAAACCGGCCTGCAGGTCGTCGTCCTCGGCGGTCACGTGACCGCCGTGCACGATCACCGCGGCGGCGCCGATCTCGGCGGCCGCATCGCAGGTCTGCTGCAGGATCTTGCGCGACGGGATGCGCACCCGGTTGTTGGGCGAGGCTACGTTGATCAGATAGGGCGCGTGCACGTAAATGGGCAACGGCGATTCTCGCAGCCGGGCCGCGTCGGCGCGCGGCTTGGGCGCCTTCCAGCTCTGCGGATTGCCCAAGAAGATCTGCACTGCCTCAGCGCCTTCGGCGGCCGCGGCGGCCAGCGGGTCTTCTGGGCTGACGTGCGAACCGATGAGCACCCGCTTAGTCTAAGTCGGCCGGCCGACAGGTAACGGTCCGCGGGCAGAGCACGACAACTCGGTCGTGATGTCGCATCGATTGGGCAACGGACGGCCTGTCGATGCCTCGCCCGGTGGTTCTGCGCTATCTTCGCACCGGCAGCCACAGACGGAGGTCACGTGAAAAGACTGTTTGCCGTAGCCGCGGGCTCCGTCGCGCTGGTGTCCATCGGTGTGCTTGCGGCCGGCGAGGCCAGCAGCGACAACAACGGCGCGGCCGACGTCTCCGGGCAGACCTACGCCCAGGCCGTCAAGATCCTGAAGTCCATGGGCTACAAGCCGGTGTTTCAGGGATCGGTCGGCAGCGATGTGCCGCAGGCCCAGTGCATCGTGGAAAGCCAGAAGTTCATGGTGAACTCGCGGGTGGCGCTGATGCTGAACTGCACCAAAGCCGCACAACCGCCGCCAGGCGCGAACCAGGCGCCGGGCGTGCCGGGACCGCCGCATGTCGGCTCGAACGGGGTGACCACCGTGACGCCCACCCCGGTGGGGCCGCAGCCGGGAATGCCGATCCCCGGCTGATCGTCGAGGTCAGATCGCAGAATCGGGCGGTGTCCAGGCGACCGGAAGGTGCTTGATCCCGTGGATGAACGCTGACAGCAGCCGGGCGGGTTCTTCGGTCGCGACCAGGTCGGGAATTCGGCGGTGCACTTCGTCGAACGCGACCGTGATCTCGCGCCGGGCCAGGTTCGCGCCCAGACAGAAATGCGCGCCGCCACCGCCGAACCCCACGTGCGGATTCGGGTCCCTGCTGACGTCGAACAGCCAGGGGTTCGCGAACTTGGTTTCGTCGCGGTTGGCCGAGCAGTACCACATCGACACCTTGTCGCCGGCGGCCATCTCGACACCGCGCATCTCGACGTCGCTTTTGAGCGTGCGACGCATGTACACCACCGGCGACGACCACCGGACGATCTCCTCGACAGCCGAGTGCCGAAGCCCCTCGAAGTCGGCCCACCACTTGTCCCGCTCCTCCGGGTAGCGGGTCAGCGCCAGCAATCCGTGGCTGATCGCGTTGCGGGTGGTCTCGTTGCCCGCGATCGCCAGCAGCAGAAAGAACGACGCGACCTCGCTGGAGGTCAGCTTCTCCCCGTCGACCTCCGCCTGCACCAGGCTGGTGGTCAGATCCTCACCCGGATGGGCCCGCCGATCCTCGGCGAGCGCGGTGGCATACGCGCCGAAATCGATCGACGCCTTGATGAAGTCTTCGAGGTCGCCGGCGATGTCGGGGTCGCCGAAGCCCAGGATCACGTTGGTCCAACCGAAGACGGTGTTCTCGTCCTCGTCGGGGATGCCCATCATGTCGCAGATCACCTGCAGCGGCAGCGGACCCGCCAGTTCGGCGACCGCCTCACCCTTTCCGTCGGGGTGCTTGGCGATCATGGCGTCGACGAGTCCGCGCGCGCGGTCGCGCACCGAATCCTCCATGCGGGCCACCACCCGGGGCGTGAACGCCCGGCTGACGATGTTGCGCAGCCGTTGGTGACGCGGATCGTCCATGACGATCATCGACCCGAAGTACTCAGCCAACTCGGGGATGTTGTCGCCGATCGTGATCGACGGCACCGAGCTGAAGATCTGCGGGTGGCGGCTGGCGTAATGGACGTCGTCGTACAACGCCAGCGCCCAGTGGCCGGCACCGGCGTCGTAGCCAGTTGCGTGCTCGTTGTCCTGCGCTACCTCCCAGAACGAGATCGGCTTCTCGCGGCGCAGAGTGGCGAACGCGCCGTCGCGGAAGTCGTCGTCCTGCCCCCAGAAATCCCACGTTCCGAGGTCTATCTCCGACAGCGGCACCTCTGGTGGGGCGACACCGTTCACCTTTGTTGCGATGCCCATAACGCACAGTAGCCCCGGCGCCTAGGGTGAGGCGGTGATTAAGCGGATCGTGGTGTGGGGCACCGGCTTCGTCGGCAAGATGGTGATCCCGGAGATCGTCAGGCACCCGTTGTTCGAGCTCGTCGGCGTCGGGGTGAGCAACCCGGCCAAGGTGGGCCGCGACGCCGGCGAGATCTGTGGACTTGCCGACCCGATCGGCATCACGGCCACCGACGACCTCGACGCGCTGATCGAGCTTCGCCCTGATGCGCTGGTGCATTACGGGCCGACCGCCGCGCACGCCGACGACAACATCCGGCTGATGTCTCGGTTCCTGCGCGCCGGCATCGACGTGTGCTCCACTGCGATGACGCCATGGGTGTGGCCGACGATGCACCTGAACCCGCCGGAGTGGATCCTGCCCATCACCGAGGCGTGCGAACTCGGCGAGGCGTCCTGTTTCACCACCGGGATCGATCCCGGCTTCGCCAACGACCTGTTCCCGATGACGTTGATGGGCCTGTGCAGCGAGGTGCGCCGGGTACGCGCCTCCGAACTGCTGGACTACACCAACTACGAGGGCGATTACGAGAACGAGATGGGCATCGGCAAGCCGCCGGAATTCACGCCGATGCTCGAGCATCGCGACGTTCTCGTGTTCGCCTGGGGCGCCACGGTGCCGATGATCGCCCACGCAGCGGGCATCATGCTCGACGAGATCACCACCACGTGGGAGAAGTGGGTGACGCCCACCGAACGCACCACCGCCAAGGGCGTGATCAAACCCGGAAACGTTGCTGCGGTGCGCTTCACGATCAACGGCATCTACCGAGGCGAGACCCGCATCCAGCTCGAGCACGTCAATCGGATCGGCCACGACGCCGCTCCCGAATGGCCTTCGGGCACGCAGGACGACGTCTACCGCGTCGACATCGAGGGAACTCCAAGCATCTTCCAAGAGACGGCTTTTCGCTTCACCGACGGATCGGGCCGCGACGCCGCCGCGGCCGGATGTCTGGCCACTGGCATGCGTGCTCTGAACGCCGTGCCAGCCGTCAACGACCTGCCGCCCGGGTGGGTCACCACGCTCGATTTGCCTTTGATACCGGGGGCGGGGACGATTCGCTGAGTAACTGATCGGCCGGTGCCGGCGATGTCATCTAGCAGAGGCACTCGTTTCGTTCGGGCTAGGAGCACATGACAGACGCGGTAGGGCTGTCGGTCGGCGCGACGCAATTTGCTGGCGTACAGCAGGGACGCGCCGCGGTGACGCGGCAGTCGGTACTCACGCTCTGCCGCGGTCGCGTGCCCGAGATCGGCGTGCCAGGGGAGAATCCGCACCTTCCGGCGCCCGGCCTGGTGGTAAGCGGGTTCGTCGACCGGGTCGGTGACCCCGTCGGCATCGTGGCTTCGGACGGCTCGGTGCACCGGGGCGAGATCCTGGTCGCCGACGCGCTTCGCGCGATGCTGTACGCGGTGACCGATGGTCGCCCGAGCAGCTCGGTCGCCGTGGCGTACCCGGCGCATTGGCGCGAGGCGGCGGTCGACGCATTGCGCAGCGCACTGGCCCGCACGCCGCAGTGGCGGCGCAACGACCGGCCTGTCGAGGCGGTCTCCGATGCCGCGGCGGCGGTCTGCGCGCTGCAGTCCGTTCGCGGCCTTCCAGGTCATGGAGTGATCGCGCTGTGCGACTTCGGCGGCACGGGCACCAGCGTCACGCTGATCGACGCGCCGCACGGCTACACGCCGCTGGGTCCCACGCTTCGGCACACCGACTTCTCCGGAGAGCTGATCGACCAGGCGCTGCTGACACATGTGGTTGCCGACCTGTCGGCAGCCGCGACCGTCGACGCCGGCGGCACCTCGGCGCTGGGGCCGTTGCATCGGTTGCGGGCACAATGCCGAGGCGCCAAGGAGCGGCTGTCAGCCAGCACGGTGACGGCGATGACCGTGCAACTGCCGGGCTTCTCCGGAGACGTCCGGCTGACGCGCGCCGAACTCGAGGAACAGATCCGGGCGCCGCTTGCCGAACTTCTCGTCGTGGTGGCCGAGATGCTCGACCACGCCGGGGTTCACCCGAGCGATCTGACGGCCATCGCGTCGGTCGGTGGCGGCGCGCGCATCCCGCTCGTCACCGCGATGCTGTCCGAGCGGTTCCGCGTCCCTGTCCTCACGATGCCTCGCCCCGAGCTCGCCGCGGCCACCGGCGCCGCGCTGCGCGCCGCGTGGGGGCCGGCTGACGACTGGGCGACGGCTGTCGTTCCAGCTGTTTCGGCGGCTGCTCCGGCCGTGTTCGCCGACGCCGACGCGCAATCGAGCACATTCCGCGCGCTCGCGTGGTCGGAGGCGCATGACATCCCGCCGATCGTGCGGCCGGTCGAGCCGGATCCCGAGCCGGTCGCGGCGGCGACCGGCATGTCCAGCGCGCGGCCGCAGCTGTTATTCGACGCGACCGCGGACGCATCGGCGCCAACCAAGGCGCCACGGTACCGGCGTCGCTCCACGGTGCTGGCCGTCGCGGCTTCGGTGTTGCTGCTGCTCGGCGCCAGCGCGTTCGTGGCATTCGGCCGCGATACCGCGCCCGCGTCGAGCACGTCGCCGCCTGCTCCGTCGAGCACCGCCGCGCCGAGTGCGGCAGCGGCTGCCCCACAAGGCGCTGCCCCGGCGCCACAGTCGCAGGATCCGCCGCCGCGCACGGTGTACGCCGTTCCTGCACCGGCGACCCAGTACCAGGCCCCAGCAACGCAGTATCAGGCGCCGGCGACGCAGTATCAGGCGCCGGTCGCCGCGCCGAACGCAGCCCCGCCGCCGGCGGCGTCCGAGCCGCCCCCCGCCGAGGCACCGGCTGAAGCACCTCCTGCGCCGGCCTCCGAGCCGAGTCCCCAGGCGCCTCCGCCGACGAACACGCTGCCGCCGATCACGTTCAAACTTCCGCCGATCCCGGGCCTGCCCGACACAGTCACCGTTCCGCGCTAGCTGGTCAGCGGGGCCAGCTGCTCTTCAACAGCGACATCTTGGCGAGCGGAATCCGAACCCGCTTCGGGTCGGCGGCGATGCGCTCCCGCAGACCGGCCTGCAACCGCTCGGTGACTTGTCCGGCGCGCGAGCTGTCGTCGAGGGCGGTGAGCAATGTCGGGAACACCGAGGCCTTGACGAAGGCCGTCCAGTTCGTCGCGAAAGAGGTTGCGCTGTGGTCTTTTTCGAACTTGGTCCAGTACTGGTCCTCGGCGTCGAACACCTCCACGTGCTCCAGCGTCAGGCCGGCGAAGCGGTTCTTCGGCGCGAACGGCGCCGTCAGCTCCGCCTCACTGCGGCCGACCGACGGGATAGCCATCCGCCGCACTTCGTCGCTGCTGACCACACCCTCAGCCGTCATGTCGGTCAGCTCAGCCGCGAGTGCTTCGAGCAGCGGCTGGTAGCCGGCGTCGCCGTCGTCGGCCGCCATGGTCAGCACCACCACCCGGCCACCGGGCACCAGTTCGCGGCTTCGGGCGGTCAGGAAGGCGATCCAGTCGTCGGCCGCTTGTCTGGCGTAGGCCGTCCTGGCCCCCGCGTCGCAACTCAACTCGACGTGGATGTGGTCGGGAATCCCGGCCGGCACGCGGCTGAGCCAGTGCACGGCCCACGAGCTCCAGCCCAGCGTTACCGTGCTGGTGGGCGCCACCTGCTCGTACACCGAACGGCCGATCGCCGATGCGAACGTCGCCGGGTCGTCACGCAGATAGGTCTGCGGATCGGAGGCCAGCGTCTCGAACAGTCCCGTGTAGTCGTTTTCGGCAAGGTCGGCGTGGAAGACGACGATCGCGCGGCCCGCCTCGGCGCGGGTGCGAAGGATCGATATCGCCGCCCCGATCGGCAGCAACGAATTGTGTCCTGCGCTGGCGCCATAGTCGGCGATCACGATCGTGTTCGGAGTTTGCGGCAGCTCGACGTCTCGGGCCGCCCGTTGCAGCAGTTCGACCGCGGGCAGCGACACAGGCTGTACCCGCGAGCTGCCTCGGAACATGCCGCCGGCCTCCAATGGCGCCGGGCGGACGAGGCGGCCGCCTGTCATCAGTGTCCCCGGGCCACCCATTCGTCGTAATGCACCAGCTCTCCAGCGATCGTCGTGGTGTCGCCGTGCCCGGTGTAGACGACGGTGTCGCCGGGCAACTTGCCAAGCTTCTCCGAGATCGACGCGAGGATCGTCGGGAAGTCGGAGTAGGAGCGACCCGTCGCGCCCGGACCGCCCTGGAAAAGCGTGTCACCGCTGAACACCGCACTCAATTCGGGTGCGTGCAGGCACGTCGAGCCGGGAGAGTGGCCAGGAGTGTGGATCGCGCGCAACTCGGTGCCGCCGACGGTCAGGACGGTGCCGTCCTCGAAGGGCCGAAAAGGCTTGTCCGGATGAGTCATTCGCCACAGCACCTCGTCGGCAGGATGCAAGAGCACCGGCGCGTCGAGCGCTTCACCGAGCTGAGGTGCGACGGTCACGTGGTCGTTGTGGCCATGCGTGCACAGCACCGCCACCACGTTGCGGCCGCCGACCGCGTCGATGATGGGCGCCGCGTCATGGGCGGCGTCGATCACCACGACGTCGTCGCCATCGCCGACGAGCCAGATGTTGTTGTCGACTTCCCAACTGCCGCCGTCGAGTTCGAAGGTGCCGTGGGTGACCACGCGGTCGATGCCGGTCACAAAATCACCACCGAGCGCAGCACCTCACCGTGGTGCATCTTCTCGAATGCCGCCTCGACGTCGCCGATGCCGATGCGTTCGGTGACGAACTTGTCCAGCGGCAGTCTGCCCTGCAGGTAAAGGCTTGTGAGCGTGGGGAAGTCGCGCTCGGGCAGACAGTCGCCATACCACGACGACTTCAAAGACCCGCCACGCGAGAAGAAGTCCAGCAGCGGCATGTCGATGCGCATGTCCGGGGTCGGCACGCCGACCAGCACCACGGTGCCGGCCAGGTCACGCGCGTAGAACGCCTGCCTCCAGGTTTCCGGACGGCCCACCGCGTCGATCACCACGTCGGAGCCGAAGCCGTCGGTGAGCTCCTGGATGGCTTCGACGACGTCGGTGTCGCGCGCGTTGATGGTGTCGGTGGCACCGAACTCCTTGGCCCACTGGAGCTTTCGGTCATCGGTGTCCACGGCGATGATCTTGCGCGCACCGACCAGCCGGGCACCGGCGATCGCCGCGTCGCCCACGCCGCCGCAGCCGATCACCGTAACCGTGTCGTCGCGGTTGACATTGCCGGTGTTGATGGCCGCGCCGAGCCCCGCCATGACGCCGCAGCCGAGCAGCCCCGCCACGGCGGGATCTGCGGCCGGGTCGACCTTGGTGCACTGGCCCTCGTGCACCAGCGTCTTGTCGACGAACGCGCCGATGCCCAACGCCGGCGTCAGCTCCGTGCCGTCGGTCAGGGTCATCTTCTGCGCGGCATTGTGAGTGGTGAAGCACAGGTGGGGCCGACCGCGCTTGCAGGCCCGGCACTGGCCGCACACGGCGCGCCAGTTCAGGATCACGAAGTCGCCGGGCGTGACGTGGGTGACTCCCTCGCCGACGGCCTCGACGGTGCCGGCGGCTTCGTGGCCGAGCAGGAACGGGAATTCGTCGTTGATGCCGCCTTCGCGGTAGGTCAGGTCGGTGTGGCACACCCCGCACGCCGCGACGTCGACGATCACCTCGCCGGGGCCGGGGTCGGGCACCACGACGTCGACGACTTCGACCGGTTCGCCCTTCTTCCGCGAAATCACGCCGCGCACGGTTTGAGTCATGAGCGCAAACCTACTAAAGCTTGCGCTCAGAGCTTTCCGACGGTTTCGGCGATCGCCTCGTCCAGGCCGCCGGATCCGTAGCCGAGCGCGGTGCGATATGGCGCCGGATCGAAATAGAAGCCGCGGGTCAGGGCCAGCGCGAAGTCGGGCAGATGCAATCCGCCCTCGCGTCGTTGCAGCGTGTGCCACATGTGCAGCGGGAAGAGGCCGCTGCGCACCAACGTATCCGGTACCACGCGGGCTTCCCGCGGCCGGCCGAGCACCGCCGCGATGCGCTCCAGTAGTTGGCTCCAGGACAGGTTTTCGTCGCCGACGAGCGCGGGACCGTGAAAGCGACGCTCGAGGGCTCCGACGATCGCGTCGGCGACGTGCTTGATCGCGACCGCGTTGGTGCCGCCGTTCGCGCTGAGCAACGGCAGCGGCGAGCGAGCGTATTTCACCAGTGGCCCCCAGAGTGGCTCGCGGCCGGGAATCGTCCCGAACAGGTAGGGAATTTCGAGCGCCGTCAACGCCATATCGTCACCCGCCGCCGCGAGAGCGGCTTCCTCTTGCTCGCGGCGCACCCGAATGTAGGGGTGGTGTCGAGCCAGTTCCAGATCCGGCCAGATTCTGTCGAAATACGCGAAGTAGGAACTGCACACCAGCGCTCGGTCAGCACCGGCCTCCTTGGCCAGCCGCACAACTCGCACCGTCGGCTCCACGTTGGCTTGGCGGAAGAATTCGTACGCCGGCCGCGGCGGCACCACGCGGTCGTCCTTGCCGAGTGCGAACACCACCGCGTCGCAGCCGGCGAACGCCGGACGCAGTTCCTCGTCGCTGCAGGCGTCCAGGTCAGCCAACTTGACCTCGACACCGTCGGGCAGCAGCCCCTCGGCCGGCATGTCGAGGGCAAGCACCGAGACCGTGTGGCCGCGTTCGCAGAGTCGCCGTACGGCGTGATAGCCGATGAGGCCCGTACCGCCCAGAACAAGCACACGCAGTCCGCTGTCGGACATTCGGATCGGCCTCCTCGTATGCAGCCTTTGGCGGCAAGCGCTGACGTAGGTTTCACACCGTGAGCACAGTCGAAACCACAGAAGAGTTCGCCGCACGCACGATGGGTGCGATCGACAGCGCGAGTCTGGCCCTCCTGCTATCCATCGGCCACCAAACCGGACTGCTGGACACGATGGCCGAACTTGGCCCGTCGACGAGTTCGAAAATTGCCGACGCCGCCGGGCTCAACGAGCGGTATGTGCGGGAATGGTTGGGCGGCATGACCACCGGACGGGTGGTGGACTACGAGCCGAACGCCGGGACCTACGTTCTGCCGCCCGAGCGCGCAGCAGTGCTCACCCGTCGCGCCGGTCCGGACAACCTTGCGCGGGTCGCGCAGTTCATCCCCCTGCTCGGTGAGGTGGAGCAGAAAATCATCGGCTGCTTCCGAGCCGGGGGTGGGCTGCCGTACACCGAATATCCGCGGTTTCACTCGGTGATGGCCGAGCAGAGCGGCGAGGTGTTCGACGCCGCACTGGTCGACGTGATCCTGCCGCTGGCCGAAGGCCTGCCCCAGCGCCTGCAAGCCGGTGCCGACGTGGCCGACTTCGGTTGCGGCAGTGGACATGCCGTGAATGTCATGGGCCGGGCGTTTGCCGCGAGCCGATTCACCGGCATCGATTTCTCCGAAGAAAGCCTGGCCGTCGGTGCCGACGAAGCGCGCCGACTGGGCCTGAGCAATGTGGCATTCGAGCGGCACGACGTGGCCGACATGAACGTCGTCGAGGCCTACGACGTCGTCACCGCGTTCGACGCGATCCACGACCAGGCGCATCCGGATCGCGTCCTGGCCAACATCTATCAGGCGTTACGTCCCGGCGGCGTTTTCCTGATGGTCGACGTCAAGGCGTCCAGCCGGCTCGAAGACAACGTGGATGTGCCACTGGCCACGTATCTCTACACCGTGTCGACCATGCACTGCATGAGTGTGTCGTTGGCATTCGACGGCGCCGGGCTCGGCACGGCGTGGGGCCGCCAGCTTGCGTTGTCGATGCTTGCCGACGCGGGCTTCGAAGACGTGGTGGTGCAGGAAGTCGAAACCGATCCGATCAACTACTACTACGTGGCCGCCAAAGGCGGCTGACCGCCGCCACTAAGCTGCAACAAATGTCAGCTCTCGACGCAATCGCGGACTGGCCCGTCGACCACGCGGCCGCGGCCGTCGTCGATCCCTCCGGCGTGCTGGCCGAATTCGGCGACCAGGATCACGAGTTCGCGCTGGCTTCGGTGACCAAGCCGTTGGTGGCGCGCGCGGTACATATTGCGGTGGAGGAGGGTGTACTGGATCTGGACACCGCGGCGGGGCCCCCCGGTTCGACGGTGCGCCACCTGCTGGCCCACGCGTCCGGCTTGTCGATGCGCTCTGACGAGCGGATCAATGAGCCGGGGCAGCGCCGGGTCTACTCCAACTACGGCTTCCAGGTGTTGGCCGAAGCGGTGCAGGACAAGTCGGGCATCGAGTTCGGCCGTTACCTGCACGACGCGGTGTTCGAGCCGTTGGCCATGGACCACAGCCGGCTCGACGGAGGCGCCGAGGCGGCCGGCTACGGCTGCACCTCGACCGCGGCCGACTTGGCGCGGTTCGCCGGTGACCTGCTGCGGCCGGTGCTCGTGGCCGCCGAGACCCACGAGCAGGCAACCACCGTGCAGTTTCCCGGTCTCGACGGCGTCTTGCCCGGATTCGGTGTGCAGCGGCCCAACGACTGGGGCCTGGGTTTCGAGATCAGGGACGACAAGTCGCCGCACTGGACCGGCTCGTCGAACTCGCCGCGCACCTATGGACACTTCGGTCAGACCGGCACGTTCCTATGGGTCGATCCGGCGGCTGACCTCGCGCTGGTGGTGCTCACCGACCGTGGCTTCGACGACTGGGCGCGCTCGCGCTGGCCGGAGCTGTCCGACGTGGTGCTGGCCGAGTTTGGTAACGGCTAGCGCGGCACACTAGCGCAACAGGTGTCACACAAGGCACAATAAGCACGCACGACTCAAGCTCACCGGTTACACCAGGTCGTTGGGGAAGACGTCCCTCGTGGAGCCGAAGGAGCTGAGCATGCGTGCGTCGAACCAGTTCGCCGACGCGACGACGGGCGTGGTGTACATCCACGCCTCACCCGCGGCGGTGTGCCCGCACGTCGAGTGGGCGTTGTCGTCGACCCTGGAATCCCGCGCGAACCTGAAGTGGACGCCTCAGCCGGCGATGCCGGGGCAGCTTCGCGCGGTGACGAATTGGGTGGGGCCGGTGGGCACCGGCGCTCGGCTGGCGCATGCGCTGCGGGCGTGGCCGGTGCTGCGGTTCGAGGTCACCGAGGATCCCAGCCCCGGCGTGGACGGTCAGCGGTTCAGCCACACGCCGCAGCTGGGCATGTGGAGCGGGGCGATGAGCGCCAATGGCGACATCATCGTCGGCGAGATGCGGCTGCGCGCACTGATGGCCGCCGGCGCCGACACACTGCTGGCCGAGCTCGACTCTGTGCTGGGCACCGCGTGGGACGAGGCGCTCGAGCCCTACCGCGACGGCGGCCACGGCGCCGAAGTCAGTTGGCTCTCCCGCGGCGTGGGGTAGGCCGGTTCGCCGAGCGTGAGCGCACTGCGAAATTCGCGACTGTTCTTCGCAACCAGCTCACGTTCGCTCGGGTTGCGGCACACAGATCTTCAGCGCGCCGCTGACCGCTGACACTTCTACCGGAAGCGGCATCGCGAAGTCGCCGTCGGCGTAGGCGTTGATCTCCGGGCACTCGACGGTGACCGTGGAGGCCCGATCGGTGGTCACGTCATCGAGGTGGATGTGCGTGCCCTTGAAGACCGTCGGGAACAGCCGGACCAGCTTCGCGCGCGACGCCGTATGCACCATCGTGATGTCGAGCAGGCCGTCGGCGGGATCGGCGTTGGGACAGATCCGCATTCCGCCGCCGTAGCTCTTCGTGTTGCCGAACGCGGCGAGCGTCAGGTCCGCGACGATCTCTCGCTCGCCGTCGAGCACGAGCCGAAACGGCAACAGCCGCAGCTTCGAAAGCTCTGCAACCATCGCGAGGTTGTAGCGCATCCGTCCGTGCGGCCAGCGCATTCGGTTGGTCCGGTCGCTCACCAGCGAATCGAACCCGGCGGCCATCACGGTGCCGAACCATTTCTCCGTACCGTCGCGGCCACGGATCAGCCCGAGGTCGACGGTGTCCACCCACCCGTCGGCCACCACATCCGCGGCAGCTTCGGGATTCTTTGTGGGAAGGCGGTATTCGCGGGCGTGGTCGTTGCCCGTTCCGGCCGGGATGATGCCGAGCGGAATGTCGCGGCGTGCCAAGGCTTGCAGCGCAAGCGAGATCACGCCGTCGCCGCCGACGATCACCAGCGCGTCGGTTCCAGCCGTCAACGCTTCGTCGATGAGCCGACGGGCGTGGGTGGCATCCCGCCCCACGATCCCGACCACGTCGACACCGCGCTTCTGCAGGTGTGCCACCGCCCGTTCGGCCGCGTGCGGCGCATTGCCGTGCCCCGACGCGGGATTGGTCAGCAGCGTGACGCGGCTGATCTCGCGCTGCGTCATGAGGGCGGAATCAGCTTGCCCGGGTTGAGGATTCCGGTCGGGTCAAGGGTTGCCTTGACGGCCCGCAACACCTCGACGCCGAGGTCGCCGATCTCGTCGCGCATCCACGGCCGATGGTCAGCCCCGACCGCGTGGTGGTGGGTGATCGTCGCCCCGGCGGCCACCATTGCGTCGGTCGCGGCTGCCTTCGCCGCACGCCACTGTTCGATCGGATCGCCGCGCTGGCCGGCCACCACCGTGAAGTACAGCGACGCCCCGGTGGGGTAGACGTGCGAGATGTGGCACAGCACAAGGGCCGGCGTACCAGATGCGTCCAGCGATGAGGTAAGTGCCTGTGTCACACCCTCTTTCACGTTTCCGATGTTCGACCATGTGGTTGCTGTCTCGAGCGTCTCGCACAGGGCGCCGGCCGCCAACAGCGAGTCGCGAAGGTACGGTGCGCTGAATCGGCCGTGTTCCCAGGCTCGTGCGGGCGCTTCACCCAAGGACGTCGCGCCGTGCTCCAACAGCACCGCGCGGGTTTCCGCGTGGCGGCTTTCGGCATGTGCGGCGGTGCCCTCGAACAGGGTGATGGCAAGGCAGCCCCCGGTGATGGTCGCTTCGCCGATGCTGTCGGTGGTCGCGAGGTTGACGCCCGTCTCGGCTTCGTCCGACAGCCGGATGACGGTCGGGCCGGTGCCGATCTGCGTGACGGCGCGCAAAGCCTCTGTGCCGGCGGCGAAGTCGGGGAACGACCACGCTTCGTAGCGAGTGCACTCGGGTATGCGATGCACCCGAACCCGTACCCGGGTGATCACCCCGAACACGCCTTCCGAGCCGATCAGCAGATGCCGCAGATCCGGTCCCGCCGCCGACTCGGGTGCGCGCCCGACGTCGAGTGTCCCGGCTGGCGTGACTGCGCGGACGCCGCGGACCATGTCGTTGAATCGGCCGTAGCCGGCCGAGTCTTGCCCCGACGAGCGGGTGGCTGCGAAGCCGCCGATCGTCGCGAACTCGAAGCTCTGCGGATAGTGCCCCAGCGAAAATCCGCGCTCACTGAGCAGGCGCTCGGCGTCTGGTCCGGTCAATCCAGCACCCAGTACCGCCTCGCCGGACACCTCGTCGAGCGAGTGCAACGCGTTGAGCCGACGCAGATCGAGCGCGATCACCGCGCCGAATCCGTTCCGCAGCGGGTCGAGCCCGCCGACTACACTGGTGCCGCCACCGAACGGGACGACGGCGATGCGCTGTTCCGAGCAGTGCCGCAGGATCGAGGCGATCTGGTCCTCGTCGCCCGGCAGCACCACCGCGTCGGGAGCATCCTGTTCGAACTGCTTGCGCCGCAACAGATCCAGAGTCGACTTTCCTCCCGCGTGCAGCAGGCGCGCACGGTTGTCGACGAGGACGAACTCCGGTCCGACGATTGCAGTCAATGCGTGGTGGTCGGCGGGGGTCAATGCAGACGACGGCAGCCGCACATCGTCGATATCGGGCCCGGCGATCTGGGCGTCACTTACCCCGAGTGCCCGCTCGAGCAGCGAGCGGATCCCGTCGGACAGCGGCTTGGCCGCTGCTGGGTCGCCCCAGGCATTCCACGTCATCGGCGGCAGCAGGCCCGGGTTGGTTGGCATGCGTTACAGTATTACAGATGCTGTCAACCAGTAACGGCCAGGACATCGGGGAGCGCATCCTCGATGCCGCCGCCAGCTGCGTCAGCGCATACGGCATCGACCGCGTCACGCTGGCCGAGATCGCCCGCCGTGCCGGCGTCAGCCGACCGACCGTGTACCGGCGCTGGAGCGACACCCGGCAGATCCTCGCGGCACTGCTGACCTCGCGAGTCGTCGGCGTGTGGCGCGACGTGCCCTCGCACGGGCACGGCAGGCAAGCGCTGGTGCGGCGGATCGTCGCGGTGGCCGACCGATTGCGCCGCGACGAGCTGATCATGTCGGTGCTGCACAGCGACCCGGCATTGGCGATGGTGTACATCACCGAACGACTGGGCACCAGCCAGCAGGTGCTGATCGACGCGGCCGCGGCGGAAATCGAAGCGGCACAACGCGACGGCAGCGTCCGAGCGGGCGATCCGCGAAAGCTCGCGGCGATGGTCTTGTTGATCACCCAGTCGACGATCCAGTCGGCCCAGATTGTCGCGCCGATTCTCGACGAGCGGGAGCTGGCCCGTGAGTTGACCCACTCATTGAACGGATACCTGTCCTGATGGTCCATCCCGCCGCGCTCAATGCGGCCCGCCGTGCCGCCGATCTGGCCGCGTTGGCCGACGGCGCGCCGGTCGACGTCGTCGTGATCGGTGGCGGCATCACCGGAACCGGCGTGGCACTCGACGCGGCCGCCCGCGGCCTGCGCACGGTGCTCGTCGAAAAACATGACCTGGCGTTCGGCACCAGCCGGTGGAGCAGCAAGCTCGTCCACGGCGGCCTGAGGTACCTGGCGAGCGGCAATGTCGGGATCGCGCGGCGCAGCGCCGTCGAACGCGGAATTCTCATGACGCGCAACGCTCCTCATCTCGTCCGCGCGATGCCGCAGCTGGTCCCACTGCTGCCGTCGATGAGCCGCGCCAACCGCGCGTTGGTGCGTACCGGATTTTTCGCCGGTGATGCGTTGCGCCGGCTGGCAGGCACCCCGGCGTCGACGCTACCGCGGTCCCGTCGGGTCGACGCCCGCCGCGCCGTGGAGCTGGTGCCGGCGGTACGACGTGACGGCCTGGACGGTGGACTGCTGGCCTACGACGGACAACTCGTCGACGACGCGCGGCTGGTGGTGGCCGTCGCCCGCACCGCCGCACAACACGGCGCGCGCATCCTCACCTACGTCGCCGCGTCAGACGTCAGCGGGGATTGCGTGCGGCTCACCGACCAACAGACAGGGGAGTCGCTCGTCGTGACCGCACGCGCGGTGATCAACGCGACCGGTGTGTGGGCCGGCGACGTCGACAGGTCGATCAAGTTGCGGCCCAGCCGCGGAACCCATTTGGTGTTCGACGCCGCGGCATTCGGCAATCCCGTTGCGGCACTGACTATCCCGATACCCGGCGAGATCAACCGCTTCGTGTTCGCGATGCCCGAGCAGCTGGGCCGCGTGTATCTCGGGCTGACCGACGAGGACGCGCCGGGGCCGATTCCCGACGTGCCGCATCCCAGTTCGGATGAGATCGCGTTTTTGCTCGACACCGTCAACACCGCCCTTCGAGCCGGCCTGGGCCGTGACGACGTGATTGGTACGTACGCCGGACTGCGGCCGTTGGTCGACACCGGACAGGGCCGCACCGCTGACATCTCCCGCGACCACGCGATCATCGAGTCCGATTCAGGAGTGTTCAGCGTCATCGGCGGCAAGCTCACGGAGTATCGGCACATGGCCGAAGACGTTCTTGACCGTGCGGTACAAACGCGTGGCTTGGCCGCCGGGCCCTGCCGCACGCGCAATCTGCCGCTCGTCGGCGCCGTCGGTGCGGTGGCTCCCGGTCTGCCGGCGTCACTAGTTGCCCGCTTCGGCGCTGAAGCACCGGACGTCATCGCATCGGCCACCTGCGAGCGGCCGCAAGAACCTGTCGCCGACGGAATCGACGTCACACGAGCCGAATTCGAATACGCGGTCACCCACGAGGGAGCGATGACCGTCGACGACATCCTCGATCGGCGCACTCGCATCGGGCTGGTGCAGACCGACCGCGAGCGCGTGGCTGCGATCGCCGAGAAATTCCTCTGAGTAAAATGCTGCCTGGATAGGCTAGGCCGTCCGCTCGGTGACCATTCTGAGGATTTGCTCAATCTGCTCGCCAACGACATAGCCGAACCGCCACTCGTTATTGCCTTGTCGAAGAAGCTTCCAGGCAAATGAGGGAGGCATGTCATGCGGTGCCACATGAGTGTTGTGGTCATTATTGAGGTTGGTGAGTGAAATTCCCAGCCACAGTCCATTCACTGGGCCGGATTTGAAGGGCCATACACTAATTATCGGCCCTTTTCCCAAGGTAAGAAAGACTGAGTTCACCGCAGCATACGTCACAGAGTAGCCATGCCGGCGGGCGACAGACTCGTAGCTATCCATGAGAGCTTCAATTTTACGTTCGGCGGCAATTAGCGACCATTTCGCTTTGTTAGCAGGAGGACTCGTGGTTCCCCTCGCCGGCAAAACGCTCAGCTTGATACGTTTGTCCTTCAAGAAGTCCAGGTAGTCTTTCACGACTGCATGGGCTGTTGATTGTCGCTCCAGAAGTTCCACCATCTCAGATAAGGTGAAAACCGCAATAGACTGACCTGCTGGCGATGGAGAGCTTCGAAGTGTGTCGTCAAAAGTGAAGACCGCGGCTCTGATTGGCCCAGCCACCCACCGCTGCAGACGCTCGCGATAGTCCGTCACCTGAGCCAAGACGCCGGGGTCTCGCCGCACCTTGTTTTCGATTATGTAGTGAAGACTTCCATTTTCCGGGAGGCGATAGGTGGCCAGGATATCTATCCTTTTTCGGCCATCGGAAATTTCCTCTGCAGATTCAGAGGTGGGCCGAGACCCCGGGTCATCCGGGCTTCTTTCCAACTCGATCATGCTCAGCCACCCATCGTGCGGGATTCCAAGCTTCGCCCGAAGCTCCGCATTGATAGCACGCAATCCCGAATTATCTGAACTCTCGGAGTCGAGTATCCACGCCCAAAAGGCAGTCGCCGTTAATTCTTTAGTTGCGAAGTCGAATATGTTTTTCCTGCGTGACATCGACGCCCTGAAGAAATTAGAGCGGGATGTTTTTGTGCCGGCCTCGCCGCGGCGGGGCTTCCGCCAAGGCCTGAGTCAGCGCGCTGCGCGTGTGCGCCGGGTCGATCTTCGCATCCACCACGCCGATCTCGATCGCGGAATCCACTCCGCCGGCGATCTTTTCGTGCTCGGCGGCCAGCTGCTCATGCAGCGCCTCGCGTTCGTGTTCGGGTGCGGCGGCCAGCCTCTTCTTGTGAAGGATTCCGACGGCAGCCTTCGCGCCCATGACCGCGACTTCTGAGTCGGGCCACGCGAACACCTTGGTGGCGCCCAGCGAGCGCGAATTCATCGCAATGTAGGCTCCGCCGTAGATCTTTCGGGTCACCAGCGTGACGCGCGGAACCGTACATTCACCGAACGCGTGCAACAGCTTTGCGCCGCGGCGCACCACACCGCCCCACTCCTGGTCGACGCCCGGCAGATAACCCGGCACGTCGACGATGCAGATCAGCGGGATACCGAACGCATCGCACAGCCGCACGAAACGCGCTGCCTTCTCTGCGCTTTCGGAGTTCAGGCAGCCGCCGAGACGCAGCGGATTGTTCGCCAGCACACCGACGGTCCGGCCCGACAGCCGGCCCAAGCCGATCACCATCGACGGCGCCCACTTGGCCTGGAATTCCTCGAACGGCGCGTCGTCATCGAGCAGCGCCAGCACGATCGGGTGCACGTCGTAGGCGCGTCGCGGCGAATCGGGCAGCAGCGCATGCAGGTCGGTGTCGCCCGCCTCGGCTTTGGAGCGGTCGAAATGGCCCTGCTGGCAGAACAATCCGACCAGCCGACGCCCGCGCTCGTACGCATCGAGCTCGTCGTCGGCCACGATGTGGCACACACCGGACTTCTTGTGGTGCGTGTCGGGACCGCCCAGCGACGCCATGTCGACGTCCTCGCCCGTGACACTGCGCACCACGTCAGGCCCGGTGACGAAGACCCGGCTCTCCGGCGCCATCACGATCACGTCGGTCAGCGCCGGGCCGTACGCGGCGCCACCGGCCGCGAAGCCGACGACCACCGAGATCTGCGGGATGTAGCCCGACGCCCGGATCATTGCCTCGAACACCAAACCGACGGCGTGCAAAGCTTTCACACCTTCTGCAAGCCGGGCGCCGCCGGAGTGCCAGATCCCGACGATCGGGCTCTGCTCCTCGATCGCGAGGTCGTAAGCGTCGACGATGTGCCGGCAGCCTTCGACACCCATCGCGCCGCCCATCACGGTTCCGTCGGTGCAGAACGCAATGGTGCGGACACCGTTGACGGTGCCGGCCGCGGCGAGCACGCCGGAGCGATCCCGCTCGTGCAGCAGCTCGAGGCTCTGGTCGTCGAAGAACGTGGAGAGCCGCAGCAGCGGGTCCCGGGGATCGAGCGATTCGCCGACAGCCTCAGGCGCCATGGTCGTCATCGGTGTCTCCTAGCTGGTTTGAAAAACCGTCAGTACTTCCCGAAGGCGAGAGCCACGTTGTGCCCGCCGAATCCGAAAGAGTTGTTGATCGCGTACTTGAAATCGCCGACCCGAGGCTCACCGTGGACCACGTCCAGGTCGATCTCGGGATCCTGGTTCTTCAGGTTCAGCGTCGGCGGGATCACTCCGTCACGCAACGCGAGAACAGTCAGGATCGACTCGACCGCCCCCACAGCGCCCACCGAGTGGCCGAGCGCCGACTTCGGTGCGTATACCGCGGCGTCGTGGCTGCCCAGTGCATTGCGGATGGCCTTGGACTCCGCGAGGTCGCCGACGGAGGTGCCGGTCGCGTGGGCGTTGACGTGGTCGATGTCGGTGGGCTGCAGACCCGCGAGCTGGATCGCCCGCGTCATCGCATATCCCGCCTGCTCACCGTTCGGGTCCGGCGCCACGATGTGATAGCCGTCCGAGGTGATCGCCGCGCCCATGATCCGCCCGAGGATGGTGGCGCCGCGAGCTTTCGCGTGCTCCTCGGTCTCGATCACCATCAGCGCGCCGGCCTCGCCGAAGACGAATCCGTTGCGGTCCTTGTCGAAGGGTCGGCACGCCCCGGCGGGGTCGTCGTTGGTGGTGGACAACACGATTCGCATCTGGGCGAAGCCAGCGATCGGTACCGCCTCGATTCTCGTCTCGACGCCGCCACAGATTGCGACGTCGGCTTCGCCGAGCGCGATGTTGCGCCACGCATGAGCGATGCCCTCGGACCCGGAGGCGCAGGCCGACACCGGGGTGATGACCCCGGCGCGGGCCTTGCGCTCCAGCCCGACCGCAGCGGCCGCGGCGTTGGGCATGTACTTCTGCACCGCGAGCGGCGAGACCGCTCGCATTCCCTTCGCGCGCATGTCGTCGTAGCCAAAGACCAGCTCCTCGGTGGAGCCCATCCCGGTGCCGATCGACACCATCAGCCGCCGCGGTTCCACCTCGGGCGATCCGGCGTTGTCCCACACCCGCCGGCTCAACACCGTGGACATCTTCTGCAGATACGAGAGCCGACGCAGTTCCACCTTCGTCAGTTCTTGGTCGAAATCCTCCAGAAGATGCCCGCCGATGCGCACCGGCAGGTCGTACTCCTCGACGAACGGATCCTCGAGCTTGCGAATACCGCTTTGCCCGTCCAGCAACTTCTTCCAGGTGTCCTCGGCGTCGGTCGCCAACGCAGTCGTCATCGCGATACCGGTGACGACCACGTTGGGGAACCCGTTGCCCGTAGACAGCCGTGCCATCGCTCTCCGAGAATCCTTCCGCCGCTGTCAGTACTTCCCGAACGCGAGCGCGACGTTGTGGCCACCGAACCCGAACGAGTTGTTGATGGCGTACTGGTAGTCGCCGTAACGGGGTTCGCCCGCAACGACATCCAGGTCGATCTCAGGATCGGGGGTTTCGTAGTTGAGCGTCGGCGGGATGACCCCGTCACGCAGCGTCAGAACCGTCAGCACGGACTCCAGCGCCCCGACCGCGCCGATGGAGTGGCCGAGTGCCGACTTCGGCGCGTACACCGGCGCGTGCTGGCATCCCGCAACCCGAATCGCGTTGGCCTCGGCGACATCGCCGATCGAGGTGGCCGTGGCGTGGGCGTTGACGTGGTCGATGTCGCTGGGGGACAAGCCCGCAAGGTCCATCGCCCGCTTCATCGCCTTGCCGGCGCGTTCGCCGTCCGGCGCGGGCGCCACCATGTGGTAGGCGTCCGACGTGATGCCGGCACCCATCAGCCGGGCCAGCGGCTTGGCGCCACGGGCCTTCGCGTGCTCTTCGGTCTCGATGACCATCAGTGCACCGGCTTCACCGAACACGAACCCGTCGCGGTTCTTGTCGAACGGCCGCGACGCGCCTTCCGGGTCGTCGTTGCGGGTCGACATCGCCCGCATCATCGAAAACGCCGCGATCGGCAGCGCCTCGATGCCGCCCTCGACACCGCCGCAGACGGCAATGTCCGCGTCACCCATCACGATCTGCCGCCACGCGTGTGCGATGGCCTCAGAACCCGACGAGCACGCCGACACCGGGGTGATGACGCCCGCGCGGGCGCCGAGCTGAAGCCCGACCACCGCGGCCGCACCGTTCGGCATGATCATCTGAACCGCGAGCGGCGAGACCTTGCGGGGGCCGCCCTCGTTCATCAGGTCATAGGTCTCGACGATCTTCTCGCCGCCGCCCAGACCGGTGCCGATGACGACCGCGAACCGATCCGGGTCGACTTCCGGGGTGCCTGCGGTCTCCCAAATCCTGCCGCCGAGCAGCTTGGCCATCCGCTGGACGTAGGACATACGCCGCAGGTCAAGCCGACCCATGTGGTCGTCAACCGGGTCCTTGAGGTGGCCGCCGATGCGGACGGGCAGATCCCACTTGGTGACGAACTCGTCCTCGAGCACGTGGATGCCGCTCTCACCGGCCAACAAACTCTTCCACGTGCTTTCGACGTCGGCCGCGATCGATGTGGTCGCCTCGACGGCGGTTACCACAACGCTGGGGTAACCGCCGTTAGCAGTGGAAGGTTTTGTCATGCGCGCTCCGCTTCGATCTTCGCGCGGATCGCCTCGGCAGCCTCGGGGTTCTCTTCCTCGAGCTTCTGGATGTAGGTGACCACGTCACCGACGGTGCGCAGGCCGGCGAGGTCCTCGTCGGGGATCTTCACGCCGTACTTGTCCTCGGTCTGCACGGCGATCTCCACCATCGACAGCGAGTCGATGTCCAGGTCGTCGACGAACGACTTCTCCGGGGTGACTTCCGACGGCTCGATGCCGGTGACCTCTTCGATGATCTCGGCGAGACCGGCGATGATTTCTTCCTGAGTAGCAGGCACTATGGCTCCTTCTATCGATGGTGCAACTGGTAGAGGTGATACGTCCGTTATGCGGTTGTACTGGCGAGGAGCCGGCTTATAACGCCGCTAACCCGTCCAGGTCTGCGGGTGATTTGACGGCATGCGTGCCGATCCCCCGAAGTTCGCGTTTTGCGATACCGGTGAGCGCCCCGGCGGGCGGGAACTCCACGATCGCGGTGATGTTGCGCTGACGCAGCGTTTCGGTGCAAAGGTCCCAGCGCACTGGCCGAGTCAACTGCGCGACCAACTTGGTCATCGCGTCCTGTGCCGAGGCTACCGGCTGACCGTCGGCATTGGAGAGCACGACGGCGGTGGGCTCGGCGGTTTGCATGGTCGCGGCCGCCGCGGCATATGCCTGCTGAGCCGGCGCCATGAAGTGGGTGTGGAAGGCGCCGGCCGTGGCCAGCTGGCGGACCCGGGCCTTCTCCGGCGGGTTCTCGGCCAGCTTGGCCAGCGCGTCGAGGCGGCCCGCGGCGACGATCTGCCCCGCGGCGTTGCGGTTGGCCGGGACCAGTTCGAGGTCCTCCAGTCGGGCCAGCACGTCGGCCTCGGCACCGCCGAGCACCGCCGACATCCCGGTCGGCTCCACCGCGCACGCCTTGGCCATCTCGCGGCCGCGGGTCGCGGCCAGCGCGACGGCGTCGTCGGCGGAGATGATGCCGCCGATCGCGTAGGCGGCGATCTCGCCCACCGAGTGTCCGGCCAGGATCACCTCGTCGTCGGCCAGCAGGCCGCGCTGGGTCAGTTCGCGGTGGGCCAGCAGCGTCGCCGCGACGACGAGCGGCTGGGTGACCGCGGTGTCGGTGATCTCTTCGGCCGACGCGATGGTGCCGAGCCGGACCAGGTCCAGGCCGCTGATCTCAGACCATGACGCCAAGGTGTCCGCGGCGCCGGGCAGCCCCAGCCACGACGAGAGCATCCCGGGGGTTTGCGAGCCCTGGCCCGGACACAGCAGCGCGATCGTTCGGTGAGCCGACGGATTTTGAGGCACGGATTAAGAGAACACTGTGAAAGTGGTTTTACGCGGTGTAAGAGATTATGAACCTCGTCTTAGGTTTTTGTCGAGGCTCCACAAATCCGCATGTGATGCGACTCCATTGCAATCGAAATGCAACCCTCAACCCGCCCGATGCACCCCTCGAGCCGGCGTGACATGCGCCACAGCGGGGTGATAAACCGTGCCGCGGTTCGTGGCCTGCGACGCCAGCCGGCCGACGGTCGCGGCGACCCGCAGCACGTAGGCGTCGCGCGGGGTGGTGGGGTCGCGCCCGGTGAAGTCGGTGATCCGCTTGAGCCGATATCGCACCGTGTTGGGATGAACGAACAGTTTCCGCGCGCAGGCCTCGATGGCACCGCCCGAGTCCAGGTAGGCGTCCAACGTCTCGGTCAGGGCGGGGCCGGCGTCGGCCAGCGGCCGCATCACCTCCGCGTCGAGCACGGCGATCGCGGAGGCGTCGCCCAGCAGCGCCCGCTCCGGCAGCAGCTCGCGGGCCAGCACCGGCCGAGGCGCACCGCTCCAGCCGGCCACCGCGTTCATGCCGGCGATCGCCTCGGTCGCGCTGGTGTGTGCGGCGGTGAAGGTCGGTGCCGTCGGTCCGATCACTACCGGTCCGTCGGCGAAGACGTCGACGAGCTCGCGCAGGAACTTGTCCGTCGCGCTCAGCGGTCCTGAGACGATTGCGATCAGCCAGGTGCCATGCACGTCCGACAGCGCGGCGCGGTTATGGCGTGCGGCGATCTCGCGAACGTCGTCACTGGCAAGGTCGATGCGGTCGGCTCTGGGCAGGCCTACCACGACCGTGGCCGGCGCGGTGGTGTCCCAGTTCAACGTCGCAGCCCGGGACTGCAACTCGGGACCGGTGTCGCCGCGCACGACTGCGTCGACGAGGTTGGCCTCCATCCGGCTGTCCCAGGCGCCGCGGGCCTCGGCTGCGTCGGCGTACGCGGATGCCGCGGTGAACGCCAGGTCGCGGCTGTACCGCAGAATTCCGGTCGTCAGCGCGGTCGCCTGCTCCTCGGAGCGGGCCAGCATCGGGACCACTTCTTCGAAGAACTCCATGGTGACCCGGACCATGTCGACGGTTTGCCGTAAGGCGATGCGCTTGGTCAGGTCCTGCGGCACCACCTCGAACGCCTGCACGGTGTAGCTGACGTTGCTCTTGGGGTTACTCATCCACTCGACGAAGTTCACGACCGCGGTCTGCACCACTAGGTGCACGCTGGCCCGCTGCGAGGCCTCGAGTTCGGAGAAGAACGGCAGCCGCTCCTGCATGGCTGCGACCGCCTCGGTGGCGAACCGGCCGGAGTACTGCTTGAGCTTGCGGAGCAGCGAATCGGGGACGTTGTCGAGCAGCTCGAGCGTCGACTTCGGCGGTGCCGGCCGATCATTGTCGGGCATCCCTAAAAGTTACGCTTCTCTCCTGGAGAGACCTTCCAATGGGGCCGAAGCTCCGCTCGGATTGTTACCACGCCACAGCGGTGAACTCGCTGCGACCGGATCAAGCCACACCCGGGTCGGACGTCTGTTCCGGTGCTGCGAGCACGTCGTCGATGCGGTAGCGGCGGGCAGCCTCGGCGGCGACGGACGCGTCGATCTCGCCGTCCCGCGCCAGACCCGCGAGCACGCCCACCGCAATCGACTCGGCGTCGGTGTTGAAGAAACGCCGGGCGGCCGGGCGAGTGTCGGAAAACCCGAAGCCGTCGGTGCCCAGCGTGATGTAAGTGCCCGGCACCCAGGGCCGGATCTGTTCGCTGACGGCTCGCATCCAGTCGGACACCGCGACGACGGGCCCGCGGGCCTCGGCCAGCGCCTGGGTCACGTAGGGCACTCGCGGCGACTGGTCCGGGTGGCGCAGCCTCTCCTTCTCTATTTCGACGCCTTCGCGGTTGAGTTCCCCCCAGCTGGTCACCGACCATACGTCGGCGGCCACGTCCCAATCGTCGGCGAGCAGCTTGGCGGCCCGCAGCGCCTCGGGCATCGCGACTCCCGAGGCCAGGATCTGCGCGGGATACTTACGCTCTTCCGGCGTGGGCCGGTAGCGGTAGATGCCCCGAAGCAGGCCCTCGACGTCCAGGTCCTCGGGCTCGGGCGGCTGTACGTAAGGCTCGTTGTAGATAGTGAGGTAGAAGAAGACGTTTTCCGGGTTCTCGCCGTACATCCGGGCCAGCCCGCTTTCGATGATGTGGGCGATTTCGAAGGCGAATGCCGGATCGTAGGACACCACAGCGGGATTGGTGGCCGCCAGCAGCAGCGAGTGACCGTCGTTGTGTTGCAACCCTTCGCCCACCAGCGTCGTGCGGCCCGCCGTGGCGCCCAGTGCGAAGCCGCGGGTCATCTGGTCGCCGGCAGCCCAGAAGTTGTCGCCAGTGCGCTGGAAGCCGAACATCGAATAGAAGATGTAGATCGGGATCATCGGCTCGTTGTGTGTCGCGTACGACGTTCCCGCGGCGATGAACGACGCCGACGAGCCGGCCTCGTTGATGCCCTCGTGCAGGATCTGGCCGGCCTCACTTTCCTTGTACGCCAACATCAATTCGGCGTCGACGGAGGTGTAGAGCTGGCCGTTGCGATTGTAGATCTTCAGCGACGGGAACCACGAGTCCATGCCGAAGGTCCGTGCCTCGTCGGGAATGATGGGGACGATCCGCCAGCCAATCTCCTTGTCCCGCAACAGTTCTTTGAACACCCGTACCGTCGCCATCGTGGTGGCCACTTCTTGGTGGCCCGAACCCTTCTTGACCGACTTGTAGGTATCGCGGGGTGGGAGCGTCAAAGCCTTTGACTTGGTGCGCCGTTCGGGTACGAAGCCGCCCAGTGCGCGTCGACGATCCAGCAGATAGCGGATCTCCGGCGCGTCGGGTCCAGGGTGGTAGTACGGAGGAAGATACGGATTTTCGTCGAGTTCCTTGTCGGAGATCGGAATTCGTTGTGCATCACGGAAGTACTTGAGATCCTCCAGCGCAAGCTTTTTCATTTGGTGGGTGGCGTTGCGGCCCTGGAAATGCTTGCCCAGCGAGTAGCCCTTGATGGTCTTCGCGAGAATCACGGTGGGCTGGCCCTTGTGTTCCACTGCCGCGCGGTAGGCGGCATACACCTTGCGGTAGTCGTGGCCGCCGCGCTTGAGGCTCCATATCTCGTCGTCGGACATGTTCTGCACCAGTGCCTTCGTGCGCGGGTCGCGGCCGAAGAAATGCTCACGAACGTAGGCCCCGTCGTTGGCCTTGTACGTCTGGTAGTCACCGTCGGGCGTGCTGTTCATCAGATTCACCAGCGCGCCGTCGCGGTCGGCGTGCAGCAGCGCATCCCACTCTCGGCCCCACACCACCTTGATCACGTTCCAGCCGGCGCCGCGGAAGAACGACTCGAGCTCCTGGATGATCTTGCCGTTGCCGCGAACCGGCCCGTCGAGGCGCTGCAGGTTGCAGTTGATGACAAACGTGAGGTTGTCCAGCGCCTCGAGCGCGGCCACATGCGCGGCGCCGCGGCTCTCCGGCTCATCCATTTCGCCGTCGCCGAGGAACGCCCACACGTGTTGGTCGGAGGTGTCCTTGATGCCGCGGTCGTGTAGGTAGTGGTTGAACCGGGCCTGGAAGATCGCGTTGAGCGGGCCCAGGCCCATCGAGACCGTCGGGAATTCCCAGAAGTCCGGCATCAACCGGGGATGCGGATACGACGGCAGCCCCCCGCCTGGATGACTATGTTCCTGTCGGAATCCGTCGAGCTGATCGGCGGTGAGCCGGCCTTCCAAGAAGGCTCGGGCGTAGATGCCGGGGGAGGCGTGGCCTTGGATGAACACTTGGTCGCCGCCGCCGGGGTGCGATTTGCCGCGGAAGAAGTGGTTGAAGCCGACTTCGTAGAGGGCCGCCGACGACGCATACGTGGAAATGTGGCCGCCGACGCCGACTCCCGGTCGTTGCGCGCGGTGCACCATGATCGCCGCGTTCCACCGAATCCAGCGCCGGTAGCGACGTTCCACCTCCTCGTCGCCGGGGAACCACGGCTCGAGTTCGGTGGGGATGGTGTTGACGTAGTCGGTGGACGTCAGGGCCGGGATCGCGACGCGTTGTTCGCCGGCGCGTTCCAGTAGCCGCAGCATCAAGTACCTGGCACGCGCGGGACCGGAGCGCGCCAAAACGTCGTCGAATGACTCCAGCCATTCACCGGTTTCTTCCGGGTCGATGTCGGGCAGGTATGCCGCGACGCCTTCCCGGATTACCCGTACTCGGTCGGAATCACTTGAGCCGCTTGAGCTTTGGGCTAGGTCACGGCGCGCGAACTCGGTGGTCAACGCACTACTCCTCGTCAGGCGGTGCACGGATAACCTCTATCGTGCCCCTATCGTGCCCCACGTGCACCGGCCCCGGAATTTTCGGGTTGTCGCGGGCGCCAGCCGGTAACCTCATCCGCTGTGGCGGGGGTCCGCGCGATGCGGCGATGGCGAGTCGGTGCTCTGGCATCCGGGCTGACTGCCACGGCGGTCATGGTGGTGGTCGGCTGCACCACCATGACGCGCGGAGAACCGACCGTCGACAGCGCCGACGCTCGCAGCTATCGCAGCTGGGTGGCGGAGTCGTCGTCGCAGGCGGCGGCGTCGGCGAGCGAGCGGGAGTCCACTCGACAGGAGTCGCTGACCGCTGAGGCCGTAGCGAATGCCTGCGAAATGCTCAGTGGCACCAGCGTCGACGCCGTGACGGCAATCAACGCGTATGTCAACGCGGTGGCCACGCGCAACGAGGGGGACGTGGTCGCGAAGGGCCAGGCCGCCGTTGACACGCTCAATGGCGCCGCGGACAAGGTGGCCAGCACTCTCGATTCCGCGCTGTTGCCTCATATGCACGACGCGTTCACGGCCTGGGTGGACGCCACACGTGCGGTCGCCAAAGCCATCGCCGAACGCTATGGCCAGCAGGAATTCAACGCCGAAGTGGACCGGTTCAACAACGCCAACGAGATCGCGTTGGACACCTGCGGCGGTTCGCACTGAGCAAACTGGCCGATGATGCTAGGGCGCTGCGGCCTGGCGTGCGACGATAGGGCGGACAGGGCTCGCGTATTGAGGAGGTCTCGACGGTGGTGGCGGCGGGTGACGCCCCGAACTACGCCCGCAGGCTGGGCATCCAAAAAGATCAGGTTGTTCAGGAGTTGGGGTGGGACGAGGACGTCGACGACGACATCCGTGCCGACATCGAGGAGGCCTGCGGCTCTGAGCTACTCGACGAAGACGCAGACGAGGTCGTCGACGTCGTCTTGCTGTGGTGGCGCGACGGTGACGGCGACCTGGTGGACAGGTTGATGGACGCGATCACGCCGTTGGCCGACGACGGCGTCATTTGGGTGCTCACGCCGAAGACCGGCAAACCCGGTCATGTGGTGCCGGCCGAGATCGCCGAGTCGGCGCCGACAGCGGGGCTGATGCAGACGTCCTCGGCGAACCTCGGCGACTGGAGCGCAAGCCGGCTGGTGCAGCCGAAGTCACGGGCAGGGAAACGCTAATGCTGGACGTGGGTAGCCAGGCCCCCGATTTCACCTTGCGCGACCAGAACCAGCAGCCGGTGACGCTGTCGGATTTCCGCGGTCGCAAGAACGTGCTGTTGGTGTTCTTCCCACTGGCGTTCACCGGTGTGTGCCAGGGCGAGCTCGACGAGATCCGCGACCATCTGCCCGATTACGAGAACGACGACGTGCAGACGCTGGCGATCTCGGTGGGACCGCCTCCGACGCACAAGGTTTGGGCCACCGAAAGCGGCTACACCTTCCCGGTGCTGTCGGACTTCTGGCCGCACGGCGCGGTGGCGCAGGCGTACGGGGTGTTCAACGAAGAGGCCGGTTTCGCCAACCGCGGCACTTTCGTGGTCGACCGGGAAGGGATCATCCGGTTTGCGGAGATGAAGCAGCCGGGCGAGCCGCGCGACCAACGGCTGTGGAAGGAAGCACTGGCGGCGCTGCCGTCGTGACGTCCCGCCCTCCCTTCGGCGAGCGTGCGGGTTTGTACGGCGACACGCCGGTGTGGGGCGGGCGTCAGCGCTCGGTCGTCGGCGACGAGCGAGCGGATTTCCACACCGACGGCGCAGCCGGTAGCCTCCCGGCACGGGGCGCGTAGCTCAGTGGTAGAGCACTGGTTTTACACACCAGCGGTCGGCGGTTCGATACCGTCCGCGCCCACATCAGAGTCGCGGGCCGTGAACCGCATGACGCTGACCCACGGTCGACCGGCTACAGGCACTCCGGCGGGCAGATGTGCTCGCCGGCGTTGTCCCACCACTTCCACGGCACGCCGTTGGGATTGGTCCGTGACGCCTGCTGCTGCTCCGGCGGCAACGGGTCAGCCGGTGGCGGTGAGCTGCACTGATGAAAGAAGAACCAGTTGGCGTCCCATACGCAGGCGCTGGCGGGGGCGGCGGCGCCGATGGCCACGCCGCCGCTGATCAGCGCGGCGCTGGCCGCGACGACCAATGCTCGCTTCATGTGTTGCTCCTAGCTTGTTACTGGATTGGGCAGACGTCGTGGAACCGTCCGCATGTAGCACACGCAGCCCGGCTCTGTTCGGATGGCTGCGCTCGACTGACCCCTCGGCACTTGTACCACGCGCCAGAATCCGACAAGCCGAATTTCGGACAATGCTGCTGTATTAAGTCAATTCGCGGTGGTTGCCTCCGCGGTAACGCATGAGAGTTTTCTCCGCTACACCACCGGCCGGCCAGTCCGCCCCTACGTCGGGGTCAGCCGAAAAATCGGAATTGTCCGACCTACCGCGGCGGTCTTCGCCTTGTAATCGGCGAAGCCTTCGTAGTACTGCTCGGCGAGCCTGTAGAGGCGTTCGTAGTCGGCGGGATCGGTGACCTCCTCGGCGCGGAACGCCTCCCCGCCGAATTCGCATTCGGGATGCGCCTTGAGGTTGTAGTACCACTGCGGATGCTTGTCGCGCCCGTAGTTGGACGCGACGACGATCACGTCATCGCCGTCGTGAAAGTAAGCCAGTTGGGTCTGCCGTGGCTGGCCGGTCTTGGCGCCGCGCATGTGCAGGGTTGCCGAGGGGACGTTGAACATGCCCCAGCTCACCCGGCCGTTGGTGATGCGGCCAAGCCACGGGTCAGTTTTCGACGCAATGTGGCGTGCGATGAACTGGCCGGCTCGCGAACGCGCGAAGTCGTTCAGCCTGCGCTTCAGTGCGCTGTCGGGAGGTGTCGGGTCGACGCGACGCAATGGCATGTGATGCTCCAAACCAGATCTTCAGCTAGTTGTGTTTTGTGCTGCCGTTGACACCATGCGTGGTGCTGATCAACTTGGCGTAGCAGTGGTTGTCGTCGAGGCGATGTTGCGTACACCAAGCCAACACGTCGCGGAAGTCGTAAGACCAGAGCCCGGCTACCGTGACCCAGTATTGGTGGTCCGTGTCGAAGGTGCTCCAGTCAGGAGACCACAGCAGCTTGACGTCGGGGTAAGCCTGGCGAAGTTGAAGGTGATCGTTGAGGATTGCCACATAGTCCCACTCGATCCCTTCGGCGCGGAGCCCCAGGTACTTCGAACTCAGTTGCGGAACCCAGCGCTCAGTGAGCGCCCGTAAGACTTCGGACCGGTCGCTGCCAGCGAGCGCAACGAGCCGGTTATAGGCGGCGGTTTGTGCATCAACCGGGCTGGGCGTAGGTGACGTGCTGGGCGTGGATGTCGGCGACGACGCCGACGTGGTGGGCGTCGACGCCGCGCCCGGCTCGGAACGGCCCAGTGAAATGTCGACGCCCGCTGTGGCTTCGGCCTCCGTGAACGTTGACTCGCCCTGACGGCCCACCTGCACGCGGTAGAACTTGGCCCCATCTGGCACGTCGGCGATTCTGAACTGAAGATTGCAGGAGTCGCGCAGCAGATAGCTGCTTTCGAATGTGCCCTTGGCCAAGAGCTTTCCCGCCTCGTCCGCCACGGTCACCGGAGAGCCGGGCCCGACGTCTGCCAGACTGCCCGCACCGGCACATCGATATCCCGACGGCAGGCCCATGGTGTCGATACTGCCCTCGATATGGACGGTGCCCGTCATCGTGAACGTCTGCGGTTCAGCAGGTTTCGTGAAGACTCTGACGGCAAGGTATGCGACCACACACAACGCCAGGAACACCGCAACTCCGGCCAAGGCCACGGGCCACCGCTTCGTCGGCGCGGGGGGCGGCGGTGGTGCGACCCCCGTCGGCGCGGCCGCCCACCATTGCGTGCCCGTGGTCTCAGCATTCGCCAACGCCCGTGCGAATTCCATGCACGACGGAAATCGAGCGTGGGGTTCCTTCGCAAGTGCCTTACCGAGCACCGGATCAAGCGCTGCCAGCTCGGGGCGACGGTCGGCCAACCGTGGCGGCTGGGCGTTTAGATGCTGACCGATCACCACGGCCGGATTCGAGTGTGCATACAGATGGGCCCCGGTGAGCAGGTGAAAAGCGGTGGCTGCCAACGCATACTGGTCCGCGCGCCCGTCGAGCTGTGCACCGGTCAACTGCTCAGGAGCGGCGTAGGCCACCGTGCCCACGGTCATGTTGGTGACCGTCAGGCCGCTGCTCTCGCCAAGGTCTCTTGCCACGCCGAAGTCGCCCAACAGAATTCGCCGCTCGCCGTCATCGAGCTCGGCGATCAAGATGTTGGCCGGCTTGACATCGCGGTGCAGAAGGCCTCGGGCGTGGGCATAGTCAAGCGCGGAGGCGACGGCCGTGACGATCTCTCGTACCGCTACCACCGGCATTCCGTGGGGAAACCGCTCGTGCAACATGCGGGCCGCGTCGGTGCCGTCGACGTAGTCCATCGAGATCCACAGCCGTCCATCGTTTTCGCCGCGGTCATGGATGCCGACGATGTGGGGATGCCACAGCTTGGCGGCCAAATCGGCTTCGCGGTGGAATCGCTCGCGGTAGTCGGGGTCGGCGGAGATGTCGGCGCGCAATACCTTGAGGGCGTCCTGGCGAGGCAGACGGGGGTGCTGGGCAAGGTAAACCTCACCCATCCCTCCTGACCCCAAGAGTCGCAGGATGGTGTACCCCGCGAATGCCGTGTTGTCAGCTAACGGCATGGCCCCCCTTTACCCACATGGCGGCGGCCTCTAACCCGGCGGAGCGAAGAACTCCAGGGCTATGCCGTCGGGGTCACGGAAGCTCAACCCGGATCCGTAGCCGGCGTCGACGATCCCGCCGTGGCTGATTCCGAGCTGGTTGAGCCGTTCCATCCACTTCTCGAGTTCACGGCGATCGGCCACGCCGAAGCCGACATGGTCCAAGCCGACCCGGAACTCGGTGAACCGCTCGTCCGGCACGCCGCGCTCATGTTGGTGGATGCCCAGCAGCGTGCCGCCGTCGAGCAGCCACACCAGGTGTCGGAATCCGGCGTCGGTGTGCTCGTCGAGCACCGGCTCAGCATCGAGCAGCCGTCGATACCACGGACCACTGACTTCCATGTCCTTTACGGTGAGCGCGACGTGCGCGAGACCCGGAAAACTAGACAACACGCCGACCCTTTCTGTGCCGAGACCTCATGTCCTGCAGATACATCTGATAGCCCAGCAGCCACAGCCGCCGCGGAATCACCTTGTCCGCCAACCGCAATCCGGTGAGCAGCAGTTCGAACCGGCGCTGCTGTCCGGCACTCCAGGACAACCGCATGTGGGCCCGGAATTCCGGCGGCAGAAAGCCGGTGGTGGCGAACAGGTTGAGGGGACCGCCGACTACTCGCAGCGGCCACGGCAGAAATGCCAAAGTGGCCACGCCGTAGAGGTGCTCACGCACTGGCGGATCGATCCTCAGCTCGTCCAGCGACCGCTTCCAGTACTCGTCGAACGCGGCCCGGTCCACCGGCCACATGCTGTCCGGCACTTGCAACGTAGTGCCGAGCCGTCTGGCGTCGCGGTACACCGCGTCGGCGGCGTCGTCGTCGAGCGGCCCGTAGAGGAACTCATGCTGGTCGACGAAGTAGCGGTACAGGCACGCCGCCACCCACAGTTGCAGCTTGGGGTCAAAAGCGTTGTAGCGCACCGGGCTTTGCTTCGTCGAGCGCACCTGCGCATGGGTGGTGTCGACGGCACGCCGGATCACCTCGCGGTCCTCATCGGTGCCGACGGTCGCCGCCGCCAGATAGGTCCCCGTGGTGCGGGCTCGTTTGAACGGATGCTTGTACACGTTGCCGGAGTCGACCGGACTCTCCAGCACTCCGTAGCCGACGGCCGGCGCCGACAGCTGCATGATAACGTTCGCCGCCGGCAGCAGCAATGCCGCGGGGTTCAACAAATCGGCGACTCGCTGCGGGCGGCGCTTCACAAGAGGCAGTACATCACGATGTGAGACGCTGCCGGAATGTTTGGGCACAGGGCCGTCGGCATCTCGGCCGGCTGGCTCGCGGACCTGGTGTTCGCCGACCCGCGGCGTTTCCATCCGGTCGCCGGGTTCGGTGCAAGCGCCGCGGCGTTGGAGCGCGTCACCTACCGCGATGCGCGCTGGGCCGGGGTGGCGCACATCAGTGTGGTGCTCGGCGCGGTGGCCGCGGTCAGCCTGACCGTCGAAACCCTGTCGGGCCGGCTCAGGAGTGCGACGACCGCCGCCGCGACGTGGGCGGCGCTCGGCGGCACGTCGCTGCTGCGCACGGCATCTCAGATGGCCGAAACGCTGGAGGGGGGTGACCTCCAGGGCGCACGCCACCTCCTGCCGTCGCTGTGCGGTCGTGACCCCGAAGCTCTGGACGCCGACGGGCTGGCCCGCGCGGCGTTGGAATCGTTGGCGGAGAACACGTCTGACGCGCACGTCGCGCCGCTCTTCTGGGCAATGCTCGGCGGGCTGCCCGGCGCGCTGCTCTACCGATCGGTCAACACGCTCGACGCGATGATCGGCTACCGTTCGCCCCGCTATGCCCAATTCGGTTGGGCCGCGGCGCGATTGGATGACCTCGCCAACATGATTCCCGCCCGGGTGACCGCGGCGCTCGTCGTCGTATGCGCTCGGTTGATCGGTGGATCGCCGACGCACGCGGTGCAGGCTTGGCGACGCGACGCCGGCCGGCACCCGAGCCCCAACGCCGGCGTCGTCGAAGCAGCGTTCGCCGGCGCGCTCGGAATACGGCTGGGTGGCCCCACCCGCTATCGGCACGGACTCGACATCCGGCCCGTCCTCGGTGACGGGGTGCCACCCGGCGTGCCGGATCTGCGCCGGGCGGTTCAGTTGTCGCGGATCGTGCAGACGGCTGCGGCGCTCTTGGCGGTAGCCGGCGCAAGCCGCATCGACCTCATCTGTCAGCGCCTCCGGCCGTAGCGGTCGGCGAGTTTCTCCTCAGCCGTCACCGGCGCCGTCGGCTGCTCCGAGCTCTCGCGTCGACGCTGCCGGATCTCCGCAAAGATGAAGTAGCCCAATCCGATCGGCGCCAGAATGCCGAACGCGATCCACTGGATCCCGTACGACAAGAACGGTCCGGCATCCAGATGCGGCAGCGGCAGCACGCCGAG
This sequence comes from Mycobacterium sp. NGS35, assembly GCF_059812855.1. NCBI lineage: Bacteria > Bacillati > Actinomycetota > Actinomycetes > Mycobacteriales > Mycobacteriaceae > Mycobacterium > Mycobacterium sp. NGS35. The sequence continues at coordinate 54,181 of NZ_JCALDL010000011.1, forward strand.
TCCGCCCGGCTGGTTTTCCACGAGTTGCAGGTACGGGGCAGCCAACGCGATCCCGGTCAGCTCGCTCACCTGGCGTGTGTTGATCGAATACACCTGAGCCAGCCCGTTTTCGACGATCGGTGCCTTGTCGGCGCGCTGCTCCGAATCCCGCAGCCGAGCCGTGATGGTCACCGGTGTCGAGGGCGCAGCAGGGATGGGCGGCACCCGCGAGCCTTCCAGCGGCCGCACATAGCCGCGATTCACTAGGACGACAGGTCCACCGTCGACGGCGAAGGGTGTCAGCACCTCGAACGCCGGCTGCCCGTCGACCACGCGTAGGCGCGCGAGCACCGTCTCGTCGGCCACGTAGTGGCCGGTTGCCGTCACGCGTCGCCACTGCGCCGAATCAGCCTGCGGCAGAACCGAAACGAGCGGTACAGGGTCCGCATTCAGCGAGGCCGCGATCTGATTGTTCTCACGCGAGGTCTTGGTGTTCTTGCCCAGCTGCCACGGCGCCAAGACCGTGAAGCACAAGTACGCGAACGCCGCGACCACGACGGCTAGCACCAGCCAGCCCGGCCGGAAAACGAACGCCCAGCGTCGCATCAGCGCCTCACGCCCCGCGCGGCCAACTGTTGGTCGACCCAGTCGTGCAGGCCCGGCAGCGACGCCTCGATCACTTCGAACGTCTCCTCGAAGTCGGCGTGCGCGCCGTAGTACGGATCCTCGACGTCCAGCGCATGCGCGCCCGATCGCGGATCGAACGAGCGCAACAGTCTGATCCGCTCGCTCGGCACGCCCAGGTGAGCGAGCATCCGGGCGTGATTGCGGCCCAGCGCCACCACCAGGTCGGCGGCCAAGTGGTCGTCGTCGAGTTGGGCGGCGCAGTGCGCGGTGGGATAGCCGTGGGCACGCAGCACGCGGCTCGCGCGTTCGTCGGCCTCGCAGCCCACGTGCCAGTCCCCAGTGCCGGCGCTGCTCACCCGCACGTGCTCGTCCAGGCCCCGCTCGCGAAGTTGATGAGCGAACATCTTCTCCGCCATCGGCGACCGGCAGATGTTGCCGGTGCACACGAACGTCACGTGCAAGGGCTCAGACACCGAGCACCTCGCGCAGTGCGATCGTCAATTGCGGCCGTGCGGTCACCCGTCCATTCTCTCTGATCGCCGCGCACTACTGTTTCTGCTGTGCGGTACCACGGCGACCAGGCGGCGACGCCCGGAATGCTGGACTTCGCGGTCAACGTCCGCGGCGCCGCGCCACCGGCGTGGTTGCTCGACCGGTTGGCCGCCCGCCTGGCGGATCTGGGCCGGTATCCGAGCCAGGACGACGAGCACGCGGCGCGGGCAGCGGTAGCCGCCAGGCACGGCCGCGACGCCGCCGAGGTGCTGCTGCTCGCCGGCGCCACCGAGGGGTTCTCGCTGCTGGCCAATTTGCGGCCGCGTCGTGCCGCGGTGATCGCGCCGTCGTTCACGGAACCCGCGGCCGCGCTGACGGCCGCCGGCGTTCCCGTCGTCAACGTCGTGCTGGCCGCGCCGTTCGGCCTTCGCGGCGCCGTGGTGCCCGACGAGGCCGACCTCGTGGTCGTCGGCAACCCCACCAATCCGACGGCGGTCCTGCACGCCCGCGAGCTGATCGACGCCCTGCGCCGTCCGGGCAGGATCGTCGTGGTCGACGAGGCGTTCGCCGATGCCCTTCCCGGCGAGCCGCAGTCGCTGGCACGCGAGCCGCTGGCCGACGTGGTGGTGCTGCGCAGCTTGACCAAGACGTGGGCGCTGCCGGGCCTGCGGGTGGGCTACGCGCTGGGCGCCCCCGAAGTGCTGGAGCGGCTGGCCGTCACCCGCCCGCACTGGCCGTTGGGCACGTTACAACTCGAGGCGCTCACGGCCTGCAACTGCGCAGCCGCTGTGCTGGAGGCCGAGAAGGAGGCGGGCAGGTTGGGTGCGATGCGCGCGGAAATGGTCGACGCGCTGACCGCTTCCGGGGTGCGGGTGATCGACGGCGCCGCACCGTTCGTGCTGTTCGAGGTCCCCGACGCGCACTTAGCCCGAAAGCGGCTGCGCGAGAAGGGGATTGCCGTGCGTCGCTGCGACACGTTCGAAGGTCTCGACGGGCAGTACCTGCGTGCCGCGGTACGACCGGAATGGCCAACGCTGGTCACCGCGCTTGCGGAGATCCTGACGTGAGTGTGCTTCTGCGCGACGTCATCGACGTGCTGGAGCAGGCTTATCCGCCGCGGCTCGCGGAGGAGTGGGATTCGGTGGGTCTGGTGTGTGGCGACCCCGGCGATGTGGTGACCGACGTCGTCGTCGCCGTCGACGCCACTCCCGCGGTGGCTGCCGAGGTACCCGACGGCGGCCTGCTGCTGGCGCATCACCCGCTGCTGTTACGGCGGGTCGACACCGTCGCCACCAGCACCCCCAAGGGTGCGCTGGTGCACTCGCTGATCCGCACCGGCCGCGCACTGTTCACCGCCCACACCAACGCCGACTCGTCGTCGCCGGGGGTGTCCGACGCGCTGGCGCAGGCCATCGGTGTGCAGGTGGACGGCGTGCTGTCTCCGATGTCGGACGGTCCGGCTCTGGACAAGTGGGTGGTGTTCGTGCCGCCGGAGAACGCCGACGCGGTCCGCACCGCGATGTTCGCCGCCGGCGCCGGGCAGATCGGCGACTACTCGCACTGCAGCTGGAGCGTGACCGGTATCGGCCAATTCCTGCCGCACGAGGGGGCCAGGCCGGCCATCGGCAGCATCGGATCGGTCGAGAAGGTCACCGAGGATCGGGTCGAGGTGATTGCGCCCGCATCGGCCCGCGCTGCGGTGCTGTCGGCGATGCGTTCCGCACACCCCTACGAGGAACCGGCGTTCGACGTGTTCGCGCTGGCGCCGCTGCCCGGTGACGTCGGCCTCGGCCGGATCGGTCGGCTTCCCGCGCCAGAGCCGTTGCAGGCGTTCGTGTCCCGGGTTCGCCGCGGCCTGCCTCCGACGTCGTGGGGCGTACGTGCAGCGGGAGATCCGGACCGGACGGTATCGCGGGTGGCGGTCTGCGGGGGAGCGGGTGACTCGCTGCTCGACGCGGTGGCTCGCGCCGGCGTCGACGTCTACGTCACCGCCGATCTGCGCCACCACCCCGCAGACGAACATCGTCGGGAATCCGACGTCGCACTGATCGACGTCGCGCACTGGGCAAGCGAGTTCCCGTGGTGCGCTCAGGCGGCCGAAGTATTGCGCAGTTCTTTGGGCGAGTCGCTGACCGTGCGGGTATCGGACATTCGCACCGACCCTTGGAACGTCGAGGAGGTGAACTGATGAAAGCTGCTGTATATCAACAACGGTCGCTGGCCGAGATCGTCGAGATCGACGCCGAGTTGGCACGCGCCGCGCACCGTCGCTCGCGGCTCCCGGAGATCGAGCGCCATGAGGAACTGCAGTCGCAGCAGCGCAGCGCCAACGACCGCCTCGCCGCACTGCAGCTTGCGCTCGACGACCTGCAAACACAGATAAGTCGTTTCGAGGGTGAGATCGAAGCGGTACGGCAACGGGAAGAACGGGATCGCAAGCTGCTGGCGTCCCCGGGGACAGATGCCAAGCAGCTCAACGACTTACAGCACGAGTTGGAGACGTTGCAGCGCCGCCAGGCCAGCCTCGAGGATTCGCTGCTGGAGGTCATGGAGCGCCGCGAGGAGCTGCAGCTCGACCAGAAACGCGAGCTCGCCGAAATCGACCAACGGCAGGCCGAGCTCGGCATTGTCCAGCAGTCTCGTGACGAGGCGCTGGCCGAGATCGACCGAATCGCCGAAGAGCGCGCACAGCGCAGGGCGGAGCTTGTCGCGAGCCTTAATCCGGAACTCGTGGCGCTGTACGAGCGGCAACGGTCCACGGCCGGGGTGGGTGCCGGATTGCTGCAAGGACGACGGTGCGGGGCGTGCCGCATCGAATTGGACCGCGGCGAACTTGCCCGCATTTCTGCGGCTGCCGACGACGAGGTTCTGCGCTGTCCCGAATGCCGGGCGATCCTGTTGAGGGTCGCATGAAGGTGATCGTCGAGGCCGACGGCGGCTCGCGCGGCAATCCGGGCCCTGCCGGTTTCGGCTCGGTGGTGTGGTCGGCTGATCACTCGACGGTGCTGGCGGAGATCAAGGAAGCGATCGGCACCGCCACCAACAACGTCGCCGAATATCGCGGATTGATCGCGGGACTCACCGAGGCCGTGCGGCTAGGTGCCAGCGACGTCGAGGTGGCGCTGGACTCCAAGCTCGTGGTCGAGCAGATGTCGGGACGCTGGAAGGTCAAGCACCCGGATCTCGCCGAGCTGCATCGCGAGGCACGCGAGCTTGCGGCCCGGTTCGACACCATCTCGTACAGATGGATTCCGCGGGAACAGAATTCGCATGCGGACCGGCTGGCGAACGAGGCGATGGACGCGGCGGCGGAGCTCACCGACCCGCCGGCGCGACCGTCACCTGAGACTGCGGTGTCGTCGTCTCCTGCCCGCTGGACCGGTGCGCAGGGAGCTCCGACGCGGATGTTGTTGCTGCGCCACGGCCAAACCGAGCTGTCGGTGCAGCGCCGCTACTCGGGCCGCGGCAATCCGGCGTTGACCGATTTCGGTCGGCGCCAAGCGGAAGCCGCTGCCGAGTATGTGGCTGAGCGCGGCGGCATCGCCGCAGTAATCACCTCTCCGTTGCAACGTGCCTACGACACCGCGGCCACCGCGGCCAAGGCGCTCGGCGTCGACGTCGTGGTCGACGACGACCTCATCGAGACCGACTTCGGCGCATGGGAGGGGCTGACATTCGCCGAGGCGGCCGCGCGCGATCCGGAACTGCACCGAAAATGGCTGGGCGACACCGGCGTTGCCCCGCCACGCGGTGAAAGCTTCGCCAGCGTGCAGCATCGCATTCGTCGGGCCAAAGACCGGATCATCGCTGAAAACGACGGTGCCACAGTGCTTGTGGTGTCGCACGTGACGCCGATCAAGACCATGCTGCAGCTGGCATTGGGCGCCGAATCCAGCATTCTGTACCGGCTGCACCTCGATCTGGCGTCGCTGTCCATCGCCGAGTTCTACCCCGACGGCAATGCGTCGGTCCGGTTGGTGAACCAGACCGACTATCTACGCCATCTGCGCTAGCACGGCGTCAGATGAACAGGCATGTGCCGCACGCCGGTGTGCTTGTTGCTGCGGACATACTCCACCGGTCCAGCAAGTGACACCTCGGCGACGCGGTCCAGCAGCGCGTCCAACACGACGCGAATCTCCATCCGCGCCAGAGCTGCGCCCAGACAGAAGTGGGTTCCGCGCCCGAATGCCAAGTGGGGGTTGGGATTTCGGGTGATGTCGAAGGTGTATGGGTCGGCGAACACCGACTCGTCGCGGTTGGCCGAGGCCCACCACAGCGTGACCTTGTCGCCGGCTCTGATCTGCTGACCGCCGATCTCGACGTCACGGGTGGCGGTGCGGCGGTTGTACGGCGTCGAGGACGCCCACCGCAGAATCTCCTCTACGGCTCGGGGCAGCAATGAGCGGTCATTGCGCAGCCGTTCCATCGCGTCCGGGTGTTCGCTGAGCGCCATCATGCCGATCGCAATCGAGTTGCGGGTGGTCTCGCTGCCCGCCGCGATGATCAGCGAGAAGAACATGTGCTGTTCCATCTCGGACAGCGGCTCGCCGTCGATCAGCCCGTGCGACACCACCGACAACAGATCGTCGGCTGGGTCGCGGTGCTTGCGCTCGAGCAGCATCGTGCCGTACGCGAACATCTCCGCGGACGCCTGCTGGGTTCGGGCGGTCGCCTCGCCGACTTCGCGGTCGTCGTAGTCCAGGGTGACGTTGGCCCAATTCAGCAGCTGGTGGCGGTCCTCTTGGGGCACACCGACAAGCTGCGCGACCGCCTGCAGCGGCAACTCCGCCGCCACGTCGACAAGGAAGTCGCAGTCGGCCTTGGCCACCGCCGCGTCGACGATCTGAACCGCGCGCCGGCGTAGGTCTTCCTCGATGGCCGCCAACGTCTTGGGCGCGACGCTCGGCGTCAGCAGCCGGCGGAATTTGGCGTGCCGGGGGTCGTCCATCATGTTGAGCAGGACGCCGACTGCCCAGTCGCGCGCCATGTCCTCGAGCGTCGTGCCGCCGCCCTCCCGGTCGCCGCCGGTCTCCGACGAGAACGTCGCCGGGTCGGCCGCGGCGGCGACGATGTCGGCGTAGCGGCTGAGCACCCAGAACCCTTCGCCGCCCGGCGTGTGCGGCGTCGGCGGATGAAACCAGACCGGCGAGACGCGCCGAAGTTCGTCGAACCAGTGGTACGGAAAACCAGCCGCGAACCGGTCCAAGTCAGTCAGGTCGATCTCGTCGTGCATGCAGATACGGTCTCACAACGGCGTGTGACCGCTGTTTTTGTTGTTACCGGTGATACGGTCCGCGGCTGTGGCAGAGCTCAACCGGCGCAGGTTCATGGCTGGGCTTGCTGTCGCGATCGTGTCGGGTGTCGGCATCGCCCGCTGCGAAGTGAGTACGGCGCCGCGAGTGCTGGCAGCGGCAAAGGATCCCGTCGCTGTGCCTGCGCCGGCCCGCTTGCCCGGGCTGCTGCCGCCGCCTCCGCCGGCGTCGCGAATTACCTTGCCCGGCAACGGGGCATTGTGGAGTCTGCCCGGCAACGGCGACGCGCTGGCGCTGACCCTCGACGACGGCGTGGACAGCGACGTGGTGCGGATGTACACACAGTTTGCGAAGGACACCGGGCTGCGATTCACGTATTTCGTCAACGGCCGCTACAGCTCGTGGACGGACAACAAGGACCTGTTGCGGCCGCTGGTGGAGTCGGGCCAGATCCAGTTGGGGAATCACACCTGGTCGCATCCGGACCTGGCGACGCTGCCGGTGAAGCGGGTGATCGAGGAAATCGGCCGCAATCACACATTCTTGAAGAAGACGTACGGCGCGAACGCCCGACCGTACTTGCGGCCGCCGTACGGCAGCCGCAACCCTCGCGTCGACCAGGCCGCCGCCGCACTGGGCTACACGGTGATGACGCTGTGGTCGGGCGACTTGGGTGACTCCAACGTCGTCACCGAGGACTACATCGTCAAGCGAGCCGACAAGTACTTCACCCCGCAGACCATCGTGATCGGCCATCTCAACCACAAGCCGGTCACCCATGTCTACGGCCAGCTCGTCGACATGATTCGCGACCGCCAGCTGCGCTCGGTCACGCTGAACGACGTCTTCTTGAAGCCGTCGTCGGCGCTCGTGTAGGAGCGCCGCCGAACAGGTGCAGGGCACTCGGTGTGGGCCGCCGACCCAGTGGCCTGGCGGGTCCCACGGTGATCTGGAAGCCAGCGATGTCGGTGGCGACTTCTATGATCGAAAGCATGTTCGAACCTGTGCGGGCTGCGCCGGTCGAGACATTTTCAGGTGGCGACGACGCGGGCGTCGTGGCGGCGATTCGGGGCTGCTGCGGCGGAGGAGAACGCCGCGTGTGCGCGCCGGTTGGTGGCGATGGGGGAGTTGTACGTGCGACGCGCGCCCGAGGATGACGACGACCGCGCCTGCTGGCTGATCGACGGATATGAAAGCTTGACCGCAGAGGTGGCCGCGGAGTTAGGCATCAGCCGCGGCCGAGCGCGCGGGCAATTGCGGTACGCGATTGAGTTGCGCGACAAGCTGCCGCAGCTGGCGAAGGTGTTCGTGACCGGGCGATCGACATGCGGATGGTGATCACGATCGTCAACCGGGTGCAGTTGATCACCGACACGCAGTTGATGGCGAGGGTAGATGCCGAGCTGGCGCGACGGGCTCCGGGCTGGATGCGGTTGTCGGGGCCCAAGCTCGAGGCGCGCATCGATTGGTGGGTGGAGCGAGTGGATCCGGCGGGGCGGCGCCGCCCGCACGAGCGCCCCGAGGACCGCCATGTGGTGTTCATGCCGGCGACGGGCGGGTTGGAGTCGATGTATGCCCAGGTTCGCGCCACCGACGGAGCCCTCATCGATGCGCGCCTGGATGAGTTGGCCGCCACGGTGTGCCCGGATGATCCGCGCACTGCCGATCAACGCCGCTCCGATGCGCTGGGCGCGATGGCTGCCGGCTTGGACGGGTTGCGCTGTGAGTGCGGCTCGCAGGAGTGCAGCGCGACCGCCCGGCCCACCGGTGCGAGCGTGGTGATCCAAGTGCTCGCCGAGCAGTCCACCGTAGACGGCACGTCCGATACCCCCGGCCACATACCCGGTCGGGGGGTGGTGCCGGCGGCCGTGGTGCGCGAGTGGGCATCGCAGGCTCGGCTCAAGCCGTTGGCGGTTCCGGGCCCGAATACCACCGCCGAAGCGGGGTATCGGCCCTCGGCGGGGTTGGCGGCGTTCATCCGGGCGCGCGATCTGACGTGTCGGTTCCCGGGTTGTGACGCCCCGGCAGTGATCTGCGATGTCGACCACACGATTCCGTGGCCGTCGGGTCCGACGCATCCGTCGAACTTGAAACTAATGTGCCGTGCGCATCACTTGCTGAAAACGTTCTGGGTGGGGGCGGGCGGTTGGGCCGACAAGCAAGCACCTGACGGCACGGTGACCTGGACGGCGCCGTCCGGGCGCACCTACACGACCACACCCGACGGTGCGGCGTTATTTCCCGTATTGGGCACGCCGACAGGCGAATTCGCAGTCAAGCCAACCGTCGCCGACGACGCCGGGCCGGGTCGGGCGCTGATGATGCCGCGGCGCCGACGTACTCGCACACAAGAACGACGCGAACGTATTGACGCCGAACGGCGCATCAACGAGCAACTCATCAAGCGCCAGCAATGGCTGTTCGCCGAACTCGAAAAGCGCCGACAAGCCAAAGCCGACGACGACCCGCCACCCTTTTGAGGCTCGCGGATTACTCGCTCGACCCAGTACGTTTATAGGGCGGACGAGTTGGCCGGGCGGCCGCGGGTCGTAGCAATACGGCTCGAGGAAAGTCCGGACTTCACAGAGCAGGGTGGTTGCTAACGGCAACCCGAGGCGACTCGCGGGAAAGTGCCACAGAAAACAGACCGCCACCGCTTGCGGTGGTAAGGGTGAAACGGTGCGGTAAGAGCGCACCAGCATTCCGGGTGACCGGGATGGCTAGGTAAACCCCACCCGAAGCAAGGCCAAGAAGGCCGTGGCGAAAGCCGCGGCTGCGCGTGCGTCCGAGGGTTGCTCGCCCGAGCACGCGGGTAGGCCGCTTGAGGCACCCGGCGACGGGATGTCCAGATGGATGGTCGCCGCCGCGCCGCCGTGGTCAGCCGCGACGGTGTGGAACAGAATCCGGCTTACAGGCCAACTCGTCCCTCTACAACGCCTTCGAAACGGCCTTGGCAAGCGCCTTCAGCGCTGGCCGCAACTGCTCGCGGCTGCGGCGTGCGATCTCGGTTTCGCGCTCGTAGAGCACCCCGTAGGTGAACGTGTCCTCACCGGCGGCGTGTGCGGCCTGCGCCTGCTGAGCCAGATGCGTCCGGCTGACCACGCTGTCCTGGTGGTCGCCCAGTAGCGATTGGATGTTCTTCGCCGCGTCGGACACCTTCTTCGACCCGGTGGCCGCAGCGGTATACCGTAACCGCTTGGCGCTCTTGCGAATTCGATGCAGCGCCTCGTCTCGGTGCTCGTCCTCAGCCTTCTCGGCGCGCTTGGCCTGCTTACGCACCCGCTTGTAGCCGGACTCGATGGTCGCATCCGGCGACGACTCCTCGTCCTCCGCGGGCGGAGGCGGCTCAGCGGCCACCAGCCCCTCCAGCGCGTCGAGCAACCTGAAGTACCGCTGAGAACGCATGGCGGCGACCGACTTTCGCCATCCCGACCGGTACCGCCGGCGAGCCCCTTCCACCAGCCGCTCGCGCACCGGCCCGCGCACCAGCTCGTCGGGCAGCTCGTCGAGCGCCTTCTCGTACCGTTCGGCGAGCACCTCGGCGTCCCGCGCCACGCCCAGCACGCTCGCCAATTGGCGCAGCTCGTCGAGGATCCACGCGTCCCCTGACAACCCGAACGACGACTCCGCCGCCTGCAACAAACTGCGGATCTTGCGGGTAGTCACCCGCATCTGGTGCACCGAGTCGTAGACGTCGGCGCGCACCGCGCGATCCCACACCAGCAGGTTCTCGATCTCCTCGGCCACCGCGCGGTGCACCGGATCGTCGACTGCAGGCACCACGGGCCGTTCCGGCGCCGAACCGTCCAACACGCGCGCCAGCTTCGACCCGTGGGCCGCCGGTTGGGCGCCGGCGTCCAGCAACCGATTGGCCAACCGGTCCAGCAGCGCACCGTCCGCCACCCCGTTGCTCAGCGCCTCCTCCGACAGCTCGAGCTCCCACTCGCGCCAGTGCTGTTGCGACTCATCGCCGTTGGCCTGGGCCGTCACCTCGTCGTCGGCGAATTCCGCCAGCGGTGTCCCGTCGGCCCCGTACAAATGCTCGACGGTCCGGTTTGTCGTGATCCGCGCGACCGGCTGGAGCGGACGGTCGCGCACGATTGCCAACACCACATCGCGCAGCTCGGCCGGAACCTCGTCACTGTCGCCCAGCGGTGCTCGTACTTCGGTCCGGGAGTCGGGCCCGGCGGGTAGCTTCAGGTGCCAACCCGCGTCGGAGCCGCCGGTGCGCCGGCGCAACGTGATGCGGTGGGCGGCAAGGTCGCGCCCGGGGGTGTCGTAATAGACGGCGTCGAGTCTTTGTGAAGGCTCTCGCTCCACCCGCGTCACCGCGGCAAGACCTTCGAACGACGGAGACACCGTCGTGTCGACGACGTCGAACTTGCGCTCAACCTCCAGATGCTTGGAGGCGCCTTCCGATGGTGCCATCACGCACAGCGTGCCACACCAAGGTGAACGCTAGAAGTTGTGCTCCTCGGCCGGAAACACCCCGGCTGCCACCTCGTCGGCGTATTGCCTTGCCGCGCGCGACAATTCGGCACCGACCTCGGCGAAGCGCTTCACGAACCGGGCTGTCTTGCCGGATGTCATCCCGGCCATGTCCTGCCAGACCAGCACCTGCGCATCGCAGTTGGGGCCCGCGCCGATCCCGATCGTCGGAATGGTGAGCTTGCCGGTGATCTGGGTGGCCAGCTCGGCGGGCACCATCTCCATCACCACCGAGAACGCACCGGCCTCGGCAACGGCGATCGCGTCGGCGATGGTTTGTTCGGCGGCATCGCCCCGACCCTGCACCCGGAAACCACCAAGCGTGTTCACGCTCTGCGGGGTGAAGCCGATGTGCGCCATCACCGGAATGCCGGCCGCGGTCAGGCAGGCGATCTGTTCGGCCACCCGCTCGCCGCCTTCCAGCTTGACCGCATGCGCGCCGGCTTCCTTCATGAAGCGGGCAGCGCTGGCCAACGCCTGCTGCGGGCCGGCCTCATAGCTGCCGAACGGCATGTCGGCGACCACCAACGCGTGCGGTGCCCCGCGGACCACACCGCGCACCAGTGGGATCAGCTCGTCGAGAGAAATAGGCACAGTGGTGTCGTAGCCGTACACCACATTGGCGGCCGAGTCGCCGACCAGTAGCACCGGAATGCCGGCTTCGTCGAAGATGCTCGCGGTGGAGTAGTCGTAGGCCGTGAGCATCGCCCACTTGTGGCCTTCGGCCTTCATTTTCTGCAGGTGATGAACGCGGGTTTTGACGCGGGGCGTGGCGGCACCGTAGACCGTCTGCTCAACAGACATCGTTGTCCTTAAACATCGTCGGATCGATCCTCGTGGCCCGCCATGGGGTCCCCGGGTTCGCTGACCAGTACAGTCTGCCACTCGGCAGATTGCCGCTGCACACCACCTCAAGTGGGCTTCCTCACATGTCGGTTGCGGTCCTACCATCGGCCACATGCAAAGGCTCAGCGGACTCGACGCCAGCTTCCTTTACCTCGAGACGGCGCAGCAGCCACTGCATGTCTGCTCGATCCTGGAATTGGATACCTCGACAATCCCGGACGGCTACCGTTTCGAGCGTTTCAAGGACGAATTCGGTACGCGCATAAGGGGATTGCCGACGTTCCGGGAGAAGGTCGTCGACAGCCCGCTCAACCTCGACCACCCCGTGTGGGCAGAAGACGACGACTTTGACCTCGAACGGCACGTTCACCGCATCGGCTTGCCCAGCCCAGGAGGCCGCAAGGAACTCGCAGACTTCTGCGGCCACATCGCGTCGGTGCCCCTGGACCGCAGCCGTCCGCTGTGGGAGGCGTGGGTGATCGAGGGACTCGACGGAACCGATCCCACGCGAGGCGGTCGGCTCGCGGTGATGACGAAGGTGCACCACGCCGCCGTCGACGGCGTCAGCGGGGCGAATCTGATGTCGGTGCTGTGCGACACCGAGCCCGACGCGTCGCCACCCGATCGGGTACAGGGGGCCGGCGGCGTCAACCAGCTCGAGCTCGCCGCGTCGGGACTCGTGCGGTTCGCCACTCGGCCGCTTCAGCTGGGAAAGGTCCTTCCGCTGACCGCCGTCAGCGTGGTGGAGACCGTGCGGCGCGGGCTCAGCGGTCAGTCGATGACGGCGCCGTTCAGCGCGCCGAAGACCCCGTGGAATGCGAAGATCACCGGCCACCGCAACGTGGCCTGGGCTCAACTGGACCTCGACGACCTCAAGACAGTCAAAGACCGGTTCGGCGTCAAGCTCAACGACGTGGTGATGGCGCTGTGCGCCGGTGTGCTGCGCAATTTTCTCGCAGGACGTGGTGAGCTGCCGAAGGAGCCGTTGGTCGCGACGGTGCCTGTGTCTGTGCGCGGCAAGACCCACCGACCCGGCCGCAACCAGGTGTCCGCGATGTTCTCGCGGCTCGAAACGCACATCGAGGACCCGGGGGAGCGGCTGAAGGCGATCGCCGCGGCGAACTCGACCGCTAAGGAACACTCGTCGGCCATCGCTGCCTCACTTCTGCAGGACTGGACGGAATTCGCCGCGCCGGCGGTGTTCGGCATCGCGATGCGCGTCTACACCAGGAGTCGGCTGACGGACGGCAGACCCGTGCACAACCTGGTGATCTCCAACGTGCCCGGGCCACAGATGCCGCTGTACTTCGTCGGTGCGGAGATCACCGCGATGTACCCGCTCGGGCCCATCTTCCACGGCTCGGGGCTGAACATCACGGTGATGTCGCTGAACGGCAAGCTCAACGTCGGCCTGCTGTCGTGCCCCGAGTTACTGCCCGACCTGTGGGAACTGGCCGACGGCTTCGATGCCGGGCTCAAGGAATTGCTGGCAGCGAAACCCTGATCGGTGGTGCGGCGCATCTGCGCGCCGTCATGGCAGCATGTGGTGCCATGAGCCGAAATCGCCGCCTTGCCGGTGTCGCTCGTACGGCGACAATGTGGACCGCGGTTGCTGCGGCCGCCGTCCTCGCCGTCAGTTGCAGCCGCCTGGTCGATGGCCACGCCAAGATGGCCCTGCCCAAGGTGGGTGCGCCGATCTCGTGGGACAAGTGCGTGTTCACGTCCCCGAACGTCAGCGCGCTGCTGGCCAGCGCGCAATGCGGCAAGCTCGGTGTGCCGATCGACTACTCCAAGCCTGACGGCGACACGGCGGCGCTTGCGCTGGTGAAGTTTCCGGCCACCGGTAAGAAGATCGGTTCGCTGGTGATCAACCCCGGCGGACCGGGCGAGTCGGGCGTCAACGCCGCCCTGGCGATGATCCACAACCTGCCCCAGCCGCTACGGGAACGGTTCGACCTCGTCGGCTTCGACCCACGGGGTGTCGCGTTCTCCAAACCGGCACTGTGGTGCAACTCCGACGCCGACAACGACCGGATCCGCGCCGACCCGCAAGTCGACTACAGCCCCGCCGGGGTCGCCCACATCGAGCAGACCACCAAGGAATTCGTCCAGCGGTGCGTCGACAAGATGGGCAAGGAGTTCTTGGCCAACGTCGGCACGGTCAACGTCGCCAAAGACCTCGACATGCTGCGCGCCGCTCTGGGCGACCAGAAGCTGACCTATCTCGGCTATTCGTACGGCACCCGCATCGGTTCGACGTACGCAGAGCTGTTTCCCCAGAACGTGCGCGCGATGGTGCTCGACGGCGCGATCGATCCCAACGCCGATCCGATGGAAGCAGACATCCGCCAGGCCGAGGCATTCCAGAAAGCGTTCGACGACTACGCCGCCGATTGCGCGAAGTCGCCCGACTGCCCACTGGGCACCGACCCCGACAAGGCCGTCGAGGTCTACCACAGTCTGGTGGACCCGCTGGTCGAAAAGCCCGCTGAAACCGCCGATCCGCGAGGGCTGTCCTATCCCGACGCGATCGTCGGCACCATCCTGCCGCTGTACTCGCCGACGCTGTGGCCGAATCTGACAGCGGCGCTGCAGGAACTGAAGAACGGCAAGGGTGACAAGCTGCTCGCACTGGCCGACCAGTACATGGGACGCGACGAAAACGGCCACTACACCAACTCCACCGACGTACGCCAAGCGGTCAATTGCGTCGACCGGCCACCGGTCACCGACCGCGCCAAGGTGGTCGAGCAGGACCGCCGGATCCGTGAGGTCGCCCCGTTCATGAACTACGGCGAATTCACCGGCCACGCCCCGCTGAGCACCTGCGCGTTCTGGCCCGTCCCGCCGACGAGCCAGCCGCATCAGATCTCGGTGCGGGACCTTCCGCCGACGCTGGTGATTTCGACGACCGGCGACCCCGCCACCCCGTACCAGGCCGGCGTCGACTTGGCCAATCAGCTGCACGGCTCCCTGCTGACGTTCGACGGCACTCAGCACACCGTTGCGCTGGAAGGCAATCCGTGCGTCGACGCAATCGTCACCCGGTATCTGATCGACCTGACGGTTCCGCCGCCCGGGGCGCGGTGCTGACGGGGTGAAGCGGTCGCCTCGGGCGGCGGCTGCACTGACCGTTGTCCTCGCGGTGACGTCGTGCACACACGTCGTCACCGGGCGCCACATGCGGGCGCATCCCGCGCTGGGTGCGCGCATCCAATGGGAGTCGTGCAACTTCCCGTCGTCCGACGACCTTCCGCGCAGCGCCGACTGCGGCGAGTTGGCTGTGCCGATCGACTACGAGCACCCCGAGGACGGCGTCGCCACCCTGGCCCTGATCCGGTTCCGGGCCGCCGGCAACAAGATCGGGTCACTGGTGATGAACCCCGGCGGCCCCGGCGGTTCCGGAGTGCAAGCCGCCACCTGGATGCTGCGCGACGTACCAAGGCCGTTGCGTGAGCGCTTCGACTTCGTCGGCTTCGACCCGCGCGGCGTCGGCGAGTCGCGGCCTGCGGTCTGGTGCAACTCCGACGCCGAAAACGACAGAGAGCGCGCCGATCCGCAGGTCGACTACAGCCCGGCCGGTGTGGCCCGCATCGAAGACGACACCGTAAAGTACGTCCGGCGCTGCCTGGACAAGACCGGCAAGAAGTTCCTGGCTCACGTCGGCACCGCGTCTGCCGCCAAAGATCTTGACGCCCTGCGCGCGGCGCTGGGCGACGACAAGCTCAGCTACATCGGGTTCTCCTACGGCACCGAGTTGGGAACCGCATACGCACAAGCTTTTCCGCAGCACGTGCGGGCGATGGTGCTCGACGGCGCCGTGGATCCGGCGGTGTTGCCCATGGATTCACTGCTGCGTCAGGCCGAGGCGTTTCAGAAGGCGTTCAACGACTTTGCCGCTGACTGCGCGAAATCACCGGACTGCCCGCTGGGCACGGACCCGGCCAAGGCCGTCGACGTCCTGCATTCGTTCGTCGACCCGCTGGTGGAAAAACCCGCGCAGACCAAAGATGCGCGCGGACTCAGTTACTCGGATGCGCTGACGGGTGTGACGTCGGCGCTGTACTCGCAGAGCACGTGGGATCAGCTCATATCCGGTCTGAGCGCGGTGCGCCACGGGGAGCCGGCTGACGACCTGCTCGAGCTCGCCGACGAATACCTCGGGCGCGACCCCAGCGGCCACTACGACAACTCGTCTGATGCGTTCAACGCGATCTCCTGTGTGGACAACCCGTTCCCGACGGACTCGCCGCCGTGGATCTCCTTCGACGAACAGCGCCGGGTGATCTCGCCGTGGGACAGCTACGGCACCTTCACCGGGGACGCGCCAAGGGGAACGTGCGCGTTCTGGCCGGTGCCGCCGACCAGCCGGCCGCACAGCGTGTCCGCGCCCGGCCTGCCGCCGGTTCTCGTCGTGTCCACCACAGGAGATCCGGCGACGCCCTACCAAGACGGAGTGCATTTGGCCCAGCAGCTGCACGCTGGGCTGTTGACGGTCGAAGGCACCCAGCACACGGCCGCGTTCTACGGCGACAACTGTGTCGACGACATCGTCACCAGCTATCTGATCGACCTGACCCTGCCCAAGCCGGACGCTCGATGCTGACCACCCATGCCGGCTAGGTAACGTTTCGCTACCACGATGGGCACTGGCGGGGCAGGGATGACGGGGGGCATGCGACCATGATCGCCATGTTGCGGCGGACACCTTTTTGGTTGACGCCGCTCGCTTTCCTCACGATGTTCGTCACGGTCCTGCCGACGACAATGGCTGCACCGCCTGCGGACAACACGAATCCCGTTGTGCCGCAACCTAACTGGGGCAGCTGCCAGCAGTGGTTGAGCGACACCAGCGGTCTCCCGACCGCGCGCTGCGCGACGGTGTCTGTGCCGGTGGACTACAGCAAGCCGGGCGGGGCCCAAGCGCAGCTCGCGGTGATCAAGGTCCCCGCCCGCGGTCAGCGGCTCGGCGTGCTGATGATCAACCCGGGCGGGCCCGGTCAATCCGCCGTCGACGTCGTCGCCGGAATGGCCGTGTCGTTCGGCGACAACGAGATAACCCAGCACTTCGACCTCGTCGGCTTCGATCCGCGCGGCGTCGGCCACTCCACCCCCGAAGTGCGGTGCCGCACCGATGCCGAATTCGACGCCTACCGCCGGGAGCCGATGGTCGACTACAGCCCGGCCGGCGTCGCGCACATCGAGGACATCTACCGCCAGCTCGCCGCGCAGTGCCTGAACCGGGTGGGTGCGGATTTCCTCGCCAACGTCGGCACCGTCAACGTCGCGCGCGACATGGACGTCGTCCGGCAAGCGCTCGGCGAAGCGCAACTGAACTACCTCGGCTACTCGTACGGCACTCAACTCGGCACCGCCTACGCGCAGGCATTCCCGCAGAACGTGCGTGCGATGGTGCTCGACGGCGCGGTGGATCCCAAGCTCGACGCCGTCGAGAAGAACGTCCGCCAGATGGCCAGCTTCCAGCAGGCGTTCAACGACTTCGCCGCGGAATGCGCGACGATGACGGCGTGCGCGCTCGGCAGCGATCCGAACAAGGCGGTGGACCGCTACCACGCGCTGGTCGACCCGCTGGCCACCAGGCCGGGGCCGACGCTCGACCCGCGCGGCTTGTCCTATCAGGACGCGATCACGGGTACAGCCAACGCGCTCTACACGCCGCGCTACTGGGAGTTCCTGGCCAACGGGCTGGCCGCGCTGGGCCAGGGCACCGCCGCAGAAGAGCTGCTGCTGCTGGCCGACGACTACTGGGGCCGCAACAAGTCCGGTCAGTACAGCAACCTGCAGGACGCGTTCACCGCGGTCCGGTGCGTCGACTACGTGACGCCCACGGATTCGGCGTCCTGGGTGGAGGCCGACAGGCGCATCCGCCAGGTCGCGCCGTTCATGAGCTACGGGCAGTTCACCGGCTACGCCCCGCGCGACGTGTGCGCGTTCTGGCCGGTGCCGCCGACCACCACGCCCGCGCCGGCGACCTCGCCCGGCCCGAACAAGGTCGTCGTCGTCTCCACCACCCATGACCCGGCGACGCCTTATCAGGCCGGTGTCGACCTTGCCCGCCAGCTCGGCGCGTCGCTGATCACGTTCGACGGCACCCAGCACACGGTCGTGTTCAAGGGCGTGCAGTGTGTCGACTCAGCAGTGGTGAACTATCTGGTCGAGTTCACCGCACCCGGGGATCGACACTGCTAGCGCGCGCGTAACACAGAATTAACAGCCGCTGCCTACGCTGCCGTCATGGACCGTCAGAAGGAATTCGTGCTGCGCACGCTGGAAGAACGCGACATCCGCTTCGTGCGGCTGTGGTTCACCGACGTGCTCGGATTCCTCAAGTCCGTGGCGATCGCGCCCGCCGAGTTGGAGGGCGCCTTCGAAGAAGGCATCGGTTTCGACGGCTCGGCGATCGAAGGCTTCGCCCGAGTGTCCGAATCCGATTGCGTGGCCCGCCCAGATCCGTCGACGTTCCAAGTTCTGCCGTGGACCACCAGCAGAGGCGAGCACCACTCGGCGCGGATGTTCTGCGACATCACGATGCCCGACGGTTCGCCCTCATGGGCCGACTCTCGCCATGTGCTGCGCCGGCAACTCGCGAAGGCCAGCGATCTCGGGTTCTCCTGCTACGTGCATCCCGAGATCGAGTTCTTCTTGCTCAAGAGCCTCGACGACGGCGCCCCGCCCGAACCCGCCGACACCGACGGCTACTTCGACCAGGCCGTCCACGAGGCCGCGCCGAACTTCCGCCGCCACGTGATCGAGTCGCTCGAATCCATGGGCATTTCAGTGGAATTCAGCCATCACGAAGGCGCGCCGGGCCAGCAGGAGATCGACCTGCGCTACGCCGACGCGCTGTCAATGGCCGACAACGTGATGACCTTCCGCTACCTGGTCAAGGAAGTCGCGATCAACGAGGGCGTGCGGGCGACGTTCATGCCCAAGCCGTTCGGCGAATATCCCGGCTCGGCCATGCACACGCACATGAGCTTGTTCGAGGGCGAGGTCAACGCGTTCCACAGCCCTGACGACCCTCTGCAACTGTCCGACGTCGCCAAGTCGTTCATCGCCGGCATCCTCGAGCACGCCACCGAGATCAGCGCCGTGACCAACCAGTGGGTGAACTCCTACAAGCGGCTCGTGGTGGGCGGAGAGGCGCCGACGGCGGCGTGCTGGGGCGCGGCCAACCGGTCGGCGCTGGTGCGGGTTCCGATGTACAGCCCCCGCAAGACGTCGTCGCGGCGCATCGAGGTGCGCAGCCCCGACTCGGCGTGCAACCCGTACCTGACTTTCGCCGTGCTGCTGGCCGCCGGTCTGCGCGGAGTGGAGAAGGGCTACGCGCTCGGACCGCAAGCCGAGGACAACGTCTGGAGCCTGACGCCCGAAGAACGCAGCGCGATGGGCTACAAGGAGTTGCCGGGCAGTCTCGGCGTTGCGCTTTCCGAGATGGAGAATTCTGAGCTGGTGGCGGAAGCGTTGGGCGAGCACGTGTTTGACTTCTTCCTGCGCAACAAGCGTGCGGAGTGGGAGAACTACCGCCGCCAAGTGACGCCGTACGAGCTCAAGACCTACTTGTCGCTGTAACGCTCGGTAGGGTCGGGAGCGTGACCAGACCAGCGACCCAGCGGCCGAAGCTGCCCAGTCCCGGTCGGCTTGGTCTGATGGCGGAGCGCGCGCACGACGATCTGGCTCGGCTCGGCTGGACCACCGAGGACCACGTCGAGCTGCTCTGGTCGCTGTCGCGCGCCCCGGACGCCGACGCCGCCCTGCGCACGATGGTGCGGCTGGCCGACGCGCTCGGATCCGAATACGACCAACTCCACCTCGCGCTGCTCGAAGACCGGTCGCTGCGAGGCCGACTGTTCGCGTTGCTGGGCTCGTCGCTGGCCCTGGGCGATCACCTGGTGGCCAACCCACAGGCCTGGCGGCTGCTGTCGGGCAACGTGACACTTCCGTCCGCCGCCGAACTGCGCGACCGGTTCTTGGGGGTGGCGCGCGAAACATTCAGGGAGGAAACGCTTTCCGAGTTGCGCACGTTGTATCGCAACCGGCTCATGGTGCTCGCCGCGCTCGACGTCGCGGCGACGGTGGAGAACGAACCGGTGCTGCCGTTCGCGACCATCGGTGCCCACCTGTCCGACCTCGCCGACGCCGCGCTGGCCGCCGCCCTGGAAGTGGCCACGCTGCGGGTGTGTCAGGACGACGCCCACCGGCCCCGCCTGGCGGTGATCGCGATGGGCAAATGCGGTGCGCGCGAACTGAATTACGTCAGCGACGTCGACGTGATCTTCGTCGGCGAGAAGGCCGACTCAACCGAGACGCGGGTCGCGGGAGAGATGATGCGACTGGCGTCGGAGACGTTCTTCGAAGTGGACGCCGCGCTGCGCCCGGAGGGACGGCACGGCGCGCTGGTCCGCACGCTCGATTCGCATGTCACCTATTACAAGCGGTGGGCCAAGACCTGGGAATTCCAGGCTCTGCTGAAGGCACGCCCGGCGGCGGGTGACGCCGAGCTCGGCGAGCAGTACATGGCCGCACTGATGCCGATGGTCTGGACCGCTTGCGAGCGTGAGGATTTCGTCGCCGAAGTGCAAGCCATGCGGCGGCGCGTCGAGGAACTCGTGCCCGCCGACGTGCGCGACCGCGAACTCAAGCTCGGTACCGGCGGCCTGCGCGACGTCGAGTTCGCGGTGCAGCTGCTGCAACTGGTGCACGGTCGCAACGACGAGAGTTTGCACGTGTCGTCCACGGTCGACGCGCTGGCCGCATTGGGCGCCGGCGGTTACGTCGGCCGCGACGACGCGGCGAATCTGACTGCGTCCTACGAGTTTCTGCGACTGCTCGAGCATCGGCTTCAACTGCAGCGGCTCAAGCGCACCCACATGTTGCCCCGGTTCGACGACGACGAGGCGATGCGCTGGCTGGCCCGCGCCGCGCACATGCGGCCCGACGGCCGCCACGACGCACTCGGTGTGCTGCGCGAGGAACTCAAGCGGCAGAACATGCGGGTGTCGCGACTGCACGCCAAGCTGTTCTACCAGCCGCTGCTGGAATCCGTCGGCCCGGAACTCTCGCTCGGGTTGAGCGCCGAGGCCGCCGAGCGGCAGATCGCCGCGCTGGGCTATCAGGCACCGCAGAATGCGCTGACGCACCTGGCGGCGTTGACCGGTTCCAGCGGAAGGCGCGGACGCGTGCAGTCCGTGCTGCTGCCCACCCTGCTCGACTGGCTTTCCGACACGCCAGACCCCGACAGCGGCCTGTTGGCGTATCGCAAACTCTCCGAAGCGCTTTCGGATCAGCGGTGGTTCTTGGCGACGCTGCGCGACGAGGGCGCGGTGGCCAAGCGGCTGATGCACGTGCTCGGCACGTCGGCTTATGTGCCGGAGTTGTTGATGCGCGCTCCGGAAGTGATCCAGTCGTACGCCGACGGTCCGGCCGGCCCGAAGCTGCTCGACGTCGAGCCCGATCAGGTGGCCCGCTCGCTGCTCGCGGCGGCGTCCCGGCATGCAGACCCGGTGAAAGCGATTGCGGCAGCGCGTAGTCTGCGCCGGCGCGAGCTGGCCCGGATCGCGTCGGCGGATCTGCTTGGCCTGCTCGACGTGCGGGAAGTCTGCGCGGCGCTGACGTCGGTGTGGGTGGCGGTGCTGCAGTCGGCGCTGGACGCGGTCACCCGCTTCAACACCCCGCAAAGCGGTGAGCCGCCCGCGCGGGTGGCGGTGATCGGCATGGGTAGGCTCGGCGGCCACGAGCTCGGTTACGGCTCCGACGCCGACGTGATGTTCGTCTGCGAACCGGTCGGCGGCGCCCAGGAATCGACGGCGGTGCGGTGGTCCACGACGATCGCTGAACAGGTTCGCGCGCTGCTGGGCACGCCGAGCATCGACCCGCCGCTCGAGGTGGACACCGGGCTGCGACCGGAGGGCCGCAGCGGCCCGCTGGTGCGCACGCTGAATTCCTATGCGGCGTATTACGCGCAGTGGGCGCAGCCGTGGGAGATCCAGGCACTGCTGCGGGCGCATCACGTGGCCGGCGACCACGACCTGGGCCGGCGGTTCCTGGTGATGGCCGACAAGACGCGCTACCCCCCGGATGGTGTATCGCCGCAAGCGGTCCGGGAGATCCGCCGCATCAAGGCCCGGGTGGACGCGGAGCGGCTGCCGCGCGGCGCCGACCCGAACACCCACACCAAACTCGGCCGCGGCGGGCTCACCGACATCGAGTGGACGGTGCAGCTGCTTCAACTGCGTCACGGGCACAAACTGCCTGAGCTGCACAACACTTCGACGCTGGAGACGCTCGACGCAATCGGCGCGGCCGAGCTGATCCCGTCAAGCGACGTCGACATGCTCCGAGAGGCATGGCTGACTGCGACGCGAGCCCGCAACGCGCTGGTGCTGGTGCGGGGCAAGCCGAGCGACCAGTTACCCGGCCCCGGTCGACTGCTCAACGCGGTGGCTGTTGCGGCGGGATGGCCCACTCCGGACGGCAGTGCTTTTCTGGACCACTATCTGCGCGTGACCCGCCGCGCAAAAGCGGTGGTGCGCAAGGTCTTCGGCAGTTAGCGCCGGAACCTGGCGAGCAAGCTCGGTCGCCGCTGGCCGACGGGCGCCGCGGTGCCTGCGACCACGCGCCGGCGGCGCATCGTGTCGACGGCGTACGGGCCCGGGCCGATGAACAGGATGAGAAGGAACGAAAAGCAGAAGATGATCGCCAACTCGCCGTTATTGCCGCCGATGCGTTGGTCGAAGGGCCAGAACACCTTCGGCCCTTCGTTGAACGGCCAGTGCTGCCAGAAGTAAGCCACCGCCATCGTGCCCGATGCCAGGAAAGCGGCTGGGCGCGTGAACAATCCGACGAGCACCAAGAGCCCGGTGACGAACTCGATGAGACCGGCCCACCAGCCCGGCCAGGTACCGACGGGCATCTTCATCGAGAGCGGCCACCCGAACAGGATCATCGACCCGTGCAGGGTGAACAGTAAGCCGATGATGATTCTGAAGAGGCTGATGATCTTGGGTGAATGGACGTTGAGCCTGGCATCCAGATTCGGTGACGTCATGGCGCAGAGATTACGCGAGTTCGAGCATGACCGTCACGGGTCCGTCGTTCACGAGTGCGACGTCCATGTGCGCTCCGAACACGCCGGTTTGAACCGTGGCGCCGAGTTCGCGCAGGGCATCGGCGAACGCGTCGACCAACGGCTCCGCCACGGAGCGCGGTGCCGCAGCGTTCCATGACGGCCGGCGGCCCTTCTCGGTGTTGGCATACAGCGTGAACTGGCTGACCACCAAGATCGGTGCGTTCACGTCTGCCGCGGATCGCTCGTCGTCGAGGATGCGCAACTGCCAGAGCTTTTCGGCCAACCGCTGCGCTGTCTGTTGCGTATCGCTGTGGGTGACACCGACAAGCGCCAGCAGGCCTTGCCCATCCGGGCGGATCTGTCCGACGACCTCGCCGCCGACCGAGACGCTGGCCGACGCGACCCGCTGTACGAGAACGCGCATGGTGGTACTGAATACCAGACCCGTCACCGCGATCGCCTACGCTACGCAGACACCGCTACCTGGAAGGACCTCGATGACGTCTCGGCTGGCCTCGGTTGTCGCTGTTGCGGTGATTGCGTTCGGAGCCGTCGCTTGTGGCGGTTCGAAACCGGGTTCACCGTCGACAACGTCGACGACATCGCCGACGACATCGCCGGCGGCAAGCTCTCAACCGTCGAAGCCGGCGGGTTTGGTCGTCGACCTGACCGTTGCCGACGGCGTCGCGAATCCACGCAACGCCTCGTTCGACGCAAAAGCGGGAGAGCCGATCACGTTCCACGTCACCAGTGACGCCGCCGACGAACTGCATGTGCATTCCGTGCCGGACCACGCGTTCGAGGTGGCTGCGGCACCCAACCAGACGTTCACGTTCACTGTCGACGTGCCCGGCCGGGTGGAAGTCGAGCTGCACCACCTCAACGTCGTCGTCGCCACGATCAACGTCCGCTAGTTCGCGCTGCGCGGGCGGGCTACCCGCGCGGAGCTGTCCTCAGCGCGTGCTCGGCGCTGCACGCCGTGGTGGCGCACGTCAGCGCCGGCGGCGAGGCCCCCGGCGGTTCGCCGTCTGTCATGGTGCGGGCGGACCCCGTTCGGAAGCCGCCCAGGTCAGCCGGTTCACCAATGTGGTTGTGCTGCAATAAGACCAGTCGCCTAGCGGCTTGGGGTGTGGTCGACCTCGCCGTCGGCGCGGTGAAAGCGTCGATGTGTCGGGAATCACATCGACGGCGAAAGCGTTGTCGGGGAAAAGAACTCAGCGATGCGAGGAGGGGGTGACCATGACCGAGGCAACCGAGTACTGCAAGAACTGCGGTCACGCGATAGAGGCGCACGCCGACTCACAGGGCAAGTGCCAAGAGATGTCTCATCACCACCAGTGCATCTGCCGCCACTTCCTGAGCTGGTTCGGCACCACAAAGCGGGCCGAGCCGGCGGCGGCCGCGCAGCGCTGAGCCAGCTCTGAGCGGGGCAGCTGAATCAGTTCAGTGCGGCTGCCACCAGCCCGTCACAGTCCTCGACGGTGACGGTGACCGCCGGATGACGCAGCCGCCCGAACGGATCCAGACACTGAACCGGTGGTCCATGGTCAAACACCCGAACCGGATCAGAAGCTGGCCGAGCGCGGCGGCTCGATACGGCGGGCTGAAGCGGAATTCGAATCGCTGGCCGTCCACCCGTGGCGGGCGACCCGATGCCGCGGTCGGGAAACTGGTTAGGAACGCCCATGGCCGGGTACGCCGTCGCACGAGGTCGGACCGGATTGCGGTCTTGATGTTATCCACCACCGCGAGGAGCCGTCCGATGAGTCTTGTCAACGCGGCGGTGAACGTCGCCAAGGAGCGTGTACAGCCGCTCGTCGCGAAAGCCGTGCCGACATTGAGCCGCCGCCCCGCATCGCAGGCGGTGACGATTGCGCGCCCGGAGCAGACAGTCAAGGACTTCTTTCATGACCCGGCGAGTCTCTCAGCGGTGCTCGGCGATATTGCCGACGTCGAGTCCACCGGCGATCGTCGATTCCGGTGGACCTTCCGCGCCGGGCCGCTGGCCGGCAGCGGGTGGGATTGCCTCCTGGTCGACGACGACGGCCGCATGCGTTTCGTCGACGCGGGCGCGCAAGGCACCGGTAACGAGTTGATCCTCGATTTCAGTGCCGCGCCTCACGACCGAGGCACCGAGGTCACCTTGCGGGTGAAAAGCCCTGCGCCCGGGTTCCTTTCGAGCGCTTTGGCCTTCAAGGCCCTCTACCGCGCGCGGGCGCTGCTGCAGACCGGAGAGATTCCTACGCTCAAGCACAACCCAAGCGCACGCCCGTCGGCGCGATAACAGGACCCAGGGAGGAACGCTGATGCGAGCGCTTTGTTGGAACGGTGTGAACGACCTGTCGGTCGAGACGGTTGACGACCCGACGATCATCAACCCTCACGACGTCATCGTGCGGGTTCGACTGACCACCACGTGCGGTTCGGATCTTCATTTCATCGACGGCTATCTGCCGGGCATGCGTGAGGGCGATGTGTTCGGCCACGAGTTCATGGGTGAGGTGGTGGAAGTCGGGCGGGAAGTGAGCAAGACCCACGTCGGTGACCGCGTGGTGGTGCCGTCGTTCGTCGCCTGCAACCATTGCACGTACTGCGAGCGAGGCCTGTATTCGCTGTGCGACACCAGCAACCCGAATGCCGAACTGCTGCAACCGATCCTGGGCTATCCCTGTGGGGGCGTGTACGGCTATACGCATCCGTTCGGCGGCTACGCCGGCTCGCACGCCGAGTACATCCGGGTGCCGTTCGGGGACGCGAACTGCTTCGCGATTCCCGACTATGTGACCGACGAGCAGGCACTTTTCATGTCCGACGCCGTGCCAACCGGCTACATGGGCGCCGACTTCTGCGACATCAGTGCGGGCGACACCGTCGCGGTGTGGGGAGCAGGCGGCGTCGGGCTCATGGCCGCACGCAGCGCGCTGCTGTCCGGCGCCGATCGGGTGATCGTCATCGACCGGATACCAGAACGACTCACCCTGGCGCAGAGGCTGGGCGCCGAAACCATCGACTACGCCGCGGTCGACAGTGTGCAAGAAGCGCTGCGCGACAGCACCGGCGGCCGTGGGCCCGACGCCTGCATCGACGCTGTCGGCATGGAGGGGCACGGCACCGGCCTTCAGCAGCTTTACGACCGGGCCAAGCAGATGTTGAGAATGGAGACCGACCGGGCCAGCGCGTTGCGGCAGGCAATCCACGCCTGCGGCAAGGGCGGCACCGTCGCCGTCCTCGGCATCTACGGGCTGACCGACAAGTTCCCGATGGGAATCGTCACCAACAAAGGGCTGACGCTGAAATCGGCCCAGCAGCACGGGCAGCGCTACATCGCCCAATTCTTCGACTATGTGCAGCAAGGCGACCTGGATCCGTCGGTGCTGATCACCCATGACATGCCGCTGGACGACGGTGTTCGCGCCTACGACATGTTCAAGAACAAGAAAGACGGCTGCATCCGCGTGGCGCTACGGCCCTAGTGCGTAGCGTGGGCGCAATCATGACCGCGACCCAGACCGATTACCTTGTCGTGGGGGCGGGCGCCATGGGGATGGCGTTCGTCGACACGCTGCTGGCCGAGACCGACGCGACCGTCGTCCTGGTCGACCGAGGTCATCAGCCAGGCGGCCACTGGACCTCGGTCTACCCGTTCGTGCGGCTGCATCAGCCGTCGGCGTATTACGGCGTCAACTCGTGCGCGTTGGGCACCGACCGCATCGACGAAAGCGGCTGGAACGCGGGCTTCTACGAGCTCGCGACCGGCAGCGAGGTGTGCGCCTACTACGAGCGCGTGATGCGTCAGCACCTGCTTCCGACGGGGCGGCTCGCCTACTTCCCGATGGCGGAATACTTGAGAGACAACCGCTTTCGCACACTTGACGGCGCCGAGCATGCGGTGAACGTGAGCCGTCGGCTCGTGATCGCCAACTACCTGGAGACAATCGTGCCGGCGATGAGGGAGGTCCCGTTTCCGGTCGCCGACGGCGTCGACGTGGTACCTCCCAACGAGCTGCCTCGGCTGGCACCCCGGCACGACCACTACACGATCGTCGGTGCCGGCAAGACCGGAATGGACGCGTGCCTGTGGCTGATGCGCAACGGCGTGTCGGCCGACCGGCTGCGCTGGATCATGCCGCGCGATTCCTGGCTGCTCAACCGTGCCAACGTGCAACCCGGGCCTTTGTTCACCGACCAGCTGAAGGCCAGCATCGCGGCGCGCATGCAAGCGATCTCCGCCGCGACATCGATCGAGGACCTGTTCGCGCGGCTCGAAGACGCCCAAGTTCTGCTGCGGTTCGACCCCTCGGTGTGGCCGACCATGTACCACTGCGCCATCGTCTCGCTCGCCGAACTCGAGCAGCTGCGCCGGATCGACGACGTGGTGCGCCTCGGTCACGTGCAACAGGTGCAACATGATGCGCTGGTCCTCGAGCACGGCACCCTGCCGGCGCCGCGGACGCTGTACGTGGACTGCACGACGGGCGGGCTGCCCCGGCCGCCGTCAGTGCCGGTGTTCGACGGCGACCGGATCACCCTGCAGAGTGTTCGCGGCTGTCAGCAGGTGTTCAGTTCGGCGCTGATCGCGCATGTCGAGGCGGCATATCCCGACGACGACTCACGCAACGCGTTGTGCGAGCCCATTCCGCACCCCGACGAGCCGATCGATTGGCTGCGAATCACCATGTCCGACAACGAGAATCAGTTGCGCTGGCTGCAGGACAGCGCGCTGACCGAGTGGCTGGAAACCGCCCGGCTCAACGTCCTGCAGGGGTTGTTCCCCGACCTGCCGGACAAACCGCGTGTTCGGGAAAAAGCCATCGGGCTCATTCGAACGACGTTGCAGGCCAGCAACCGCCGGCTGGCAGAACTGATGCACAGCGCGGCGGCGGCGCGCTGACCTAGACGTCGAAGTAGAGTGCGAACTCGTACGGATGCGGCCTGATCTGCACCGGCTCGATCTCTTCTGTGCGCTTGTAGTTGATCCACGTCTCGATCAGGTCGGGCGTGAAAACGCCGCCCTCCGTGAGGTATTCGTGATCCTCCTCGAGGCGGTCGATCACTGCTGACAATGACGTGGGCGCCTGGGGGATGTTTGCGGCCTCGTCCGGCGGCAGCTCGTAGAGGTCCTTGTCCACCGGAGCGTTGGGCTCGATCTTGTTCTTTATGCCGTCGAGCCCGGCCATCATCATCGCCGAGAACGCCAGGTACGGGTTGCCCGAGCTGTCAGGGCAGCGGAACTCCAGCCGCTTGGCCTTCGGGTTGTTGCCGGTGATCGGAATGCGCACGCACGCCGAGCGGTTGCGTTGGCTGTACACCAGGTTGATCGGCGCCTCGTATCCGGGCACCAGCCGCTTGTATGAGTTGACGGTCGGGTTGGTGAACGCCAGCAGCGACGGCGCGTGGTGCAGGATCCCGCCGATGTAATGGCGGGCGGTGTCCGACAGGCCGGCATAGCCGGACTCGTCGTAGAACAGCGGCTCGCCGTCCTTCCACAGCGACTGGTGGGTGTGCATGCCCGAGCCGTTGTCGCCGAACAGCGGCTTCGGCATGAACGTCACCGTCTTGCCGTGCTGCCACGCGGTGTTCTTGACGATGTACTTGTACAGCTGCATGTCGTCGGCCGCGTGCAGCAGCGTGTTGAACTTGTAGTTGATCTCGGCTTGGCCGCCGCTGCCGACCTCGTGGTGGCTCTTCTCCAGGACGAAGCCAGCGTTGATCAGGTTCGTGGTCATCGCGTCGCGCAGGTCGACGTACTGGTCGTTGGGTGCGACAGGGAAGTAGCCGCCCTTGTGGCGAACTTTGTACCCGCGGTTCGGGCTGCCGTCGGCATTGGTGGGCTCGCCCGTGTTCCACCAGCCCGAGATCGCGTCGACCTCGTAGAACGCGCCGTTGGCGCGGTTCACGTCGAACGACACCGAGTCGAAGATGTAGAACTCGGCCTCGGCGCCGAAGTAAGCAGTGTCGGCGATGCCGGTGCTCTTGAGGTAGTTCTCGGCCTTGCGGGCGACATTGCGCGGGTCACGCGAGTAGGGCTCCAGCGTGAACGGGTCGTGCACGAAGAAGTTCAGGTTCAGCGTCTTGGCGGCGCGGAACGGGTCGATTTTGGCGGTGCCGGGGTCGGGCAGCAGCAGCATGTCGGACTCGTGGATGGACTGGAAGCCGCGGATCGACGAACCGTCGAAGGCCAGTCCCTCTTCGAACACCGTCTGGTCGAACGACGACGCAGGAACGGTGAAGTGCTGGACGATGCCGGGCAGGTCGCAGAATCGGACGTCGACGTATTCGACCTCCTCGTCGGCGATCAGCTTGATCACGTCATCGGGTGTCATATCTGCCACTGTTGGAGGTCTCCTTTGTTTCTCTAACCCGCGGCCGACGCTAGGGAGCCGATGTTGCACGCCAGTCAACCGTATGTTGCGCCGACGTTACGCAATGGAACAGCCGGGCTCTATGGTGGGGCGCATGGCGGTGGATAGCGGCATCGCGGTGGCCTCGTTCGGTCGCCGGCTCGCGGCGCTGGCGGTCGACTGGCTCATCGCCTACGGCTTGGCCGCACTAGCCCTGGCCGTGGGCTTGCTGACGCAGGCCGCGTTGTCAACCGCCGTGCTCGCCGTCTGGTTCGTCATCGGCGTGATCTTCGTGCGGCTCTTCAGCTTCACACCGGGCCAGTTCGCGCTCGCTCTGATGGTGGTGTCCACCGACCACCGACGTCATGTAGGGCTCGGCCGCGCAGTGGTGCGCGGGCTGCTGATCGCGTTGGTGGTGCCGCCGTTGTTCGTCGACTCGAACGGCCGCGGGCTGCAAGACCGGCTTAGTGCCACCGCGGTGGTGCGGCGGTAGCAGCCGCGAGCGAGAACTCAGCGCCGACGGACCGTGCGCTGTACGTTGCGCATCTTCGCCTGGCTGGGCAGCGGACCCTTCGGCATCTGCGCCGCGCCCGCACGGCTGCTTAGTGCGACCAGCCGCGACTCCAGCGAATCCATCTGCTTGGCCGTGATGTTGGCCGGCAGCTTCGTCAGATGGCGCTCCAGCTTGGCCAGCGGCACCTGACCCTCGCCGTTGCCGACGATGACG
This sequence comes from Mycobacterium sp. NGS35, assembly GCF_059812855.1. Lineage (NCBI taxonomy): Bacteria > Bacillati > Actinomycetota > Actinomycetes > Mycobacteriales > Mycobacteriaceae > Mycobacterium > Mycobacterium sp. NGS35. The sequence continues at coordinate 84,025 of NZ_JCALDL010000011.1, forward strand.
TCGTAGATCGGAACATCGCCGATCAGCCTGGCCGTTCGCTTCTTCTCTTGCGCCAGAAGCGGTTTCACGCGGGTGGGTGACCCCTCCGCGACCAGAATCACGCCGGGGCGCCCGATCACTCGGTGCACCGCGTCGAAGTGGCCCGTCGCCGCCACCCCGGGCGTAACCCGCCACTTGCCGCGCATGTTCTCCAGAGCCCACGCAGCCGCGCCGGTCTGTCCCTCGGCCTTGCTGTACACCGATTTCTGCGCGCGCCGGCCAAAGATGATGAACGCGACCAGGGCGCCCAGCACCACCCCGAGCGGGATAAGCGTCAACCCGGCGAGGCCGCCGAGGTAGAGGCCGGCCGCCACCGCGACGCCGACGATCAGCACGAACGCGCCGATCATGTAGGGCAGTAGCCGCTTGTCCTCTTTGCGCTGCATCTGGAACGCCTGCCACAGCTGGCCTCGGCGCTCTTTCGCGGCGGCCTTGCGGGCTGCCTTCGCCTCGGCTTTGGCGGCCTTGATGGCGTTGGGATCGCGGGTCTTGGCCATGCAGCCAAGAATACGGGTCGGGCTTACGCCCGGGCGCGGCCCGTGATCGCCTCCCGATACAGCCTCCCGGCCCGGTACGACGAGCGCACCAGCGGCCCGGCCAGCACCCCGGCGAAGCCCAGGCCGGTCGCGAACTCGGCGAGCTCGACGAACTCGTCGGGGTGCACCCAGCGGTGCACCGGGTGGTGGCGCACCGACGGGCGCAGATATTGGGTGATCGTGACGATGTCGCAGCCGGCGTCGCGCAGGTCGGCCAGCGCTGTGCGGACCTCATCCGTGGTCTCACCCAGGCCGAGAATCAAGTTGCTTTTGGTGACGAGCCCGTCGTCACGCGCGGCGGTCAGCACGTCGAGGCTGCGCTGGTAGCGGAACGCGGGCCGGATGCTCTTGAAGATTCGGGGGACCGTTTCGACGTTGTGCGCCAATACTTCCGGACGTGCGTCGAATACCTGCGCCAGCAGCTGCCGTTCGCCGTTGAAGTCCGGGATCAGCAACTCGACGCCGGTGCCGGGGTTCAGTTGCTTGATCTGTCGCACGGTCTCGGCGTAGAGCCAAGCGCCGCCGTCGGGTAGGTCGTCGCGCGCCACCCCGGTGACCGTGGCATAGCGAAGGCTCATCGCAGCCACACTTTCGGCGACCCGCCGCGGCTCGTCGCGGTCCAGCTCGGCAGGCTTACCGGTGTCGATCTGGCAGAAATCGCAGCGGCGGGTGCACTGCTCGCCGCCGATCAGAAACGTCGCCTCGCGGTCTTCCCAGCACTCGTAGATGTTGGGGCAGCCGGCTTCCTCACACACTGTGTGCAAGCCCTCGCGGCGGACCAAGTTCTTCAGCTCGGTGTATTCCGGGCCCATCTTGGCGCGGGTCTTGATCCACGGTGGCTTGCGCTCGATCGGTGTCTGCGCGTTGCGCACCTCGAGGCGCAGCAGCTTCCGCGGGGCGGTCATGGCATCGATGCTAGTGCCGGGCGGCCGTCCAGGACGGTGCACACCGCGTCGGCAACCCGGGACCGTACGTCGTCGACGCCGACGCGGCGCCCGAGTTCCCGACTGATCGAGGTGACACCCGCATCGGTGATTCCGCACGGCACGATCGACGAGAACGCCGCCAGGTCGCAGTCACAATTCAGCGCGAAGCCGTGCATGGTGGTGGCGCGCTGCACCCGCACTCCGATCGCGGCGACCTTGCGGTCCGGAGACCGCAGCCAAACTCCGGACCGGCCGTCGACCCGACCGGCGGCCAAGCCGAGCTCAGTGCACACGCCAATCAACGAATCTTCAAGGCGGCGAACGTATTTCACCACGTCAATGGGGTCGGCCAACCGGATGATCGGATAGCCGACCAGCTGGCCGGGCCCGTGCCAGGTGATCTTGCCCCCGCGGTCGGTGTCGACGACGGGCGTGCCGTCTTGCGGGCGTTCGTGCGGCGCCGTGCGTTTTCCGGCGGTGTATACCGGCGGATGCTCGAGCAGCAACAACACATCCGGTCCGCCGTCGGCCCGGGCGGTGACCAGCTCCCGCTGCAGCTGCCAGGCCTGCTCGTAGCCGAGGGTGCCCGACTGACGCACCTCGATCGGTGCGGCACTGGCCCGGATCGAACGCATGCCTCGACGGTACTAGCGCACAGCGGCACCCGACACCGCGTACGACAGCGCCTCGCCGATCGTGTTGTGGTGGAACGTGAAACCCGCGCGCTCCAACGCCGCCGGGATGGCCCGCTGACCGGCAAGCAGCCCCTCGTCGGCGAACTCGCCTAGCAGCCGCCGCAACACAAACGCTGGCAAGGGCAGCGGAGTAGGGCGGTTCACCGCGCGGCCCAGCGCAGCAGTGAACTCGGCGTTGGTGACGGGCGCGGGCCCGGTGAGGTTCACGGGACCCGACAGCTCGTGCGACATCAGGAACAGCAGCGCCCGCACCTCGTCCTCGAGGCTGATCCACGGCATGTACTGGCGACCGTTGCCCAGCCGGGCGCCCAGGCCCAGCGAGAAGATCGGACGCAGCCGGCCGAGCAGGCCGCCGGTGGGGGAGAGCACCAGCCCGGTTCGCACCAGCACCACTCGGGCCCCGGCCTGCTGTGCGGGCAGGGTGGCAGCCTCCCAGTCCTGGCACAGCTGAGCGAGGAAACCCGTTCCGGCAGGGGCGGTTTCGTCGACCACCCGATCGCCGGTGTTGCCGTAATACCCCACGGCGCTGGCATTGATCAGCACCTTCACGCCAGCCTCGGCGACCGCGGTCGAGATCACCTCGGTGGGCGCGATCCGGCTGTCCCGCAGCTGCTGCTTGTAGGCGCCCGACCACCGCTTGTCACCGACACCCGCGCCGCACAGGTTCACCACTGCGTCGACGCCGTGCAGCGCCGCCGGGTCGAACTCGCCGGCCTGGGGATTCCAGTGCAGCTCGTCGGCGTTGGCCGGGGCGCGGCGCACGATCCGCACGACGCGGTTGTCCGACGCGCGCAGCGCGGTGACCAGTGCCGACCCAATCAGTCCCGACGACCCGGCGATCGCTATCAGTGCATCGGCCACGGTTTCGCGTCCCCGTCAGAGTCCCAGGTCGGCCTCGAACGCTCCCTCTTCCAGCCGGCGTCTGATCGTCGTCAAGAACCGTCCTGCGTCTGCGCCGTCGATCAGCCGGTGGTCGTAGGTGAGCGGCAGGTAGCACACCGAGCGAATGCCGATCGACTCGTTGCCGAGTTCGTCGACAATCACCCGCGGCCGCTTGACGATCGCGCCAGTGCCCAGCATCGCGGCCTGCGGCGGGACCAGGATCGGGGTGTCGAACAAGGCGCCCTGGCTGCCGATGTTGGTGATCGTGAACGTGCCGCCGGACAGCTCGTCAGGCTTCAGGTCGTTGCTGCGGGCACGCGCGGCGATGTCGGCGATCGCGCGGGCCAGGCCGGCCAGCGACAGGTCGCCGGCGTTGTGGATCACCGGTGACAGCAGGCCTTGCTCGGTGTCGACCGCGATGCCCAGATGCTCGGCGTCGTAGTAGGTGATCTCTTTGGTTTCCTCGTTGTAGCTGGCGTTGATGTTCGGGTGAATCTTCAGCGCGTCGATCACCGCTCGCGCGATGAACGGCAGGAACGTCAGGTTGACGCCCTCGCGTTCAGCGAACTCGTTCTTGGCGCGTGCCCGCAGCGCCACGATCTTCGTCATGTCGACTTCGTGGGTCTGCGTGAGTTGCGCTGTGGCTTGCAGAGATTCGCGCGTCTTCTTCGCGGTGATCTGACGGATGCGGCTGGCCTTTTGAGTGGTGCCGCGCAGATGCGCCAACGCCGGCGCAGGCTTTTGCTCGGCCGCCGCGGGCGCCTTGGGCGGTTGCGGCTGGGGCTGCTCTTCGGTGGCCGGCTCCTTCGCCTTCTCGGCGGCGGCCAGCACGTCCTGCTTGCGGATCCGTCCGCCGACCCCGGTGCCTTTGACCTTCGCAAGATCGACGTTGTGCTCGGCAGCGAGCTTGCGCACCAGCGGAGTGACGTACGGCTTGCCGTCACCGTCTGACGACGCCGCGGGTTCCTTCTCAGGTTCAGGTTCTTCCGTGAGCTCGGGTTCGGGTTCGGGTTCCGCTTGCTTCTCCGGCTCCGGTTTCGGCTCGGGTTTCTTCTCTTCGGGTTCAGGCGTTTTGTCTTCTGGCTTCTGGCCGCCGTCGGCGCCGGGCTCGCCGATTTTGGCCAGCTCACCGCCGACTTCCACGGTGTCGTCCTCTTCGGCGGTGATCGACAGCAGCGTTCCCGAAACCGGGGACGGGATTTCGGTGTCGACCTTGTCGGTGGACACCTCGAGTAGCGGCTCGTCAACCTCGACTTTGTCGCCGACCTTCTTCAGCCAGCGGGTGACCGTGCCCTCGGTGACCGATTCGCCGAGTTCGGGCATCTTCACCGAGGTCGTTTCACCGCCCCCCGACGACGCCGCCGGCTTGGTTTCGCGTTCCGGCTTGGTTTCCCCGGACTCCTCCGTCTCCTCGGCGGCCGGCTCGGGCTGCGCGCTCGGTTCCTCGGCCGGCTTCTCCTCTTCGGCACTCTCGGCGGCCTCGTCGTCACCACCCTCGTCGCCGCCGGCTTCGCCGTCCTCGCTGATGACCGCGAGCTCACCGCCCACCTCGACGGTGTCGTCCTCCTGCGCGACGATCTTTTTCAGCACGCCCGACGCCGGGGAGGGAATCTCGGTGTCGACCTTGTCGGTGGACACTTCGAGCAGGGGCTCGTCGCGTTCGACCGTGTCGCCCTCTTGCTTGAGCCAACGGGTCACGGTGCCTTCGGTCACGCTCTCACCGAGTGCTGGCATCTGCACGGAGAAGGCCATATTTGTTGACTCCTCGAGCTCAGTCGGACGCGTCGACCTCTGGCTTACCACATCATCTTTGCCCACAACGCCCACTGCTGAACCCCTCGGGGTCCTCCGACAACGTGGCACTATCGAAGACGACGTGACAGGGGAGCCGTTTCGTTGGGATTGTTCGACAGATTTCGCAACGCGGGTCGCCGCGGCTCCGGCACAGACGCCGCGGATCATCGCTACCTGCTCGACTGGGCGCGCGCCCGCACCGGGGTGGAGGCGTACGTCGAACCACAAACCAGCGTCACCGATGTGACCGTGGTTCTAGTGGCGGCCGACGGGGAATGGACACGGCGACGGGTCGGGGGTGCGGCGGCCGCCCGCCGGCTGGGCGAGCAGTTGAGCATCCCCGTCTACGACGTGCAGCGGGTGGGCTATCCACAGCGGATGCGTGACTACGACGCCCGCCGCCGCGCCGCCCGCCGGCGCGCCTACGATGCCGACACATGACTTTCGTCCGCAGCGGTGACGTGGACATCGCCGTCTACGAGCAAGGCAATTCCGACGGCCCGACCGTGGTGCTGGCGCACGGCTGGCCTGACTCGCACGTGCTGTGGGACGCGGTGGTGCCGCTGCTGACCGACCGCTTCCGCGTGGTCACGTACGACAACCGCGGAGTGGGCCGCTCCTCGTCGCCCCGCAAGATCGCCGACTACACGATGGCCCGCTACGCCGACGACTTCGCCGCCGTGCTCGACGCCGTGAGCCCGAACCGCCCGGTGCACGTGCTGGGCCATGACTGGGGCTCGATCGCGGTGTGGGAGTACCTGTACCGCGACGAGGCACCCAGCCGCGTGGCGTCTTTCACGTCGGTGTCCGGACCGAGTCTCGACCACCTCGCGGCTTACGTGTTGGGAAACCTTCGGCGGCCCTGGCGGATTCGGCGCTTCCTGTGGGCGCTGGACCAAGCCGTGCGGATCTCCTATCCGATCCCGTTCTCCGTCGGCGCCCTGATTCCCGCGGTCGTGCGACTCATCTGTACCGAGCGCAATTTCAGCCGGCTGATCAGCGTGACCGAAGGCACGCCGCGCTCGCGGATGCACCACGCTGACACATTCGTGCGCGACGCCGCGAATTCGATAAAGGTGTATCCCGCGAACTTCTACCACGCGATCGCCAACGTGCGGTACGACCATTACGTCGACGTGCCCGTCCAGCTGATCGTCAACGCGCGAGATCAGTTCGTGCGCAAGCATTCTTACGACGACGAGTCACGCTGGGTGTCGCGGTTGTGGCGCCGCGACGTCAAAGCCGGTCACTGGTCGCCGTTCTCGCATCCGCAGGTGCTCGCCGCGTCGGTCGGTGAGCTGGTCGACGTCGTGGAGGGGCGGCCGCCGTCGCGGGCGATGCGACGTGCCGAAGTCGGCCGGGCGAGGAAGGAGTTCGGCGACACACTCGTGTCGGTCACCGGCGCAGGCAGCGGGATCGGCCGAGCCACGGCACTCGAATTCGCCCGGCTGGGAGCCGAATTGGTGATCAGCGACATCGACGAAGCCACTGTGCGGGAGACCGCGGCGCAGATCGCTGCGCACGGCGGGGTCGCGCACGCTTATACGGTGGATGTGTCCGACGCTGCTGCCGTCGAAGCGTTCGCCGACGAGGTGTGCGCCGACCACGGGCTGCCCGACATCGTGGTGAACAACGCCGGTGTGGGTCAGGCCGGCCGATTCCTGGACACTCCGGCCGAGCAATGGGATCGCGTGCTCGACATCAATCTCGGCGGCGTGGTGAACTGCTGCCGCGCTTTCGCGCGCCGGTTGGTGGAGCGGGGCACTGGCGGGCACATCGTGAACATCGCATCGGCGGCTGCGTTCGCTCCGCTGCAGTCGCTCAACGCTTATTGCACCAGCAAGGCGGCGGTGTACATGTTCTCCGACTGCCTACGCGCCGAACTCGACGCCGCCGGAGTGGGTCTGACCACCGTGTGCCCCGGGCCGGTGCAGACCAACATCGTCGGAACCGCGCGGTTCGACGCGCCGCCCGGCAAGGATGCCATTGTCTCCGGCCGGCGCAAACAGTGGGAAAAGTTCTTCGCCGCAAGGCATTACGGTCCCGAGAAGGCGGCGAAGGCGATCGTCTCGGCGGTGCGGAAGAACAAGCCGATCCGTCCAGTGACACCAGAGGCCTACCTGTTGTACGGCGCCTCCCGCGTTGCGCCGCAAGCGCTTCGCAGCACGGCGCGCGGTCAGGTCATCTGAGCCGCTGAGCCGCTGAGCCGCTGAGCCGCTGAGCCGCGAAGGTTAGCCGTTGGCGGCGATGTCCTCGAGGACTGCGAACATTGTGCGCGTCGGCACACCAGTGCCGCCCTTGCCGGTGTAACCCCACGGTGCGCCCGTGTTGTACGCCGGCCCCGCGATGTCCAGATGCGCCCACTGCACGCCGTCGGCGACGAACTCGCGCAAAAACGTTCCCGCGACCAGCATTCCGGCGTAGCGCGATCCGCTGACGTTGGCCAGGTCGGCGACCGTGGACTTGAGGTCATCCTTGAGTTCTTCGGGCAGCGGCATCGGCCAGCCGTTCTCGCCGACCTGCTGACTGAGTTCGGCCACCCGGTCGCGGAACTGGTCGCTGCCCATCACGCCTGGGGTACGCGCACCGAGCGCGACGGTCTGCGCACCGGTCAGTGTGGACGTCTCGATGAGATAGTCGGGGTTGTCCTCGCAGGCACGCACGATCGCGTCGGCCAGGATCAGCCGCCCCTCGGCGTCGGTGTTGAGCACCTCCACCGTGGTGCCGCCGTACTGGGTCAGCACGTCGCCGGGCCGCTGCGCGGTGCCCGACGGCATGTTCTCGGCCATCGGCACCGTGGCGATGACGTCGATCGGCAACCGTTGGCGGGCTGCGAGCACCGTGGTGGCGATCACCGCAGCGGCGCCGCCCATGTCGGAGGTCATGTGGTGCATGTTCTGTGCGGGCTTGATCGAGATGCCCCCCGTGTCGAACGTGATGCCTTTGCCGATCAGTGCGACGGTCTTGCCGCCGCGGCGTTTTGCGCCGCGGTACGTGAGCCGGACCAGCCGCGGCGGGCGCGACGAGCCCTTGCCCACGCCGATGATTCCGCCGTAGCCCTTGCGGGCGAGCACCTTCTCGTCGAGCACCTCGACCGCCAACCCGGCATCTGTCGCCAAAGCCTCTGCACGAGAAGCGAATTCGGCCGGAAACAGATGACTGGGCGGGGTGTTGACGAAGTCGCGGGCGGTGGCGACCGCCCCCGCGATCGCGGTGGCGCGCTCGGCTTCGGCCTTGGTCGACGCCTTGGTATCCGGTGTCAGCACCGTGATCTTGCGCAGCCCCGGCTCCTTGGGCGCCGTTTTGGCGCTGCGGAACTCGTTGAACTTGTAGGCACCCAAGATCAGCCCTTCGACGGCGGCACCCAGATCCAGCGCCGACAGCGTCGTGATCACGGTCTGCGCCTTGTCCAGCGATCGGGCGGCGACTCCGGCGGCGCGGCGCACCTGGTCGGCCGGCCAGTCGTCTTTACGCTGCCCCAGGCCGACGGTGAGCACGCTGGCCACCGGCAGTGCAGGCACCACGACGCGGTGGAGCTGCCCTTCGCCGCCAGTGGCACCGAGCGCTGCCAGCGCATCTTCGATTGCGCGGACCGCGTCGGCGTCCACATACGGAGGCGTGGCCAGCACCGTCGCACGCTCGTCAACGCCGGCGACCGGCACGAGCAGAACGGAGCCGGGCACACCCCGCTTGGGCAACGACGAACTGACAGCGACCGAGGGCGGTTGGTACCCGAATTGTGTGCTCACAGGAACCCACCCTAAATGCCTCACCGAGTGCTAGTGTCCGCTCACGGACCTGGGAGCGACGATGTCTGCCACAGAATTCGAGTGGACCAACCCTGCGGCGATGGCCATCCCGAAGGAGGGCTATTTCGAACTCGAGCGTGGTCGGTACGGCCCGGTCTTTCCGCGCACTCCGGCATGCTACGGCTTTTCGATCATCGCCAAGGTCAAGGAAGGGTGCGAGGACGCTATACGGGCTCACGGCAAGAAGATCGAGGAGGCCGTCAAGACGACCCCCGATGTGCTGGCGCCCCTGAAGCTGCACTATCTGAAGTGGCTGCTGTTCGATGTGGGCTCGGGTTTGCACTTCCAATACCAAGGCATCTTCGACACCGACTTCGACAAGTACACCGAGGATGCGGTGCAGTTGTTCAGCCAGACCGGCATCACGACCGTCTTCACCAACCTCGAGGGCTTCCCGGCAGATTGGAAGCAGAACCCTGCGGCGTTCGTCCAATTCGTCCGGGAGCATCACTTCCCCAGCTTCCTGGAGTACGGCGAGTACCCGTTCGTCACCGCTGACGAAATCAAGAAGGCGTTGCGGCTCAAGGCTGCGTTCTCCGACATGCTCGACCAGATGCAATGACCTGACGGCCGCCGATGATCGAGCTCGACGACATCCAGCACATCCTGCTGACCCGCACCCCTTCGATGACGGGCCGCTACGAATTCCTGTCGTTCGACGGTCCAGCCGGCGGTCGAGCGTGGCTGTCGGAACTAGTGGACGTCGTGGAATCTGCGGCGTCCGTGCCGCAGACGATGGACAACACCAAACGCTGGGTCACACTCGGCTTCACGTGGAATGGGCTGCGGGCGCTGGGTGTGCCGGATGAGTCGCTGGCCACCTTCCCGGAGGCCTTCCGCGAAGGTATGGCTGCCCGCGCTGACATCCTGGGCGACACCGGCCGGAACCATCCGAACAACTGGGTGGGCGGCCTGGCGGGCGCCGACCTGCACGCGATCGCGATCTTGTTCGCGCGTGACGACGCCGAACACGCACGGGCAACGGAAGCACATGACGACCTGGTAAGCCGGTGCGACGGCGTGCGCCGGATTTCGTATCTCGACTTGAATGCGACGCCGCCGTTCAACTATGCGCACGACCACTTCGGCTTTCGGGACCGGCTTTCGCAGCCGGTGATCGAGGGCTCCGGCCAAGATCCGACACCCGGTTCGGGTGCACCGGTCAAGCCGGGAGAATTCTTGCTCGGATATCCCGACGAGGTCGGACCTGCCACCAACCAACCACAACCAAACGTGCTGTCGCGCAACGGGACATACGCGGCATACCGGCGACTGCAGGAACATGTTGGGCTCTTTCGCGACTATCTGCGGCACAATGCGGACACCGCTGACGAGCAGGAACTGCTGGCCGCCAAGTTCATGGGTAGGTGGCGCAGCGGTGCCCCGCTGGTGCTGGCACCCGAAAAGGACGATCCGTACCTCGGCGCGGATCCTATGCGCAACAACGACTTCAACTACAAGGAGATGGACCCGTTCGGCTATGCCTGCCCGCTCGGAGCGCATGCGAGGCGGCTCAATCCACGCGACACCGCGCACAACGTGAACCGGCGCAGGATGATTCGCCGAGGGGCCACCTACGGTCCCGCGCTGGCAGACGGTGCGCCGGACGACGGGGTGGACCGCGGCATCGCCGCATTCATCATCTGCGCCGACCTCGTCCGCCAGTTCGAGTTCGCGCAGAATGTGTGGATCAACGACCGCACCTTCCACGAACTCGGCAACGAGCACGATCCGATCTGCGGAACGCAAGACGGGACAATGGAATTCAAGATCCCCACGCGTCCGATCCGCAAGGTCCTGAGAGGACTTCCGGCGTTCACCACATTGACCGGTGGCGCGTATTTCTTCTTGCCGGGTATCAACGCCATGCGCTATCTCGCAACACTTGGCTGATCGAAGGATGACCATGGCCACACTTGCCGCGCCGAGAACCTACAACCAGAGCCACATTCGGCGTCCGCACACCGATGGCCGGCGGATCAGCATCTACTGGACGTGGAGTTACCCGTGGGAAGCCCAACGCGATCCGGGCCAGATGTACAACCGGTTCTCCACCATGACCGAGGTCCGAAACGTGTTGTGGCCCAATTACGAAACCGAAGAATACGCGGCCGCGCACTTCCTGCAGGGCATCGCCGGAACTCTCGAGCTCTTTCACCGCTCGACGCTCGCGTTTCAGCAACTCGCGGGCGAAGCCACCGGTCATGCGGTTGCGGTGTTCCAGCGCATCGACCAAGCGGGCTACCAGTTGCCGATCGACGAACGCATTCTTGCCGACACCGACACCTTGATGGTGTTCGGGCTCGACCACATCCTCAGTGAACAAGAAGCCGCAGCAGACGAAATCGAGGCCATCCGAGCGTGGCTGACGCGAGAAGGCACCTGCCTGCTGCTGGCTCCACACCACGACGTCGGCTTCACCGATGACTTTTCACAACGCCAAGTCGAGTACCAGCATCACGGCGACCCGCTGGTGCCGCGGCAGCAGCGGTTCGGCCAGTACACGCGCTCGTTGATGAAAGCGCTCGACGTACCGGTCCACAACAAATGGGGACTGCGTCCGGCCGTCGTCGACGGGACCAACGAGATCGCACCGCTGACCGGGTTCCGCGACCTCGACGGGCCGAAGTTGCTGGAGAACGTGTCCACCCTCAACTTCCATCCGCATCTACCGCACTACGAGCTCACGGCCCCCGAAAGTGACTTCGTTCGCGTGCTGGGCCGCCAGCGAATCGATTGCCTGCGCCCCCATCCATACACGAGGGCAGGGAACACGGAATTCAATGCACTTATCTGGATGCCGCCTCGCGGCAACCGCGCCGGAGACATCGTGCTCGTCGACTCGACTAATTTCACCACGCTCTTCGGCGGCACCGACAGCCTTCAGAACCTGTGGCACAACCTCGCGACGATGAAGTGAGTGCATGCCGGCGCGGCGGCATAGGCGCTTTCTAGCCGGGCCGGCCCGGCCGATTGCCGGGTCTGCCGGGCAGCCCGAAGTCGGGTAATCCCGGGTTCGGTGGTCCCGGATCCACGATGATTGACAAATCGCCGGTGTCGCAGAGCCAGTCGTCCTCGCAGGGATACGGCCAGTACGGTCCGCTCGACGATGGCGCCGGGGCGTCGGCGCTGCGGACGTCGCCCTGGCTGCAGATGGTGGCGCCGCCGCTGCTGACGCATTCCGCCGCAGCGGACGGTGAACTGGCCAATCCAACGGTAGTAGCGGCGAGTGTCAGCACGCTCGATACGACATAGGTGAATGGCGTGGGCATATCTACCCCTTTGTCGCGGCGCCTTCAGCAAGCGCTGGCGACAAACTGTACGCGCATTTTCATCGTCGCGTCACCTGACTGCTCGTCGAAGGAGGTGACCTCGTCGCTGATAGGTCATGCTCGTCATCGTGTAACCAACCTTCGAGGTATGGGTGCAATCGCCGCGACCAGTCAGGTCCAGCACTACCTCAATGCGCGACGCAGCTCGTACGCTGCAACCGGGGCGTGAAATCCTTTGAGCGTCAACGGATGCAGGGCGACGGTGGCTTCGTCCGGCAGTTGCTCGTGCAGGACCTGCGTGACGAGGATCTGGCGGGGCTTGGCTGCGGCCACCAGCCGGGCCGCAAGGTTCACCACATTGCCGAAGTAGTCGCCGTTGATGGCCAGCATGTCGCCGTAGCTCAGCCCGGCGCGCACCTGCAGGCCTGCCTGCTGCGCCTTGGGGTGGTGAACCAGGTCCAACGCGGTCTGGGCGAGCCGTTGCGGCGTCGGGCTGACCCACATCACCTCGTCGCCGATGAACTTCACCACCCGGCCGCCGCTGGCATGCACCACGTCGCTGACGGTGGCGTTGAACTGCGTCAACAACATCGACAGCTCAGCCGGCGGCAGCACCTGGGTGAGCGCGGTGAAGCCGGACAGGTCTGCGAACCCGACGCCGCACGCCACGCTGTTGGCTGTCGGATCACGAATGACGCCTTCGAAATAGGTTCGTGCGCTGGTCAGGTGATGGCGGTGAACCACGTCGATCAAGGCGGACAGACGGGGGATGAATTCTGCGACCGCGCGGTACGCCTGTGCGGTGGCGAGCTCGTCGTGCGTGTGATCCATCTGAATGTCGGGGCTGGCCGTGCGGACCACCGCCGACTCGGCCTCCGCGAGCCGCGCCATCGCCGAGCCCAACACCCGCAGTAGCCCCTGCGCGCCGTCCGCGCCCATCAGCGCCTTCATCTGAAACCACGCCGCCAGCGCGTCGACGTCGGCCTGGCTCAGCGTGAGTTGGTGGGGACCGGCCACCGTCAAGCCGAGCAGCGCCCAAGCATGGGCCACCTCGTCGACGGCCACACCCAGCGCCTCGGCAGCCGTGCCCAAGCTGTAGACGGGCGGCCCCGACCACTGCAGCACGTCGCCGGCCAGGCCGAACAGCCGGCCGCGGCGCTCGGCCTCGACCATCTCCTCGGTGGTGAATCCGAGGCTGTCCAGGTACTTGATCAGACCGGCGCGGTCGCGGGCATTCGCAATTCCGGCGGCTTCGAGCCCGTCGAAATCCACCACCGGTCTAGGGTATCGGCCGTGACGGACATCCAGCACGGGCCGCTTGAAGACCGCCACCGCGAACTGGGCGCCACGTTCGCCGAATTCGGCGGTTGGCTGATGCCCGTGTCCTACGCCGGAACGGTGACCGAGCACAACGCCACCCGCCAGGCCGTCGGACTGTTCGACGTCAGCCACCTGGGCAAGGCGTCGGTGCGCGGACCCGGGGCCGCGGAGTTCGTCAACTCCGCATTCACCAACGACCTCCGCCGCATCCGCCCGGGCAAGGCGCAATACACGTTGTGCTGCAACGAATCCGGTGGCGTCATCGACGACCTGATCGTCTACTACGTCGCTGACGACGAACTGTTCCTGGTACCGAATGCCGCCAACACCGCGGCAGTGGCCGCTGCCCTCAAAGCTGCTGCGCCCGAAGGGATCTCGGTGACGAACGAGCACCGATCATATGCCGTTCTGGCAGTGCAAGGTCCCCGGTCGGCCGATGTGCTCGCCGAGTTGGGATTGCCGGTCGACATGGATTACATGGGATTCGTCGACGCGCGGTTCGATGGCGTGCCGGTGCGGGTGTGCCGCACCGGCTACACCGGCGAGCACGGGTACGAGTTGCTGCCGCACTGGGACGCCGCGTCAGCGGTTTTCGACGCGCTGTTAGAGGCAGTGCGCGCAGCGAGGGGCGAGCCGGCCGGTCTGGGAGCACGCGACACGCTGCGCACCGAGATGGGCTACCCGCTGCACGGCCACGAGCTGTCACTTGAGATTTCGCCGCTGCAGGCTCGCTGTGGGTGGGCGATCGGCTGGCAGAAGGACGCGTTCTGGGGCCGCGACGCGCTGCTCGCCGAGAGGCAGGCGGGGCCGCGCCGCTTGTTGAGAGGGCTGCGCGCGACCGGTCGCGGCGTGCTGCGGCCCGAGTTGACCGTACTGTCCGGTGACACTCCCGTGGGCGTGACTACGTCCGGAACATTCTCTCCCACATTGAAACTCGGCATCGGGCTGGCGTTGCTCGACACGTCTGCGGGCATCGAAACCGGACAACGCGTGGACGTCGACGTTCGCGGCCGCAGGCTAGAGTGCGAGGTGGTCGATCCGCCGTTCGTCGACGCCAAAACCCGGTAGCGCCCGGACGTACAATCGCCGCATGGAAACCGGCCCTCTCGAGTTCACCGTCGAACGCAACCCGCATCCGGCGAGCGACGAGCAGAGGACCGCGATCATGACGAATCCGCCGTTCGGCCTGCATCACACGGATCACATGGTGTCGATCGACTACACCGACGCTGACGGCTGGCACAACGCGCGGGTGATGCCGTACGGGCCGATCCAACTGGACCCGTCGGCGATCGTGCTGCACTACGCCCAAGAGGTGTTCGAAGGCCTGAAGGCCTACCGCTGGGCCGACGGGTCGATCGTCTCGTTCCGGCCTGAGGCCAATGCCGCCCGGCTGCGGTCGTCGGCGCGGCGGCTGGCCATTCCGGAGCTGCCCGACGAGGTGTTCATCGAGTCGCTGCGCCAGCTGATCGCCGTCGATGGCGCGTGGGTGCCGCCGGCCGGCGGGGAAGAGTCGCTGTACCTGCGGCCGTTCATCTTCGCCACCGAGCCGGGGCTCGGTGTGCGGCCCGCCAAGCAGTACCGCTACATGGTGATCGCGTCGCCGGCCGGGGCCTACTTCCCGCGCGGTATCAAGCCCGTCAGCGTGTGGTTGTCCACCGAGTACGTCCGCGCGGCACCGGGTGGCACGGGTGCGGCGAAGTTCGGCGGCAACTATGCGGCCTCGCTGCTGGCTCAGGCCGAAGCCGCCGCCAACGGGTGCGACCAGGTGGTGTGGCTGGACGCCGTCGAGCGCCGCTACGTCGAGGAGATGGGCGGCATGAACCTGTTCTTCGTGTTCGGCAGCGGCGGCTCGGCACGGCTGGTGACCCCCGAACTCACCGGCACGCTGCTGCCGGGCATCACGCGAGATTCGTTGCTGCAATTGGCCACCGACGCAGGGTTCACCGTCGAAGAGCGCAAGATCGACGTCGACGAGTGGCAGAAGAAGACCGCGGCGGGGGAGATCACCGAGGTGTTCGCGTGCGGCACCGCGGCGGTGATCACGCCGGTGTCGCACGTCAAATACAGCGACGGCGAGTTCACTATTGCCGACGGTCAGCCCGGCGAAGTGACGATGGCGCTGCGCGACACGCTCACCGGCATCCAGCGCGGCACGTTCTCCGACACGCACGGCTGGATGGCGCGGCTCGATTAACTGATTGCGAGGCCCAGCGCCGTCAGCGTGGTGGTCAACTCGATCGCCCCACCGAGCACGTCGCCGGTGACGCCGCCGAATCTGCGCACGCAGTGCGCCACCAGCAGCGCAGAGACGACGAGCGCCACCACCACGACAATCGGCCCCTGCCAGAGTCGTGGGGTGGCCAGCGCCGATCCAGCTGCCGCGACGAGCGTCCAGGCCACGACCACCGTCAGCGGCTGCGTGCCCGCCACCAGCCGCCCCAGCACGCTGCCCTGCGCCGCCGGTACGCCGCGCCGAGCCGCCCACACCGCGGCGACCCGCCCCGTCGTCACCGCCGTCACCACCGCGGCAGGCGAGATGTCGGCGTATGCCAATCCTTGGGCGACGACGACGACGACGACCGCGGCCACTCCGAACGGCCCCGCCGAGCCGTCGCGCATGACCGCCAGCGCGCGCTCGGGCGGCCCGTAGCAGCCGAGCGCGTCGGCGGTATCGGCTAGCCCGTCGACATGCAGGCCCCGAGTGGCGGCCAACAGCGCCGCGACCGTCAGCAGACCCGCCAGTGGGCTGTGCTGCCCGAACGCCCACTCAGCCGCCGAAAGCACCCCCGCTCCCAATGCGCCGAGTGCAACACCCACCAGCGGAAGAGCTGTGAGCGTGCCACGCCCCACCGTCGTCCCGTGCAGCGGCACCACGGTAGCGAACCCGAAAGCGCTTGCGACAGAACGGATCACGAGTTTGACGAGACCGAGGCTTCGTCGAACGTCGCCATCGACGCCAGCGTGGCGACCGCTGCCCGCAGGACCGGTAGCGCCACCAGCGCGCCGGTGCCCTCGCCGAGTCGCATGTCCAATTCGACGATCGGTTGCAGTCCGAGTCGCGCCAGCGCCAGCGCGTGCGCTGGTTCGGTGGAGCGGTGCCCTGCTCGCCACCACTGCCGCGCACCCGGCGCGAGCAGATCAGCCACCAGCGCGGCGGCGGTCACTACGACGCCGTCGAGCAGCACCGGCGTGCGCCGCACCGCGGCCTGCGCATAGAACCCGGCCATCGCAGCGAGATCCGCACCGCCGCAGTGGGTCAACAGCGCGACCGGATCGCCAGCATGGTGTCGCGCGCGGTACATCGCGTTGCGCACGGCGGTGGTCTTGCGCATCCAGGCGGCGTCGTCGATCCCGGTGCCGCGGCCCACCGCCGCCACCGGCTCGGTGTCGGTAATCGCTGTGACCAAAGCCGTTGCGGGCGTGGTATTTCCGATGCCCATATCGCCGGCGATGAGCAGGTCTGCGCCTGCATCCACCTCTTCGTCGGCGATCCGCCTGCCGGCTTCGATCGCGGCCCGGGCCTCATCAGTGGTCAGCGGGTCCTCGACCGCCAGGTTGCGGCTGCCGCGGCGGACTTTGTGTGCACTTACCTGCGGGCTCAGTGGCGTTTCGCAATCGACGGCGATGTCGACCACCCGCACGCCGGCGCCGGCGGCTGCGGCGAGCGCGTTGACTGCGGCGCCACCGTTGGCCATATTCGCCACCATCTGGGCGGTGACCTCCGGCGGGTACGCCGACACCCCGGCCGTCGCGACACCGTGGTCGCCGGCGAACACCACGACCCGAGCGCGTTCGAATTGCCTTGGCGGGCAGAGACCTTGACAGGCAGCCACCCACACCGACAGTTCCTCGAGCCGGCCGAGTGAACCGGGCGGTTTGGTCAGCGAATTCTGGCGCTTGCGGGCCGCCGCGGCGACCTCGGCGTCCGGCGCCGCGATGTCGGTGAAGTCGGTCATTTCACCGCCACCGGCTGTCCCGCTATCACCAGCACCACGCGCTCGCACACGTCGGCGAGGCGTTGGTTGAGCAATCCCAGCTCGTCGGCGAATCGCCGGCCGGATTCGGTGGCAGGCACCACGGTCAGGCCGACCTCAGGGCTGACGACGACCAGTGGCGCGGTGAAAGCCTCGATGGCAGAGAGCAATTCGCCAGCGTCGGACCGATCCAGGTCGGCCGCCAGCCAGCCGCCGACGTCGTCGACCAGAGTTGCAGTGGTGGGGTTCTGGCGCAATAGCGTTGCGACATCGAACGTTTCGACGGTCGCCCAGTGTCGCGGCCGACGGCTGCGATGCTTGACGACGCGCTCGGACCATGTGGGATCGGAGTTGGCAGCGGGCCCGGTGGCGACATAGCAGACATGTTCTTCTGCGCTCACCGACTCTGCGATCGCCGCCTCTGCCCATCGTGATTTGCCCGACCGGATTCCGCCGAGCACCAGTGTGCGCACGGCGCTCAGGTTACGGGATCGCCGCGCTTGACTTGCGGCCGCGGTGCCCGCATCCGGCGCAGCTGCGACGCGCGGCTCGCGGCGTAAAAGCCCAGCCGCCAACC
Organism: Mycobacterium sp. NGS35; assembly: GCF_059812855.1. Classification (NCBI taxonomy): domain Bacteria; kingdom Bacillati; phylum Actinomycetota; class Actinomycetes; order Mycobacteriales; family Mycobacteriaceae; genus Mycobacterium; species Mycobacterium sp. NGS35. The sequence continues at coordinate 101,852 of NZ_JCALDL010000011.1, forward strand.
TGATTCGGTATTCTTTGGAAACTTTGCGTCGACCAGCTTTTTCACTTTGCGGCTCAAGAGCACCGCGTCGACAAGCATGATCACCACCAACACCAGCATGCCGAGGGAAATCAGCGCGTTCATCTGCGGTGTCGGAATCGCCAGCATCAGAAACACCATGCCGAACGCGACCGGCATGAAAACACCGAGCAGGTTGCGCCGGGCGTCGACCACGTCACGCACGTAGCGGCGCACCGGCCCCTTGTCGCGGGGCAGCAGATAGCCTTCGTCGCCCGCCATCATCCGCTCTCGCCGCTGCGCCGACCGCTCGCGCTGCTCGGCGCGGACCTCCCGGCGTTCGGCGCGGGTCAGTTTGCGCCCCGCCACCTCCTTACGCCGCCGCCTGGCCTCCGCGGCGGTCATCGGGGCGGGAGCCACGGGTCCGCGGCGTCTGGCGGCGTCGCGTTTGGGCGTCGGCCGACCTTTCGGTGCGGTGGTCTTGCGGGTTCCCGGCTGCGCGGCAGAGTCGACGTCCGACTCGGCGGCATCACCGGCCGGCGGCTCTTCCGTCGACGGCTTCTTGCGGCCCAGCAGACTCACGCCGCCAGGGTACTTGCCCTTACAGTGCGGAGATCATGCGTGTGCTGATCGCTCCCGACTGCTTCGGCGACTCGCTGTCGGCCGTGCACGCCGCCGACGCGATCGCCGCCGGCTGGGCGCAGGCCCGACCCGACGACGAAGTGATCCGCGCGCCGCAATCGGACGGCGGCCCAGGGTTTGTCGACGTGCTGGCCAGCCGGCTGGGCGAGCGCAGGACGGCGTGGGTTTCGGGTCCGCTGGACGGCGACGTCGCGGCGAGCTGGGTGTTCGACGCCCCGACGGCGTATCTGGAATGCGCGCAGGCGTGCGGCCTGGCCCTGCTCGGCGGGCCGCCGACTCCACGGACCGCGTTGGCAGCGCACACCCGCGGGGTGGGCCAGCTGATCGGTGCGGCGCTGGACGCCGGAGCCGGCCGGATTGTCGTCGGCCTCGGCGGCAGCGCCACCACCGACGGCGGCCGGGGCATGGTGGACGCGCTCGCCGCGGACGTGAGGAGCACAGAAGGCTCCAGGTTGACGCGGGCGCGCGACCGGCTGGCCGGCACCGAGTTGATCGCGGCCACCGACGTGGAGCACCCGCTGCTGGGCGCAATGGGTGCCGCACGGGTGTTCGGCCCGCAGAAGGGTGCCGACGCACTCACCGTCGCCGTGCTCGAGGAGCGCATGACCAGGTGGGCGGACGAGCTGGACGCTGTCGCCGGCCGCCGTGTCCGCGACCTGCCGGGTGCCGGCGCCGCGGGCGGGCTCGGGGCCGCGCTGCTGGCACTGGGTGCACGCCGGGAATCCGGGGCTGCGGTGATCGCCGCGCACACCGGGCTGGCGCACGACCTGGCGGCCGCCGATCTCGTCATCACGGGCGAAGGCCGGTTCGACGATCAGTCGCTTCACGGAAAGGTGATCAGCGCGCTGGCCGCAGCGGCTGACGGCACCCCAGTGCTGGTCTTGGCCGGACAGGTGACCCTCGACGAGGTCACGCTGAGGCGGGCCGGCGTCGCCGCGGCATATTCGCTGGCGGAGTACGCGGGCTCGGTGGACGTGGCCATCGCCGACGCGACGAACCAGCTGACGGGAATGGCTCACAGGGCTGCGCTGGAATACGGGAATAGCGGCTGAACAAGGTACCGTTGAACACGTGAGCTCGAAGGTTCGGGCCAGTCAAGCTTGTTGAGGAGACGCAATGACTGTTCAGGGCGAGTCGGCTACCGGCACGGCCACCCATGGCGTGATCCTGACCGACGCGGCAGCCGCGAAGGCCAAGGCCCTACTCGACCAGGAGGGCCGTGACGACCTGGTCTTGCGTATTCAGGTCGAGCCCGGTGGCTGCGCGGGCCTGCGGTACAGCCTCTACTTCGACGACCGGTCGCTCGACGGGGATTTGACCGCCGAATTCGGCGGTGTGACGTTGACGGTGGACCGGATGAGCGCGCCCTACATGCAGGGCGCCACCATCGACTTCGTCGACACGATCGAAAAGCAGGGCTTTACCATCGACAACCCGAACGCCACCGGATCGTGCGCGTGCGGGGACTCGTTCAACTGACGGTCAGTACTGACCCACGCCGCGCAGCAGGTACTGGCATACCAGCACTTGGTCGCCCTGGGACAGCAGCTGGGCGGTGGCCTGTTCCTGGCGTTTTTGCGAACCCCTGGTGAGCGGGATCACCTGCATCGTGAACAGCACCTGTGCCTGGTACTGCGACAGGTAGACGATCTTGTCGATCGACGTCACCTCGACGTTGGAGAACTGCTTGCGGAAGGTGTCGGACAGCAGCCGCGCCAACGCCTGGTCTGACCGCTTGTCCTTGACCTTGTCGTACAGCCCGCACAGCGTATTGCGGGCGACGATGTCCGTATCGCCTCTCTCCAGCGCGGTGAGGTAGTTCTGGATCGCGGATTTGGCCGCGGTTTCGCTGATCCGTCCGCCCACAGCGGTGCTGCTGTCGCCGGAGCCCTCGTTGACCGCATACACCACCGCAGTGACTGCGCCGGCCACCACGGCGAGCACCACCAGCACCGCCAGTACCAGCCGCCAGCGGCGCCGGCTCGGATACGGCACCGGTGGCGGCAGCGCACCGGGGTACACGGATGCGGCGGCGGGCTGATCTGGCCTGGGGGACGGGTCGCTATAGTTCGACGGACTAAGGGCAGGGTCGGAGTACTGCTGGTACGGGCCGGCCATGGTACGCAGGCTAGCGTGAAAAGGATGACCACGTGACGATTGCCGTGACCGGCTCCATTGCGACCGACCACCTGATGCGCTTCCCGGGCAGGTTCTCCGAGCAGCTGCTGGCCGACCATCTGCAGAAGGTCTCGTTGAGCTTTCTGGTCGACGATCTGGTGGTGCACCGCGGCGGCGTGGCCGGCAACATGGCGTATGCGATCGGCGTGCTCGGCGGCGATGCAGTGCTGATCGGTGCCGCAGGCATGGATTTCGCGGACTACCGCGAGTGGTTGCAAGAGCACGGCGTGAACTGCGACCACGTGCTGATCTCGCAGTCCGAACACACCGCAAGGTTCGTCTGCACCACGGATCTCGAAATGGCCCAGATCGCGTCGTTCTATCCGGGCGCGATGTCGCAGGCCCGGCACATCTCCCTGGAGAAGATTGTGTCCGCCATCGGCACACCGGATTTGGTGATCATCGGCGCCAACGATCCCGACACCATGTTCCTGCACACCGACGAGTGCCGCCGGTTGGGGCTGGCGTTTGCCGCCGACCCCTCACAGCAGCTGGCCCGCCTTTCCGGCGAGGAAATCCGCAGGTTGATCGACGGGGCCACCTACCTGTTCACCAACGACTACGAATGGGATCTGCTGCTGCAGAAGACGGGGTGGACCGAAGACGACGTGTTGGCGCAAGTCGATCTGCGCGTTACGACGTTGGGACCCAAGGGAGTTGACCTGGTCAGCCGCGACGGCAGCTCATTGCACGTGGGCGTGGTACCCGAAACCAGCAAGGTCGATCCGACCGGAGTCGGCGACGCATTCCGAGCGGGCTTCCTCACCGGCCGCAGCGCTGGGCTCGGGCTGGAGCGCTCGGCGCAGCTCGGCTCGCTGGTCGCAGTCTTGGTGTTGGAGACGAACGGAACCCAGCAATGGCACTGGGATCGCGAGGCCGCGTTGTCGCGCCTCGCCGGCGCGTACGGCCAGGACGCCGCTGACGAGATTGCCTCAGCGCTCTAAATCTGTACCGGATACTGGGGTTCGCTGATCCGCGGCACGATGCTGCCCTCGACGAAGATCGCATGCCACAGCATAAAGATCAGCACCGTCCACAGCCGGCGGCTGTGATCGCTGGTGCCGGCCAGGTGCTCGTCGAGCATCCGCCGCACGGCGGCCACGTCGATCAGCTCGTCGGCCTGCGTGGTGGCGATCATCTGGTGCGCCCAGTCGAGTAGCTCACCGGCCTGCAACCAGTGCCGAATCGGCACGGGGAAACCGAGTTTCGGCCGATGCAGCACATGCGCGGGCACAATCGGCTCCAATGCGCGCCGCAGCGCGTACTTAGTGGTGGTGCGGGTGATCTTCTGCCGCATCGGAAGCCGCGACGCGACAGCGAACACCTCCGGATCCAGGAACGGCACCCGAAGCTCCAGCGAGTTGGCCATGGTCATCTTGTCGGCCTTGACCAGAATGTCGCCCCGCAGCCACGTGAACAGGTCGAGATGTTGCATGCGGGCCACCGGATCCCAGTCGCGTGACTGCTCGTATACCGAGGCGGTGACGTCGGTGTGGGTCCATTCCGGCCGGAAGTTCTTCAGCACCGCACGCAGCTGAGGATCGGAGAAGCTGCGCGCGTTACCGTAGTAGCGCTCCTCGAGGGTTTGCGAGCCTCGATGCAGCAGGCTCTTGCCGCGCATGCCTTCCGGCAGCGGTGCTGACACCTTGCGCATCGACCGGCGCACCTTTCCGGGAAGGTACTCGAAAGGCTTGAGCGACAGGGGTTCTCGATAGATCGTGTAGCCGCCGAACAGTTCATCGGCGCCCTCGCCGGACAGCACCACCTTGACGTGTTTGCGTGCTTCGCGGGCGATGAAGAACAGCGGCACCAGTGCCGGGTCGGCCACCGGCTCGTCGAGATACCAGACGATCTCGGGCAACGCTTCGACGAACTCGGCGGGGGAGACGACCTTCGAGACGTGCCGGGCGCCGATCGCCTCGGCCGATGCCACCGCGACGTCGACCTCCGAAAACCCTTCGCGCTCAAAGCCTGTGGTGAATGTGATCAGGCGCGGATTGTGACGGATGGCCAGCGCGGCGATGGCCGTCGAGTCGATGCCGCCGGACAGGAAGGCGCCCACGGTGACGTCGGCGCGCATGTGCTTGGCCACCGAGTCCTCGAGCACGGCGGTGATTTCGTCGTAGCGGGCCTGTTCGCTTCCGTTGACGAACGGCACCGCGGCGAAGCTCGGCTGGAAGTAGCGGGTGGTCTGCGGTGGCTGCCCGGGCCGGATGACGGCGTAGCAGCCCGATTCCAGACGCCGGATACCGCGGTGCAGGGTCTCCGGCTCGGGCACGTACTGCAGCACCGTGTAGTGCTGCACGGCGCGTTCGTCGAGCGTGAGGTCGGCGCCCAGCACGCCGGCGAGCTCCTGGAGGCATTTCTTCTCGCTGGCCACCGCGGTGCCGCCCGGTCCGGTCGCCATGAACAGCGGCTTGATGCCGAACGGGTCGCGTGCGCAGAACAGTTCGCCTCGTGCGGTGTCCCACAATGCGAACGCGAACATCCCGCGCAGCCTCGAGAGCGCGCCGGCGCCCCAGTAGTGATAGGCCGCGATGATCGCCTCGCCGTCGCCGTCGGTGTGAAACACCGCGCCGTGCTCGGCGGCCAGCTGCGCCCGCAACTCCAGGTAGTTGTAGATCTCTCCGTTGAACACCAGCACGTATCGGTCGGCGTCCTCGGCCGGCCCCCAGCGCAGCGGCTGATGCGAGTGCTCGATGTCGATGATCGACAGCCGGTTGAACCCGAACACCACCTGCGCATCCGACCAGGTGCCCGGCTCGTCAGGGCCGCGGTGGCGCATCAGATGCGACGCTTCGGCGACCTCGTCGACCAGCACGGCGGTGCCTGCGGGCGACGGGTCACGCACCAGGGCCAGCAGTCCGCACATCGCGCCAAGTATGGCACCGCGGAGTTGCCCGGTCGCCTCACTGCCTCGACGGAGGGTGGTCTACGCTGCGTAGTAGCAACATCCCACCCGTTCGCCCTGACCACCACAGGAGGCGCCCACGTGAGACGGCTGCGGCTTCTCGGCTTGACGGTCATGCTCAGTGTGGCAGCCGTCACGCTGTCCGGGTGCAACGCCTACGACGCGCTGAAATTGGGCTGGCCGGACGGCATCACGCCCGAAGCCCACGACAACATGAAGCTGTGGATCGGCTCGCTGATCGCCGCGTTCGTCGTCGGGATCATCGTCTGGGGCCTGACGTTCTGGAGCGCGGCGTTTCACCGCCACAAGAAGGGCCAGACCGAGCTGCCGCGGCAGTTCGGCTACAACATGCCCCTTGAGCTGGTGCTGACGGTCACGCCGTTTCTGATCATCGCGGTGCTGTTCTACTTCACCGTGGTCGTGCAGGAACGCATGCTGAACAAGGACCCGGACCCCGAGGTGGTCGTCGACGTGACGGCGTTCCAGTGGAACTGGAAGTTCGGCTACCAGAGCGTGAACTTCAAAGACGGCACCTATCGCAAAGACCTCGCCGACAACGAGCGCAAGCTGGCCCAGGCCTCGAAGCCGGAAGGTAAGGACCAACACGGCGAGGAGCTTGTCGGGGCGATCCGCGGCAAGAATCCCGAGGACCGCAGCTACCTGAACTACGACAAGGTCGAGACGCTGGGCACCAGCGACGAGATCCCGGTCCTGGTGTTGCCCGCGCACAAGCGCATCGAGTTCCAGCTGGCCTCGGCCGACGTGGTGCACTCGTTTTGGATCATCGACTTTCTGTTCAAGCGCGACGTGCTGCCCGACCCGGACGCCAACCACACCGACAACAAGTTCCAGGTCTCCGAGATCGAGAAGACCGGCGCCTTCGTCGGGCGCTGCGCGGAGCTGTGCGGCACCTACCACGCGATGATGAACTTCGAAGTGCGCGTGGTAGAGCCCAACGACTTCAAGGCCTACCTCGACGCCCGGCTGGCCGGAAAGACCAACTCCCAGGCGCTGCAGATGATCGGGCTGCCGCCTGCGGCCGTCACCACCAAACCGTTCGACACGCGCCGGGGTGAACAGTCCCTGTCGGCGCCGAAGTAAGGACACGCCATGCATATCGAAGCCCGGCTGTTCGAGATCCTAACGGCCTTCTTTGCGCTGGCAACGGTGGTCTATGCGTTTCTGACCGCGTACTTCTTCTCGGGCGGCATCGAGTGGGCGGGCGTCACCGCACTGGTGATGACCACCGGACTGACGCTGATCATCGGGACGTTCTTCCGGTTCGTCGCGCGTCGGCTCGACACCCGGCCCGAAGACTACGAAGACGCCGAGATCGCCGATGGCGCAGGTGAATTGGGCTTCTATGCGCCGCACAGCTGGTGGCCGGTCATGGTGGCGCTGGCCGCCTCGGTGGCCGCGGTTGGGGTGGCACTGTGGCTGCCGTGGCTGATCGTCGCCGGCGTGGTGTTCGTGCTCAGCGCGGCGGCCGGTCTGGTGTTCGAGTACTACGTCGGGCCCGAGAAGCACTAGCGGCCTTCCCAAGGTCACAATCCGGCTCCAAGTTCCGGCCGGGGGACTGCGGGAGGAGTCGACCGCCCAGTGCCGTTGGGTAGTGTTGCCACGGGCACTCTGCGTGGCCCGCGCACCTATAGAGCGGTAACTGAGAAGGAATCTAGAGATGAGCGGGCCGAATCCCCCAGGGCCTGAAGAGTCTTTCGGGGATGAGCCAGGCGGCGAGACCACCGACACAGGGTTTTCCCGGGCTTACTCGGCTCCCGAGTCAGAGCAATTCACCAGCGGCCCCTACATTCCCGCCGACCCGGCGCTCTACGACTACGACGCCTACGACGCGCCGGGATACGAGGAGCAGCCGCCGCCGCCGCGCTGGCCGTGGGTGGTCGGCATAGCCGCCATCCTGGCGGCCGTCGCGCTGGTGGCCTCGGTGTCGCTGCTGGTGTTTCCCAGCCTCACGTCCAACCAGGCCGCGCCCACCACCACGAAGCCCTCGACACCGCCAGTGCAGGACCAGATCCCCAAGTCGACGCCGCCTCCGCCGCCGCCGACCAGTGAGCCGCCTCCGCCGCCGCCCTCGACCGAGACGATCACGGTGACGTCCGAGGCGCCGCCGCCTCCGCCGCCGCCGAGCTCGGAGGCGCCTCCGCCACCGCCGGCACCGTCGGCCGCGCCGAGCAGCAGCGCACCGCCTCCGCCACCGCCGACCACCACGACCACCACCCCGGCCGGTCCGCGACAGATCACCTACTCGGTGACCGGGACCAAGGCGCCCGGGGACATCATCACGATCACGTTCACCGACGCGTCCGGCCGCAGCCGCACCCAGCGCAACGTGTACATCCCATGGTCGTTCACGCTCACCCCGATCTCGAATTCGGAGGTCGGTTCGGTCGAAGCGTCCAGCTTGTTCCGGCTGAGCAGGCTGAACTGCTCGATCACCGCCAGCGATGGGACAGTCCTGTCCCAACGAACCGACAACTCCCCAGTGACGAGCTGCTGATGGACCGATCCGATACCGTTCTTCGCACCCTGCTGATCGCTTGCGCGGTGGTCTGGCTCGCCGTGATCGGAGTCAGCGTCGCGGCGATCGTCGCGCTCGTCGAACTCGCCTCTGGCAGGGCAGGGCAGCCGGCCGCCGACTCCGGCACGCCGTGGGGACTCTACGTCGTCATCGCAGTGTCGGCGGTGATCATTTTGGCGTCAATTCCGTTGCTGCTGAGGGCTCGTCGAGAAGCGCAGCTGGAACCGCCGCGCCGCGCGCCCGCGCCACCGCCTCCGGCGTATCCGCCCGTCGAGGCGACCACCGAGAAACTACGCGTGTTCGGGTCGGTGACCGACCCGGCGCAGCGGCAAGCGGGGGGTGCGGCGTCGTCGTCCAGAGTCGATGGCCTGTCCGATGACGAGATGGACCACGTGTGGCTTCGCTTCACGCTGTCGATGGCCACGGCTATCGGCGCGGCGACCTTGGCGGTCGCGACGGCTACCTACTTTCTGGGCGTTCAGCACGACGGTTCGGCATGGGCCGCGCTGACACTGGCGGGCGTCATTACCGTGCTGATGCCGTTGATCCCATGGCGGCAGCTGCGTCGGCTGGACGCGTCAGTGGTGCCCGTTCGGTGACTCGCCGTCGCGCGACCCGTTGAACCCGTTGACGCTTTCCTGACGCTCGCGCACCGCGGTGAGCGCCCGCTGTTCGGCGGCGTGCTGCGCCTCGGTCAGCGCCTGCTGCTCCGCTGGCGGGTCGGCCGTCAACAGGCTGCCCAGGCCAGGCGCGCCGCCGAGGCCCAGCTTGTTCATCCGCTTGGGCACCGGGGCGCCCTGGTACTCCAGCGGAATGGGATGGCCGTGCTCGTCGACCGGTCCCAGCGGCTGATGCAGTTCGATGTACGCGCCATGCGGCAGCCGCTTGATGATGCCGGTTTCGACGCCATGCTCGAGCACCTCACGGTCGCTGCGCTGCAACGCGATTGCCCAGCGGTAGGCAATGAAGTACACGATCGGCGGCAGCACCACCATTCCGATCCGGCCGATCCACGTGGTGGCGTTCAGCGAGATGTGGAACTTCAGCGCGATGATGTCGTTCATCGCGCTCATGGTCAGCACCATGTAGAACGCGATCGCCATCGCGCCGATGGCGGTGCGCACCGGCACGTCGCGCGGCCGTTGCAGCAAATTGTGGTGAGCGTCGTCCTTCGTGGCCTTCTTCTCGATATAGGGCCACAGCGGCAGCAGCACGAACACCAGGCCCATGAGCAGCGCCACCCAGACCGGCGCGGGGATGGTGTAGTGGCCGATGTAAATCTCCCACGGCGGGAAGATGCGAGCCAATCCCTCGGTCCACATCATGTAGAAGTCCGGTTGCGAGCCTGCGGACACCTGCGACGGCTTGTACGGGCCGAGCTGCCAGATCGGGTTGATCTGCAGCAGGCCGCCCATCAGGCCCAGGATGCCGACGACGATCGCGAAGAACGCCCCCGACTTGACCGCGAACACCGGCAGAATCCGCACCCCGACCACGTTTTGTTCCGTGCGGCCCGGGCCAGGGAACTGCGTGTGCTTCTGGTACCAGACCAGCGCGAGGTGAACACCGATGAGCGCCAAGATGATTGCCGGGAACAGCAGAACGTGCACCACGTACAGCCGCGGGATCAGGATGTCGCCGGGGAAGTCACCGCCGAACAGCGCCCAGTGCAGCCAGGTGCCGATCACCGGCATTCCCAACGTGATCGAGCTCAGCGCGGCGCGCAGGCCGATGCCCGACAGCAGGTCGTCGGGCAGCGAGTAGCCGAAGTAACCCTCGAACATCGCCAGGATCAACAGCAGCGAGCCGATCACCCAGTTCGCTTCGCGTGGCTTGCGGAACGCGCCCGTGAAGAAGATGCGGGCAAGGTGCACCATGATCGCCGCCGCGAACATCAGTGCGGCCCAGTGATGGATCTGCCGCACGAACAATCCGCCGCGGACCTCGAAGCTGATGTCGAGTGCGCTCTCGTACGCCCGCGACATCTGCACACCGTTGAGTGGTTGGTACACACCGTGATACGTGACTTCGGTCATCGACGGGTCGAAGAACAGCGTCAGGTAGACGCCGGTCAGCAACAGCACGATGAACGAATACATCGCGATCTCGCCGAGCAGGAACGACCAGTGGGTGGGGAAGACCTTGTTGATCTGGCGCTTCATCCCCGCGGCGAGGTGGTAGCGCTGATCCATCGCCTCCGCCTGATGGGCGGCGATGTCACCGAGTTTCGGGGGTTTCAGTGAAGGACTCATGTTGTCTTCCGTTCCCAGAATGCCGGCCCAACGGGCTCGATGAAGTTGCCGTTGGCTACCAGATACCCGTCCTTGTCGACAGTGATCGGCAACTGCGCCAATGCCCTCGCGGCAGGGCCGAAGATGGGCTTGGCGAAGTGCAGCAGGTCGAATTGCGACTGATGGCACGGGCACAGGATGCGGTAGGTCTGCTGCTCGTAGAGCGAGGCGGGGCAGCCCAGGTGCGAGCAGACCTTGGTGAACGCGAACAGGTCGCCGTAGTTGAAGCTTTCCTGCCCTTGACGTTTGACGACCTTGTGCATGTCATTGGGCTTGATGCGGATGAGCATCACCGGATTGCGCACGCCCATCGCGATTTCCGTGAGCTTCTCGTGCGACTCGACGGTGCTGCCGTCGCCGTCCGACTCCCGCCACGGGAATACCGTCATCATGCCGCCCGCGTCGAGGTCCTCGGGGCGCACTTTGATGAACGGCGACTCACCTGGCCGGCCCGTGGCGGTGGCCAAAAAGATGGTTTCGCCCTTGTAGCGCGGCGTCCACCCCGACGTCCACAGCACCGCGGTGGGCCCCTCCGAGGTCTGCACCACCGGCTTCCACGGATTCTTGATGAGGCCACCGATGAACGCCACCACGGTGCCCAACCCGAAGGCGCCCAGGGCGACTCCGAACGACGTCTTGATCACCTTGCGGCGGCCAATCGTCGAGGCGTCCAAGGTCTCGGTCAGCTCGGCCACAATGGTCTTGCGATCGACCTCGGACGACGGCCCGTCGTGGCGGTCCTGCACCACGATCTCTTCCGGGATGAACCGCTTCTGGTACAGAACGGCGCCGATGCCGATCGACAGGATCGACAAGCCGAACGTCAGCCCGTACAGAGGCGTGGTCAACGTGTAAAGCAGGCTGCCGGGAGCGTTCTGCGGCTTCCACTCCCACGGCCAGAACAAGAAGATCAGCAGCAGCGCCAGCCCGGAGAACCCGCCCAGCAGCAACCAGAACGCGACCCGCCGCTCGGCGCGCTTTTCGGCGCGCGTGCCCTCCACGGGCCAACGGGGCTCCTTGTAGAGCACCTCGACACCGTCGAGTTTGGTGCCGAGTCGTACCAGCTCGTCGCGGTCCATCTCGTTGAGCTCTTGATCGCTGGGCACCTTCGGCGTTTCCGTCATGTTGAGCGTGCTCCGATCCACAGGGCGGCGGCGATAACGCCCACGATTCCTATCAGCCACATCGCCCAGGCTTCCGACGTCGGCCCGAAACCACCCAGGCCGTACCCGCCGGGGTTCGGGACCTCAGAAGCCATCTTGACGTAGGCGATGATGTCCTTTTTCTCGTCAGGGGTGAGCTGGCGGTCGGAGAACTTCGGCATGTTCTGCGGGCCGGTGAGCATCGCAGTGTAGATCTGTGCCGGGTTCGGCTCGGCCAGGTCCGGGGCATACTTCCCCGAGGAGAGCGCACCCCCCTTTCCAGTGAAGTTGTGGCAGGACGCGCAGTTCAGCCGGAACAGGTCGCCGCCCCGGGCGACGTCGTCGCCGATCAGCGACTCCATCGCGATCTTGCCGTTCTGGTCGCGCGGCACCGTCGGACCGCCGCCGTTGGCCTGCACGTAGGCCATCAGCGCGTCGATCTGGTTCTCGTCGAAGGCGGGCGGCTTGCGGGGCGCCTGCTGATTCTGGCTGGCCAGCGGCATGCGTCCGGTGGACACCTGGAAGTAGACCGCCGCCTCACCGACGCCGACCAGGCTGGGGCCGCGCTCGGCGATGCCCTGCAGGTTCGCCCCGTGGCAGGACACGCACGAGGTCTCGTAAAGCTGCTTGCCGTTGCGCACCAGCGCCTCTTGGGACTGGTCGGCGACGGCCACCTGCGGCTTGGGGGTGAGCGTGGCGGCCAAGCCGCCCGCAATGAACAGCGCGGCCAACAGCAGCAGACCGGCCGACAGGCGTCGGCGCAGCCGCCGACGGGACCGGCTGGTCGGGCCGAACCGGGCTGAGGGCGTCTTGCTCCTCGCGTCCGCGGCGGCCGTCTTGCTCCTCACGTCCGCGCCAAACAACTGGGCTCCCTTCATCTTCGCCGCGCTGCGGGTCATCGGACGAAGTAGATGGTGGCGAACAACGCGATCCAGACGATGTCGACGAAGTGCCAGTAATACGAGACGACGATCGCCGCGGTGGCCTGCGCAGGAGTGAACTTGCTCATCGTGGTGCGGATCAGCAGCAAGATGAATGCGATCAAACCGCCGATGACGTGCAAGCCGTGGAATCCAGTGGCCAGGTAGAACACCGAGCCGTACGCGCTGCCGGGGATGGTGGTGCCGTGCTGCACCAGATGGATGTACTCGTAGCCCTGGCCGGCGATGAAGAAGGCGCCCATCAGAAACGTGACCACATACCAGCGGCGCAGCCCGAACACGTCGCCGCGCTCGGCGGCGAACACGCCCATCTGACACGTGAACGACGACGCGATCAGCACCAGCGTCACCGGAACCGCCTGATACAGGTTCAGTTCGGTGGGCGGCGGCGGCCAGTTGCCTGCGGCCTGGGCACGGGCAGTGAAGTACATCGCGAACAATCCAGCAAAGAACATGAGTTCGCTGGACAGCCAGACGATCGTGCCGACACTGACCATGTTCGGCCGGTTCAGGGAATGCACTCGCGACGTGATCGCGGTTCCGGAGGTCCCTACAGCGCTCGTCACAAAAGAAGTATGACGCTTTGTAGTTGTCGGATTCCAGCGGGGGACCCTTTTGGTCACAAAGTGATCGCACGTGGGACCATCTGCGCGTGACGGCATTGTCGTGGCCGCAGGTGCTCGCAGCGCTGACCTCCGGAAATGAGCTGGAACCCGGAGGCGCGGCCTGGGCTATGGAGCAGGTGATGACGGGCGCGGCCACCCCCGCCCAGATCGCCGCGTTCGGTGTCGCGATGAAGATGAAGGGCCCCACCGCCGCCGAAGTCCGTGAGCTCGCCGACACCATGCTGGCACACGCGCGCAGACTGCCGGGGGCGCAGCTGGGGTCGGACGCCGTCGACGTCGTCGGCACCGGGGGCGATGGGTCCAACTCCGTCAACCTGTCGACGATGGCCGCAATCGTGGTGGCGGCCAACGGAATCCCGGTGATCAAGCACGGCAACCGCGCCGCGTCGTCGCGCAGCGGCGGCGCAGACGTGCTGGAGGCCCTCGGCGTGCGCATCGACCTGTCGCCCGACGACGTCGCGCGCAGCCTCACCGAGGTGGGCATCGGGTTCTGCTTCGCGCCGCTATTTCACCCGTCGTTCCGCCACACCTCTGTCGCGCGGCGCGAGGTCGGCGTCCCGACGGTGTTCAATCTCCTGGGGCCGCTGACCAATCCGGCGCTGCCGCGAGCCGGTCTGGTCGGTTGTGCCTTCGACGAGCTGGGCGAGGTGATGGCCGGCGTGTTCGCCGAGCGCGGGTCCAGCGTGTTGGTGGTCCGCGGCGACGACGGCCTCGACGAGCTCACCACGACCACCACGAGCACGGTCTGGCGGGTGCGGGCCGGGACGGTGACCAAGCTGACCTTCGACCCCAGCGAGTTCGGGATCGCCAAGGCCGAGTTGGCGCACCTGCTCGGCGGCGACGCCGAGCAGAACGCCGAGGTAGCCCGATCGGTGCTGGCCGGGGCCGCCGGCCCGGTGCGCGACGCGGTGCTGCTCAACGCCGCGGGGGCGATGGTGGCGCACGCCGGGCTAGCCGGCGACGTCGAGTGGCGTTCCGCCTGGGAGTCGGCGTTGCAACGGGCCGCTACCGCGATCGACTCGGGGGCGGCCGAACACCTGCTCGCGCGTTGGGCGCGGTTCACACAAAAGGTCTAGCGACCCTTCGAACGCTTGAATGTCTTGCTCGGCAGCCAGTTTGGCAGAGCGCGCAGCCGCCGCCCAGGCCGCCCACGGGCCCGCGCTGGCAATCGGGACCGCATAGCCGCGTTCGGTCCGCACAATCCGAACGCCGGGCTTCTCGAGCCAGCGGGCGATCAGCGCGGACTCTTCGACCAGCGCGCCACCGAGCGGCGCGTCGGCCGGCAGAACCATCTGGGCACCCGCGCACGCCGCCTCGATCACCGGCATCGGCGGCACGCCGCGCGGCGCGGTGACGGCGGCGGCCAACTGGGCGTGCCGGATCACCGCGATGTGCCAGCCGCCGTCGCCGTCGGGCGCGGCCGCGACCAGCTCGGGAATCTCGGCGAGCGCTCGCAGCCGCTGTGCCCGCCACAGCACCTCGACCGTCGCGGCCGCGTGATCCCGCAGCCGGCCGGCCGATTCGTAGTGGCCTCGCGCGGCGAGTTCGGCGATCCGGTCCGCGATCGCCGCCAGCGCTGCGTTGTCGCGGCCGTCGATCAGCGCTTCGGCACGTCGTGGTGCGTCGGCGTAGTCGGTGGCCGAAAGCCCGCGGGGCGCCGGGCACGGTGACACCTCCCGTTCGGGGCAGCTCGGGCCGTGGGTGGCGGAGCGGCCCAGCCGTGTGCCGCAGGTCCGCACTCCGGTGAACCGCGCCAGCAGTGCAGCGGTGTCGGCGGCGTCGGTGCGGGAGCGGAACGGGCCGACGACGCGGCTGCTCCGCGGTTCCCGCACCACGGTGAACCGCGGGAACGCCTCGTCGGACAGCGTCAGCCACCACCATCGGCGCGGGAACCGTGAGCGCCGGTTGTAAGGCGGTGCGTGCGCGGCCAGCAGCCGCAGTTCGCGCCCCCCGGCCTCCAGCGCATGCGCGCACTCGACCACGTCGACGCCGGTGGCCAGCGTCACCATTTCACTGATCCGCGCCCGGCTGTCGGCGCCGGTGAAGTATTGGCTGACACGGCGTTTGAGGTTCACCGCGGTGCCCACGTAAAGGACCTCACCGCCCGGGCCGCGGAACAGGTACACCCCCGGCCGCGACGGCACGCCGTCGGCGAGCACGCGTTTACGTCGTTGCGCCGCAGTGACATTCGGCAGATACGCCTGCAGATCTGTGTAGGTGTGCACGCCCTGGTTGCCCACCCGCTCGATGAGCGCGTGCAACACGTCGACGGTGGCGCGCGCGTCGTCGAGCGCGCGGTGGGTGGGCTGACACGAGACCGAGAACAGCTTGGCGAGCGCGGCCAGCCGCACGCTGGGCGCCTCCTCGCGCGAGAGCACCCGTCGGGCCAGCCGCACGGTACACAGCACCGGCGGACGTGGCCATGTGATGTCGCAGCGCCGCGCCGCAGCCTTGAGGAAACCGACGTCGAATCCGGCGTTGTGGGCGACCAGCACGGCGCCGCGGGCGAACTCGAGGAACATGGGCAGGACTGCGTCGATCTTCGGTGCGTCCGAGACCATCGCGGTGGTGATGCCGGTCAGCTGCACGATCTGCGGTGGGATCACGCGACCGGGGTCCACCAGCGTCGCGAACTCGCCGAGCACGACGCCGCCCCGCACCTTGACCGCCCCGATCTCGGTGATCGCGTCGGTGGCCCGCCCGCCGGTGGTCTCCAGATCGACCACCACGAAGGTGGTTTGAGCGAGCGTGACTTCCGCCGCAGGGTCCACGTCGGCGAAGCTGAGCTGCTCCATGAGCGTTGACGCTAGGCAGGGGCACTGACACCGCCCGAGATTTGCGCGGAACCTGTCGGTGGGTGTCGCTACCGTCGCGGCCATGATCATTGACTGCGACGACTGCGCCGTGCGGGGCGCCGCCTGCAAGGAATGCGTGATCAGTGTTCTGATCGGTGTTCCGGGCTCACTTCGAGACGACGAGTGCGCGGCGCTGGAAGCGCTTGCCGAAGCGGGGCTTGCGCCGCGGCTGCGGTTGGTTCCGATTCGGCGGCGAAAAAATCCTGGCGTTGCGTGACTTCTAAGATTGCCTCTTAGATTCGCCTGCCTGTTGGACAAGGTGGATGCCGTTTCGTAACCTATCTGAGACCTAAGCAGCTACGGGCCTCGGCCACGGCACTCGAAGGATTCTCCGGCTTTGAGATCTGATCGTGCGCGGTGGATCAGCCGCCGTTCCAGGCGATCGATAATCGTTGCGACAGCAGTACTTTCAATATTCGGCAGCCTGCTTGCGGGCAGCGGGCATGCCGATCCGGCCGATGACGCGTTGGCCAAACTCAACGAACTGTCACGGCAGGCTGAGCAGACCACCGAAGAGATGCACACGGCCCAGCTGGATCTGGACCGCAAGCTCGCCGCGCAGAAAGCCGCCGAGCAGAAGCACGACGCCGACGTGGCGGCCGTCGAGTCCGCCAAGGCGCAACTGACGGGATACCAGGCCACCGTCGACAAGCTGGCCGCGGCGATGTACATGGGCGGCCACACCGACAGCTTCAGCGCGATGATGACCGCCGACTCGCCGCAGCACCTCATCGACCAGATGACCGCACAAGAAGTAGTGGCGAGCGAGATGTCGGCGCAGATGGCCAGTTACCGCTCGCTGAGCCAGAAGGCCGCCGCGGCCGAGGCGGCGTCGGCCAAGTCCGCCGATGCGGCCCGCGTCGCCGCCGAGCAGGCCGCCGCAGTGCGCGCCGACGTGCAGGCCAAGCAAAGCAAGTTGCAGACGCAGATCGCGGTGGTCAAGTCGCAGTACCTGGCGCTCAGCCCCAACCAGCGGGCCGCATTGGGCGCGCCGCCGCAGGCACAGGCCACGCTGCCCGACGCCCCGGAGGCGCTGCCGAACCTGCCGCCGCCGGACGTCTCGATCAACGCGATGCCCGCTCCCGAGGGCGCCTTGCCGCCCAACGGCGACGTCGCCGCGCCGGGCGGCTCACCGGAGGCCGCGATCGTCGTCCAGGCGGCGCTGAGCCGAATGGGTTCGCCGTACTCGTGGGGCGCTGAGGGCCCCAACGCGTTCGACTGCTCGGGCCTGGTGAAGTGGGCGTTCCAGCAGGCCGGCGTTTCGCTGCCGCATTCCAGCCAGGCGCAGGCCGCCGGCGGCCAGCCGGTGTCGCTGTCGGACATGCAGCCCGGTGACGTCGTCACCTACTACGGCGACGCGTCGCACGTCGGCCTCTACATCGGCGACGGGATGATCGTGCACGCGTCCACCTACGGCACACCGGTGAAGGTGGCGCCAGTGGGCAATGCGCCGATCTACAACGTCCGCAGGTACTGAGCACCCGCACCCGCGGCTGCTGGCCGCCGCTCTGGGTCTGCTCCTGGTCGGCCAGATAGTAGCGGCCGCAGTGGTGCTCGGCCGCTCACCGGCACCGACCGCCGCTCCTGCGCACATGATGCGGCTCGTCGACCGCGGCGCGCCGGCGCAACTGCCTGGCCGCATCGCCGCGGAGATGCCCGACGCCGTCGCCGCGGTGTCGGCATTCTGGGGCGACGACTGGCCCCGCGAGATCGTCGTCGTGACCACCGGCAGCGACACCGACTTCGCGGCCCAGACCGGGCAGCCGGACCGCGACTGGACCGGGGTGGCCGCGGTCGCGGTGGCCGACCACGTGGACGTCGCCCGGCGGGAAGCGTCCGGGCAGCGGATTGTGTTCGCCCCCGGAGCTGCTGCGATGAACCCGCAAGCCTTGCGAATCGTGTTGCGCCACGAGCTTTTTCATTACGCCACCCGGGCCGATACGACGCTCGACGCGCCGCAGTGGCTGACCGAGGGTGTCGCCGACTACGTCGCGCGCGGCCCTGCGACACCGCCCGGGCAGACCGCGGTGCCGGCACGTCTGCCGTCGGACGCCGAACTCGACTCGGTCGGCGCGGGCCGGTCGGCGGCCTACGACCGCGCCTGGTGGTTCGCGACGTTCATCGCCGACGCGTACGGCACGCCTGCGCTGCGGCGGCTCTACCTATCGGGTGGTGGCCCGCAGGCCACGCTGGGGCTGGGCTGGGACGTGCTGCTAGCGCGCTGGCAGCGCTGGCTCGCTGGGTAGATTGGTCAGCCGTGTCGCGGGTCCTGCTGGTCACCAACGACTTTCCTCCGCGTCCCGGCGGCATCCAGGCCTATCTCGAGGCGCTGACGCATCACTTGGCCCGGTCGGCTGCGCACACGCTGACGGTGTACGCACCGCACTGGAAACGCGCGGAACAATACGACCGGGACGCCCCGTTCGACGTGGTCCGCCACCCCGGGACGCTCATGCTGCCGATTCCCGACGTCGACGCGCGGATGCGCACATTGATCGCCGAACGGGGCATCGACACCGTGTGGTTCGGGGCCGCCGCGCCGTTGGGACTGCTGGCGCGGCGTGCCCGTAAGGCCGGTGCGCGACGGGTGCTGGCCAGCACGCACGGGCACGAAGTGGGCTGGTCGATGTTGCCGGTGGCGCGTTCGGCGCTGCGCCGCATCGGCGAGGACAGCGACGTGGTGACCTACGTGAGCCGCTACACCCGCGACCGGTTCGCGTCCGCCTTCGGGCCGCGGACGTCCCTGGAACACCTGCCGCCCGGCGTCGACGCGAACCGGTTTCGTCCCGACCCGGCCGCGCGAGCGGAGATGCGCACCCGCTACGGGCTCGGGCAGCGGCCGGTGATCGTCTGCCTGTCGCGGCTGGTGCCCCGCAAAGGCCAGGACATGCTGATCCGTGCGCTCCCGGCGATCCGGTCGCGGGTCCACGGCGCGGCACTGGTGATCGTCGGCGGGGGCCCGTATCTCGACACGCTGCGCCGGCTCGCCCGCGGCACCGGCGTCGGCGAGCACGTGACATTCACCGAAGGTGTGCCGGCCGCTGAGCTGCCCGCCCACCATGCGATGGCGGACGTGTTCGCGATGCCGTGCCGCACCCGCGGCGCGGGACTCGACGTGGAGGGGCTGGGCATCGTGTACCTGGAGGCGTCGGCAACGGGAGTGCCCGTGGTGGCCGGCCGGTCCGGGGGAGCGCCGGAGACAGTGCAGGAAGGCCGCACCGGGTTCGTCGTCGATGGTCGCTCGATCGACCAGATCGCCGACGCGCTCAGCCGCATCCTGGCCGACAGGGATCTGGCGGATCGCATGGGCGCAGAAGGGCGGCGCTGGGTGCTGGACCGCTGGAACTGGACTCGGCAGGCCGCGCGGCTCGCCGAGCTGCTCTAGGCACCGGCTAACCTGTCGGCATGCGTCAGTACTTCTCTCGCTGGAAGCAGCCGACGAGGAGGGACATCACCGCGGCCATCCTGGTATGCGGCCTGGCGGTGATCGGAATTTCCTGGGGCGTCAACGAAGCAGAGAAGCACTCTCAAGAAGCCAAGAAGGCCAAGTACGAGAACTGCTTGCACGAAGCCGAGGCCAAGCACGTTCTCCCGCTGGCGAGCCTCGACGAGATCGAGGCATGCAAGTATCAGGCCGGGTTCAAGTAACCCGCATCAGCTGTAAAGCGCCTCGATCTGGTCGGCGAACTTCTCTGCGACCACCTTGCGCTTGACCTTCAGCGTCGGCGTCAGCTCGCCCGTATCCACGGTGAAATCGACCGGCAGGATCGTGAACTTGCGGATCGCCTCGGCCTTGGACACGGCGCGGTTCGCCTCCTTGACCGCAAGGTCGATTTCGGCGCGCAGGTCCGGGTCGTCGGCGAGTTCTTCCACCGAAGCGCCGGCCGACTTGCCGTGGTGCTGCTTCCACACGTCGAACGCTTCCGGATCGAGCGCGATCAGCGCGCCGATGAACGGCTTCGCGTCGCCGACCGCCATCGCCTGGCTGATCAGCGGGTGCGCGCGCAGCTGGTCCTCGAGTACTGCCGGTGCGACGTTCTTGCCGCCCGCGGTGACGATGATCTCCTTCTTGCGGCCGGTGATGGACAAGAAGCCGTCGGCGTCGATGCTGCCCAGATCGCCGGTGTGAAACCAGCCGTCGGCGTCGATCGCCTCGCGGGTGGCCTGCTCGTTGTGCCAATAGCCGGTGAAGACCACCCCGCCTTTGACCAACAGCTCGCCGTCGTCGGCCAGGGCAATACTGTTGCCCGGCAAGACCTTTCCCACAGTGCCGACCTTCAGGTCCCCGATCCGGTTCACGGTGATCGCGGCGCTGGTCTCGGTCAGGCCATAGCCCTCGTAGATCGACACGCCGACGCCGCGGTAGAAGTGGCCCAGCCGCGCGCCCAGCGGCGCGCCGCCCGAGATCGAGGCCCGGCAGTTTCCGCCCAGCGCGGCGCGCAGCTTTCCGTAGACCAGCCGGTCGAACAGCGCGTGCCGGGCGCGCAGCAGCAGCGACGGCCCGCCGCTGTCTTGGCCTGTTCTGCTCCTCACGTCCGCGGTCGCCTTGCTCCAGTCGATCGCGGTCTTGGCGGCAAGGTCGAAGATCTTGGCCCGGCCCGAGTCGCGGGCGTTGAGCTCGGCTGTGTTGTAGACCTTTTCGAACACGCGTGGCACCGACACCACGACGGTCGGCTTGAACACGCCGAGCATCGGCACCAAGTTCTTGATGTCGCTGGTGTAGCCCAGAGTCACCTTGTTGGCGAACGCGGTCATCGACAGCGCGCGGGCCAACACGTGAGCCAGCGGCAGGAAGATCAGCAGCCGCTCGCCCTTGCGCAGCAGCGTGGGAAAGCACGCCGACGCACCGCGGATCTCGTGCACCAGATTCGAGTGCGTCAGCTGCACGCCCTTGGGGCGCCCTGTGGTGCCCGAGGTGTAGATCAGCGTGGCCGGATCAGAAGCGCGCAGCCCGGCCAGCCGGGCGTCGAGCTCGCCGGCGTCCACGGAGCGGCCGGCCTCGGAGAGCTCGTCGAGCGCCGACGGGCCCGACGACTCGATCCGCAGCACCGTGCGCAGCGACGGCAGCTCGTCGGCGAGTTCCTTGACGGTCTGGGCGTGCGCTTCGTTCTCGGTGAACGCCAGCACCGCCCCCGAGTCCTCCAGCACCCAGCGCACCTGGTCCGGTGAGCTGGTCTCGTAGATGGGCACAGTGACGGCCCCGACCGACAGGATCGCGTAGTCGAGGATCACCCACTCGTAGCGGGTGGCCGACAGGATCGCCACCCGGTCCCCGGCGTTGACGCCCTCGGCGATCAGGCCCAGCGCGGCCGCGCGGATCTGCGCGGCGGCCTGCGCGCACGTCACGTCCGCCCATGCCCCGTCGACCAGCCGCTGAAAGATCACGTGATCGGGGTCGCTTCGCTCGTGCTCGAACACCGAGCTGGCAACATTGTCATTCTCCGCGACGGAAAACGACGCCGGAAGGCTCACTTCACGCACGATCACGGACCTTCTTTCAGCGGCGGGTGACTATCGTGTTCAGCCTAGCGAGCAGGTAGTGGACACCCATCCGTCGCCGGATTGAGAGAGGCCATGCACAGCATCCAGATTGCCGACGAAACCTTCGTCGCCGCGGAGCCGGCCGACGTCGGACGGGCGGTGTCCGACCCGGGCAAGTGGCGGCGCTGGTGGCCGGATCTGTGGCTCGATGTGGTCGAAGACCGCGGTGAGAAGGGCATCCGCTGGACGGTCACCGGCGCGCTCACCGGCACGATGGAGATCTGGCTGGAGCCGATGCTCGACGGTGTGATCCTGCACTATTTCCTGCACGCCGAGCCCGCCGGCGCGGCGGCGTGGCAGCTGGCGCGGATGAACTTCGCGAAGCTCACCCACCAGCGCCGGGTGGCGGGTAAGGAGATGGCGTTCGAGGTCAAACGCACGCTCGAAGCTTCCCGGCCGGTGGGGGCGTCGCGCACGCACTGACTTGGGTACCTTTTGAAGGTGGCAGATTCCACGGCGCAGACCATCTACATCGACGCCGACCCGAAGACCGTGATGGACGTGATCGCGGACATCGAGGCCTACCCGCAGTGGGTGTCGGAGTACAAACAAGCCGAGGTGCTCGAAGCCGACGCCGACGGCTATCCCAAGACAGCGCGGCTGGTGCTGGACGCAGCCGTGCTCAAGGACACGATGGTGCTGGCGTACGACTGGCCGGCCGATCACAACTCCGTGCGCTGGCATCTGGTGTCGAGTTCGTTGCTGCGAGCGCTCAACGGCGCATACCACTTGTCGCCCAAGGGATCCGGAACCGAGGTCACTTATGAGCTGTCGGTGGACCTGCTCATCCCGATGATCGGATTGCTCAAACGCAAGGCCGAGCGTAGGTTGACCGACACCGCACTGAAGGACCTCAAGAAACGAGTCGAGGCTGAGTGAGTCACCGCCCGCCGCGCAGCGGATCAGCCTCTTCGTCGGCAAAGGGGGAGTAGGCAAGTCGACCCTCGCCGCAGCCACTGCGGTCGGTGCCGCCCGCGGCGGCTTCCGTGTCCTGCTGGTATCCACCGACCAGGCACATTCGGTGGGCGACGTCCTCGGTGTCCCGGTGGTCCCGACGGGCGCGCGCCAGGTCACCCGGGTGCTGGAAGACGACGTCGACGCCGGCGGGGGCTTCCTCGACGCGCTGGCCCTGGACACGCTCGCGCTGCTGGAGGCGCGCTGGCGGCAGGTGGCCGCCCCGCTGGGCAAGCGGTTTCCCGATTCGGAACTCGGTGACGTCGCGCCGGAGGAGCTGTCGGCGTTGCCCGGTATCCAGGAGGTGCTCGGCCTGCACGAGGTCGGCCAGCTCGCCGAGTCGGGGCGGTGGGACCACGTCGTGGTCGACTGCGCGTCGACCGCCGACGCGCTGCGGATGCTGACGCTGCCGGCCACGTTCGGCATGTACGTCGAGCGGGCCTGGCCGCGCCACCGGCGGCTGGCACGTGCGGGCGAGGATGCCGGCGCAGCGGTTGTGGTGAGCGTGCTGGAACAGATGGCCGCCGGGATGGAGCGGCTGACCGCGCTTCTTACCGACGAATCGCGGGTGGGTGCGCACCTGGTGCTGACGGCCGAGCGGGTGGTCGCCGCGGAGGCGGTGCGCACGCTTGGCGCGCTGTCGTTGACGGGTGTGCGGGTCGACGAGCTGATCGTGAATCAGGTTCTGATGAGAGACGATTCGTACGAGTACCGCAATCTGCCGGAGCATCCGGCTTTCGACTGGTACACCGAACGCATCACCGAGCAGCAGGCCGTACTCGACGAACTCGCGACCAAGATCGGCGACGTCGAGCTGGTGCTGGCACCTCATTTGGCCGGCGAGCCGATCGGTCCCAAGGCGCTGCTGCAGCTGCTCGACAACGTCCGCCGCGTCGACGGCTTGCCGCCGCCGGGGCCGATCCAGCCGGTGGTGGACCGGGAATCCGGCTCGGGTCTCGATGCTGTGTACCGGATGCGGTTAGAGTTGCCGCAGGTCGACCCCGGCTCGTTGACGCTGGGCCGAGTCGACGACGACCTGATCATCGGCTCCTCGGGAATGAGGCGTCGAGTTCGGCTGGCGTCTGTGCTGCGGCGGTGCGTGGTCACCGACGCCGCGCTGCGGGGGAGTGAGTTGACGGTGCGATTTCGACCGAACCCGGAGGTGTGGCCCGCGTGAGTGGAATGCACCCCGAGATTCCGCCGGAGTTGCGGGCGCTGGCTCAGGCGGTGCTCGACCGCATCGATCCCGCGGTGCGTGCCGCTGCGGCGATCGCGTCGGGCCGCGGCGGCGCGCCCGGCAAGTGTCAGCAGGTGTGGTGCCCGGTATGCGCGCTGGCCGCGCTGACCTCCGGCGAGCAGCATCCCCTGCTCGACGTCATCGCCGAGCACAGTGTGGCGCTGCTGACGGTGGTGCGCGCGATCCTGGAGAGCAACGGCGCGACCAACGGAGACGGCAACGGCACGCCGCCGCCGGATGGAGACGGTCCGCCAGGCGCCGGCCCGCCTCCTGCTCCCGGCCGGTATCAGCACATTCCCATCAGCGTCGAAGACCCTCCAGAATAGGTAGAGTTACCCGAAAGCGCGCCCCGAGCCAGGAGTGTCCATGTGGTATTGGCTGTTCAAGTACATCTTCATGGGACCTCTGTTGTTGCTTCTGGGACGGCCGAAAACCGAAGGGCTTGAACACATTCCGGACTCCGGCCCGGCGATTCTGGCCAGCAACCACCTTGCTGTGGCCGACAGTTTCTATCTGCCGCTCGTCGTCAAGCGCCGCATCACGTTCCTGGCCAAGGCGGAGTACTTCACGGGCACCGGTCTGAAGGGATGGTTCACCCGCTGGTTCTACACGGTGGCGGGTCAGGTTCCGATCGACCGCAGCAATGCCGATGCCGCGCAGGCCGCGCTCGACACCGCCAAACGACTGCTGGACGACGGCAAGCTGCTCGGCATGTATCCCGAGGGCACGCGCTCGCCGGACGGCCGGTTGTACAAGGGCAAGACGGGGCTGGCCCGGCTCGCGCTGGAAACCGGCGTGCCGGTGATCCCCGTCGCGATGATCGGTACCAACGTCGTCAACCCCCCGGGCAGCAAGATGTGGCGGTTCGGCAAGGTCACCGTCCGCGTCGGCAAGCCGTTGGACTTCAGCCGGTTCGAGGGTCTGGCCGGCAACCGCTTCATCGAGCGCGCGGTCATCGACGAGGTGATGTACGAGCTGATGCAGTTGTCCGGGCAGGAGTACGTCGACCTGTACGCGGCGGACATCAAAGAGGGCAAAGTCGACGACGGCGTCGCCCGCTCGACCGCCGCATAGGACCGTCCGCTGGCCGAGTTGTGGCACTCCTTTTGGCAGAGCCTCGTCGACAGGGGGCGGCTGCCGCTGCTGTTCTGCCTGCTCGCATTCATCTCGACGTTCTTCGTGACGCGCACGATCGTGCGCTACATCCGGCGGCACGCCGATAGCGACGCGCCACGCAAGTGGTGGCAGCCGCGCAACCTCGGCCACGGCGGCATGCACATCCACCACGCGGTGATCGGCGTAGTGCTGGTGATGGTCTCGGGAGTGACCATGGTGACGCTCGCGGTCGACGGCGGAGAGCCCGAATTCACTGCTGCGGCAGTCATTTTCGGTGTCGGGGCGGCGCTGGTGCTCGACGAGTTCGCGCTGATTCTGCACCTGAGCGACGTGTATTGGGCTGAGGACGGCCGCACATCGGTGGATGCTGTGTTCGCCGCTGTCGCGGTGGCCGGGCTGCTGGTGCTGGGCTTCAACCCGTTGTCGTTCTTCGACATCGGGATGTGGCGCGACGACAACTCGGTGCCCGCCCGCGTGACCGTGGTGATGATGGCGGTGGCGACGCTCGCGCTGGCGGTGGTGGTGTTGCTCAAGGGCAAGGTGTGGACGGGGCTGGTGGGCATGTTCATTCCGCCGCTTCTGGTGCTCGGGGCGATCCGGCTGTCGCGCCCGCATGCCCCGTGGGCGCGGTGGCGCTACACCAACAGGCCGCGCAAGATGTACCACGCACTGGAACGGGAGCGGCGGTTCCGCCGGCCCGTGGTGCAGGCCAAGCTGTGGGTGCAGGACGCGGTGTCGGGTATGCCGCGATTTCCCGACGACGCCCGGGTCGACGAGCAGCTCGACCGCGAGATCCACGCCGCCAAGCCGCCGCAGACAGCCCGGGGACACGAGGAGCACATGAGGCTTCCCGCGTGAGGTACTTCTACGACACCGAGTTCATCGACGACGGCCGCACCATCGACCTCATCTCGATCGGCGTGGCCGCCGAGGATGGCCGCGAATATTACGCTGTCTCAACCGAATTCAACGAGCAGCTCGCCGGGCGCTGGGTGCGCAACCACGTACTGCCCAAACTGCCGCCGCCGTCGTCGCCGCTGTGGCGCTCGCGGGCAGCGATCCGCAACGACCTCGAGGACTTCTTCGGTATCGACAGGGCAGAACCGATCCAGCTGTGGGCGTGGATCGGCGCCTACGACCACGTCGCGCTGTGTCAGCTGTGGGGTCCGATGACCGCGCTGCCACCCGCGATGCCCAAGTTCACCCGCGAGCTTCGCCAGTTCTGGGAGGATCGCGGGTCGCCGACGCTGCCGCCGAAACCCGCTGACGCGCACGACGCGCTGGTGGACGCCCGGGAGGCTTTGCGGAGATTCCGACTCATTGCCACCGCCGAAGGCGGTAATTCAGCTGGAGCGGCATCGTTACCATAGACGGGTGAACTGGACCGTCGACATCCCGATTGACCAGCTGCCTGCGTTGCCGCCGCTGCCGGCGGAGCTGCGCGCCCGGCTGGACGCCGCGCTGGCCAAGCCCGCTGCTCAGCAGCCGAGCTGGCCCGCCGACCAGGCCAAAGCGATGCGGACGGTCCTCGAGAGCGTGCCGCCCATCACCGTCCCGTCTGAGATCCGCAAGCTGCAAGGCCTGCTCGCGGACGTCGCGCAGGGCAAGGCGTTTTTGCTGCAGGGTGGCGACTGCGCCGAGACGTTCGTCGACAACACCGAGCCGCACATCCGCGGCAACATCCGCGCGCTTTTGCAGATGGCGGTGGTGCTGACCTACGGGGCCAGCATGCCGGTGATCAAGCTGGCCCGGATCGCCGGCCAGTACGCCAAGCCGCGCTCCAGCGACATCGACGCGCTCGGCCTGAAGTCCTACCGCGGCGACATGATCAACGGTTTCGCACCGGAGGCCGCGGCGCGCGAGCACGATCCGTCGCGGCTGGTGCGCGCCTACGCCAACGCCAGTGCGGCGATGAATCTGGTACGCGCGCTCACGTCGTCGGGCTTGGCGTCGCTGCACCTGGTGCACGACTGGAACCGCGAGTTCGTGCGGACCTCTCCGGCGGGTGCCCGCTACGAGGCGTTGGCCAGTGAGATCGACCGCGGCTTGACGTTCATGAGCGCATGCGGCGTCGACGACCGCAACCTGCAGACCGCGGAGATCTACGCCAGCCACGAGGCGCTGGTGCTCGACTACGAGCGGGCGATGCTGCGCCTCGCCGAGGACGAGGCGGGCGAGCCGGCGCTGTATGACCTGTCGGCGCATTACGTGTGGATCGGGGAGCGCACCCGCCAGCTCGACGGCGCGCACATTGCGTTCGCGGAGGTGATCGCAAATCCGATCGGCGTGAAGATCGGCCCGACGATGACGCCCGAACTCGCCGTCGAGTACGTCGAGCGGCTGGATCCGCACAACAAGCCGGGCCGGCTCACGCTGGTTTCTCGGTTGGGCAACAACAAGGTGCGCGACCTGCTTCCGCCGATCATCGAGAAGGTGCAAGCCACCGGCCACCAGGTGATCTGGCAGTGCGACCCGATGCACGGCAACACCCACGAGTCGTCCAACGGGTACAAGACCCGCCACTTCGACCGGATCGTCGACGAGGTGCAGGGCTTCTTCGAGGTGCACCGTGCACTGGGCACGCATCCGGGCGGCATCCACGTCGAGATCACCGGCGAGAACGTGACCGAGTGCCTCGGTGGGGCGCAAGACATTTCGGACATGGACCTGGCCGGGCGCTACGAGACCGCATGCGATCCGCGGTTGAACACCCAGCAGTCGCTGGAGTTGGCATTCTTGGTCGCGGAGATGCTGCGCGACTAGGCCTTTCGCCGGCCCGCTTCGCCGGCCTGTTTCGCCGGCCCGCTTCGCCGAGCGTGCGCTCACTGCGAAAAATCCGCCGAAATTTCGCAGTGGATTCACGTTCGGCGTTGGCAGCGGCCGTATTTGGTGCGATGGGCACGTCCTGCGCGCGCTTACGATCTTCAGGAGGCGACGGACCTCGACGGCAACGGGGCTCTGCTGTGGAACTCTGATCTATGAGGTACCGATCAACCGGGTGCATTGCAGTAGAGGCATATTCGGCCTCCCAAACTGTCAAGACACCGGTGAGACCCTGACAATGAGGATCGTCGCCAACGTGACCGAGGGCCGGTCCGATATTCCGGGAGGAGGGCAAAAGGGCGTGATCACGATGTATCCGTTGCCCGGGGGAACTGGCGTAGTCGAAGTGGGACCCGATTGGACGATTTGTCCACCATGGGTGAACAACAATGTACCCATCAACTGACCGAGAGGATGCGGCCGAGTTCGCCGCAGAGGTTCTGCGAAAGTTATTGAAGCACATCGAGATCAAAGGTAGGGAGAAGCACCACTTCACCTACCTGGTCTCGCACGCGTGGACCGAAGGGCCGATGATGTACTTGGTGTATCAGGCTCCGCCGTCTGACATCACATGGGGACTTGCACGAGACACCAGGCAGTCGATCATCGGTCCCGGGCCGTGGCCGTCTTCGGACGAAGCGGCGTTGTACTACTACCTGCTTGATCTCGAGGAGAACCGCACATCTGCGGCATTCCGTCACCCTGGCGATCCGGGCACCATCCTATGGCGAGGATATCCGCTGGAAAATCTCCCTGCGCGCGTCTCGGACATCCCCGAAGACCACCGGTTATGACCTAGAGTAGGGCGTCGATATTGGTGCCAAGCGTCCATGCCGCGGCGGCCACCAGCCCAGTGAGCGTCAGCACTATGGCAAACCACAGCCAAGCACGCCACTGCGCGCGCCGGCGCTCCTCTTGGAACGCGGCGAGCTCAATGCCGGCGAATCTAGTTGAAGCAGCTGGCATTTGGGATTCAGCCCAGTCCTCGGGGCCTCGCGTCATCTGCCGTGTCACCTGCCGTGGCGCAGGCGCTGGTGCAGGTCCAGGCGCGGGTACCGCAGCCGCAGGAGCTGTGTCCTCTTGCGTGAAATACATTGCTGCCGAGACATGCTGAGCCGAGTTACGCGGCGCCGGCACGCGGAAGCCCGGCAGCTCGAGTTCGTCGCACACCGCCTCTAGCGCCGCACCCATTTCCTGCGCGTCGGCGAACCGATCGTCCGGTTCACGCGCGGTTGCGCGGCGCACCAGCTCGTCGAATTGCCTTGGCACACCGCGTATTACAGTGCTCGGGAGCCGCACGTCGTTGTCCAGGCGCTGATAGGCGACCGTGAGCGGGGCGTCGCCACCGAACGGCGTGGCGCCGGTCAACAGTTCGTAGACCAGGATGCCGCAGGCGTACACGTCGCTGCGCGGGCTGGCGTCTCCGCTACGCACCTGCTCGGGAGACAGGTAGGCCGCCGTACCCAAAATCACGCTGTCCGAAGTGATCTTGGCCGCCGCCATCGCACGCACCAAACCGAAGTCGGCGATCTTGACGTCCCCCTCGTCGGAGATCAACACGTTCTCCGGCTTGACGTCGCGGTGGACCAGGCCGCTGCGGTGCGCTACGGCCAATCCGCCCAGCACCGGACGCATCACCGCGGCGACCGCGTACGGCGGCATCGGCCCGCGTTCGCGCAGCAGTTCCCGAAGTGTTCCGCCCTCAACGAGTTCCATTACCAGAAACGGATGCTGGCCGTCGACACCCTGGTCGTAAACCGCTACCAGCCCAGGATCTTTCAGCCGGGCCACCGCTCGGGCCTCCAGCTGGAACCGGGTCAGGAACTGCTGATCGCCGGCGTAGCGCGAATCCATCACCTTGATCGCGACGGGACGGTCCAGGCGGGTGTCGACGCCTCGGTAGACCGCCGACATGCCCCCGGTGGCGATGATCGCGTCGACGCGGTAGCGGCCGTCGAGGACCGCACCGACCAGCGGGTCGGCTCGGGCCTGTCGGGTCTCCATCGGAATCATCGTAGTTCGCCCAGGTCGCGTTCTAGACTCGGCGCGGTGAGCAGCGTTCCGGCGTGTGACGACGTCCTCGACCCCGACGAACCGATGTACGACCTGCCCAGAGTCGCGGAGATGTTGAAAATGGCGGTGACGCGCGTGCACCAGCAACTGCGCGACGGGCACCTGATCGCCGTACGCAGAAACGGCACAGTCATGGTGCCGCAGATCTTCTTCACCGACAGCGGCCAGGTGGTCAAGAGCCTTCCCGGCTTGTTGGCGGTGCTGCGCGACGGCGGCTACAACGACACCGACATCTTGCGCTGGTTGTTCCGGCGCGACGAGTCGCTGACGATCACCCGCGACGGCAGCCGCGAGCAGCTCACGAACGCTCGCCCGGTCGATGCGCTGCACTCTCACCAGGCTCGGGAAGTGACGAGGCGGGCGCAGGCGATGGCGTACTGACCGCGGGCGTCTTGGCCAGCGCTCGCCACGCGATCACGGCGCACGCGGTGGCAATGCCGACATGCAGCCACGAATACATGCCGTGCGAGCCATCGGGCTTGAAGATCACCATGATCCACGTCGAGAACCCGGCGATCGCGGCGATCCATGCACGCGACTGCGTCAGCGCCGACATCACCGCCAGCGGCCAGGTGTAGTACCACGGCAGGGCGGCCGGCACGAACAGCACCACCACGATCATCACGGCCGCGATCCCGGCCAGCGCTTCGCGGTCGTCGTGGCGGAATCGCCACCACAGCAGCGGCAACGCGATGACGATGATCGCGATCCCGACGAGTCGGGTGATCTCGAGCACCGCATAGAACTGCACGCCGACGAACAGGCCGCCGAAGACGTTGATCAGGTTGGCGGCAGCGGTGGGCAGCGTCAGCCAGTTGATGATCTTCACCGAGCCGGCCAACGCCGTCAGCCATCCCAGGCCGACGCCCGCTGTCACCGACAGCACCGCGAAGACTGCCGCGAAGATCACCACCGAACCTGCTGCAGCCGCCAAAAACGCTGACGCCCGGCTCAATTCGCGACGCTCCCGCATCTGCCGCATCCAGACCCACACCAGAAACGGCAACGCCAATCCGGCGGTGGCCTTGACCGCGACGCCGACGGCTACCAGCGCGACACCGGCCACGGGATGCTGCTGCATGGTCAACGCGATGCCGGCCATCATCAGGCCTACCATCAGCATCTCGTTGTGCACGCCGCCCATCAGGTGGATGATCACCAGCGGGTTGAGTACGCAAATCCACAGTGCAGCAGCGCCGCTCGCATTGACATGTCGGGCGACGCGCGGTGCGGCCCAGATCAGCAGCGCGAGGCCAGGCAGCATGCACAGTCGCAGCACCATGGTTCCGGCCACCACGTTGTCGCCGACCAGCATCGTCACAAACCGTGCCACCAAAATGAACGCCGGTCCGTAGGGTGCGGTGGTGGTGGTCCAGATCGGACTGACGTTGTCCAACAAGGCATTCGGGTTCTCGACGGGACCCACCACATAGGGGTCCAACCCGTCGCGCAGCAGCGCCCCCTGCGCCAGATACGAATAGGTGTCGCGGCTGAAAACCGGCACAGACAGCAACAGCGGCGCCAACCAGAACGCCGTCGTCGCCACCATCTGCCGCTCGGTGGCCTGACCCTCGATCACGATGCGGCCCAACCAGATCCACGCGACCAGCATCAGCGCGACGCCGATCCACAATGTCACCGACGACAGCACCAGACCGTGCCCGAACCGCAGCCACGACAGGTGCAGAGTTTCCAGCACGGGATCGTGCAGGCGCGTGCTGCCGGCCCCTAACCCGCCCGCGGTGATCAGCAACGCGCCCAGGCAGCCGAGCAGCGCGGGCCGGCCGTCGCGGGATCTGACGAAATTTGATAACCGGTTCATGCGAGTCAGGCCGACCGGTTGGCGGCCAATCTGGCGAGCTCGAGCAGCCCGGTTTTGGCGGCTTCGGCGATCGGCGCCGCGCTGAGCACGTCGAGAGCGCGCCGGGTCAGCGCGTCGATGCGTGATTCGACGGCCGCCAGCGCGCCCACCGAGCTGATCGCCTCGCACACCGAGCGCACCTGTTCCTCGGACAACTCGGTGCCGATGGACGAGCGCAGCAGCTCTGCGGCTGCCGGATCGGAGGCTTGCGCGCGCTCGACGGCCTCGGCGAGCAACACTGTGCGTTTGCCCGAGCGCAGATCATCGCCTGACGGCTTCCCCGTTACCGCAGGATCGCCGAAGACGCCGAGCACGTCGTCTCGCAGCTGGAACGCGAGGCCCAGGTCGGTGCCGAACTCGTGGAAGGCGGCCAGCACGTCGGGCCGGTCAGCGGCGGCCGCGACGCCCATCTGCAGCGGGCGCGACACTGTGTAGGAGGCGGTCTTGTAGGTGTTCACGGTCATCGACGATGCGATCGAATCCACGCCGCTGGCCTCCGCGACGATGTCGAGGTATTGCCCGCCGAGGACTTCGGTGCGGATGTCGGCCCACACCGCCTGGACGCGCCAACGGGCGTCGGCCGGCAGATCGGCGGTGGCGATGATGTCGTCGGCCCAGACCAGGGCCAGGTCGCCGAGCAGGATCGCGGCCGACACCCCGAATTGATGCGCCGATCCGCGCCAGCCGTTTTCGCGGTGCATGTCCGCGAATTGCCGGTGCACGGTGGGCAAGCCCCTTCGCGTCGCCGACTCGTCGATCACGTCGTCATGCACCAGCGCGCACGCATGCAGCAGTTCCAGCGCCGCGAAAAGCCTCAGCATCTCGGGGTTTTCGGGATTGGGATCGTCGGTGACCGCCCGCCAGCCCCAGTAGGCGAACGCCGGGCGCAGCCGCTTGCCGCCGCGCAACACGAACTCCTCCAGCGCACCGGTGAGCGCCGCGTACTCGTGCCCGATGTACGCGGCGTCGCTGCGTCGCGTGCTCATGTACTCGCGAAGCTGACCGGTGACCGCGGCGGCCAGCTGTAGAGCCGACGGTGCGGCGGTGTCGACGCTCATCGGCCTCAGGGTACGGTGCTCAGTGCTCGCGCGGTTCGGCGAATCGAGGGGATTGGTCCCGGTTGACCCAGGCCAACGCGCCGATCACGGCGGCCGCCAACAGCGCCGCCAGGCCCATCCAGATCGCCGCTCCGGTGAACGAGCGCGCGCTGGGGTCGGTGTAACGGGCCTGCGCCGTCATGGTCGACACCACGCCCGGCTTGAGTTTCCACTCGACGACCTGGGCATCCACCTGGTCGCCGTTGGTGGAGGTGACGTCGCCGGGAAACGCCATGGACAACGACACGTCGGCGCTGGGATCGGTCAGCGACGTCAGATCCGCTCGGCCCTCCAGGATCACCGAGTCACCCGCGCGGCGAAGCGAGATGTCCACGCCGGCGGCGTCGTGGTTCATGCTCGCGAGCTGGGGGAGTTCGGCGAAGGTCAGGTCGGAGAACACCGCCTGGGAGCCGACGTAGCCGTCCCGGGAGTACTCGGAGATCGACACCTTGTCGGCGAACGGCAGGCTGCCGCCGTTGAACTGCGGCCCCTTGTCGTCGTTGTTGCGCGGCTTGGACGCGGCGGTGATGGTGCCCGACACCCTGTCGTCGGGCGAGATCGTCATCGAGGCACGGATCCGCACGCAGCCGGTGGCCAGCGGCAAAAGGACCAGAAGGACAAGAAGCATCGTCGTGAGACGACGCGAGGAGCGGACCTGACCACGCAGCACGCGGTCATCCTAGAGGGGCAGCTTGCGTCCGAGGATCGCGAACGCGCGCGGATCGCCGGCGAAATGATGGCCGCGAACGATGTCGGTGAAGCCGAGCCGACGGTACAGCCGCCACGCACGATTGGCCTCGCCGCGGATCTCAGGCGTCGACAACAGCACCCATTCTTCGTCGCGCCCGGCCAGCAGCCGTCGCACCAGCGCCTCGCCGAGCCCGCGGCCCTGCGCCCTGGGGTGGATGTGCAGCTCGGTGAGCTCGAAGTAGCTGTTCATCAGCGAGCC
Source organism: Mycobacterium sp. NGS35 (assembly GCF_059812855.1). Classification (NCBI taxonomy): domain Bacteria; kingdom Bacillati; phylum Actinomycetota; class Actinomycetes; order Mycobacteriales; family Mycobacteriaceae; genus Mycobacterium; species Mycobacterium sp. NGS35. The sequence goes on from NZ_JCALDL010000011.1 coordinate 135,622, forward strand.
GATCTCTGCCTGCGACAGTCCAGATCGCCGCATGCCGGCTACCACCTGCTGCTGCCACCACTGGTCGGGGGCGCCGCAGTAGCCGTATGCGACGCCGACCATCGGCGCTGACACCAGCGCCTCGACGGCCGGCGGGTCGGCGTGGCCGTCGACGTCCACCGCCGCCACCGCCCGCCAGCCTCGCCGGCGGCTGTGCTCCATCCACATCGAGGCGCGGTGGTCCTCGGTGCCGCGGGGGTAGCGCATCGCGTCGACGTAGATGGCCAGCGCGTCACCGAGCCGGCGTTGCATGTCGCGCGGCGACAGGTCGATGAGAAATGTCGCCACGTGGCTCCTCCATACAGCGCGCGCGTTCGTCAAGGCTCATTATCGTGCGCCCTTGGCTGCCTATAGAATCGGCCGATCAAGTAGGTGGTACGGCGCCCAGCTGCCTCGTATCATGGCTGTCAGTTACCCGGTTATACGGGTGTGCAATTGGGGATCGCAGCGGCGGCAAGGAGGGACGGATGCCACTCTCCGATCATGAGCAGCGCATGCTCGACGAGATCGAGAGCGCGCTGTATGCCGAGGATCCCAAGTTCGCGTCGAGCGTTCGCGGCGGCACGTTCCGCGCGCCGTCCACACGTCGGCGGATACAGGGTGCGGCGCTTTTCGTGGTCGGGTTGGCCATGCTGGTGTCCGGCGTGGCGTTCAAGGCGACGATGATCGGTACCTTCCCCATCCTCTCGGTGCTCGGCTTTCTGGTGATGTTCGGCGGCGTGGTGTTCGCGATCACCGGGCCGCGGCTGCCCCGGGTGGCCGAACGGCCCACCGCCGGCGGACGGCCGCGGCGGGCGAAGGGTGCGGGCGGCTCGTTCACCAGCCGGATGGAAGACCGGTTCCGCCGCCGCTTTCCTGACTGACCTTCTCTGACCTCCCTTCAGCGGGGTGACCCACCACGGGTCACCCCGCTTTTGTGTGCACGGAACCCGGCCGTGGGGAGCTGTGGAGGAGACACACGCCTAATTGCTACGATGGGGGGCGATGTGGGGGATTGTGGGGTAAAGTGGCGGACATCGGAGCCCGGGTGGTTCCGACGGCGTGGCAGGAGGGCGCGGAGTGTTCCTCGGCACCTACACGCCCAAGCTCGACGACAAAGGGCGGCTGACGCTGCCGGCGAAGTTTCGGGACGCACTGGCGGGAGGGTTGATGGTCACCAAGAGCCAAGACCACAGCCTTGCGGTGTATCCGCGGGAGGCATTCGAGCAGATGGCACGCCGCGCGGCGAACGCCTCGCGCAGCGACCCGGAAGCGCGAGCGTTTCTGCGTTACCTGGCAGCCGGCACCGACGAGCAACACCCCGACGCCCAGGGCCGGATCACGCTGTCGGCCGACCACCGCCGCTACGCGAACCTGACCAAGGACTGCGTCGTCACGGGATCGGTCGACTACCTCGAGATCTGGGACGCCCAGGCCTGGCAGGAGTACCAGCAGGCTCACGAAGACGACTTCTCCGCGGCCACCCATGAAACTCTGCGCGACATCATCTGACCCGGAGGTCGAGCCACATGCCCGTGCATCGTGGTCTCTGCCCGATCCGACCCTGGCGTACTTCCCCGACGTCAGGTTCGTGCTATCGGACAGGGACCAGGGTGCAAGGGGCCGCGTCATGACCGGCCATGTGCCCGTGCTGCTCGACCGCTGTGTCGAGCTGCTGCGACCGGCCCTCACCCGGCGCAGCGCCGACGGGTCGGGCGCGGTGCTGGTGGACGCCACGCTGGGCGCCGGTGGGCACACCGAAAGATTCCTCACCGAGTTGACCGGCCTGAGGGTCATCGGGTTGGACCGCGATCCCGACGCGCTGCGGACGGCAGCACAGCGGCTGGTGCGATTCGGCGACCGACTGACGACGGTGCGAGCCCGATACGACCGAATCGGCGAGATTGTCGACGAACCCGTGGCCGGGGTGCTCTTCGACCTCGGGGTGTCGTCGATGCAGCTGGACCGCCCGGAGCGCGGATTTTCCTACGCCGTCGACGCGCCGCTGGACATGCGGATGGACCCGGACTCCGCACTGACCGCGGAGCACATCCTCAACACCTACGACGAGACCGCCCTCGCCGACATTCTCGCCCGCTTCGGCGAGGAGCGGTTCGCTCGCCGGATTGCCGCCCATGTGGTGCGCCGGCGTGCGGTGCAGCCCTTCCGCCGCACCGGCGAGCTGGTCGAGCTGCTGTACCAAGCGATTCCGGCGCCGGCGCGGCGCACCGGCGGCCATCCGGCCAAGCGCACCTTCCAAGCGCTGCGGATCGCGGTGAACGGCGAGCTGGACTCGCTGCGCGCAGCGCTGCCGGCGGCGTTGGACGCGCTGGCGCCCGGCGGGCGAATCGTCGTGATGGCCTACCAGTCCCTGGAAGACCGGATCGTCAAGAGCGTCTTCACCGAAGCGACGTCGTCGCGCACGCCACAGGACCTGCCGGTCGAATTGCCCGGGCATCAACCGCAATTCGTGTCGCTGACCCGCGGTGCCGAGAAGGCCGGCGCCGATGAAGTGGACCGCAATCCGCGCAGTGCTTCCGTGCGGCTGCGCGCACTGGAGAAGGTGCGGGCGCGATGAGCGCACAACCGGTTGTCAGGGAAGGTGATTCATGACCAGCAGGCGCGATACACCGGTCGTGGATCGTCCGGCCCGGGCTCGGCGCCCCGTGCGCTCCGGTCCACGCACGACGCCGATCCGGCGCCCGGCACCCGCCACCAGCTCCAGTCAGGCCAAGGCGCGGGCGAAGGCGCGTAAAGCCAAGGCGCCAAAGCCGATTCGCGAACCACTACGCGAACGGCTGATCGCTCGGCTGTCGTCAATCGACCTGCGGCCGCAGACACTGGTGGCCAAGGTGCCGTTCGTGGTGTTGGTGATCGGATCCTTGGGCATCGGACTGGCGCTGACGCTGTGGCTGTCCACCGATGCTGCCGAGCGCTCCTACGAACTCAGCAGTGCCCGTGAGCGCAACCGGGTGCTGACCCAGCAGAAGGAATCGCTCGAGCGGGAGGTGCTCGAAGCGCAGGCCGCCCCCGCGCTGGCTGAGGCGGCACGCAACCTCGGCATGATCCCGTCGCGTGACACCGCGCACCTGGTGCAGGATCCGGCGGGCAACTGGGTGGTGGTCGGCGAGCCGAAACCGGCCGAAGGCACCCCACCGCCGCCGCTGAACACCAAGCTGCCCGATCCGACGCCGGCGCCACCGCCAGTGCCGGTCAACCGCACAGAGGTGCCGGTCATGGTGCCTCGGCCCGGTGCGGTACCCGGCGCCAGTCCTGCCGGTCCCGAAGTGGTGGTGCGCCCGCCCGTGATGCCCACGCCCACCGGCCCGCTGCCCGGCCCCGGCGCGGTGCCGAATGTCGCCGGCCCGCCGGCTCCGGCCGCTCCGCTTGACGCGCCGCAGCCGGCAAATGCGCCGAATCCGCAAGCCGTGCCGGAACAATCCAACAGCGTGGCATCTCCGACCGCCGTTCCGCCGACGTGAGGCACGGCGGCCAACGTTCGGCCCCTCGGCGCGGCGGCACCCCGCGCTCGGCCCGGGACCGGCGGATCCGCCCGATCGTCAAGGCCACCACCAAGGGTGCGTCGTTCGTCGCGCGGCACCGCGCGGGTAACACCGTCATCCTCGTGCTGCTGCTGATCGCCGCGGCGCAGTTGTTCTACCTCCAGGTCCCTGGTGCGGCGAAGTTGCGGGCGGAGGCTGCGGGCCAGCTGAAGGTCACCGACGTCGAGAAGGCGGTGCGGGGCAGCATCGTCGACCGCCACGGCAACAAACTGGCCTTCACCACCCAGGCGCGGGCGCTGACGTTTCAGCCGCAGAAGATCCGCAAACAGCTCACCGAGGCCAAGCAGAAGAATCCCGCCGCACCCGACCCTGCTCAGCGGCTGCGTGAGATCGCCGACGGCGTGGCGCAGCGGCTGGGCAACCGGCCCGACGCCGCGACGGCGCTGAAAAAGCTGCAGAGCAACGAGACGTTCGTCTATCTGGCCCGCGCGGTCGATCCCGCGGTCGCCAGCGCGATCATCACGAAGTTCCCCGAGGTCGGCGCCGAACGCCAGGACATCCGTCAGTACCCGGGCGGCTCGCTGGCGGCCAACATCGTCGGCGGCATCGACTGGGACGGCCACGGGCTGCTCGGCCTGGAAGACGCGATGGACGGTGTGCTGGCCGGCACCGACGGCTCGGTCACCTATGACCGCGGCTCCGACGGCGTGGTGATCCCCGGCAGCTACCGCAATCGGCACGCCGCCGTCAACGGCTCCGAAGTGGAGCTCACCCTGGACAACGACATCCAGTTCTACGTCCAGCAGCAGGTGGAGCTGGCCAAGGGGCTGTCCGGCGCGCACAACGTCGCGGCGGTGGTGCTGGACGCCAAGACCGGCGAAGTACTGGCCATGGCCAACGACAACACCTTCGACCCGAGCCAGGACATCGGCCGGCAGGAAGACAAACAGCTGGGCAACCTGGCGGTGTCGTCGCCGTTCGAGCCCGGGTCGGTGAACAAGATCGTCACCGCGTCGTCGGTGATCGAGTTCGGGCTGTCGAACCCCGACGAGGTGCTGTCGGTGCCCGGGTCGATCAGCATGGGCGGCGTCACGGTGCACGACGCGTGGGAACACGGCACCATGCCCTACACCACCACCGGTGTCTTCGGGAAGTCGTCGAACGTCGGCACGCTGATGCTGGCCCAGCGCGTCGGCCCTGAGCGCTTTGCCGACATGTTGACGAAGTTCGGGCTGGGCCAGCGCACCGGCGTCGGGTTGCCGGGTGAAAGCGCCGGCATCGTGCCGCCGATCGACCAATGGTCGGGCTCTACCTTCTCGAATCTGCCCATCGGGCAGGGCCTTTCGATGACCCTGCTGCAGATGACCGCGATGTACCAGGCGATCGCCAACGACGGTGTGCGGATACCGCCGCGCATCGTGCGGGCGACCGTCGCGCCCGACGGCAAGCGGACCGAAGAACCGCGGCCCGACGGTATCCGGGTGGTGTCGCCGCAGACCGCCCAAACCGTGCGCAACATGCTGCGCGCGGTGGTGCAACACGACCCCACCGGCGTACAGCAGGGCACGGGACCGCAGGCCGCGGTCGAGGGCTACCAGATCAGCGGCAAGACCGGCACCGCCCAGCAGATCAATCCCGCCTGCGGCTGCTATTTCGACGACGTGTACTGGACGACGTTCGCCGGCATCGCCACCACCGACAACCCGCGCTACGTCGTCGGCATCATGATGGACAACCCCAAGAGGGCCGCCGACGGCAAGCCCGGCTCGTCGTCGGCGCCGCTGTTCCACAACATCGCCAGCTGGCTGCTGCAACGTGAGAACATCCCGCTGTCTGCCGACCCTGGGCCGCCGCTGACGTTGCAGGCCTGACACCGCACCTGGGTACGGTTTGACGGTGTCCGTCCAGCTGCGTGAAGTCGCCGCCCGCGTCGGCGCCGACGCCCCGCCCGGCGCGGACGTCGCCGTCACCGGTGTCACCCTGCGCGCGCAAGACGCACACCCCGGCGACCTGTTCGCCGCGCTGCCCGGCTCGAACGTGCACGGCGCCTCGTTCGCCGACGACGCCGTGGCGGCCGGCGCCGTTGCGGTGCTCACCGACCCGGTGGGCGCGGCGATGCTGGCGGTCGACGTGCCGGTGCTCGTGCACCCGGATCCCCGCTCCGTGCTCGGCGCCGCCGCGTCGCTGGTGTACGGCGACCCGTCGGCCAAACTGACCGTCATCGGCGTGACGGGCACGTCCGGAAAGACCACCACCACCTACCTCGTCGAGGCTGGGCTGCGGTCGGCCGCCCGGCGTGCCGGGCTTGTCGGGACCGTTGGCATCCGCGTCGACGGCGTGGACCAGCCGAGTGCGCTGACCACGCCCGAGGCGCCGGCGTTGCAAGCGCTGCTCGCGCAGATGGCAGACCGCGGCGTGGAGGTGGTGGTGACGGAGGTGTCCAGCCATGCGCTGGCGCTCGGCCGCGTGGACGGTGTGCGATTCGCGGTGGCGGGCTTCACCAACCTGTCCCGCGATCACCTGGACTTCCACCCGTCGATGCAGGCCTACTTCGAGGCCAAGGCGCGGCTGTTCGCCGCCGACTCGCCGCTGCGGGCAGCCGTCTCGGTGGTGTGTGTCGACGACGACGCCGGCCGCCAGATGGCGGCTCGTGCGGTGCAGCCGGTCACAGTCAGCGTCGACGGCACCGCCGACTGGTACGCGACCGACATCCGCGCCCGGCCCGACGGCGGCCAGCAGTTCGTGGCCGTCGACCCCGAGGGCCACCGGCACCCGATCGCGATAGCCCTGCCCGGCCGATACAACGTCACGAACGCCCTTTTGGCCCTTGCCCTTTTGCATGCAGTGGGTGTGGCGCCCGCGCAGGCGGCCCCGGGGCTGGCCGCCGCGCGGGTGCCCGGGCGCCTGGAGCCGGTCGACCGCGGGCAGGACTTCCTGGCGCTGGTCGACTACGCGCACAAGCCGGGCGCGCTGCAGGCTGTCTTGGAGAACCTGCGCCGGCACAGCAGCGGCCGGCTGGCGGTGGTGTTCGGTGCTGGCGGCGACCGCGACCCCGGCAAGCGAAAAGCCATGGGCCGCATCGCCGCTGAGCTGGCCGATCTGGTCGTCGTCACCGACGACAATCCCCGCAGCGAAGACCCTGCCGCCATCCGCGCGGCAATCCTGAGCGGCGCCGAGAAAGCCGGCCGGGCGGCGGAAGTGGTCGAAATCGGCGACCGGCGTGCCGCGATCGCGCACGCGGTGAGGTGGGCACGCCGCGGCGACGTCGTGCTGGTCGCCGGCAAGGGGCACGAGACGGGTCAGACCGTGAAAGGCGTCACCCGCCCGTTCGACGACCGCGAGGAGCTTGCCGCGGCGCTGAGCGCGATAACCTCCACGGCGTGATCGAGTTGACCGTCGCTCAGGTCGCCGAGATCGTCGGCGGCCAGCTGGCTGATGTCTCGCCCGCGGACGCCGCACAGCTGCGCATCACCGGCACGGTCGAGTTCGACTCCCGCAAGGTCACCCCCGGCGGCTTGTTTCTTGCGCTGCCCGGCGCGCGGTCCGACGGACACGATCACGCTGCCGCCGCCGTGCAAGCGGGCGCTGTGGCGGTACTGGCCGCGCGGCCGGTCGGTGTGCCGGCGATCGTCGTGCAACCGATCAAGAGGGAGTCGGGCGCGAGTGTGCTCGAACACGACACCGACGGTTCCGGCGCCGCGGTGCTGGCCGCGCTGGCCAGGCTCGCCGCGTTCGTCGCTGCGGAGCTGGTGGCCGGTGGACTGACGATCGTCGGCATCACCGGTTCGTCGGGCAAGACCTCGACCAAGGACCTGATTGCCGCATTGTTGGCGCCGCTAGGGCAGGTGGTCGCACCGCCAGGGTCGTTCAACAACGAGCTCGGCCACCCCTGGACCGTGTTGCGCGCCACGCCCGACACCGACTTCCTGGTGCTGGAGATGTCCGCGCGCCGGCCTGGCAACATCGCCGAGCTGGCCGCCATCGCGCGGCCGTCGGTGGCGACCGTCCTCAACGTCGGCACCGCCCACCTCGGTGAGTTCGGCTCGCGGGAGGCCATCGCTGCAACGAAATCCGAACTGCCGCAAGCAGTTCCGCCGTCAGGCGTGGTGGTTCTCAACGTCGACGACCCCTCAGTCGCCGCAATGGCCGAGGTGACGGCCGCCCGCGTGGTGAGAGTGAGCCGCACCGGACCGGCTGACGTGTGGGCCGACCAAATCACGCTCGACGAGCTGGCCCGGCCCAGCTTCACACTGCACGCCGCCGGCACCGACGTGCCCGTGCGGCTGGCCGTGCACGGCGAACACCAGGTCACCAATGCGCTGTGCGCGGCGGCGGTGGCGCTGGAGTGCGGCGCCACGGCCGAACAGGTGGCGAACACGCTCGCCACCGCGGGCCCGGTGTCGGGACACCGGATGGAGGTGAGTACGCGCGCCGACGGCGTCACCGTGATCAACGACGCCTACAACGCCAACCCGGACTCGATGCGGGCCGGGCTGCAGGCACTGTCCTGGATGGCGAACCGGCCGAGCGGTCGGCGCCGCAGCTGGGCCGTGCTGGGCGAGATGGGCGAACTCGGCGACGACGCGGTTTTTGAGCACGATCGCATCGGGCGACTGGCCGTGCGATTAGATGTCTCTCGACTCGTCGTCGTCGGAACCGGGAGGTCGATGCGCGCCATGCATCAGGCAGCGGTCATGGAGGGTTCCTCGGGCGGCCCCCAGACGACTTCGGTGACCATGGTCGACGACGCCGACGCTGCGCTTGCACTGCTGCGCGCAGAACTGGCTCCCGGTGACGTCGTGCTGGTGAAAGCCTCGAACGTGGCCGGGCTGGGCGCGCTGGCCCGGGCGCTGGCGGACAGCACGGCATGAGGCAGATCCTCATTGCCGTCGGCATTGCGCTGACGGTGTCGATCCTGCTCACCCCGCTGCTGATCAACCTCTTCACGCGGCAAGGGTTCGGCCACGAGATTCGGTCCGACGGTCCGCCCACGCACAAGCACAAGCGCGGCACGCCGTCGATGGGCGGCGTCGCGATTGTCGCCGGCATCTGGGCCGGTTACCTCGGCACTCACCTGGTCGGCCTCGCGCTGGACGGCCGCGGACCGTCGGCGTCCGGGCTGCTTGTGCTGGGGCTGGCGACCGCGCTGGGCGCGGTCGGGTTCGTCGACGACCTGATCAAGGTCCGCAAGGCCCGCAACCTCGGGCTGAACAAGACCGCCAAGGCTGTCGGGCAGATCGTCGCAGCGATCCTGTTCGGCATATTGGTGCTGCAGTTCCGCAACGGCGACGGGCTCACCCCGGCGGGTGCGCAGCTTTCGTATGTGCGTGAGGTCGCCACGGTGACGTTGCCGCCGGCGCTGTTCGTGCTGTTCTGTGTGGTGCTGGTGAGCGCCTGGAGCAACGCGGTGAACTTCACCGACGGACTCGACGGGCTGGCCGCCGGGTGCATGGCGATGGTGACCGCCGCCTACGTGATCATCACGTTCTGGCAGTTCCGCAACGCCTGCTCGACGCACCCCGGGCTGGGCTGCTACAACGTGCGCGATCCGCTGGACCTGGCGCTGGTCGCCGCGGCGACGGCCGGCGCGTGCATCGGTTTTTTGTGGTGGAACGCTGCGCCGGCCAAGATCTTCATGGGCGACACGGGCTCGCTGGCGTTGGGCGGCATCATCGCCGGGCTGTCGGTGAGCAGCCGCACCGAGCTGCTCGCGGTGGTGCTGGGTGCGCTGTTCGTCGCGGAGATCACCTCGGTGGTGCTACAGATCCTGGCGTTTCGCACTACCGGCCGCCGGGTGTTCCGGATGGCGCCGTTTCATCACCACTTCGAGCTGGTGGGGTGGGCCGAGACCACGGTGATCATCCGGTTCTGGCTGCTGACCGCGATCGCGTGCGGGCTGGGCGTGGCTCTGTTCTACGGCGAATGGCTTGCCGCGATAGGTGACTGAGATGGCCGACGTCCTCGAACCTGGCACGCGGGTGCTGGTTACCGGCGCAGGGATCACCGGGCGGGCGGTGAGCGCCGCGCTGACACCGATGGGTGTACGGCTCTACATCTGTGACGACGACCCCAAGGCGCTGCAGCGGCTGTCCGAACCGGCGATCGTGGTGGGGACCAGCGAGGCCGCCGAGCGGATCGCCGACTTCGATCTGGTGGTCACCAGCCCGGGATTTTCCCCGACGACCCCGCTGCTGTCGGCCGCCGCCACCAGCGGCGTGCCGATCTGGGGCGACGTCGAGCTGGCATGGCGGCTCGATGCGTCCGGACGCTTCGGGCCGCCGCGCCGCTGGCTGGTGGTCACCGGCACCAACGGCAAGACCACCACCACGTCGATGCTGCACGGGATGCTGCTGGCGGCCGGGCGCCGCAGCGTGCTGTGCGGAAACATCGGCAGCCCGGTGCTCGACGTCCTGGACCAGCCCGCCGAGTTCTTCACAGTCGAGCTGTCCAGCTTCCAGCTGCACTGGGCGCCGTCGCTGCGGCCTGAGGCCGGCACGGTGCTCAACGTCGCCGAGGACCATCTGGACTGGCACGGTTCGTTCGAGCACTACGCGGCCGCGAAGGCCCGGGCCCTGACCGGCCGGGTGGCGGTCGCCGGCGTCGACGATCCGGTGGCCGCCCGGCTGCTGCAGGACGCCCCGGCCGCGATACGCGTCGGCTTCCGGCTGGGGGAGCCGGCACCGGGCGAGCTCGGGGTTCGCGACGGGACGCTCACGGACCGTGCTTTCGCGATGGACCTGCCGCTGGTCGCCGAGTCGGTGATTCCCGTGCCGGGGCCGGTCGGTGTGCTCGACGCCCTGGGCGCCGCAGCGCTGGCTCGCGCGGTCGACGTGCCCGCCGACGCGATCGCTGCGGGCTTGGCGTCGTTTCGGGTGGCCCCGCACCGCGCTCAAGTGGTCGCGGTCGTCGACGGCGTCACGTTCGTCGACGACTCCAAGGCCACCAACCCGCACGCGGCCCAGGCGTCGATCACGGCCTATCCGCGGGTGGTGTGGGTCGCGGGCGGCCTGCTCAAGGGCGCTTCGGTGGACGACATGGTGCGCGAAGTGGCGAATCGGCTGGTCGGCGCGGTGTTGCTGGGCCGGGATCGGGCCGTAGTTGCCAACGCGTTATCGCGACACGCCCCGGATGTCCCCGTCGTCGAGGTCACCACGGGAGACGATGCTGTGGTGCAAGAGGCCAGTGAGTCTGTTGGGGAAAGAGTGATGGCCGAGGCCGTTGCAGCGGCCCGCCGCCTGGCCCGGCCCGGTGACACGGTGTTGCTGGCCCCGGCCGGGGCGTCGTTCGACCAGTTCACCGGCTATGCCCACCGCGGCGACGCCTTCGCTGCCGCGGTCCGCGGCGCGACCCGGTAGTGGCGATGCGCGACACGCTGGCCCGACTTCGTAGTCGGGGAAACGGGGTCGGTGCGTGGCTGGGCCGGCCGATGACCTCGTTTCACCTCGTCATCGCCGTCGTCGCGCTGCTCACGTCGCTGGGGCTGATCATGGTGCTGTCAGCGTCGGGGGTGCGGTCCTACGACGACGACGGCTCGCCGTGGGTGATCTTCGGCCGCCAGGTGCTCTGGACGGTGATCGGGCTCGTCGGGTTCTACATCGCGCTGCGGGTTCCGGTTCGGGTGATGCGGCGCACCGCGTCGTTCTCTTTCGCGTTCACCATCCTTCTGCTGGTGCTCGTGCTGGTGCCCGGAATCGGGCACTACTCCAACGGATCTCGCGGCTGGTTCGTCATCGCCGGGTTGTCCATGCAGCCCTCGGAGCTGGCCAAGATCGCGTTCGCGATCTGGGGCGCACACCTGCTGGCCGGCCGCCGTATGGAGCGGGCGTCGCTGCGCGAGATGCTGATTCCGCTGGTGCCCGCCGCGGTGATCGCACTCGGCCTGATCGTCGCGCAGCCCGACCTCGGGCAGACGGTGTCGCTGGCGATCATCCTTCTGGGCTTGTTGTGGTACGGCGGCCTGCCGCTGCGGGTGTTCCTGAGCTCACTGTTCGCAGCGATCAGCGCCGGCGCCATCCTCGCGGTCTCCGAGGGGTACCGCTCCGACCGCGTGCGGTCGTGGCTGAACCCTGGCGCCGACCCGCAGGACTCCGGCTACCAGGCCCGTCAGGCCAAGTATGCGTTGGCCAACGGTGGCGTATTCGGCGACGGGCTGGGCCAGGGCACCGCGAAGTGGAACTACCTGCCCAACGCCCACAACGACTTCATCTTCGCGATCATCGGCGAAGAGCTCGGGTTCGTCGGCGCGTTCGGGTTGCTGTGTCTGTTCGGGCTGTTCGCCTACACCGGGATGCGGGTGGCGCGCCGCTCGGCCGACCCGTTCCTGCGGCTGTTGTCGGCGACCGTGACCATGTGGGTTTTGGGCCAGGCCTTCATCAATGTGGGCTACGTGATCGGGCTGTTGCCGGTCACCGGTTTGCAGCTGCCCCTGATCTCCGCCGGTGGAACATCAACGGCCACAACGCTTTTCATCATGGGCATGATCGCCAACGCGGCCCGGCACGAACCGGAGGCGGTGGCGGCGCTGCGGGCCGGCCGCGACGACAAGATGAATCGGCTGCTGCGGCTGGCCCTGCCCGAGCCGTACGTGCCCAGCCGCACCGAGGCGCTGCGCGACCGGCTGCGGTCGCGGCCCTCCGCCGAAACGCCGAAGAAGTCGAAGAAGCCCACGAAGCCCAACAAGCCCGCGAAGCCCACGACGCCGACGAAGGTCGCGGCAAGTGGGTCGCGACGGTCAGGGCATCATAGAGTCGGCCAGCGTCACAACGGCCGGCGCCGCACCAGCCGAGGTGAAGGTGCGCGCAGCAGAACTTCAGGAGAGGCAGCCATGACCGGTAGCGCGAAGAACATCGGTGCCCGCCGCTGGTGAACGGCAATAAGGCGGTCTCCGTCGTGCTCGCCGGCGGCGGTACCGCTGGCCATGTCGAGCCCGCCATGGCCGTCGCCGACGCACTGAAGGCCCTGGACCCGAATGTCCGCATCACCGCACTCGGTACCGCGCGGGGGCTGGAAACCCGCCTGGTGCCTGAGCGGGGGTATCGGCTCGAGCTGATCACGCCGGTGCCGCTGCCCCGGAAAGCCAGCCGCGACCTCGCGCACCTTCCGCTGCGGATCCGGCAGGCGGTGCGTGAGGCAGGCGCCATCCTCGACGCGGTGGGCGCCGACGTGATCGTCGGCTTCGGCGGGTACGTGGCGTTGCCGGCCTACCTTGCCGCGCGCCGGCGCCGCGTGCCGGTGGTGATCCACGAGGCCAATGCCCGTGCGGGCCTGGCCAACCGCGTCGGCGCACGACATGCGCAACGCGTGCTGGCGGCGGTGCCCGACGCGGGCCTGCGCGGCGCCGAGGTGGTGGGCGTGCCGCTGCGCCCGTCGATCACGGGGCTGGACCGCATGGCCGTGCGCGCGCAGGCGCGGGCGTTCTTCGGGTTCGACGACGACGCGCTGGTGCTGCTGGTTTTCGGCGGCTCGCAGGGTGCGGCGTCCATCAACCGGGCTGTGGCGGGTGCCGCGAAACACCTTGCTGCCGAAGGCATTTCGGTGCTGCATGCGCACGGCCCCAAGAATCGCCTGGACTTGCCGGAGCCCGCACCGGGCGATCCGCCTTACCTCGCGGTGCCCTACCTGGATCGCATGGACCTGGCGTACGCGGCCGCCGACCTGGCGATCTGTCGGTCCGGAGCGATGACCGTGGCCGAGGTATCGGCGGTGGGGCTGCCGGCCGTGTACGTGCCGCTGCCGATCGGCAACGGCGAACAACGCCTCAACGCGCTGCCAGTGGTCAACGCCGGAGGGGGCCTGCTGGTCGACGACAAAGACCTGACGCCGGACTTCGTCGCACAGACCGTCACCGAGCTGCTCACCGATGGGCCCCGCCTCGCCGCGATGACGGCCGCGGCGGCGCTTGTTGGCCATCGCGACGCCGCCGAGCGGGTGGCGCGGGTGGCGCTAGACCTCGCGCGCGACGCCCGCCCGCCGAAAAAAGCGGGGCGACGGTGACCGTGCGGCCGTTGCCCTCCGAGTTGGCGCGGGTTCACATGGTCGGCATCGGCGGGGCAGGGATGTCCGGGATCGCGCGCATCCTGCTCGACCGCGGTGCCGCGGTGTCGGGTTCGGACGCCAAGGAGTCGCGCGCGGTGCTCGCGCTGCGGGCCCGCGGTGCCGAGGTCCGCATCGGCCACGACCCGGCGTCGCTGGACCTGCTGCCGGGCGGGCCCACCATGGTGATCACCACGCACGCGGCGATTCCGAAGGACAACCCGGAACTCGTCGAGGCGCGCCGGCGCGGCATTGGGGTGGTGTTGCGGCCGAAGGTGCTGGCCAAGCTCATGGACGGCTACCGCACAGTGATGGTCACGGGCACGCACGGCAAGACGTCGACCACGTCGATGCTGATCGTCGCGCTGCAGCACTGCGGGCTGGACCCGTCGTTCGCTGTCGGCGGCGACTTGGGGGAGGCCGGCACCAATGCGCATCACGGCAGCGGCGACTACTTCGTCGCCGAGGCCGACGAAAGCGACGGCTCGCTTCTGGAGTACACGCCCGACGTCGCGGTGGTGACCAACATCGACGTGGACCACCTCGACTTCTTCGGCAGCGCGCAGGCCTACACCAAGGTGTTCGACGACTTCGCCGACCGCGTTGCGCCCGGCGGCGCGCTTGTGGTGTGCGTCGACGACCCGGGTGCGGCGGCGCTGGCCGAGCGGGCGGCGGACAAGGGAGTTCGGGTGCTGCGCTACGGCAGTGACGCTTCGTTGCCGCTGGCCGGGCAGTTGCTGTCCTGGGAGCAGCAGGGCACCGGCGCTGTCGCTCAGGTGCAGCTGGCCGGTGAGTCGCGGCGCAGGGTGATGCGGCTGTCGGTGCCCGGGCGGCACATGGCGCTCAATGCGCTGGGTGCGCTGGTGGCGGCAGTCGACGCCGGCGCGGAACCCGAGTGCGTGCTCGACGGGCTCGCCGGTTTCGAGGGAGTACGCCGCCGGTTCGACCTGGTGGGCGTCGCCGACTCGGTCCGGGTGTTCGACGACTACGCGCACCATCCCACCGAAATCCGCGCGACGCTGGCGGCGGTGCGTGCGCTGATCGAGCAGGCACCGCGCGCCGCCGACCGCAGCGGCCGCGCGATCGCGGTGTTTCAGCCCCATTTGTATTCGCGCACTGAGCTTTTCGCGCGGGAGTTCGGTGCCGCGCTCGACGACGCGGACCTGGTGTTCGTGCTCGACGTCTACGGCGCGCGAGAGCAGCCCCGGGCCGGAGTCAGCGGGGCGATGGTCGCCGAGCACGTCAGCGTCCCCGTGTCCTACGTGCCGGATTTCGCGGCGGCGCCTGATCGGGTGGCAGAGGCGGCGCGGCCCGGCGACGTGGTGGTCACGATGGGCGCCGGCGACATCACGATGCTGGGGCCGGAGATCGTGAACTCGTTGCACGTCAAGGCCAACCGCAGCGCGCCTCGCCGCTCCGGGGTGAGCGGATGACCGAGCCTCTGCTGGAAGAGGGACCGCGGCGACGTGCCCGCCGGGAGCGCGAGCAGCGTCGCGCCGCGGCAGCCCGGGCGCGGGCGATCGAGGACGCGCGCCGCGAGGCCAAGCGCAAAGTCACCGCCACGGCCACTGCCTCTCAACCGCCCCGGCGCGGCGTGGTCCGGGGGCTCAAGGTGCTGGTATGGGCGGTGGTCATCACCGTCATCTCAGTCGGCCTCGGATTGGTGTTGTACTTCACGCCGCTGATGTCGGTGCGCAATCTGAATATCGATGGCCTGCAGGTGATTTCGCGCGAGGAAGTGGTCGCGGCGGTGGCAATACCGCACGGCACGCCGCTGCTCCAGGTCGACACCGGCAAGGTCGCGAACCGCGTGGCGACTATCAGCCGGGTGGCCTCGGTACGCGTGCAGCGCGAGTATCCGTCGTCGTTGCGAGTCACGGTGGTGGAGCGAATCCCGGTGGCGGTCAAGGACATGCCGGACGGCACGCATCTCTTCGACCGTGACGGCGTGGATTTCGCCACCGCGCCGCCGCCGCCGGGTGTGCCGTACCTCGACGTCGACCATCCGGGTCCCAGCGATCCGCCCACGAAGGCCGCGCTGGCCGTGCTTACTGCACTGCGGCCCGAGGTTGCCGGGCAGGTGGGACGTATCGCCGCGCCGTCGGTCGCCTCCATCACGCTCACACTTGCCGACGGGCGCGTGGTGATCTGGGGGACCAACGACCGCACCGACGAGAAGGCCGAGAAACTGGCGGCCTTGCTGACCCGGCCAGGCCACACCTACGACGTGTCGAGCCCCGACCTGCCGACGGTCAAATAGAAATTCCTGCTTTCGAATCGGCGCGCCTGCGCGGATAGCGCGGCATGCGGCCATACCGTTCTGGTTGCGCGGAACTACTTGACATAACTCTAAGCCTCTGGTTGAGGTTGAGGGTTGGGAGGAAGGCTATTGATGACCCCCCCGCATAACTACCTCGCCGTCATCAAAGTCGTCGGCATCGGCGGCGGCGGCGTGAACGCCGTCAACCGGATGATCGAGCAAGGCCTCAAGGGCGTGGAGTTCATCGCCATCAACACCGACGCGCAAGCGCTGCTGATGAGCGATGCCGACGTCAAGCTCGATGTCGGTCGCGACTCGACCCGAGGACTCGGCGCGGGCGCCGACCCGGAAGTCGGGCGCCGGGCCGCCGAAGACGCCAAGGACGAGATCGAAGAGCTGCTTCGCGGCGCCGACATGGTGTTCGTCACCGCCGGCGAGGGCGGCGGGACCGGCACCGGCGGCGCCCCCGTCGTCGCCAGCATCGCTCGCAAACTCGGTGCGCTCACCGTCGGCGTCGTCACCCGGCCGTTCTCGTTCGAGGGCAAGCGCCGCGGCGCGCAGGCCGAGGGCGGGATCGCCGCGCTGCGGGAGAGCTGCGACACGCTGATCGTGATCCCCAACGACCGGCTGCTGCAGATGGGCGACGCGCACGTGTCGCTGATGGATGCGTTCCGCAGCGCCGACGAGGTGCTGCTCAACGGCGTGCAGGGGATCACCGACCTCATCACCACGCCGGGGCTCATCAACGTCGACTTCGCCGACGTCAAAGGCATCATGAGCGGCGCTGGCACCGCGCTGATGGGTATCGGCTCGGCCCGCGGCGACGGCCGCGCGCTCAAAGCCGCTGAGATTGCGATCAATTCGCCGCTGCTCGAGGCGTCGATGGAAGGCGCGCAGGGCGTGCTGATGTCCATCGCGGGCGGCAGCGACCTGGGGCTGTTCGAAATCAACGAGGCCGCGTCGCTGGTGCAGGAAGCCGCACATCCCGACGCCAACATCATCTTCGGCACGGTCATCGACGACTCGCTGGGCGACGAGGTGCGGGTCACCGTGATCGCCGCGGGCTTTGACGCGGTCAGCGCCAGGCACGCGAAGCCCGTGGTGGGTGCCGGTGCGAAGGTAGCGGCCGGTGCGGCCGGCAAGGTCACCTCCACGCTGTTCGAGCCCGGTGACCCGGCCGCCGTTCCCGCGCACACCAACGGTGCGACCGTGCGCATCGGCGGCGACGATGACGACGACGTCGACGTGCCGCCGTTCATGCGCCGGTAAATACTGGCTGCGTGACCATTCGGGTTCGGCGGGTGACTACTACCCGCGACGGCGGCGTTTCCGGGCCACCCTTCGACACGTTCAACCTCGGCGACCACGTCGGCGACGATCCCGAAGCGGTGGCCGCCAACAGGAAACGGCTGGCCGCGGCGATCGGGCTCGACGAGGACCGGCTGATCTGGATGAATCAGGTACACGGCGATCGGGTGACGCGTGTCGACGGGCCGCGGGACAGGCCGGTCGACGACACCGACGCGCTGCTGACGACGACACTACGGCTGGCGCTGGCGGTGGTGACGGCCGACTGTGTCCCGGTGCTGATGGCAGATGCGCGCGCCGGCGTGGTGGCGGCCGTGCATGCCGGCCGGGTCGGCGCCCAGCGCGGTGTGGTGGCACGCACGCTGGAGGCGATGCAGGCTGCGGGCGCTCACCCCGACGACATCTCGGCGCTGCTGGGCCCCGCCGTCAGCGGCGCCAACTACGAGGTGCCCGAGGAGATGGCCGCCGAGGTCGAAGCCGCGCTGCCCGGTAGCCGCACCACCAGCCGGCGCGGCACTGCGGCATTGGACCTGCGGGCCGGAATTGCTCGTCAGCTCAGCGCTTTGGGGGTGAAGGCGATCGACATCGACCCGCGCTGCACGGTCGACGACCCGAAGCTGTTCAGTCACCGCAGACAAGCGACGACAGGTCGGCTCGCCTCCGTCATATGGATGGAATGACCGAACGCCAAGAGCAATTGGCGCGCTCGTTGGCGGCCGTGCGCCAGCGGATCGACCACGCCGCCGCGGCGGCGGGCCGCGACCCGGCCGACGTCGACCTGCTGCCGGTCACCAAGTTCTTCCCCGCCTCTGACGTCGCGATCTTGGCCCGGCTCGGCTGCCGCGCCGTCGGCGAATCCCGCGACCAGGAGGCCGCGGCGAAGGCTGCCGAGGTCGCCCAGCTCGTCGACGAAGACGTGCACTGGCACATGGTCGGGCGGATTCAGCGCAACAAGGCCCGCTCGATCGCCCGCTGGGCCGACACCGTGCACTCCGTCGACACCATTCGACTCGTCGAGGCGTTGGACCGCGCCGTCAGCGGGCCGCCGCTGCGGGTGTTTGTGCAGGTCAGCCTCGACGGTGATCCGCAGCGCGGCGGGGTGGACGTACGCCGGCCTGAGCTCGTGGACGACGTGTGCGACGCGGTGGCTTCCGCGGCGGGCCTGTCGCTGGTCGGGTTGATGGCCGTACCGCCGCTGGGCTGGGATCCGGAGCGGGCGTTCGCGCGGTTGCACACCGAGCATCAGCGGGTACTTCGCGCCCATCCGCAAGCCTCAGGCCTGTCGGCTGGCATGTCCGACGACTTGGAGGCTGCCGTGAAACACGGTTCCACCTGTGTGCGTGTCGGTACCGCGTTGTTGGGACCGCGGCCTTTATCGTCACCTGCAGTAGTCACTCCTGTCACACCAACATCAAGTAGTCGTCAACCACGAGCCTCCCGAAAGGGTCACCGATGAGTACGCTTCACAAGGTCAAGGCCTACTTCGGCATGGCGCCGATGGAGGACTACGACGACGAGTACTACGACGACGAGGACCGCGGACGCAGCTATCCGCGCCGGCCGCATTCGGAGAGGTTCGGCGACGACGGCTATGACCGCCCGAGTCGTCGCTACGAAGCTCGCGATCGCGACTACGACGATCGCGACGCGGACGACTACGCGCCGTCGTACCGCGGCTACGACGAGCCGCGGTTCCGGCCGCGCGAATTCGACCGGCCGCCGGAAATGGGTCGCTCGCGGTTCGGTGCGCTGCGTGGCGCTACCCGCGGCTCGCTGGCGATGGACCCCCGTCGGATGGCCGAGCTGTTCGAGGCCGGCAGCCCCTTGTCGAAAATCACCACGCTGCGGCCGAAGGACTACAGCGAGGCACGCACCATCGGGGAGAGGTTCCGTGACGGCACCCCGGTGATCATGGACCTCGTGTCGATGGACAACGCCGACGCCAAGCGGCTGGTGGATTTCGCCGCCGGCCTGGCGTTCGCGCTGCGCGGTTCCTTCGACAAGGTGGCCACCAAAGTGTTCCTGCTGTCGCCGGCAGACGTCGACGTCAGCGCTGAGGAACGCCGGCGCATCGCTGAGGCGGGCTTTTACGCCTACCAGTGAGCCATCGGTAGGCTGACAGCGCTCCCTATTCGGGGGGCGCTGTCGTCTACGTCTCTAGTGAGGTCGGGCCTGTTGCGGCTGTTCTTCGACATTTTGGGCTTCGCGCTGTTCTTATTCTGGCTGCTGCTGATCGCCCGCGTGGTCATCGAATTCATTCGCTCGTTCAGCCGGGACTGGAGGCCGCGGGGTGTCACGGTGGTGATCCTCGAAATCATTCTGACGGTCACCGATCCGCCGGTAAAGCTGTTGCGGCGCATCATTCCTCAGCTCACCGTCGGCGCGGTCCGCTTCGACCTTTCGATCATGGTCCTGCTGCTGGTCGCCTTCATTGGAATGAACCTGGCGTTCAATGCCGGCGCCTAAAACATGGCGCGCCGCAGAGATTGAAATTCCTTCTTAATTATTATCCTCGCCTGCAACCGGCGGTTCTGATGTGACAGGATGGACGGCAGTTACAGTCCGGGCACCGACCACGGTCTACACTCCTAGATCAGCTTCGACCGTCCAGAACTTTGAGGGGGCAGAAAATGCCGCTAACGCCCGCCGACGTGCACAACGTCGCATTCAGCAAGCCGCCTATCGGCAAACGCGGCTACAACGAGGACGAGGTCGACGCGTTCCTCGATCTCGTCGAGGCCGAGCTTACGCGACTGATCGAGGAGAACACGGATCTGCGCCAGCGGGTCGGCGAGCTCGAGCAAGAGCTGGCCGGCGCGCGGTCTGGCAACGGCGCGGCCACCACTCAGGCCATTCCGCTGTATGAGCAGCAGCAGCCCGAGCCCCAGCAGCCCGCCTACGAGGCACCGCAGCCCGCGTACGAGGCGCCGCCCACGCCGGCCGCTGCGCCCGGCCCCGTCGACGAAGAGTCCCACATCAAGGCCGCCCGCGTGCTGGCCTTGGCCCAGGACACCGCCGACCGGCTGACCAGCACCGCTAAGGCGGAGGCCGACAAGCTGCTCGCCGACGCCCGCGCCAACGCCGACCAGATCCTTTCGGAGGCCCGGCGCGAGGCCGAGACCACGGTCACCGAGGCGCGCCAGCGCGCCGAGGCGATGCTCGCAGACGCGCAGATGCGCTCGGAGACCCAGCTGCGCCAAGCCCAGGAGAAGGCCGACGCGTTGCAGGCCGATGCCGAACGCAAGCACTCGGAGATCATGGGAACCATCAACCAGCAGCGCACGGTGCTGGAAGGACGGCTCGAGCAGTTGCGCACGTTCGAGCGTGAATACCGCACCCGGCTCAAGACGTACCTGGAGTCGCAGCTGGAGGAACTGGGTCAGCGCGGCTCCGCCGCTCCCGTCGACTCGAGCGCCAACAGCGACAGCGGCGCGTTCAATCAGTACAACAGGGGCAACTAGCCCCGAGGCTGATCAATGCTGATCGTCGCACTGGTCATGGCCGTGATCGGCCTTGCCGCCTTGGTGACTGCGGTCGTCACCAGCAACGAGGTGATCGCGTGGGTGTGCATCGGAGCCAGTGTGATCGGCGTGATCCTGCTCATCGTGGATGCCGTGCGCGAGCGGCAGAAACGCGACACCACGCTTGCCGCGGACTCCGCAGAGGAGACTCCGAAAGAGGCCCCGGAGGAGTCCCCGGCCGAGGCGCAGGAGTTCGACGAGGAATACCCCGACGAAGAGCGTGCCGGCGACGAGAAGGCGCCGGTGGCCGAGGAAGACAAGACCGAGCGCTGACCTCAGCAGGTCGGGGTGGCCAGAAGCTTGCGCACTTCGTCGTCTGAGGTCTGGCTGAAGTTGCGGTAGTACTCGCCGACCGCCATGAACGACGGCGGTGTGGCCACACACACCACGTCGTCGGCGGCTTCGGCCAGCTGCCGGCATGCTGTTGGCGGCGCCACCGGAACCGCGACGACGATCTTCGCCGGGTTTGCGGCGCGCACGGCCCGCACGGCGGCCAGCATGCTTGCGCCGGTGGCGATCCCGTCGTCAACCAGAATGACCGTCTGGCCCGCCAAGTCGATCGGCGGTCGGCCGCCCCGGTAGGCGCTCTCCCGGCGCGTCAGTTCGGCGCTTTCCCGCTCGATCACCTGCTGCAGCTGCTCTTCGCTGATGTGCAAGCTGCGCACCACCTCGTCGTTGAGCACCACCAGCCCGCCGCTGGCCAGCGCACCGACGGCCAGTTCCTCCCAGCGCGGTGCGCCGAGCTTGCGGACGACGAACACGTCGAGCGGCGCGTGCAGGGCGGCGGCCACTTCCCATGCGACGGGCACGCCGCCGCGCGGCAAACCCAGCACCAAGAGATCGGGTGTGCCGTGGTAGGTCGTGAGCGCGGCGGCCAGGGCGCGCCCGGCTTCACGGCGGTCGGCGTAGGGTGTGCCGGCGCCGCGGGTCAGGCCAGAAAATCGTCGCATTGCGATCCTCCGCGTCCTAGTGTCCTCTCGATCGGGGCCCGCGTGCCACAGTGGAGGAGTGTTCATCGCCGTCGTCGTGGTGGCGACCGTCCACTTCATGTTCCTCGCCTACCTCGTCGTCGGCGGTTTCCTGGCGCTGCGGTGGCCGCGCACGATCGCGCTGCACGTGCTCACGGTGTTGTGGGGATTGGGCAGTGTCCTGCTGCACTTCCCTTGTCCACTGACCGACGCCGAGCGATGGGCGCGTGCGCATGCCGGTATGGCGCAGCTGCCGTCTGCGGGCTTCATCGACCACTACATCGCCGGGGTGCTCTACCCAGCTGGCGCGGCGGTGCTTGTCCAGGCGACGGTGTTCATGCTGGTGCTTGTGTCATGGGTGTTGTTCGCGGCGGCGGTGCCGAACCGGAGGCGGGCGACGAGATCGTCCTCGGCGGGTTCTTCCAGGCGACCCCTAAGCCGCCGACAACGGGATGAATGACAGCATGTTTCGGTTACGAATCATCTTGTGCCATAACCGTTTTCATACGTCACCGAGTTCGGCATGATCAACGTCGCATTCTTGGTGAAGCAACGACCCGCACGTGTCACCCCTTGCCGACGAATACTCCCGTGCTGATCCCGCCCAGTGGGCGGTTGACGCCTTGGCGGCCAAAAGCCCAGCCTAAGAACAGAGCCGCTGCAGCCAGACCCAGATGCAGCCAGTTATCTGCGTCGTTCACTGGAACCAGGTTCGCCGAACTTTCGCGGTCGACAAGCATGCCGTAGACGAACAGGGCGGCGTACACCAGGCCGGTGCCAATGAGATACACACGGGCACCGTTGAACGTTCGAGCCATCACAATCCCGAGAATGCCAAACGCCAAGTGAATCACGTTGTGTAGCACCGAAACATCGAACACACCAAGAAGTTTCGCGTTCGAGGCATGTCCCGCCCAGGTCATCGTGTCGTAGCCGACAGTCACTTTCGGTATGAACCCGAGGATTCCGACAAGCAGGAACACCACCGCGATCGCTAATGCGAAAACCTGGACCGTGGCCCACCGGACCTTGCGAGGCGAAATGGCCGGCGCATTAGGCGCTGACATGGCGTTCCCTTCGTCAGGCGTGTGTGAAACCGAGCAGCCCAGGAGTACCCACAGCCACCCGGACGGAAGCTAGGCAACAGAGTTATTTTGCCCCGGCATGAAATCTCTGAGCGGTACCGAGCAGGTCATCGGCGTGCCTTGCGAGCAGCAGCGCCAGGGCTGCGAACCACCGGCGTGCGACGCGACATCGTGCTGGGCCCTGCCTGTGTATGCCCGATCAGTCGTGTTTCGCCTCGTAGCGCAGCAGGACCGTGCCACCCGGGAAGGTGCGGTTCTCCAACAGTCGCAGCCGGATCCATGACGGCAGGGCCGGGAAGAACGGGATGCCGCCGCCCACGGCGGTGGGCGCGACCACGATCCGGTATTCGTCCACCAGTCCGGCCTGCACGATCGATCGGGCCAGCGTCGCGCCGGCTACCTCCAGCCTGCCGTCGGTTTCGGCTTTCAGCTTCGTCACCACCTCGACCGGGCCGCCGCGTTCCAGGCGGGAGTTCCAATCGACGGACTCCAGGGTGCGCGAGAACACGACCTTGGGCATGTCGCGCCAGATGCGGGCGAAGTCGACGATCAAAGGGGTTGCGTCCGGGGCCTTGTCGGCGGTCGGCCAGTACGCGGACATCAGTTCGTAGAGCCGGCGCCCGTAGAACGCCAGGGCGGTTTCCCGCTCGAAGTCGTTCCAGGACTGGTGCAGTTCTTCGCTCGGTTCGGACCAGCCGATGTTGCCTTGTGCATCGGCGATGTACCCGTCCACCGAAACGTTGAAGGCATAGATGAGTTTGCCCATGCAAATCAGACTGTAGTGCAGGGCAAAACTCATCGCGACGCCGATTCGCCACTATGACGTACCGCGAATTCCGGAACCTCCGCGCGGTGCAAACGCTGCTTGGGCATTCGAGCGTCGCGACGACGGAGCGGTACATCGCGGTCGGCGACGACGAACGGGCCGCAGCGATGGCTGCATAACCGGGGTAGCGTCACGCTGAGGATATACGCCGACTTGTTCGACTCGGACCTCGACGCGGTAGCGGTCAATCTGGACGCGAAATAGAAAAGTGTGTCCAAAGCGCCCGCAGACCGTCGTCGCCCTCGAAGGAAGACCGCTATCTAGCTGCGACGATGCATTTTTCGGTGTTGTGTCCGAGGGGGACTTGGCCATCTGCGACACGGGTTGCGACCTGGCGAATCGGTACTTGATCGTCGTCAGTGCTGGGGTTGACTCACTCCAATGTCCGGCGGCGGGCTAGGGGTCGAGTTGGGCGGGGGCGACTCGGCACCCGGCGGCTTGGGCTCCGTTGTGCAAGCGTCGGTCCCAAACGGCGACGATCAGGCCGGGGTCGCCGACTGCCAACGCGCTGGCCAGATGGACAGCGTCGGCTCCGCGTAAGGCATGGGCTCGGGCGAGGTGGCCGGCGTGCTGTTCAACCGTCGCGGTGAGTTCTACTGGGCGGGTGGCGGCCCAGAAGTCCTCCCAGTCACGTTCGGCGTCGGCGAGCTCGGATTCGGTTAGGTCGTGATTGCGGGCTGCTGCGGCGAGTGCGGCGCGGACTTCGGGGTAGGCCAGGCGGCTGGACAATGCGGCGTCGCAGCCGTCCCATAGAGCGGACGCCAGCGAGCTCCCTGTCTCGGTGGTGAGAAGTTTGACGAAGGCGCTGGCGTCGAAGTAGACGAGCGGCACCGGTCAGCGCCGCTGGTCGCTGACCCGGTCAGACACCGGCCGCCGCGGTCGGGGTCCGGACCGTCCCGCAGCAACGGGCCGCTGCGCGGTGGCCTTGCCAATCACGCCTTCGGCCGTGAGACGCTCCAAGGTGCCCGCGCTGTCCAGCGCAGCGAGTCGCGCGACCGGAATCCCGCGGTCGGTGATGACGACCTCACCACCAGCCCGAACTTGATTGAGCCAATCGCTGAGGTGCGCGCGCAACTCGGTCACGGATACCTCCATACCGTGAACTGTACACTCACTGAGCCGTGATTTGTACATGTCACTACTGAGCGCGGCAACGACGACCTGAGAGATTGACCTGCGCAAGCCTGAGGCGAGGTGGCAACGGGCCGATACACCGATTCGTCCGCGGTGCTGGCGACGCCGGGACGGTCGATGTCATGGTGGTTGGTCGCCTTTCGTCCAAGCTGCATCCGAAGGTGTTGCGGCGGAAGGTGTTTGCCGTCCCCGGTGGGACTTCGTCCCAGCTGGCGTTCATGGTCAGCTGCATGGCGACGGCAGCGCCTCGGTGTCGGACGCCGGGTCTAGCTTGCAGCAACGAGCTTTTGAATTCTCTGCTTGAGGTGCTGTGTGCGGTGACTGCTGGTGATCGCATTCATTGGCGTCCTGTTGCCAGCGACCCGATTCAACAACTCTCCCAGTAGTAACAGTTGGCCTGAGTCGCCAAGCACCTCGATATCCCTTGGATCGTATTCATATGACGGAGCGTGCTTCAAGCTGGTGTAGGCGTCCCAGAACAGTTGGCTCCACTTGTTTAGGTCACCGACGAAGTCTGAAAAAGCCGGACCAACGTGGCGCCCGATCGACATTGGTAGCGGTTCTTTCGTCTTCTTTCGTAGGCGACGCGGTTGCGCCCAGGCTCGCCCTAGCTTTTTGTGGAGGTTGGTCCAGTACTCCATCCCGACAGCCAGTTCGATTAGATGGACCTCTATGCCGGTGCGGCCGTACCTGTATGTGTTCGTAATCGGACCCGTCGCACGCCCGTGTTCGTGGTCAAGACGGATCCAGTTGCGGAGCCCTTTAACGCCGCCGATGTGACCGAGGTAGAACAACGGGACCTCCGTCATCGACTTCGGGCTCGTTATACCGCCTTGGCGCGGCAGCGCCATCAGTCGAGAGTTCCAAAGTGTGGCAGAGCCGCGGGGGCTGCCGTCGTCTTCGATCTTGAAGTCAACCCTCGCTTGCTCCGCTGGCACGAATCCGTCGTGGGCGAGATTGATCAGATCTTGGACGGCCAGCAGCGGCACAAGGTGGTCGTGCCACTTCCGCGGTATGCGGCTTGTTGTCCCCACCACGAGCGGCGCATTGATCGTTCGCCGGTCGTCAGGGCCGTCGACGTGCCAGGTCGACTGCAGCTTCAAGTTGAAACCGGGCCTGATGTCCAATTCAAGAGGATCCACCTCAACCGTTTCGGCCTGGTATTGCTTCCCCCGATTACCGCTGGGAGGAACGATTCCCTCGCGAATGCTGGTTAGCCCCGCCCATCTGGTCACCTGTGGAATCTCAAGCTCGACGGCGAGAAACTTGTCATCCTTGAGCGCCGCAAGGGGCACGTTCACTATCACACCGCGTGTCCGAACAGTTTGGGTGGAAGCTCGTTCCCCCATCACGTTCGACTGCGAGATGCCGGCGATATCGAAGAAGATCGAACGGGTCACGTTCGTCATCGCGTAGATCGTGTCTGGCAGAGCAAGTCGCTCGCGGTTTGTGCCGAACTCGCTGTTGTACTGGCGAGTGCGCAAAGTGCCGATGTGGAATAGGTCGTCCTCGGCTAGCCGCACGTAGCCATCTGCTGCCTTGTCGAGGTTGTACACATCGCCGAAATTCATCCAGAAATGGCCGAGTGTCCCATCCATCGTTTCACGCAGTCGATCCCCCATGACCGGATCGTTGCACCAACAGGCCGGAGGCGGCACGCGCGACACGCCACCCAACCCGGGCCGCGCGCCCCGTAGCTAACAGGCAGTACGGCGACTGGCGCGAGTTCATTCCAGGCCCAGTTGATCTGCCATGTTCTGGGGGTTGTTCCACAGACGTTGCATCGCTGCCAGCTCTTCGGGGTCGAGAGGGATTTCTCCGAACATGGCGTAAAGTGTTGTGTCCCAGGGGCGTACGTGGTCATGGCGCGGCGTCAGCATCACAGCGACGGTTGCCGAAAGGCGACGCCTGTCGGGCTCGAGCGTCGTGACCCATTCGGTATGACGTAGCAGGACCCACTGTCTGAAGGCTTCATTGTGCAAGTCCGTGAATTGGTTGCACACGGCGTATCCCAGATGCAGGTCGGCGTTGCCCAATAGATAACGTCGGAAATCCCAGTGAGCTGTGCCTAACTTCACATGCGGCGCCCTGCTCATGTGCGTCAACAGTCGGCGCCCCATGACCGCGCGCTCAGCGACTGGGAGTTTGTCGAGCAGGTGCAGAATGTTGACGCGGTCGGATTCCTCGCGATCCCACGGGCTGAGCGCAATATCTTCAAGTATCTGACGGTACATCCGTGCACCGTATTCGTCTGCGGCACTGGCCGGTTCAAGAGGCAAGACCGGATGCGACGTTCGCAGTGCGGGGTCACCGGGGGAGGCAGGGATTCGTGATCCTGACACATCGTGCGGACTCTGCTCGTCGGCCAAGGCCAACTCGTAGTAATTCGCAACGTGTTCACCGGGCGCGACCTGCTCAGTGGCGATCCGGTGCATGTAGTCGACGACGGCGGTCGTAGAACGGAGATGGTTGAACAGGAAGTCCCACTCCCTCCGAAGGACAACCACATAGGGGATCGGGACGTTCTGTTCATAGGCCGACACATCGTCTGGGGGAGTGTCGTGGTCGATGACAACGACGCCCACCCATTCGATGGCGTTGCCGTCGACGGTGATCGAGCGTCCCCGCGCGTTCACATGCGGCGTGGGATCGCGCCGCACAGTCCGGACTGACCCGCTGGCTTGCCGTGCGCCTTCCCTGGCCTTCTTCGAAATCCATGCGCGCTCGCGATCAGGCTGCGCGGTCGCCTTGGTCCGCGCCTTGACTTGGACCGCAAGGCCGCGATCGCCGCACACGATAGTTCCATCGCCGACTTCTCGAGTGGCACTGCCGCGCTGGACGGTCTCAGGCTGGAAAACGAAGTCCGATAATCCCCAACGGGATGCCGAATCCCGGCTCGCGTCCTCGGCTGCTGTGCCACGCTCAAGGGATTGATCGAGTGGCTCCGCCACCGGCACGATGCGGCCATAGACTCCGTCAGGGCGCTGGATCACCATGATGAAGTCGTCGCCGGCGCGGTAGGTCGCCAAGCCGAGATCGGACCGGCGCAAACCCTCTTCGATATCCGGCGCGTCCTCGATATCCACACGTGCCCACACCGGATCTTCCTCGATCGGAACGAGGCGAAAACGCCCCTCGGTCAACGGCGCTCGTAAACCAACCGAGCGTTCCAATGCACAAATCAGTGCCTCGACCATCCGTAACAGTGCACGGCACTGGACATCGATGTTGTGGTCGGGATCCTCAGGCCAGGGTTCCACGTTGAGGATGGGATCGAAGGCAATATCGGGGTTGGCCCGAACGCCGGTCGCACCGGGCGGCGGGCGAAAAGTGGCGACCCGATGCCAATCGACAAGAACACCGTCGGGCAAGCACTGGAGGTCGCTCACAACCGCAGGCGGGTCAACTTCAACCATCGGGCTGGCCGAATGTGCCCAGAACGCAACCACAGGGCGGCCATTCTCTTCACGCATGCTGGCGAGGTTGAACAACCGCGTCAGCACCGCCTGAACTGGCTGACGGGCATCATCAGAAACGTGCCATCGGTAGTAGGGCTGGAACTGCTCGATGAGCTGGATCTGGTCGGGCCTCAACCCCGAGAGCGCACCTGAGTCGAGGAAGCCAACGAACTCAGACACTGTGCCGAAAAGGGGGAATCGGGGGAGGTGTTCACCACCGGGTGAGCGCAACGGCCGGGAAACACACTGCTCTGCAGCGAGCACAGCTTCTCGCGCGCACCCGAGCAATGCATCGGCGAACCGCCCGGCCACTTCCTCAAGAGGCTCAAGCCGGTAACCCTCATATTCGTCGATCAGAACGTCGAGGTGGCCCATCCCGTCGTCGTCGATGTAGACATTGCTTCTGAACAGCTCGCTTCTAACGAGGTTGTTCCACTCGCCCGCCATCTCACGCACAGCGTTGGTCGCAGCGTCGAGCAATGACCACGCCGAACCGAACTCACCACTTCGGAGCTCGGCCGGCGCCGGTCGCTCGATATCTTCCACCGCAGCAGGGTAACGGCGGCCACTGGCATTGGTCGGAGTCTCGGGGCCGGATCGACCGGCCCCGAGGTCGGCCGCTCCGCTAGCGGGACGTACCGGTGGTGGGCCTTGCACCTGCCTGACCGCGTGCGCAGTCGCCGCACTGTCGAGACGGCCCGGCCCCAGTGGAATCAACTGAGTGTGGAAGCCCCGATGGCCGCAATATCCGCAGCTCACTGTTGGTTCTCGATTCTTCGATGTTCGAGGACACGCGGTGTGCCCTCACTGCTTCTTTCGGGAAGACGCCGCAAGCAGAGAAGCAATGGGATCTGAGAGCCCTGCGTGGCTGTCTTACCGCAGTGGTCGTTTCAGACCTCGGGTGCGTGCACCGTGCTTTCATACACTCCGCAGCATGCACATTTTCACCGTCATCTCAACCGTCTTTGGCCTGGTCATGACCGCTTTCGGTATCTTGCTGACCATCCGCGCCAACCACAATGCGAAGAGCGCTCCTTTCGACGAACGCCAGGCAGCTCTGTGTATGGAACTGCGAGCGCGGCTCAACTCGCAGTTCCTTTTAGTGCGAGCAGTCGACAACGTGGATCGAGGCCTCCTTCCCGGAAGCCCCGTTGAGGCAGATCTAGACGAACTACGGACGTATCTGAACGCAAAGAAGCACCGGTTCATGGTGCCTACACCCGAGCAGATCGAGGTGGTCATCAAGTCGATCGGTAGCGCCCTTGCCGCGCTCGCAGTAGCGCACCACGCTCCAAGGAACGACGCCGCCTTCATCCCGCACGTGGATGAGATCAAGTACAACGTGCTGAGGTCGTGGCTCGAGAAAGCGCTCGCAGACATCAACGTGCTGCTGGACGGCCTGGCAGCGATCGAGCGGCGGCCGATGTCGGTGCGCCGACAGATCAAGCTGTTCGCGGCACTGAACCCAGAAAACCAGACGCCGATTGAGGTGTAAGCACTCCAGCTGTGCTGCCAGGTGTAAATGCCCACGGCAGCCCAACGGCGGGCGTACTGGCGGTAGGACAGATTTCGGACATCAACGCGATGCCCAATCGACGTCAGCAAATACAGAAACGCCGCCCTGGCCAAGTTCGGAGCATGTTTTCCGGCTGTGTAGCTAAGAAATTGTGTCCGAGGG
>NZ_JCALDL010000012.1:0-149506 GCF_059812855.1 Mycobacterium sp. NGS35
GTTTGAAGCGCCGTCCGTTAGAGGCTTGAGCCAACAGCTCAACAGGGACCAGAACACGCTGGCAATTGCTCCTGTCGAGCTTTTTCAGGACGGAACGGGTGTTCCGTTGTGCTGTATCCATGACGGTCTCGGGCTCAGCTGGTCATATGCGTCATTAGGGCGTTATCTGAATTGCCCGATTATCGGGATCAACCAGGTCAATCGTGACGGCGAAGCTGACCCACGATCAATCAACGCCATGGCGGCTCGCTACGCGGACAGGCTACGAGCGGTGCACCCTTCGCCCGCATACAAGCTTCTTGGGTGGTCGTTCGGAGGTGTGGTGGCGCACGCACTTGCCGTTGAGCTGCAACGCCGGGGATGCACGGTCGAACGTCTGGTTCTGCTCGACCCGTCTTTCACGGGCAAACGGATCATGGCAGGGAACCAAGCCGTTGATCAGAGTCGAATTCTGGAACACATCTTGCGAAGTAACGGCATCGCGATCCCGAAGGATGTCCGACCTCTCACTTACGAGAAAGCACAGCAACTACTCTCGGAGCAGGCAGCACTCGAATCCGCACTTCCGCCCCGTCACTTGGTGGAGTTCATGGTCAACAACCTGAAAGCGAATCAACGCTATCTGCTCAGGCACAGACCGCCTCGGTTCGACGGTGACATCGTGATCTTTTCCGCATCGCGCATCCCTAGGGTGAGTGCGAGGTTCCCAGAGCTGCGAGCCAGACTCGCGATGCGTGCCCATCTGCACAGGTGGCGGCGGCATGTTGCCGACGAGATCACGACATACTCTGTCGACTGCACACATTACGAGTTGCTCAGCCCCACAACGCTGACGATGTACGGGGAACAACTCAAACGCGCATTAGAGGCCTAGCGATCGAGCTCAACCCACAAGGGCGAAGGCATTGGCGCTCGATAGGTGGGTCGGGTCTTGCGTACTAGCGGGCTGCTGCCGGAGCGGCACTCACGCTTCGGTGGTCAAAGCTTGCTGATGCCTTGAAGCACTAGGGACACTCCGACCAATAGGCAGATACCAAGAACAATGCGGCTACGGTTCGCCAGCACCCAGTCGTGTACTCGGCGCAGTACTGCTTCTGTTCTTACCGGTGCGATCAGGTATCCGACGAGGATCAGTTCGGCAACCGCATACATCACAAGAGCGAATGCGATTGCGCCGGCGACCTGTGTGCCTATCGCAACTCCGGAGGAGGCGATCAACGCAACGACAAAGAGAGTGCCGTCCAACGGCATGGTCCAAAAGCCGATGAAGAACGCAATCCACAGAGAGCCGTTCTCCCAGGCGTTGCGGGCGCGGCCGAGCAACCGCCGCATAGCAGATGCCCCGTCCAGCGTCTCGTCTTGCGGGCGGCCAAGAATCCGCAGGATCGGAATCTGCCGGTGCGATTCCAGAGTCAGGGTAGAAATGTTGGCTGCATGTGCCGGTACGGTTGTGCGCTGAGCGGCAAGGAAACGCACGATGAGCAGCGCGGTGATCACCAGCGTCACAGA
This sequence comes from Mycobacterium sp. NGS35, assembly GCF_059812855.1. NCBI lineage: Bacteria > Bacillati > Actinomycetota > Actinomycetes > Mycobacteriales > Mycobacteriaceae > Mycobacterium > Mycobacterium sp. NGS35. The sequence continues at coordinate 1,510 of NZ_JCALDL010000012.1, forward strand.
TCCCAGGCCGATCTGAATGTGGGGCACAATCGAGCCCTTAGCGGGACTCGACAAATACTGCTCAAACGAGCGAAATGTCGGCATGAAATGCAGCAACATCAGTGGTACAAGCGAGTCGAACAGGCAGACCGTCATGCTGCCCAGCCAGTAGGCGAGCAGGTTCTGCACAGGACGCGGGCGAGAAATCATCAGGAGCACCAGGCCGAGTCGTACTGGATTGAGCGCGGCAAGGCATGCGAACCCCAGCACGGAACCCCACATGTTTAGCACCCTACCGTGTCCGAGGAACCCTTTTGCTGTTTTGGGGCGGGCAGGCGGTTCCCGGCCTGGAGCGGCGGCGGTTCGTGGAGATGGTGAGCGCGGGGCTGGAGCAGCGTATTGGCGCCCGCAGAACCGCACAAGCCGGTGCGGGTGCTGTCGTTGGGTTCGTTTAGCGCTGCCGCGATGAAAGACGCTGTTCGACCAATTGGTACAAAGGCACAGCTAGAACACCTGTAACACCGATCAGCACTGTGTGGCTGCGCCATGTGTGCGGCATGAGCGGCATAAAGGCGGCAACAACACTTGTTGCGGCCTCAATTGAGTCGTACCCTGCACGGACTAGCTTAGGTGCGCCCCTCGCAATAGGCAGAGGTCAACGCTCGCCCTGTGGTGAGTGACCTTTGCTGAAGGTTGAGCCAGAGAGCCGACGCAGCCGCTGCGACACCTACCCGAACCAGGGGGTGTCATTCGCAAACCAGTCGGCCATCGCCACGGTTCACCCCGTTGAGAACACAGCCACACAGGCCCTGCCAACCAATGGCGCCAAGAATGGCCGGTAGTACAAAAAATTACGTTCAAAACTAACCGAACCATCGTTTCCTCCTGCCATACTCCCGTGTATGACAGCAAATGCACGTGTTGCTGGCCGATCGACCGGAAAGTTCCGGGAAAAGGCGGTGACATTGATTCAGAAGGGCATGACCCGCACCCAGAAGTACATCTATCCCATCGTCACCCGCCGGTACGCCGGAGACGACATCTTGTTCATCAACTACGGGTACGAAGAAGACCCGCCCATAAATCTGCCGCTCGATCCTGCCGACGAGCGCAACCGGTACGCGATCCAGATGTACTACGCCACGGCAACGCAGGTCGACATCTCTGGCAAGCGGGTGCTGGAGGTCGGTTGCGGCCACGGGGGAGGCGCCTCGTTCATCATGCGAACCCTGCACCCGGCCTCGTACACGGGCCTCGACCTGAATCCGGCCGGCATCGAGTTCTGTCGGCGGAAACATCAAATCGAGGGCCTCGACTTCGTCCAGGGCGACGCCCAGAACCTGCCGTTCCCCGACGAATCGTTCGACGCGGTCATCAACATCGAATCCTCACAGCACTATCCCGACTTCCCTCGTTTTCTCGCCGAGGTGGCCCGCGTGCTGAAACCCGGTGGGCACCTGCTCTACACCGATGCCCGCGGACCCGTAGGCCTTCCCACTTGGGAGGCCGACCTGGCGGCCGCGCCGCTGCGGATCGTCTCGCAACGAGATATCAGCACCGAGGTCGCGCGCGCCATGGAACGAAACTGGCAGCAGGCGCAGGACGACGTCGACAAGCGGCTGCCGAAGCTTGTCCGCCCCATCAGCCACTCAATGCACCGCAAGATCTACGAAGGCTTCAAGACCGGCCAAACCCCGTACCGCATGTACTGCCTGGCCAAGGACTGAGCAGGCGGTTATCTCGCCGCAGGCGAGAATCCGCATCTGCTCACCCGGTTTTCGCGGGCGCAAGCTTCTCGCACAGTTGCCCCGCCAAGTCCCGAATCGTCGTCGACATGTCGGTGGCACTGATGCGCACGCCCGTCTCGGTCTCGATGCGGGTACGTAGCTCCAGCGCGCCCAGTGAGTCCATCCCGTACTCCGCGAGCGGACGGTCCGGGTCGATGCTGCGACGCAGGATCAGGCTCACCTGATCGGAGATCAAACGCCGCAGCCGGGTCGGCCACTCGTCGAGAGGCAGCTCGTCCAGCTCAGCGCGCAGTTTGCTTGTGCCCGAACCTTTTTGGCCGGTGTCGCGGAACGCCTCGGCGAACGGGCTCTGCGCAGCGAACGCCGCCAACCACGGCGCGTCGGTGATCGGCGCATACCCGGTGTAGGCGCGCTCGTGGCGCAACAGCGTTTCGAACGCGTACGCACCCTCGTCGGGCGTGATCGCCGTACCCATTCCCTCGGCCAGCGCCGTGCCTGCCCCGATCTGGCCCCAGGCGCCCCACGCGATCGCGGTGGCCGGAAGACCTCGAGCCCGCCGCCACAACGTGAAAGCGTCCAGCCAGCTGTTGGCCGCCGCGTACGCGCCCTGTCCCGGGGAGCCCACCAGTGCGGCCGCCGAGGAGAATGCACAGAACCAGTCCAACGGCTGGTCGGCGGTGGCGGTGTGCAGATTCCAGGCACCGTACACCTTTGGCGCCCAGTCTCTTTCGACCAGCTCGTCGGTGATGTTGGCCAGGGTGGCGTCCTCGATCACCGCGGCTGCGTGCAGCACGCCCCGCAGCGGAAGACCCGTGTCCGTCGCCACCGACACCAAGCGCTCCGCCGTCGCCGGTTCGGCGATATCGCCGCACTCCACCACCACGTCAGAGCCCATCGAGCGGATCATGTCGATGGTCTCCTGCGTCTTCTCATCCGGCTGGGAACGCGACGACAGCACGATCCGACCGGCACCGCCCGAGGCCATCTTCTCGGCGAGGAACAAACCCAAGCCACCCAAGCCGCCGGTGACGATGTAGGAACCGTCGGTGCGGAACACCGGAACCTGCTCCGGCGGCACCACAACGGTGCTCTGCCCCGAACGCGGAATGTCCAGGATCAGCTTCCCGGTGTGCTGGGCGCCGCTCATCATCCGAATCGCGGTGGCGGCGTCGGCAAGCGGATAGTGCGTGGTCTCCGGCATCGGCAGCTTGCCCTCCGCAGTGAGCTCATACACCGTCTTGAGCAGCTCCCGCACCCGATCGGGATGGCTCACCGACATCAACGCCAGGTCGACGGCATAGAACGACAGATTGCGCCGGAACGGGAACAAGCCCAACCGGCTGTCGCCGTAGATGTCGCGCTTACCGATCTCGATGAATCGCCCACCGAATGCCAGCAGCTCCAGGCCCGCGCGCTGGGCGGCACCAGTCACCGAGTTCAGCACGATGTCCACGCCGTACCCGTCGGTGTCGCGGCGGATCCCGTCGGCGAACTCGAGGCTTCGCGAATCGTAGACATGCTCGATTCCCATGTCCCGCAGCAACTGTCGACGCTGTTCGCTGCCGGCGGTGGCGAAGATCTCTGCACCGGCGGCGCGTGCAATCGCAATCGCCGCCTTGCCCACACCGCCGGTGGCGGAATGGATCAGCACCTTGTCGCCGGCCCTGATGCGGGCCATATCGTTCAGCCCGTACCAGGCCGTGGCGGTCGCGATCGTCAGCGCAGCCGCCTCAGCGTCGCCCAGACCGTCCGGCAGAGTGACGGCGAGGTTCGCGTCGCACGTGATGAACGTGCCCCAGCAGCCGTTGGCGGACAGACCGCCGACGCGGTCACCGACCTTGTGGTCGGTCACGTCGGGCCCGACCGCCGTCACGACTCCGGCGAAGTCGATGCCAAGCTGTGGCAGACGACCGTCGAAAGCGGGGTAACGGCCGAACGCCACCAGCACGTCGGCGAAGTTGATGCTCGACGCGGTGACCGCAACTTCGATCTCACCCGACCCGGGCGGAACGCGGTCGCAGGCCACGAGTTCCAGCGATTCCAAGTCACCCGGCGTGCGGATCTGCAGCCGCATCCCGTCGCGTTCGTTGTCGGCGACCGCCGTCTTACGCTCCTCCGGGGACAGAGGAGTGGGGTACAGCCGCGCGGTGAACCACTCACCGCCACGCCAGGCGGTCTCGTCTTCTTCAGACTCGCTGATCAGCTGGTGCGCCAGTTGCTCGGCGTCGCTCTCGTCGTCCAGGTCGATCTGAGTGGGACGCAAGTGCGCCTGCTCGGTGCCCATCACCCGGATCAACCCGCGCAGTCCCGCCTGCTCGAGGTTGGGCTGCTCGCCGGGCAGCACAGCTTGGGCATTTCGGGTAACGACGAACAAGCGGGGCGGCTCACCTGCAATCTCCGGCAGTTCACGCATGATGCGCACCAGATGCTGCACATATTCACGCCCGAGTGAAGGCGATTCACCGTCTGCGTCGCCGTTCTTCGGTCCGGTGAGCACCACCACCCCGGTGAAGCCGCCGCCACGCAGATGCGCCGCGAGTTGCTCGGTGTTGGCGCCGTGGTCGGCATGCAACGGCCAGCACATCGACGTGCATTGCGCCCCAAGGTTTTTCAGCGCATCGGTCAAGGCGGTGGCCACCTGGTCGGTGTTGACGGTGCTGATCAGCAACCACGATCCGGCCTCGGCGTGCTCGATCTCCGGCAGCTGACGGTGCTGCCATTCGGTGGTCAGCAACCGCTCGGCGAGCACCCGGTCACGGCGGCCCTCCTCGGACACCGAGGTACCCAAGCGCAGCCCCTGCACCGACAGCAGCACGGCGCCGTGTTCGTCGAGCACGTCGATGTCGGCCTCGATACCGGAAGCGTCCGCCTTCGTCACCCGCGTGCAGCAGTAGTGCGCGTTGCGGGCAGCGGTGTAGGACCGCAGCCGGCGAATTCCCAACGGCAAGCCCAGCACCCCTTCACCCAACGCGCGAACCGCCGGATGCGCCTCGACCGACTGGAAGCAGGCATCCAGGAGCGCGGGGTGCACGGTGTAGGCGTCTTGCTGCGAGCGGATCTGGCGCGGCAGAGCGACCTCGGCGAGCACCACGTCGGTCTGGTCGTCGCCGGTGTGGACCGCACCCAGACCGCTGAACGCCTGGCCGTATTGCATACCCCGCTCGTCCATGCGCCGGCGGACCTCGTCGCCGTCTTCGCGTTCGGGGTTCTTCGCGAGCAGAGCAGCGATGTCGTGCGCAGGAGGCTGCTGGTCTTCGGCGACCGTGAGGGTCGCGCTGGCCTGCCGCGCAGTCTCCCCACCCTGACTTGTCTCCACCGTGAACTCGACGACACCGGGTGCCGACGATGACGCCGACGCGCCGACAGTGGTCTGCTCGTCGAGCAGCAGCGCCTGCTCGAAACGGATGTTGCGAACCTCGGACGACTCGCCCAGCACCGCTCGTGCGGCCTCCAGCGCCATCTCGCAGTAGGCGGCGCCCGGCAGCACGGCCACGTTGCGAATCTGGTGATCGCCCAGCCACGGATGGGCAGCGGTACCGACTTCGCCTTGCCAGACGTGCCGTTCCGGTTCCTCCTGCAAGCGCACATGCGCACCGAGCAGCGGGTGGACCGTCAACGTGTAAGCGCCGTGCATCGGGGCGTCCTGCCCGCCACCGGTCAACCACAGGTGGCGATGCGTCCAGCAGGGCAGCGGCGCGTCCACCAGGCGACCCGTCGGATACAGCACGGAGAAGTCGACCTGAGCGCCTGCGCTGTGCAGGTCGGCGACGACGCCACGCAGCCCGTGCGGCATGTTTTGTTCGCGGCGCATACTCGCCACCGCAGCCAACGGCACGTCGACGCTGCGAGCGATCTGGTCAAGCGCGCGGGTGAGCAGCGGGTGCGGAGACACTTCCGCGAACACGCGATAGCCGTCCTCGAGCGCGGCCTGCACTGCCGTGGCGAACCGCACCATGCGGCGCACATTGTCGGCCCAGTAGCCGGCATCGAACACCGGCTCTTCGCGGGGGTCGAACAGCGTCGCCGAGTAGAACGGGACCTCAGGCTTGCGCGGCTGCAGATCCTTCAGGGCGTCGGTCAGGTCGCCGAGGATCGGGTCAACCTGTGGCGAGTGGAACGCGACGTCGGTCGGAACCTCGCGGGCCATCACGTCGCGCTGCTCCCACACCGCGATCATCTCGCGGACCTTCTGCGCGTCACCTGCGATCACTGTGGACTGCGGCGAGGCCACCACCGCCACCACCACGTCGTTGATGCCGCGGGCCATCAGCTCTGAAAGGACCTGTTGTGCAGGCAATTCCACCGACGCCGTCGCGCCGTTGCCGGCGATGCGGTTCATCATCCGGGACCGGCGGCAGATGACCCGCAACCCGTCTTCCAGCGACAGCGCGCCCGCCGCGACGGCCGCCGCGGCCTCACCGAGGGAATGCCCGATCACCGCACCCGGCCGCACCCCGTATGACTTCAAGGTCTCGGCCATGGCGATCTGCATGGTGAACAGGGTCGGCTGAATGCGCTCTTGGCCGGTCACCACCTCTGGTGACGTCATCGCCTCGGTCACCGAGAACCCGGACTCGCTGGCGATCACCGGCTCGGCCTTGGCGACGGTCGCGGCGAACACCGGCTCCGTCGCAAGCAGCTGTGCCCCCATCGACTTCCATTGCGAGCCTTGGCCGGAGAACACCCACACCGGGCCGCGATCGTCGTGCCCGACCGCGGGCTCATACGGCGCGTCTCCCTCGGCGACCTCCCGCAGGACCTCGACGAGCTCGGCGTGACTGCTCGCTATCACGCCGGTGCGCACCGGGCGGTGTACGCGGCGGCGCGACAGCGTGTAGCCGAGATCCGGCAACGAAACATCGTGCGTCTGAACCCAATTGGCGAGCCGGCCGGCGGTGCGGCGCAGCTCGCCGGCCGAGGTGGACGACAACGGGAACAGCAAAGAATGGGCGGACGGCTGGGTCTGCGGTGCCTGCGCAGCGGTGTCGGCCGTCTCCGGGGCCTGCTCCACGATCGCGTGCACATTGGTGCCCGAGATGCCGTACGCCGACACGGCCGCGCGCCGCGGCCCCTGGCCGTTCGTCGGCCACGGCGTATTCTCCTGCGGCACAAAAAGATTCGTTTCAATCTTCGCCATCTTGTCAGGCAGGCGATTGAAGTGGAGGTTCTGCGGGACCACTCCGTGCTGCAGGGCGAGCACGGCCTTCATCAGTCCTAGGGCGCCGGAGGCTGACTGGGTATGCCCGAAATTCGTCTTGGAAGAGGCCAGGGCGCAGGGCCCGTCGACCCCGTATACCTCGGCGAGGCTGGCGTATTCGACGGGGTCGCCGGTGGGTGTTCCGGTGCCGTGCGCCTCCACCATGCCGACACTGGCCGGGTCCACGTCCGCCGCAGCCAACGCCTCCCGGTAGGCCGCGACCTGGGCGGCCCGCGACGGGGTTGCGATGTTCACCGTCCGCCCGTCCTGGTTGGCCGCAGTGCCGCGGATCACGGCCAGGATCCGGTCGCCGTCGCGCTGCGCATCCGCCAAGCGCTTGAGCAGCATGACGACGCAGCCCTCGCCGCCCACGAACCCGTCGGCGTCGACGTCGAACGCGTGGCAACGGCCGGTGGGCGACAACATGCCCTCGGCCGAGCCGGCCGACCACTTCCGTGGGTCCAGCGCCAGCGTCACACCACCGGCGAGCGCGAGGTTGCTCTCGCCTTCGTGCAGGCTGCGGCAGGCCAGGTGCACCGCGGTCAGGCCCGACGAGCAGGCGGTGTCGACCGTGAGCGCGGGGCCGTGCAGCCCGAGGACATAGGCGATCCGCCCGGACGCCAAGCTGAAGCTGTTGCCGGTGAAGCCGTAGGGCTGCTCGACGGCGTTGGCGTCGGCGGCCAGCAGCTGGTAGTCGCCGTGAGTGAGCCCCACGAACACGCCGGTGAGCGAGTCGGCCATCCGCTCGCGGGTGAGTCCCGCGTGTTCCATGGCCTCCCATGAGGTTTCCAACAAGATCCGGTGCTGCGGATCGGCGGCGGTGGCTTCCCGCTCGTTGATGCCGAAGAAGTCGGCGTCGAAACCGGCGACGTCGTCGAGGAAGGCGCCCCACTTGGAGACGGACCGACCGGGCACCCCCGGTTCGGGGTCGTAGAAGTCGTCGGCGTCCCACCGGTCGGCCGGGATCTCGGTGACCAGATCCTCGCCGCGCAGCAACGCGTCCCACAGCTTGTCAGGGGAGTCGATACCGCCGGGCAGCCGGCAGGCCATGCCGATCACGGCGATCGGAGTGACCCGTGTGGTGCCCACCGTCGTCGACGTTACGGCTGACTCCGAGCCCGACGAATCATGCCCGGTCCCGACCGAAGCCATGTGCCCTCCTCATAGCAAACATTGCGTTGCCCTTGCCCCCGCCAGGCTCGATATCCCCGCCCGCGCAAGATGGCCAAGATACCCGCGTCGCGATGGTCCCTTGCTCACCTCAGCGGCTTCGGGCGCGCCTCAGCAGGCAGTCACAACCGCCCACGTTAATTTCGCGCATGCCGAGTTGTCCCGAAATCCACCGAATCCGTCCCGGAAGTGACACTAGCAAAATCCCGTCGCGGTGTTTGCTGGACGGCGGTTTGTCGTGGCTACACGGTGCGGGCTAGGCGCTGCGCGAGCAGGCTGGCGAACTTCGCCGGGTCTTCGGGGATATCGCCTTCGGCGAGAAGCGCTGTGCCGTAGAGCAACTCCGCCGTCTCGGCCAGCTCCGACTGGTCACCGCCCGACTTGTGCGCCTCGTGCAAACCGGTCACCAGCGGATGGTTCGGGTTGAGTTCCAGGATTCGCTTGCCGACGGGCACCGACTGGCCGGATGCGCGGTACATGCGTGCCAGCGCCGGGGTGATGCCGAAGGTCGGAGTGATCAGGCATGCCGGTGACTCCGTCAGCCGGGACGACAACCGCACTTCGGACACGTGTTCGCTCAGGGTCTCTTTCAGCCACGTCAGCAGGTCGGCGAACTCGCGCTGCTGCTCTTGGCGCTCGGCCTCGTGAGCCGCCTTCTCCTCCTCGGAGTCGAGGTCCACCTCGCCCTTGGCCACCGACTGCAGCGGCTTGCCGTCGAACTCGGGCACCGACCCCACCCACAGTTCGTCGACCGGGTCGGTCAGCAGCAACACCTCATAGCCCTTGGCCTTGAACGCTTCGAGGTGCGGCGATTTCAGCAGCTGCTCGCGCGACAGCCCGGTGGCGTAGAAGATCTGCGTCTGGCCGTCCTTCATCCGCTCTACGTATTCGGCCAGCGTGGTCAATTCCTCGTCGCTGTGCGTCGAGGCGAACGACGAGATGCGCAGCAGCGTGTCGCGGTTGTCGACGTCGGACATCAGGCCTTCTTTGACGACCGCGCCGAACTGCGTCCAGAACGTGCGGTAGTCATCCGGCCGCTCCGCCTGCATGTGCTGAATGGTCGACAACACCTTCTTGGTCAGTCGCCGACGGATAGCCGTCACCTGCCGGTCCTGCTGCAGGATCTCCCGAGAAACGTTGAGCGACATGTCTTCTGCGTCGACCACGCCCTTGACGAAGCGCAGGTATCTCGGCATGAGCTGGTCACAGTCAGCCATGACGAACACGCGCTTGACGTAGAGCTGCACCCCGATCTTGGCGTCTCGGGTGAACAGGTCGAACGGGGCGTGCGACGGAATGAAGAGGAGTGCCTGGTACTCGAAGGTGCCCTCGCCCTTCATCGCGATGATCTCGAGCGGTTCGTCCCACGCGTGCGCGATGTGCTTGTAGAACTCCTTGTACTCCTCGTCGGAGACCTCGTCTTTGGACTTGGCCCACAACGCCTTCATCGAGTTCAGCGTCTGCGTTTCGACGGTGACGGTCTCTTCGCCGCCCTCCTCGGTGGCCGGGCTGCGCCGCTCGACCTGCATACGGATCGGCCAGGAGATGAAGTCCGAGTACTTCTTCACCAGCTCCCGGATCTTCCACTCCGCGGTGTAGTCGTGCAGCTGGTCTTCTTTGTCTTCGGGCTTGAGGTACAGCGTGACCGACGTGCCCTGCGGCGCGTCCTCGACCGATTGGATGGTGTAGGTGCCGTCCCCGCTGGACACCCACCGGGTGGCTTCGCTTTCCCCGGCCTTGCGGGTGAGCAGCTCCACTTTGTCGGCCACCATGAACGTCGAGTAGAAGCCGATGCCGAACTGACCGATCAATTCCGCTGAGGCGCTGGCATTTTGGGCCTCGCGCAGCCGCTGGCGCACTTCGGCGGTGCCCGACTTGGCCAGGGTGCCGATCAGGTCCACCACCTCCGCGCGCGTCATACCGATGCCGTTGTCGCGAACGGTGAGCGTGCGCGGATCCTTGCCTACCTCGATCTCGATGTGGAGGTCGGAGGTGTCGACGTCGAGGTCTTTGTTCCGCAGCGCTTCAAGACGAAGTTTGTCCAGCGCGTCGGAGGCGTTGGAGATCAACTCGCGAAGAAAAGAATCCTTGTCGGAGTAGACCGAGTGCACCAATAAATCCAGCAGTTGGCGTGCCTCGGCCTGAAACTCCAATTGCTCGGCGTGTGCAGGCATGCGATTCCCCCAACAGAAGTGTCGGTACCGCAACGAATAATACCGAGCGTCATCGATCGGCGGGACGCCGCCCGAACCGCGGCTGCTCCCATGCCGCCGCGTACGCACCCAGGACGTCCTGGGCGCTGGGGTGACCGCAACAAGGTAGCCAACTCGACTTTGCTGCCGGTTCCCGAGTGCGCCGGCAACGCCCACTGTAACCTGATACGCGTGACACAGACTTCCCTTACTGACGTGCTGCGCGAGCGCGCCAGTCTGCAGCCCAACGAGAAGGCGTTCACGTACATCGACTACGACCAGGACTGGGAAGGCGTTGCCCAAACCCTGACCTGGTCGCAGCTGTATCGGCGTGTGCTGAACGTGGCGCGGGCGCTCGACGAGCACGGATCGCCTGGTGACAGGGTGCTGATCCTGGCACCTCAGGGCTTGGAGTACATCGTTTCGTTCTTCGGTGCGCTGCAGGCCGGCCAGATCGCGGTTCCGCTCGCCGTTCCGCTGGGCGGCGCCGCTGACGACCGTGTCGACTCCGTGATGCAGGACGCGTCGCCATCGGTGGTGCTCACCACGTCGTCAGTCGCGGGAATCGTCACCGAACACCTCAAGGCGCAAGGCGGTCAATCCGTTCCGGCGGTCATCGAGGTGGATTTGCTAGATCTCGACGGGCCGCCAGGGTCGAGTTCCCGCAGAGCTGACTACCCGGAGACCGCCTATTTGCAGTACACCTCCGGGTCCACCCGTTCGCCCGCCGGCGTCATGATGTCGCACAGAAATGTGCTGGCGAATTTCGAGCAAGTGATGTCCGACTACTTCGGCCATTACGGAAAAATTGCGCCGCCGGATACCACCATTGTGTCGTGGCTGCCGTTCTACCACGACATGGGTTTGTATTTGGGAGTCTGCGGGCCAGTGCTCTCCGGAATTCACGCGGTGCTCACCAGCCCGGTGGCCTTCTTGCAGAGGCCGGCGCGATGGATTCAACTGCTCGCCCGCAACAGCAAGGCCTACACGGCCGCACCGAACTTCGCGTTCGAGCTCGCGGCCAAGAAGACCTCCGACGACGACATGGCCGGCCTCGACCTGAGCGACGTGCTCGTCATCGCCACCGGCAGTGAGCGGGTACACCCGGCCACGCTTCGGCGTTTCACTCAGCGGTTCTCCCGCTTCAACCTGCCCGAGGCCGCGATCCGGCCGTCGTACGGTCTGGCTGAGGCGACGGTGTATGTCGCCACGCGCGACGCCACCCAGCCACCGGCCATCGTGCGGTTCGACACCGAGAAGCTGACCGCCGGCAACGCCCAGCGCAGCGAAAACAGCGGTGGCACACCGCTTGTCAGCTACGGGGTGCCGCGCTCGCCGATGGTCCGCATCGTCGATCCGGACAAGCACACCGAGTGCGCGGCCGGAACGGTCGGCGAGATCTGGGTGTACGGCGACAACGTCGCGTTGGGCTACTGGGGCAAGCCGCAGGAGACCGAGAACACCTTCCGCGGCAACATCGTCGCTCCGTCAGCCGGCACGCCGGAGGGTCCGTGGCTGCGCACCGGCGACTCGGGTTTCCTCTTCGAAGACGAGCTGTTCGTCATCGGCCGGATCAAAGACCTGTTAATTGTCTACGGCCGCAACCACTCTCCGGACGACATCGAGGCGACCATCCAGGAGATCACCCGCGGCCGCTGCGCCGCGATCGCGGTTCCGGACAGTCACACCGAAAAGCTCGTCGTGATCATCGAGGCCAAGAAGCGAGGGGAGACGCCCGACGAGGTCGCCGAGCAGCTCGACTCGATCAAGCGGGAAGTCACGTCGGCGATCTCGAACTCCCACGGGCTTGCCGTCGCGGATCTGGTCCTCGTGGCGCCGGGCTCCATTCCGATCACCACCAGCGGCAAGGTGCGGCGGGCCACCTGCGTCGAGCATTACCGGCACGGTCAGTTCGAGCGCCTGGACGCATAGCCTGTTTGCCCTCAGCGCGACGCGCTGGTGAACCACTTCGTCTTGATGCGCCACGAGTGCGCCGACGCCAACGCGAAGCCGGCGCCGCAGATGCACGCAAAGAACCACACCAGCGTGCCGCCTTCGATGGATTGAAGCGGCGTCACGTACGCGGTGATGATGCGCACGAGGCAGGCCAGGATGCCGCTGGCCGACGCGGCGAGGTACACATTGGCGATGCGCCGGGAACGCGGATCCTTACGCAGCACCAAGAGCGCCCGCGAGCCGTATGCGAGCAGATAGATCAGCGTGCCGCACAGCAGCAGCCAATAGGTGTCGAGCCAGAAATCGGTGGGCACCTCGAAGAAGTCGGCCCGGTAGATCGCGGCGCCGTTGCCTATGGAGAACGTGGCCAGCAGCAGCGGGATGCACAGCGTGGCTGGGCGCTCGACGTACTGCTTGAACGAGGCCTGCATGGCGTCGTCGTCTTGGAGCCGCCCCAGGGCGTTGTAGACGATGGCCGATGCCGCGACGATGTAGCAGTCGTGGCCGATGTAGTCCTCGAGATTCCACTTGCCGGTCAGCGCATGGAGCGCATGGCCGAGGGTGGCCGAGGCCAGCGGAGACATCAGTAGCACGGCGAGGCCCTGCAACGCGATGTTGAGGGTTGCCGCGACCTCCCAGCGGCATGACCAGGTGAGGCGACGAATCCACAGACTCCACGAAACGCACGCCAGCGTGATCGTGATGAGCGTTGCTAATGCCATGGGCTCTTGCCTTTGTGCCGGGCCAGTGTCAGCAAATGCTACAGCTAACCGGCGCTACAGCGGGGGTGCATCGGCGCGCGGTTTCAATTCAGACAGCTTCGGGCGGCGCTGAGTGGGGGGCGCCTGTCGCACGGTGGCAACGTGGAAAGGAGTGGATTGGAGGTAGCTGGCCACCTCGTCATGGCTCATCAACCCGAACCTGATCTGCAGATCTGGGTAGCTGAGGTGGAACCTGTCGGCCACGCGGCGCAGCTCCTCGGCGTCGGGATAGTCGTCCTCCTTGATCCGCCGGTAGTAGGTGCTGCTGGAGATGCCGAGCGCGTCGTAGATCTCCTTGGCATCGACATCCCCGTCGAGCAGGTAGCTGAGCAGGGCCTTTAATTGCCTGCCGTTCTCGTCTGTCCGTGGCACTCCCTCACGATAGACGCTTGGGCCCCGTTTGGGCAGCCCCCAGCAAACGTCGGACGGTGTTCTCGTTATTGACGTTGCCGTTGGACTTCTGGCACAGGACTCCCAAAACTGGGACAGTGGCGTACGGTAAGCCCCATGTCTGAGATCTCCGTCGACAGCTCTTTGCAGATCGTCGATCACGACGTTGCTGGCGCGGCCCGCCCCGAGAACCTGGCAAAACTTTCCGCTCCGTTGACCAGCATGGTGACGGCCGAGCTCGACGAGGCCCAGAGCTATCTGGGCCTGAGAACCGACGAGCTACTGATCGCGGCGTTGGGCCGCGCCATCGCCAGAACGTTCGGAGACGGCGAGGTGGGCGTCGACGTCTTCGGCCACGGTTCCTCGATCGCCCTGGCCTGCCCGGCCGACCGGGAGCTGGACGCCACCAAGCTGCTGCAAAGTGTTCAGCGCTCGCTCGCGGGAGCGTCGCGCCGGATCGCGCCGCGGGCCGCGGTCTTCTTCTCCAACGTGGGCTTTGCGAACGTCGGTGCCGCGGCCGAATCGTCGTTCGCCGAGCTGCCGCCCGCCGAGACCCTTTCCGACACCGGTCACACGCTGGCGCTTCGGGTGTACCGCAGCAGCGATGTGCTGCAGATGGATTGGTGGTACGACAGTCGCCGGCTGGACGCAGCAACAGTCGAAGAGCTCGCCGAGCAGTTCCCGCTGGCACTGATCGAGTTGACATCGGAAGCGACGCCGCCACTTCACCAGGACAGCCAGCTGGCCATGGCCTGAACTGCGCGGATCAGCCGGCTCGGTAGAATCGGTCCAACGGCGTCGAACCGGCCATCACCGGGGAGCCTTCGGAAGAACAGCCCAACCGGCCCAGTAGAACCGAACGGGTAGGCCCGTCACAGCCCACAACGAAGCGGCCACACCTCAACGTGGCAAGCGGGGTGGTACCGCGGCGCTCGCGCACCGGCGCGTCGTCGTCCCCGTGCCTAACGATCGACCATCGGGCACAGGAGAACACGCACCCGTGAGCCAATCCGCTTATCCGCGTACCGAACTCGGCGCTGACCAACGCGGCGGGTCGCCCGATTTCCCGGCGCTCGAAAAGCAGGTCCTCGACTACTGGGCGGCCGACGACACATTCCGCGCCAGCATCGCGCGCCGCGACGGCGCACCCGAGTACGTCTTCTACGACGGGCCCCCTTTCGCCAACGGCCTGCCGCACTACGGCCACCTGCTCACCGGTTATGTCAAAGACATCGTGCCGCGCTACCGCACGATGCGCGGCTACAAAGTCGACCGCCGATTCGGCTGGGACACCCACGGGTTACCGGCTGAACTCGAGGTCGAGCGACAGCTCGGCATCACCGACAAGTCGCAGATCGACGCGATGGGCATCGCCGAGTTCAACGACGCCTGCCGTGAGTCGGTGCTGCGCTACACCGACGAATGGCGCGAGTACGTCACCCGGCAGGCGCGCTGGGTGGACTTCGACAACGACTACAAGACGCTGGATCTGACCTTCATGGAGTCGGTGATCTGGGCGTTCAAGCAGCTCTGGGACAAGGGCCTGGCGTACGAAGGCTATCGGGTGCTGCCGTATTGCTGGCGCGACGAGACTCCGCTGTCCAACCACGAGCTGCGCATGGACGACGACGTGTACCAGAGCCGGCAGGACCCGGCGCTGACCGTCGGGTTCAAGATCGTCGACGGTGGCGAGCTCGACGGCGCCTACCTGTTGATCTGGACGACCACGCCGTGGACGCTGCCGTCGAACCAGGCTGTCGCGGTGCACCCCGACATCGAGTATGTGCTCGTCGACGTCGGCGAGCGGCGCTATCTGCTGGCCAAGGCGCGCCTGGCCGCCTACGCGCGGGAACTCGGGGCGGAGCCGGAGATCGTCGGCACCTACCGCGGCGCCGACCTGCTCGGCGTGCGCTATCTCCCGCCGTTTCCGTACTTCCTGGACGCGCCCAACAGCTTTCAGGTGTTGGGCGGCCAGTTCGTGTCCACTGAAGACGGCACCGGGATCGTGCACATGTCACCGGCGTACGGCGAAGACGACATGGTCACCGCCGATGCAGCCGGCATCGTGCCCGTCACTCCCGTCGACTCCAAGGGCCGCTTCGACGACACCGTGCCCGACTACGCGAATCTTCATGTGTTCGAAGCGAATCCGAGGATCATCCGCGACCTGAAGAATGGCACCGGCGCCGCGGCAGTCAACGGTGCGGTGCTGCTGCGCCACGAAACCTACGAGCACTCCTATCCGCATTGCTGGCGATGCCGCAACCCGCTGATCTACCGGGCGGTGTCGTCGTGGTTCATCAGGGTCAGCGCGTTCCGCGACCGCATGGTGGAGCTCAACCAGCAGATCACCTGGCATCCCGAGCACGTCAAGGACGGGCAGTTCGGCAAGTGGCTCGAAGGTGCCCGCGACTGGTCCATTTCCCGAAACCGCTACTGGGGCACGCCGATTCCGGTGTGGAGATCCGACGACCCCGCCTACCCGCGTATCGACGTCTACGGCAGCCTCGACGAACTCGAGCGGGACTTCGGTGTGCGTCCGGACAACCTGCACCGGCCCTACATCGACGAGCTGACGCGGCCGAACCCGGACGACCCGACCGGCCAGTCCACCATGCGCCGCATTCCGGACGTCTTCGACGTCTGGTTCGATTCCGGCTCGATGTCATACGGGCAGGTGCACTACCCGTTCGAGAATGCCGAGTGGTTCGAAAGCCACTTCCCGGCCGATTTCATCGTCGAGTACATCGGCCAGACCCGCGGCTGGTTCTATACGTTGCACGTGCTGGCCACTGCGCTGTTCGACCGGCCCGCGTTCACCACCTGCGTGGCGCACGGGATTGTGCTGGGCAACGACGGGCAGAAGATGAGCAAGTCGCTGCGCAATTATCCCGACGTCAACGAGGTGTTCGACCGCGACGGCTCCGACGCGATGCGGTGGTTCCTGATGGCGTCGCCGATTCTGCGGGGCGGCAACCTGATTGTCACCGAGCAGGGGATCCGCGACGGCGCTCGGCAAGTGCTGCTGCCGCTGTGGAACGCGTACAGCTTCCTGGCGTTGTATGCGCCGAAAGTGGCTGAGTGGCGGACGAATTCGACACATGTGCTGGACCGGTACATCTTGGCGAAGCTCGCCCAGTTGCGCGAGGACCTGACGGCCGCGCTCGACGTCTGCGACATCTCCGGCGCATGCGAACAATTGCGGTTGTTCACCGAGGCGCTGACGAACTGGTACGTGCGGCGGTCGCGGCAACGGTTCTGGGACGAGGAACCCGACGCGATCGACACCTTGCACACCGTGCTGGAGGTGACCGCGCGGCTGGCCGCTCCGCTGCTGCCGCTGGCCACCGAGGTGATCTGGCGCGGCGTCACGGGGGAGCGGTCCGTGCATTTGACCGACTGGCCCGCCGAAGGGGAGCTGCCCGCCGACCCTGATCTGGTTGCCGACATGGATTTGGTGCGTGACGTGTGCTCGGCAGGGTCGTCGCTGCGCAAGGCCAAGAAGCTTCGCGTTCGCCTGCCGCTGCCCAAACTGACTGTGGCCGTTGATGATCCACAGCGGTTACAGCCGTTCGTCGGCCTGATAGCCGACGAGCTCAACGTCAAGAGCGTCGAGCTCACCGACGACATCGCGACACATGGGCGTTTCGAGCTGACCGTGAACGCCCGCGTGGCCGGACCACGGCTCGGTAAGGACGTGCAGGCGGCGATCAAGGCCGTCAAGGCTGGCGAGGCCGTCGTCAACTCGGACGGCACGCTGACGGCGGGGCCCGCGGTGCTGAGGCCCGAGGAGTTCTCGTCGCGGCTGGTGGCGGCGGACCCAACCTCGACGGCGGCGCTGCCCGACGGAGTTGGCCTGGTGGTGCTCGACGGCACCGTCACCCCGGAACTCGAGGCAGAGGGCTGGGCCAAGGACCGCATCCGTGAGCTGCAGGAATTGCGCAAATCGACCGGCCTGGAGGTGTCCGACCGCATCACCGTTGTCATGGCGGTTCCAAAGGAACGCGCCGACTGGGCCAGCACCCACCGCGAGCTGATCGCGCGCGAAATCCTCGCTACTCGTTTCGATTTCGGCGAGCTCAGCGACGGCGTCGAAATCGGCGACGGGGTGCGGGTGGCCATCGCGAAGGCCTGACATCCGCTCGCCGAGTCTGGACTCGATCACGCTTTTCGACGTTCGGCGTGGATCAACCCACCACTCGGCGGCAGAGATGTCTCCATAGCATGACTCGCATGAGCCGGTGGGTGCTCCACATCGACATGGACGCGTTCTTCGCCTCGGTCGAGCAGCTCACCCGGCCCACGCTGCGGGGACGGCCCGTGCTGGTCGGGGGGCTCGGCGGACGGGGCGTCGTCGCCGGCGCCAGTTACGAGGCCCGCGTGTTCGGCGCGCGCTCCGCGATGCCGATGCACCAAGCTAGGCGTCTGGTCGGCATCCATGCGGTGGTGCTGCCGCCGCGCGGTGTGGTCTATGGGGTGGCGAGTCGTCGCGTGTTCGACACGGTACGCGCGATCATGCCTGTGCTGGAACAGCTTTCGCACGACGAAGCGTTCGGTGAACCGGCCGAACTCGCCGGCGCGTCCGCCGCCGACGTGGAGCGCTTCTGCGAGGAACTTCGCGGCCGCGTGCGGGAGGCGACCGGGCTTGTCGCGTCGGTGGGCGCAGGTTCCGGGAAGCAGGTCGCGAAGATCGCCTCGGGGCTGGCCAAGCCCGACGGTGTGCGGGCGATCCCGCGCGACCAGGAACGTGCGCTGCTCGGTGGGCTTCCGGTGCGCAAGCTGTGGGGGATCGGCCCCGTCGCGGAGGAGAAGCTGCACCGGCTCGGCATCCAGACCATCGGCCAGTTCGCCGATCTCACTGAGACAGAAGTTGCCGACGTCCTGGGTGCGACGGTGGGCCCCGCGCTGCACAAGCTGGCCCGCGGCATCGACGAGCGTCCCGTCGCCGAACGCGCGGAGGCCAAGCAGATCAGCGCCGAGTCGACGTTCCCGGCCGACCTGACGACCCTGGAGCAGTTGCAGCAGGCGGCGGGCCCGATCGGCGAGCATGCGCATCGGCGGCTGCTCAAAGACGGCCGAGGTGCCCGCACCGTGACGGTCAAGCTGAAGCGTTCCGACATGAGCACGCTGACTCGGTCGCTGACTCTGCCGTACGCCACAACAGACGCCACCACGTTGATCGCCGCAGCGCGTCGGCTCCTTCTCGATCCAGTCGACGTCGGCCCCATCCGCCTTGTGGGCGTTGGCTTTTCGGGGTTGTCGGAGGTGCAGCAGGAGCCGTTGTTCCCGGACCTCGATGCGTGGGACGCGCCGACGGACACCCGCTCGGCCGGCACACCGGCCACCACGGCCGGCGGGTGGCGCGTCGGCGACGACGTCCACCACGCACGGTGGGGGCACGGCTGGGTGCAGGGATCCGGACACGGCGTGGTGACGGTTCGGTTCGAAACCCGCGCCAGCGGTGCAGGCGCCGCCCGCACATTGCCCGCCGACGATCCCGAGCTGAGGCGCGCGAATCCCGTCGACAGTCTGGACTGGCCGGAATTCGTCAACGCCCTTGCCGACGAGTCAGCCCCAGCGGGCGACGACTTCACCGACGGGTGACCCGGCGGCCAGCGCGGCCATCAGCAGCACCCGCGCCTGAGGAGGCCGCAGCCGCGGCATCTCGAATGCGCCCGCTTCCATCAGCTTCAGTCCGGGCCCGTACCGGGCGCTGACGCCGCCGAACGGTACCCGGGTCGACACCGCGACCGTGACGCCTGCTGCGCAGTGGCGGGCGACGGCGTCGACGACGGCGTCGCCGACATTGCCGGCGCCGAGTGCCTCGAGCACCACGCCGCGCGCGCCGGCGGCTACGCAGGCGTCGAGCGCGACTGCGTCGGCGCCCAGGTAGCAGGCCACCACGTCAACACGCGGCGCAGACTCCGCGGCAACGGCGCCCACAAACGGCCGCTCCTTGATTGCGTGCAGCTGCAGCCGGCCGTCGGCGATCGCGCCGACGGCCGGACCGTCGAAACCCGCCCACGGCCCGCTGCCCACTTTCCGCGTTCCGAGCGGGGCGAGGACGGCGCCGCTCAGGCACACCAGCACGCCGAGACCGCGCGCATCAGGGCTGGTGGCCAGCGCGATCGCGTCGCGCAAATTGCCCGGGCCGTCCGCCTGCGGGTGGTCGGCGCTCTTGGCGGCCCCGGTGAGCACCACCGGCGCCGCGCCGTCGTACGTCAGCTCCAACCACAGCGCGGACTCTTCCATCGTGTCGGTGCCGTGGGTGACGACGACGCCGTCGGCACCGTCGTCGACGGCGCGACGGATGGCGGCGCCGATCCGGTCCCAATCCGCAACGGTCAACTGCGAACTGTCTTTTGCCATCACGTCGACGACGTCCACGTGCTGGCCGCCGGCCCCGCACAGCAGTTCCGCTCCGCTGCGCACCGGCTGCAGGATCCCGCGGGCGTCGGCGACCGATGCGATGGTGCCGCCGGTGGTGACGAGGGCGACGCGGCTCATGGCCGAATCATGCCCCAATCGCTCTTTGGGATGATGAGAGACGTGAGTGACGAGTCCGCGGGCGAACCGGCGACGGCAACCGAGGGTGCCGGGCCGCGGCCGCGCCGACAGGTCAGGTTGCTGGTGTCGGTCGCCGCGGTGATCCTCGCCGTCGACGTTGTCACCAAGGTGCTCGCCGTGCACTGGCTGAACCCGGGGCAGCCGGTGTCGATCATCGGCGACACGGTGACGTGGACGCTGGTGCGGAATTCGGGCGCGGCGTTCTCGATGGCGACCGGGTACACGTGGATTCTGACGTTGATCGCGACCGTGGTGGTGATCGGCATCGTCTGGATGGGGCGCCGGTTGGTGTCGCCGTGGTGGGCGCTCGGGCTGGGCATGATTCTCGGTGGCGCACTTGGCAATTTGGTCGACCGGTTCTTCAGGTGGCCCGGGCCGCTGCGCGGGCACGTCGTCGATTTCCTGTCGATCGGCTGGTGGCCGGTGTTCAACGTTGCCGACGCGTCGGTGGTCGGCGGGGCGGTGCTGTTGGTGGCGCTGTCGGTGTTCGGCTACGACTTCGACACCGTCGGGAGGCGCAAGCCGAACGACGCATCGGGTGAAGTCGGGAGGCGCAAGCCGAACGAGTCGCGCAAGCCGAACGAGTCGGGCGAGCCGGGAAACGAAGCGCGCTGATGCCGGAGCGGTCGATGCCAGTACCCGAGGGGCTGGCCGGAATGCGGGTGGACGCCGGGCTGGCACGGCTTTTGGGACTGTCGCGCACCGCCGCGGCCGCGCTGGCCGAGGACGGCGCCGTCGACATCGACGGCACCCGCGCAGGCAAATCCGACCGGCTGACCGCCGGGGCATGGTTGGAGGTGCGGTTACCGGAGCAGCCCGCGGCGCCCGAGAACCGGGTCGAAGAAGTGGTCGGCATGAGCGTGCTCTACGCCGACGACGACATCGTCGCAGTGGACAAGCCGCCCGGTGTGGCTGCGCATGCGACGGTCGGCTGGCACGGCCCGACCGTGCTCGGCGGACTGGCCGCCGCCGGTATCCGGATCAGCACGTCGGGCATTCATGAACGTCAGGGGATCGTTCACCGTCTCGACGTCGGCACCTCGGGCGTCATGGTGGTGGCCCGCTCTGAGCGGGCGTACACAGTGCTCAAGCGCGCGTTCAAGCAGCGCACCGTCGACAAGCGCTATCACGCTCTGGTGCAAGGACATCCGGATCCGTCAAGCGGCACCATCGACGCGCCGATCGGCCGGCATCGCGGTCACGACTGGAAGTTCGCGGTCACCGAGCAAGGCCGGCACAGCATCACCCATTACGACACGCTCGAGATGTTCCGAGCGGCAAGCCTTCTCGACATCCACCTGGAAACCGGACGAACACACCAGATCCGGGTGCATTTCGCCGCACTGCACCATCCCTGCGTCGGGGACCTGACCTACGGCGCAGACCCGACATTGGCGAAAAAGCTTGGGCTGCAACGACAATGGTTGCACGCGGGGTCGCTGGCATTCACCCACCCCGCTGACGGGCGCCAAATGGAGATCACCAGCCCGTATCCGCACGACCTACAGCATGCCCTAGACCTGTTACGCGGCCAGTGACCGACAGGCATCGGTCCGGGCTGGTTTCGGGCGTCGGCGCCTACGTCTGGTGGGGCCTGTTCCCGGGGTTTTTCCCGCTGTTACTGCCCGCCGGGGCGCTGGAAATCTTGGCGCATCGCTACCTGTGGACCGCGGTCTTTTTGCTCGTCGTGCTGGTCGGCGCGCGCAGGGTCGGCGAGTTGCGCAGACTCAGCGGGCGAACCTGGCTGTTGCTCGCGGCAGCGTCAGCATTGATCGGCATCAATTGGGGCACCTACATCTTCGCGGTCACCAACGGCCACGTCGTCGACGCGGCGCTCGGCTACTTCATCAATCCGCTGGTCTCGGTGGCGCTGGGGGTGCTGGTTTTGCGGGAACGCATCCACGCGCTGCAGCTCACAGCGCTCGTCATCGCGGTCGCCGCGGTTGGCGTGCTGACTGCACAGGTCGGCGGAGTGCCGGTGATCGCGCTGGCGCTGGCGACGTCGTTTGGCTCGTACGGGCTGGTGAAGAAAATCGTGACGGTCGACCCCCGCGTGAGCGTGGCCGTCGAGTCGTTGTTGGCGCTGCCGCTGGCCGGCGGCTACCTGATCGCATTGCAGGCCGCCGGGCATGCCCACTTCGCAGGATTCGGCACCGGACACACCGCGCTGATGATGCTGTCCGGGCCGGTGACCGCGATCCCACTGCTGATGTTCGCCGCGGCCGCTCAGCGGCTCTCGTTGATCACGCTGGGTCTGCTGCAGTACCTCAACCCCGGCCTGCAGATGGCGTGGGGGGTGCTGATCAACCACGAGCCCATGCCGACTGCCCGCTGGATCGGGTTCGGCCTCATCTGGGTGGCTCTCGCGGTGCTCACGCTCGACGGCCTGCGCCGCGGACGCCGCAAGACACACGAGCACGACACGCCGAAACTCGTCGGTGGGCCGCCATAGACTGGCCTGCCTATGGACCGCTCGTTCGTGCACCTGCACAACCACACCGAATACTCGATGCTGGACGGTGCCGCGAAGATCGCGCCGATGCTGGCCGAAGCGCAGCGCCTGGAGATGCCCGCCATCGGCATGACCGACCACGGAAACATGTTCGGCGCCAGCGAGTTCTACACCAAGGCCACCGCCGCCGGCATCAAACCGATTATCGGCATCGAGGCCTACGTCGCGCCCGGCTCGCGGTTCGACACCCGCCGCGTCACCTGGGGCGATCCCAGCCAGAAGGACGACGACGTCTCCGGCAGCGGGTCCTACACCCACCTCACGATGGTGGCCGAGAACGCGACCGGTCTGCGCAACCTGTTCAAGCTGTCGTCGCTGGCGTCGTTCGAGGGCCAATTGGGCAAGTGGGCCCGCATGGACGCCGAGCTGATCGCCGAGCACGCCGAAGGGATCATCGCCACCACCGGCTGCCCATCCGGCGAGGTGCAGACCCGGCTGCGGCTCGGCCAGCACCGCGAGGCGCTGGAGTCCGCGGCGCGGTGGCGCGAAATCTTCGGCCCTGACAACTACTTCCTCGAGCTCATGGACCACGGGCTGACCATCGAGCGCCGGGTCCGCGACGGGCTGCTCGAGTTGGGCCGCACGCTCGGGATCGCGCCGCTGGCCACCAACGACTGTCACTACGTCACCCGCGACGCCGCCCACAACCACGAGGCGCTGCTGTGCGTGCAAACCGGCAAGACGCTGTCTGACCCCACGCGCTTCAAGTTCGACGGCGACGGCTACTACCTCAAGTCGGCAGCGGAGATGCGGGCGCTGTGGGACGCCGAGGTGCCCGGCGCCTGTGACTCCACCCTGTTGATCGCCGAGCGGGTGCAGTCCTACGAGCAGGTGTGGCAGCCGCGCAACCGGATGCCGGTGTTCCAGGTTCCCGACGGCCACGACGAGGCGTCCTGGCTGCGCCACGAGGTCAACGCCGGCTTGCGACGGCGCTTCCCCGACGGGCCGCCCGACGGTTATGAACAGCGTGCCGCCTACGAGATCAAGGTCATCTGCGACAAGGGCTTCCCGTCGTACTTCCTGATCGTCGCCGACCTGGTCAGCTACGCCAAGTCGGTGGCGATCCGGGTAGGGCCCGGCCGTGGGTCGGCCGCGGGGTCGCTGGTGGCCTACGCGCTGGGCATCACCGACATCGACCCGATCGAACACGGGCTGCTGTTCGAGCGGTTCCTCAACCCCGAGCGCGCGTCGATGCCCGACATCGACATCGACTTCGACGATCGCCGGCGCCCGGAGATGCTGCGGTACGCCACCGAGAAGTACGGCCATGACCGCGTCGCCCAAGTGATCACCTTTGGCACCATCAAAACCAAAGCGGCCCTAAAAGATTCGGCCCGCATTCATTTCGGCCAACCGGGCTTTTCGATCGCCGACCGGATCACCAAGGCGCTGCCGCCGCCGATCATGGCCAAAGACATCCCGCTGTCGGGCATCACCGACCCCAGCCATGAGCGGTACAAGGAAGCCGCCGAAGTACGCGGGCTGATCGACACCGACCCCGAGGTGCGGACCATCTACGACACCGCGCTGGGTCTGGAGGGGCTGATCCGCAACGCCGGCGTGCACGCCTGCGCGGTGATCATGAGTTCCGAGCCGCTGCTCGACGTGATCCCGCTGTGGAAGCGTCCACAGGACGGCGCCGTGATCACCGGCTGGGACTACCCGTCCTGCGAAGACATCGGCTTGTTGAAGATGGACTTCCTCGGGCTGCGCAACCTGACGATCATCGGCGACGCGATCGACAACATCCGGGCCAACCGCGGCGTGGACGTCGATCTGCAGTCGTTGCCGCTCGACGATCCGGCCACCTACGAACTGCTGGGCCGCGGCGACACGCTGGGGGTGTTCCAGCTCGACGGCGGTCCGATGCGTGACCTGCTGCGGCGCATGCAGCCGACGAAGTTCGACGACATCATCGCGGTGATTGCGCTGTATCGGCCGGGCCCGATGGGGCAGAACGCCCACAACGACTACGCCGACCGCAAGAACGGCCGCCAGGCCGTCAAACCCATCCATCCGGAACTGGCCGAGCCGCTGGAGGACATTCTCGCCGAGACGTACGGCTTGATCGTCTACCAGGAGCAGATCATGCGCATCGCGCAGAAGGTCGCCGGGTACTCGCTGGCCCGAGCCGACATTCTGCGCAAAGCCATGGGCAAAAAGAAGCGCGAGGTACTCGACAAAGAGTACGAAGGCTTCGCAGAAGGCATGCGCGCCAACGGCTTTTCCGCGGCAGCCATCAAGGCGCTGTGGGACACGGTGCTGCCGTTCGCCGACTACGCGTTCAACAAGAGCCACGCCGCCGGCTACGCGATGGTGTCGTACTGGACCGCATACCTCAAGGCCAACTATCCGGCCGAATACATGGCGGGGCTGCTGACATCCGTCGGCGACGACAAAGACAAGGCCGCGGTGTATCTGGCCGACTGCCGCCGCCTGGGCATCACGGTGCTGCCACCCGACGTCAACGAGTCGGGCCTGAACTTCGCGTCGGTGGGCAACGACATCCGCTACGGCCTGGGCGCGGTGCGCAACGTCGGCGCCAACGTGGTCAGCTCGATCATCCGAGCCCGCAACGACAAGGGCAAGTTCACCGATTTCTCGGACTACCTCAACAAGATCGACATCGCGGCCTGCAACAAGAAAGTCACCGAGTCGCTGATCAAGGCAGGGGCGTTCGATTCGCTCGGTCATCCGCGCAAGGGCCTGTTCCTGGTTCACACCGATGCCGTCGATTCGGTGCTGGGCACCAAGAAGGCCGAGGCGATGGGTCAGTTCGACCTGTTCGGCGGCGGCGACTCGAGCTCCGACGCGGTGTTCTCGATCAAGATTCCCGACGACGAATGGGAGGACAAGCACAAGCTTGCCCTCGAGCGCGAGATGCTGGGTCTGTACGTGTCGGGGCATCCGCTCAATGGGGTCGCCCACCTCCTTACCACCCAGGTGGACACGCAGATTCCCGCGATCCTCGACGGCGATGTCGCCAACGACACGCAGGTGCGCGTCGGCGGAATCCTGGCCTCGGTGAACCGCCGGGTCAACAAGAACGGATTGCCTTGGGCCTCAGCACAATTGGAGGATCTGACGGGCGGCATCGAGGTGATGTTCTTCCCGCACATGTACTCTACCGTCGGCGCAGAAGTGGTCGACGACGCGGTGGTGCTGGTCAGCGCGCGGGTGAAAATCCAGGACGACCGCATCTGCCTGATCGCCAACGACCTTGTGGTGCCGGACTTCTCGAACGCCGCGGCCAACCGGCCGGTGGCGGTGAGCCTGCCCACCCGACAGTGCACACTGGACAAGGTCACTGCCCTCAAGCAGGTGCTCGCCCGCCATCCGGGCACCGCGCAGGTGCATCTGAGGCTGGTCAGCGGCGACCGCATCACCACACTCGAGCTCGACCAGTCATTGCGGGTCACCCCGTCCTCGGCGTTGATGGGCGATCTCAAGGCGCTGCTGGGACCGGGGTGCTTGAGCTGAGGCCGTCGAACGGCCAGCGGGCTCGCCGATGATGTGACTAGTTTCTGAACTCTGGAAGCACAACGCTCTCCCTCTGGCAAACTACCGATGGGAGTTGCGCCCGTCAGGCCACCATCGTGTCAGGCGTGGTCCTGATTGCGGAGGCGGTTTTTCATGCGGTGGGTGCGCTGGTGGTGGCGACAAAAGGACCGGTTCGACTGGTTCACCAGCTACCTCGCCGAACGGCACCTGCAGGATGCGGCCCGCAGCGCCGTCGTCATGGTCACGTTGACGTTCGCGGCGGTCGCTGCGGCGATGCTCGCCAGCGAACTGGGGCCGCAGACCGGCTGGCAACGCGGCACATCCGCCGCCGCCGCTCTCGTCGGCGTGTGCCTCGCCGGGTTGTGGGTGTGGCGATGGCCGACGCTCACACAATCGCGGATCTTCGTCGCTGCCTGCATCGTGTGCATCGCGGCGGCGTGCCTGAGTCAAGCCGACCCGCTGGCAGGTCTGACGGGCTGCTTCACCTTCGTCGTGTTGGGTGTCTACGCCGCGCTGATGCACTGCGCGAAGGCGACGAGCTTCAACTTCGCCGTCAGCGTCGCGGTCGCGGGGGTGCTGGTCTGGCGGGTGTACGAGGGCGGGGGCGACGTCGTGTTTGCGCTGTGCGAGGCGGCGGTGCTGGGGCTGGCCGGCATCGGGGCGCCGGTAGCGCTGAACACACTGCTACACGTCATGGCCACCGACATCCTGGGCTCCGACCGCGACCCACTGACCGGGCTGCTGAATCGACGCGGCTTCTACCGCCAGGCCAGACGGCTCCTCGAAGCGTCGGCCGACTCGCAAAGCAGTTACCTGACCGTCGCGATGATCGACCTCGACGACTTCAAACGGCTCAACGACCACCACGGTCATTCCGCAGGGGATCAGGCGCTCATCGACGTCGGTCATGCGCTCACCCAGCACACCAGCAAGACCGCCGTCGTCGCGCGGGCGGGCGGCGAGGAGTTCTTGGTCGCCGAGGTGTCCGACGATGCGATGCCCGCAGCGAAGCTGTGCCGGGCCGTCGCAGAAACACCGCACGACGTGACAGCCAGCGTGGGAACCACCAGTGTGCCGCTCGCAGCGCTGGACCACCAGAACCGCCTCGCCCTGCTGGATCGACTCATCGCACACGCCGACGCCGCCATGTATGCCGCCAAATCAGCCGGCGGCAACCGCCACTTCCACCACCGCGGGCCTCCTCTGTAGCGCAGAACTCAGCGCAACACGTTCACCGCGCGGGCGAACACCAGCGCGATCGTCGACACCGCGACGAGCGCCTGCAGCGTCATCATCGCCTTCGCTCGATGCGTCAAAGGCATTGTGTCCGTTGGGGAGAACGCCATCACATTGGTGACGCTGACGTAGAGGTAGTCCAGGAACCGCGGCTCCCATTCCGCCGATGCGAGCTCGCGCGTGCCCGTCTGCGGGAACATGAAATCCGGATAGCACCGCTTCGGACTGCGCTCAGTGACTCCGGCCCGGGCGAACGGGCCGCCGAGATCGATCTCCCAGTACCAGATACCGAACACGATGATGTTGGTGACGAACACCGCTGCGCCGCTGCCCAACAGCACGGCGGGATCGTTGCTCACCTCACCCGACAGAATGTGGTAGTCCAGTACCACCGCTGAGGCGGTGTTGTCGATGGTGATCGCCGCCAGCAGCAGCACGCTTGCCGTCCTGCCGAGCGTGGTCGAGCGGGTGAGGTGGCGGGGGTTGATCACCAGCAACACCACGACCAGCAGCAGCTCCATCGCGATCAGCGGCCAGCGCGGCACCACGGTGTAGCGCTCGGGGATCGCGCGCTGCATCGCGATCGCGGCGATCAGCGCCACCAGCACCGGCCACCGGCTCTCCGGATTGCCGGGACGAAGCCACGCCGGCAGCCGCTGTTCGGCCTCGCGGGCCAGCTGTTCGGCCCTGCGCACCACGTCTTCCCTTGGGCGTTGCGGTTTTCCGCTGTCGTCGCTCATCCCCGCCGTACGCTACCCGTCATGACCGAGCGACCGGCCACTCTTTGCGAGGCCTTTCAGCGAACCGCAAGCATCGATCCGGACGCCGTCGCGCTGCGCACCCCGGGCGACACCCAGACCCTCACCTGGCGCCAGTACGCCGACCAGGTCCGGCGGGTGACCGCAGGACTGGCGGGGCTGGGTGTCAAACGCGGGGACACCGTGTCGCTGATGATGGCCAACCGGATCGAGTTCTATCCACTCGATGTCGGCGCGCAACACCTGGGCGCGACCTCGTTTTCGGTGTACAACACCTTGGCGGCCGAGCAGTTGGCGTACCTGTTCGGCAACGCGGAAACCAACGTGGTGATCTGCGAACAGCAGTACGTCGACCGCATCAAAGCCAGCGGCGTGGCCCTGGACCATATTGTCTGCATCGACGGCTCGCCGCCGGGCTCCGTGCCGCTCGAGGACGTGCTGGCCGCCGCGCCTGCCGACTTCGATTTCGAATCAGCTTGGCGGGCAGTCGAATCCGACGACATCGCGACATTGATCTACACCTCGGGCACCACGGGAAACCCGAAAGGCGTGGAGATGACCCACGCGAACCTACTGTTCGAGTCGTTCGCAGTCGCGAGCGTGCTCGACGTCCGTTTCGGCGACCGGATCACGTCGTTTCTGCCGTCGGCGCACATCGCCGACCGGTGGAGCTGCCTTTACAGCCAAGAAGTGTTCGGCACGCAGGTCACCGTCGTCTCGGACACGAAGGCGATCGCCGCGGCGCTGCCTGACGCGCGTCCCACGATCTGGGGCGCGGTGCCGCGGGTATGGGAAAAGCTCAAGGCCGCAATCGAATTCGCCGTCGCTAACGAGTCCGACGAGACCCGGCGTCAGGCCTTGCAGTGGGCGATGGCCGTCGGCGCGAAGAAAGCCGCAGCGCTGCTCGCCGGTACGGAAGTGCCCGACGTCCTGGCCGCCGAGTGGGCGCAGGCCGACGAACTGGTCTTGTCAAAGCTGCGGGCCAAGCTGGGTTTGGACCAGGTGCGGTGGACGGTGTCGGGTGCGGCGCCCATCCCCAAGGAGACGCTGGCCTTCTTCGCCGGGCTCGGCGTGCCGATCGCGGAGGTGTGGGGCATGTCGGAGCTCAGTTGCGTCGCCAGCGTGAGCCATCCGCGGGAGGCGAAGCTCGGCACCGTCGGCAAGCTGCTGCCGGGTTTGGAGTACAAGATCGCCGACGACGGCGAGTTCCTGGTGCGCGGTCCGCTGGTGATGAAGGGCTACCGCAAGGAGCCGCAGAAGACGGCGGAGGCCATCGACGCCGACGGCTGGCTGCACACCGGAGACATCCTGGAAGTCGACGACGATGGTTTCCTGCGCGTGATCGACCGCAAGAAGGAATTGATCATCAACGCCGGCGGCAAGAACATGTCACCGGCCAATATCGAGAACACGATCAAGGCTGCCTGCCCGCTGATCGGTGCGATGGTCGCCATCGGCGACGCGCGGCCGTACAACACCGCGCTGATCGTGCTCGACGCCGAGTCGGCGGTGCCGTACGCCGCGCAGCACGGGCTGGCGGACGCGTCGCCGCAGACGCTGGCCAGCCATCCGGACGTGATCGCTGAGATCGCGGCGGGGGTGGCCGAAGGTAACAGGAAGCTGTCCCGGGTGGAACAGATCAAACGGTTCCGCGTGCTGCCGACGTTCTGGGAGCCGGGCGGCGATGAAGTCACGCTCACCCTCAAGCTGCGCCGGCGTCAGATCAACGAGAAATACGCCGCGGAGATCGAGGAGTTGTACGCCCCGCGACCGGGGGAGCGGGTCTACGAGCCGGCTGTCAGCGGTGTGCCTGCGTAACGGCGCCGACCACCAGCCAGGCGGCGGTGCCGGCGGCCGCACCGGCCAACACGGCTACCGCCACGTCCGTCGTCACCAGCCCGGCCACCACCGCGACCAGGAAGCCGACGAGCAGGCCCACGACCTTGTAGAGCGGCCACGGCACGCCGGCGATCGTCACCTCCGTGCTCTTCGGAGAGGCGATCGCAGGGATGCGCTCGGCCGTCGTCATAGGTTCAGGTTACGCCCAGAGGAAGATTTCGGGCAACCGAAACGCCGTGTGTCGACGCCTGCGCATATGGTGGGCGGATGCCTCTGTCTGGTGAATATGCCCCGAGCCCGTGGGACTGGTCTCGAGAGCAAGCCGAGAAGTACATGGAATCCGGCGGCACCGAGGGCACCGACATGCAAGGCAAGCCGGTGGTCCTGCTGACCACGGTCGGCGCCAAGACCGGCAAGCTGCGCAAGATCCCGCTGATGCGCGTCGAGCACGACGGCCAGTACGCGATCGTCGCCTCGCTGGGCGGCGCACCGAAGAACCCGGTCTGGTACTACAACGTCAAGGCCAATCCCCGAGTGGAGTTGCAGGACGGCACCGAGACCCACGACTACGAGGCCCGGGAAGTCTTCGGGGACGAGAAAGCCGTCTGGTGGGAGCGTGCCGTGCAAGCCTGGCCGGACTACGCGAAATATCAGGAGAAGACCGACCGCCAGATCCCGGTGTTCGTGCTCACCCGAGTGGATTGACCTGCATGGTTGCTGGCACCATTGACCGGTGTCCGCCGAACCGAGCCTGACCCGCACCGATGGGCCGCTGTCCGCGGCCGACGTCGACGCGGCGGTGAAGCGAATTTCCGGCGTGGTGGCGCCGAGTCCGCTTCAGCTCAGCGAACGCCTGTCCGCGGCGACCGGCGCCACGGTGTACTTCAAGCGCGAAGATCTGCAGTCGGTCCGGTCGTTCAAGCTGCGCGGCGCGTACAACCTGCTGATGCAGTTGACCGACGAGGAGCGTAAGGCGGGTGTGGTGTGCTCGTCGGCCGGCAACCATGCGCAGGGATTCGCTCACGCCTGCCGCTCGATGGGCATCAAGGGCCGCGTCTACGTTCCGCGCAAGACGCCCAAGCAGAAGCGTGACCGCATCCGCTACCACGGCGGCGAGTTCATCGAACTGATCGCCGTCGGGTCCACCTACGATCTGGCTGCCGAAGCCGCACTCGAGGACGTCGCCCGGACCGGGGCCACGCTGGTGCCGCCGTTCGACGACGTGCGCACCATCGCCGGGCAGGGCACGATCGCCGTCGAAATCCTCGAACAGCTCGACGAAGAGCCCGATCTGGTGATCGTGCCGGTCGGCGGCGGGGGGCTGATCGCGGGCATCACTACCTATCTGGCCGAGCGCACGTCGAACACCGCGGTGCTGGGCGTGGAGCCGGCGCGGGCCGCGGCGATGATCGCCGCGCTGGCTGCCGGTGGGCCGGTGACGCTGGAGCACGTCGACCAGTTCGTCGACGGCGCCGCAGTCAACCGGGCCGGCACGCTGACCTACGCCGCACTGGCCGCTGCCGGCGACATGGTGTCGGTGACGCCGGTCGACGAGGGCGCAGTGTCCACCGCGATGCTGGACCTGTATCAGAACGAGGGCATCATCGCCGAGCCGGCGGGTGCGCTGTCGGTGACGGCGCTGCTGGAAACTGATGTGGTGGAACCGGATTCGACGGTGGTGTGCTTGATCTCCGGCGGCAATAACGACGTATCACGCTACGGCGAGATCCTGGAACGGTCTTTGGTGCACCTTGGCCTCAAGCACTACTTCCTGGTGGACTTCCCGCAGGAGCCGGGTGCGCTGCGGCGCTTCCTCGATCAGGTCCTCGGGCCCAACGACGACATCACGTTGTTCGAATACGTCAAGCGCAACAATCGCGAGACCGGGGCGGCCCTGGTCGGCATCCAGCTCGGATCGGCGGAGGACTACGACGGACTGCTCACCCGGATGGCCGCGTCCGACATGGACGTCGAAGTGCTGGCGCCCGAATCGCCGGCGTATCGCTACCTGATCAACCCGTAGCGCTCACGCCGGCTGTGCCACCGAAATCCCATGAGCATCAACAGCATCCGCTAGACGACTGTCGTAGGTGACGACAGCCCGAAGATCAGGCGCAGTGAGCGCGGCGGCGAGGTGGATAGCATCGAGCGTCCGCAGTCTTAGAGGCGGTAGAGTTGCCGCGTTTTCGAGGAGCCTGTTGCTCAGCGGTACGAGGTGAAGCGTAGCGATAACGTTGCGCGCGTTGTGAGCAGCTTCGCTGGACCCACGCAGCGCAGCGGCTCTGAGCAATTCCGTCCGAGCCAAGGCGGCGCTCATCTGGACATCGGAGCGGTATTGACGGAGATACGCTCTGAGCGCGGACGTCTCGGCTTCGACGACGGCGAGCTTTACCAGCGCAGAACTATCGAGGTACAGCTGCATCACCGTTCGTCAGCCCGCAATTCCGCCAGCGCCCCCGAGAGATCAATTCCACAGTCCAAAGGCTGCACGTCGAGCAGTTGGTCCGACGACTCCGGCGGAGTGATTTCGCCGCGAAGGATGAGGTCGCGCCATGGGTCTTCCACGGCCGGGACAATTCTGGCCACCAAACGACCTCGCTGAGTCACTTCGACAGTTTCTCCCTGCGCGACACGGGCGATGTAGCGGCTCGCGTTCTGGCGGAGTTCGCGAAGACCGATCCTGTCCATGTAGCACACCGTAGCACAATGCCGCTGCCCCGTGTTGACCAAGCCGTAGCCGCCTACGCCGCGCGCACGATCGCAAACGAGTGCCCCGCGAGACGTATCCGCGAGCCGTCGACCACCGGTTCTCCCCAGGCCAGCACCACCTCGCCGCTGACCGGCACCAGCGCCGGCTCGGCGCCGATGTTGCAGGCGATCGACAGCGCCCCGCGCCGCATCACCAGCCAGCCCTGCTCCTCGTCGTAGTCGACGCCGAGGTGCTCGAGCCACGGGTCGCGAAGGTCAGGCTCGTTGTGCCGCAATGCAATCAGCTGCCGGTAGACGTGCCACAGCTGGGCGTGCTCACCGACGGTCACCTCGTCCCAGTCCAGCTTGGACCGCAGAAACGTCTGCGGGTCCTGTGGATCGGGGATCTCGTCGGCATCCCAGCCGTGGTGAGCGAACTCCGCCTTGCGCCCCTCAGCGGTGGCCCTGGCCAGCTCCGGCTCCGGATGCGAAGTGAAGAACTGGAACGGATGCGACGAGCCCCACTCCTCGCCCATGAAAAGCATTGCCGTGTAGGGGGATCCGAGCGCCAGCGCGGCCTTGACCGCCAGCTGCCCGAAGTCGAGGTTCTGCGACGGCCGGTCACCGACGGCGCGATTGCCGACCTGATCGTGGGTGCAGGTGTAGGCCAGAAGCCGGGTCGCGGGGATGGTCTTCTTGTCCAGGGGTCTGCCGTGCCGGCGACCGCGGAACGACGAATAGGTGGCGGCGTGAAAGTAGCCGTTTCGCAGCGTGGTGGCCAGCACTTCCAGCGTGCCGAAATCGCCGTAGTAACCCTGCCGTTCACCGGACACCGCGGCATGGATGGCGTGGTGGATGTCGTCGTCCCATTGCGCGGTCATGCCGTAGCCTCCCGCCTCGCGCGGGGTGATCAGCCGCGGGTCGTTGAGGTCGCTTTCGGCGATCAACGACAGCGGGCGGCCGAGTTCGGCTGAGAGGGCGTCGGTTTCGGCGGACAACTCCTCGAGGATGTGGATGGCCGTCGTATCCACCAAGGCGTGCACCGCGTCCAGACGCAGGCCGTCGGCGTGGAAGTCGCGCATCCAGCGCAGCGCGCAGTCGATGATGTAGCGGCGCACTTCGTCGGCGCCCGCGTCGGACAGGTTGAGACCTTCGCCCCACGGGTTGCTGCCCGAGGACAGGTACGGACCGAACCGGGGCAGGTAATTTCCCGACGGCCCAAGGTGATTGAACACCGCGTCGATCAGCACACCCAAGCCGTGCCGGTGGCAGGCGTCGACGAACCGCACCAGCGCGTCGGGTCCGCCGTACGGTTCGTGCACCGCATACCAGAGCACCCCGTCGTAACCCCACCCGTGAGTGCCGGCGAACGCGTTGACAGGCATCAGCTCGACGAAATCCACGCCCAGGCGCACCAAGTAGTCGAGCTTGTCGATCGCCGAGTCCAGCGTGCCCTCGGGGGTGAACGTGCCGACGTGCAGCTCGTAGATCACCGCACCTTCGATGGAGCGGCCAGACCAGTTCTGGTCCGACCATGCGTCAGCCGCCGGCTTCCACAGCTGTGAGCGTTCGTGTACGCCGTCGGGCTGCCGCGGTGAGCGGGGATCCGGCAGCACCTTCGGGTCGTCGTCGAGGACGAACCCGTACCGCGCATCGGGTGCGGTGTCCACGGTCGCGCGCCACCAGCCGTCGTCTGCGCGGTGCATCGGATACAGCGTGCCTTCGACGTCGAGCTGCACCCGCTCGGGAATCGGCGCCCATACCGCAAATTCAGTCATCGGCGCGCTCCAACAACGCCACTGGCAACTCGCCGAACAACTCGACGGCCGACACGTCACCCTCGAACAGCTTGCCCGTCAAGACGTCGGTCCACCGACCGGTCGGCAGCGCGAGACTGGTGTCATCCCAACCGGTTTCGGCTAACCGTAACGTCCAGCGGCTGACCGCCACCACGACGTCGTCGCCCCGGCCGAACGCGACCAGATGCGCGCGAGACCGCCCCGTCGCAAGCATCGGCAGATAGCCGCCGGCCAGGAAGGTGTCGGGACGCCGGCGCCTCAGTCGCAACGCGGAGGCGGTCACGCGCATCTTCGGATGTTCGAGCGCCGCAAGGGCGGACCGCCGCAGCGCATAGTCGACAGGCCGGCGGTTGTCCGGGTCGACCAGGCTGTCCTCCCACAGCTCGGTGCCCTGGTAGACGTCCGGCACACCGGGCGCGGTGAGCTGCACGAGTTTCTGGCCCAGCGCGTCGTTGCGGGCATGCGGGTCGAGGCGGGCCACCAAGCCGGTGAGCTCCGCGGCGATATCCCCGGAGATCACCGTATCGAGCCATCGGTGCACAGCGGATTCGAAGTCGTCGTCCGGGTCGTTCCACGACGTGCGGGTGGCTGCCTCGCGCATCGCCTTTTCGGCGTATCCGTGCAGCCGATCGCGCAGCTCCTGCGTGACCACACCATTTGCCGGCCACACGCCGAAGATGTTCTGCCACAGAAACATTCCGGTCGTCCGGTCCGGTGCCGGCGATCGCTGCTCCCAGCCGCCGACGAACTCCGCCCACAGCGACGGGACTTGCGACAGCACGCCGATCCGGGCGCGCACGTCCTCGCCACGTTTGGTGTCGTGGGTCGACAGCGTCGTCATGGCCGATGGCCACAGCCGCGCCCGGTCGGCGGCTCGCTGGTGGAATTCGGCTGCGCTGACGCCGAAGCGGTCCGGTTCGCCGCCGACTTCGTTGAGTGACACCAGCCGGGCGTCGCGGTAGAACAGGCAGTCCTCCACCGACTTGGCCGTCGCGGCACCGCACAGCTGCTGCAGGCGCACCGCGGGCTCGTCGTGCGCGAGAGCAGCCGTCACGATCGCCAGCGCCTCGGCCAGTTGCGGTTCCGCCTCGACTGTTTCGGCCAGGGCGGCGGGCAGCACCGCCGCAAGGCACAGGTAATCGCTGCGGTACAACGGAATCCGGCTGACCAGCGCGGCCACCGCATCGGCCAACTGCGGATGACCGGTGCCGGTGACCCGGACTATCGCGCGGCACAGCCGGCGCAACTCGCTGGCCAGTGTGCGGGTCACAGTGGTGGCTTTCAGTGTGCGGGCCAGCTGCGGCATGGTCGCGTAGTCGGTGCCTGCGGTCTCGAACAGTGTGGTGAGCGCGGGCTCGCCGGTGGGGTCGACGAACAGGCCGCCGATTTCGCGCAACGCGTCATAGCCGGTGGTGCCGGCGATCGGCAAGGTCGGATCCAGCGCCTCGTCCACGGCGAGGATCTTCTCGATGACGATCCACGCGCCCGGGCCGGCAATTTCGCGCAGCCACGCGAGATATCCCGCCGGATCAGACAGCCCGTCGGGATGGTCCACGCGCAGGCCGTCGACCAGGCCGTCGGCGCACCACCGCCGGACCTCGACATGGCTGGCGTCGAACACTTCACGGTCTTCCTGTCGCAGCCCGGCCAGTGAGGTGATCGCGAAAAACCGCCGATACCCGCACAATCCGCGCCGCCATCCGATCAGCCGGTAGTGCTGGCGGTCGTGCACTTGTGGTCCGGTGCCGTCACCGGTGCCCGGTGCGATAGGGAACGCGAGGTCGCCGAGGCGCAGCAGGTCGCCGTCGACGGTCAGCTGGTCGACGTCCTCGTCGGAGCCGAGCACCGGCAGCGCCAGCTTGCCGTCGACACCGTTGTCCGGTGCCCAGTCGATGTCGAAGTACGTGGCGTACTGCGATTCCCGGCCGCGGCGCAGCACATCCCACCACCACGGATTCTGTTGCGGCGCATCGACACCGAGGTGGTTGGGCACGATGTCGACCACCAACCCCAGTCCGCGCTTGCGGGCGGCGGCGGACAGCTGCGCGAATCCGTCGGCGCCGCCCAACTCGTCGAAAACCGACGTCGGATCGGTCACGTCGTAACCGTGCGTGGAGCCTTCGACCGCGGTGAGGATCGGCGACAGGTAGACGTGGGTGACGCCGAGGTCGTCGAGGTAGTCGAGCAGGGCTTCGGCATCGGCGAAGGTGAACGCCTCGCCGCTGGCCGGCCCGCGCATCTGCAGCCGGTAGGTGGACACCACCGGGTGGGGACTCACGCTGCTCTTCTCAACACGATCACGGAACGCGCCTCCATCGTGATTTTCTCGCCGGCCCGCACTGTCAGATCGGTGTTTCCCACCGGGTCCGCGGTGTCCAGGCATCCCTGCCATAGGCTGCCGTAATTTCCTTGTGGCACAACGACATCCAAGTCGTGGTCGTGTGCGTTGAAGCACAGCAGAAACGAGTCGTCGACGACGGGATATCCCCGCGCGTCGGGCTCGGGAATGGCCGCACCATTGAGGAACACAGTGACGGCTTTGCCGAATCCACTGTCCCAGTCCTCGAGTGTCATCTCCTGGCCGGCCGGGGTGAGCCACGCGATGTCGCGGATCTGCGCGCCGGTGCGGATCGGCGTGCCCGCGAAGAAGCGGCGCCGGCGGAACACCGGGTGGTCCTTGCGAAGCTTGGTCACCTTGCGCGCGAACGCCAGCAGGTCGGCGTTCTTCTGCGTGAGCGACCAGTCGATCCAGGACAGCTCGGAATCCTGGCAGTAGACGTTGTTGTTGCCCCGCTGGGTGCGGCCCATCTCGTCGCCGTGCGCGATCATCGGCGTGCCTTGGGAAACCATCAGTGTGACAAGGAAATTGCGCATCTGCCGGCAGCGCAGCTTGATGATCGCCGGGTCGTCGGTGGGGCCTTCCACGCCGCAATTCCACGACCGGTTGTAGCTTTCGCCGTCGCGGTTGTCCTCGCCGTTGGCCTCGTTGTGCTTGTCGTTGTAGGACACCAGATCGTGCAGTGTGAAACCGTCGTGCGCGGTCACGAAGTTGATGCTGGCGCTGGGCCGGCGCCCGGTCGCTTCGTACAGGTCCGACGATCCGGTCAACCGCGATGCGAACTCGCCGAGAGTGGCCGGCTCGCCGCGCCAGTAGTCACGCACCGTGTCGCGGTACTTGCCGTTCCACTCCGTCCACAGACCCGGGAAGTTGCCGACCTGATAGCCGCCCTCGCCGACGTCCCACGGTTCGGCGATCAGCTTCACCTGGCTCACCACGGGGTCCTGCTGCACCAGGTCGAAGAACGCCGAAAGCCGGTCCACGTCGTGTAATTCCCGCGCCAGCGTCGCCGCCAGATCGAACCGGAAGCCGTCGACGTGCATCTCCAGCACCCAGTAGCGCAACGAATCCATGATGAGCTGAAGAGTGTGGGGGTGACGCGCGTTGAGGCTGTTGCCTGTGCCGGTGTAGTCCCTGTAATAGCGCAAATCCTCGTCGACGAGCCGGTAGTAGGCGGCGTTGTCGATGCCGCGGAAGTTGATGGTGGGCCCCAGCTGATTGCCCTCGGCGGTGTGGTTGTAAACCACGTCGAGAATCACCTCGACACCCGCCTCGTGAAACGTGCGCACCATGGTCTTGAACTCCGCGACGGCGGCACCGGGCTGGCGGATCGACGCGTAGGCGTTGTGCGGCGCGAAGAAGCCGAAAGTGTTGTAGCCCCAGTAGTTCCGCAGACCGAGGTCGAGCAGCCGGAAGTCGTGCATGAACTGGTGCACCGGCATCAGCTCGATCGCGGTGACGTTCAACGACAGCAGATGCTCGATCACCGCGGGATGGCACAGGCCCGCGTAGGTGCCGCGCAGCTCCTCCGGCAGGCCGGGATGGGTCTGCGTCATGCCCTTGACGTGCGCCTCGTAGATGATCGTCTCGTTGTACGGCCGCCGCGGCGCGCGGTCGGAGCCCCAGTCGAAGAAGGGGTTGACCACGACGCTTGTCATGGTGGAGCCCAGTGAGTCGAGCATCGGGCCCTTGACCGACGCGGAGTCGTCGTGTTCGGCGGCGGCAAGATCGTAGGAGAACAGCGCCGGGCCCTTTGTGAACTCGCCGTCGAAGGCCTTGCCGTAGGGGTCGAGCAGAAGCTTGCTCGAATCGCAGCGGTGCCCGGCGGCCGGCTCCCACGGCCCGTACACCCGGAATCCGTACCGCTGGCCCGGCGTGATGCCCGGCAGGTAGGCGTGCCAGACGAAACCGTCGACCTCGTCGAGCCGGATGCGGTCTTCGGTCCCGTTCCGTTCGATCAAGCAGAGCTCGACTTTCTCGGCGACTTCGGAGAACAGCGAGAAGTTGGTGCCAGCGCCGTCGTAGGTTGCGCCGAGCGGATACGGAGTGCCGGGCCACACTGTCGCCAGGATCGGCCCGGTGTTCGGATTCGAGTCACTCGCGGCCACGATTCGACCCTATCGGCCCGCGTCCGTACTCTCAGTCTTCGTGCCGTTGACTCCCGACGAGATCGGCGCGATCGACGCAGCGCACATCTGGCATCCGTACAGCCCCATCGGCGCGCAGGCGCTGGCGCCGACGGTCGCGGTGGGCGCCCGCGGCGCGTCGCTGATTGTGGTGCGCGACGGTCGCCGGGTCGAGGTGCTGGACGCGATGAGCTCGTGGTGGACGGCGATTCACGGTCACGGCCACCCGGTGCTGGACAAGGCGATCACCGACCAGCTGGCCACGATGAACCACGTGATGTTCGGCGGGCTCACCCACGAGCCGGCGGCGCGCCTGGCGCAGCTTCTGGTCGACATCACCCCGCCCGGATTGGAGACCGTGTTCTTCAGCGACTCGGGCTCGGTGTCGGTGGAGGTGGCGGTCAAGATGGCGCTGCAGTATTGGCGCAGCCTCGGGCGGCCGGCCAAGCACCGGTTGATGACGTGGCGCGGTGGCTACCACGGCGACACCTTCACCCCGATGAGCGTCTGCGACCCGGACGGCGGCATGCACGCGTTGTGGACGGACGTGCTGGCCAGGCAGGTGTTCGCGCCGCAGGTGCCCACCGACTACGACGCCTCCTACAGCGCCGCGTTCGAGGAGCAGCTGGCCGGTCACGCCGACGAGCTGGCCGCGGTGATCGTCGAGCCGGTGGTCCAAGGCGCCGGCGGGATGAGGTTCCACGACGCCCGCTATCTGGCCGACCTGCGCGACATGTGCCGGCGTTACGGTGTCCTGCTGATCTTCGACGAGATCGCGACGGGGTTCGGGCGCACCGGAGAGCTATTTGCCGCCGACCACGCCGGGGTCGCGCCGGACATCATGTGCGTGGGCAAGGCGCTGACCGGCGGTTACATCACGCTGGCCGCGACGCTGTGCACGGGCGAGGTGGCGCAGACCATCAGCAGCCACGAGCCGGGCGCGCTGATGCACGGCCCGACGTTCATGGCCAACGCGCTGGCGTGTGCGGTCTCGGTGGCGTCGGTGGAGCTGCTGCTCGGCCAAGACTGGCGGTCGCTGGTGGGGGAGATCGAAACGGGTTTGCGGTCGGGTCTGGAACCGGCGCGACGGCTCGACGGCGTCGCGGACGTGCGGGTGCTCGGCGCGATCGGGGTGATCGAGACGCGTGAGCCGGTGGACCTCGCGGTCGCCACGCCTGTCGCACTGGACCACGGCGTGTGGCTGCGGCCGTTCCGCAACCTGATCTACGCCATGCCGCCCTACATCTGCTCACCCGACGAGACCGAGCGCATCACCGCCGCGATGGTCGCCGTCGCCGCTTCGGTCAGCTGATCAGCGCCCGCGCTCGCGACACGTCGGGAAACTCGCAGTCCACCGGGAAGCGGCCGACGGCAGTCGTGAGGGCCTCCCGGGCAGGCGCACCGCGCAACTCGAAATCGTCTGTCGCAGCGCGTAATTCGAACAGCGGTGCGTCCTGGTGGTGGGCGAGTTGAATTGCCGTGGCCAGATCGGCAGCCCGCTTATCGTCGTCGGGCTGCGTGCGGGCGCGTACCCGAAGAAGCTCAGCGTCATAGAAATGCATCCCGGTGTCCTCGGCGATCTGAAGCCCGGTGCTAATCCGGTCTCGCGCCTCATCGGTGCGGCCCGCCGCGATCAACAGCTCGGCGAGTAGGCAGTCGTAGTGGGTCTGATAAGCGACCAGACCGAGCGCGCGCCAGAGCTCCACCCATTGCGTCATCGCCTCGATCGCAGCGGAAAGGGCAGCCGAATCCGGCTCGTCTGAGGACAGCAACCGGTAGGCCTGCACCAGAGATTGCTCCGTCATGCCGAACATCTGCCAGAAGTCGAAGCCGTGCCGCTCCGACCTTTCGAGCATCTCGTCGACGAGCTTCTCGGCGCGGTCGAATTGGCCGGCCTCCGCCCGCATCCAGATCTCCATGTCGACGGCGTAGACGTAGTTGTACGGACCCGTCGGGAACGCCAGCCGCTCCGATCGGCGCTTGGCTTTCTCCATCTCGGCCTCTGCTGCGGCGATGTCGCCGTGCAGGACCCGGTCGATGGCCAAATGCTCGTGGCTTATTGCCACGGAGTCGTGCGGGATGAACCACAGCGCCTCGAGGTGGGGCGCCTCTGCTTCGGCGACACCTGCGGCCGCGGTCGTGAACCAGGACCGGGCCGTGGGGAAATCACCGCGCTGAAACGCCACCATGCCGAAGAACCCGTCGATCACTGGCCGGAACCACGGCCGGTCGGCGGCCTGGCCGGTTTGGACGAGCTCGATGAGTTCCTCGGTTTTCCGCAATTCGGCGCGCGAACA
The DNA here is from genome assembly GCF_059812855.1 of Mycobacterium sp. NGS35. Taxonomy (NCBI): domain Bacteria; kingdom Bacillati; phylum Actinomycetota; class Actinomycetes; order Mycobacteriales; family Mycobacteriaceae; genus Mycobacterium; species Mycobacterium sp. NGS35. The sequence continues at coordinate 42,564 of NZ_JCALDL010000012.1, forward strand.
ATGGAACGACGCGACGGCCAACAGCGTGGCAAGCCCTTGGTCGTCGCTCATGTCCTCCCCGACCAGTTCCCGGCAACGCTCGAAGTCGGCGACGACCGCTGGACTCATGTAGCCCTCGGCGGCTGACGTCAGGAATCCGCGATCGAGCCGCAGCCCGATTTGCCGTCGGTCTCGTTCGGGGCTCGGCGAGCACTTCTCGAGCTGCGTCAGGCCATGCGTGAGGTAGGTGCGAGCCTCCGTCAGCGCTCCCCGGCGCCGCGCGTCGGCGGAGGCTCGCTGGTAAGCCGACGCGGCGTCGTCGTAACGCTCGGCCCGTTCATAGTGGCCGGCGACAAGTCGCCAATCAGGATCGCCGCTCCCGTCGACCAGTGTGTCGGCCACCCGTGCGTGCAAGTTGCGGCGCACGCTCGGAGGAGCGAGTTCAGCGGCGACTTCGCGGAGCAACTCGTGGCGGAACCGCCAGGCGTCGGCGCCCCACGGCTCGAGCACCGCGGCTTCTTCCAGTTCGTCGAGCACGTCGTCGACCTCTTCGGAGGACAACCCCGACACGGCGATCAACAACGACCGCTCGACGTGCCGTCCGATCGCCGCGGCCGCCTCGACGACCGGTACGACGTTGCGGCTCGCCAACAGCCGGGAGAACAGCGGCTCGTACAGCGGGTCGGGCACCGTCGGTCCCTGTCCGTCGCCGGTCATGCCCAACCCGGCAGTCACCTGCTCGATGTAGAACGGCACGCCGTCACAGCGTTCACGCACCGATACGCGCTCGTCTTCCGATACGGCCGGATTGAGTAAGACGATCAACTCCTCCGACTCCTCGGGAGTCAATGCAGCCAGGTCGAAGGTCTTCACCTGCCAGTCGGGGGACAACCAATTCCCGTCCCGGCCGGTGAGCACCACCATCATCCGGGTGCCGGAGCGCCGCAGCAGCCCACCGAGGATCTCCAGCGTCGACGGGTCGAACCAGTGCACGTCTTCGCCGATCAGAAGGCCAGGGGAGCCGTCAAGGCACGCGTCCAGATAACGCTGCACCACATCGGCGATCAGCTCTTGCAGCTTTCGGCCTTCGACGGGCACCGGCTGGTAGCCGTGTTCGGGGCCGATGGCGAGTACCGGCGCCAACAACGGCAGCACGGTCGACGAATCGAGTCCCACCGCGTTGATCTCGGCGCGCAGCAGTGCAAGTCGCTGTTGCGGGGTGCTGTGCCGATTGATGCCGCATCGCCGCTCCAACAGCGAGCGGACCGGGTGCAGCCCGACCTCCGGGTGGAACGGGGACCCGACCAACTCGAGCACGATCCCGCCGTCGGCTCGGACCAACTCGGCCGCCGCCGCGGCCAACCGGCTCTTGCCGATGCCGGCCTCACCGCGAAAGACCACCCCCGGCGTTGTCATTGTGCCTGTCTGGGCGCGGGTCCAGGTCTTGTGCAGCCGCGCCATCTCTCGCTCGCGACCCACCAGCGGGGCCAGAGTGATTTGCGCTCCGTCCGTCCGCTCGCACACGACGCGGAAGTGAGTGATCAGCCCGTCGACACCTTTCACGGGCGCTGGAGTCAGGGCCTCCAGTTCGAACGTCTGCCGGATCAACGGCTCGACGGTGTCGGAGACAACGAGGGATCCGGGGGGTGCCAGGCCTGATACGCGTGCCGCCAGGTTGGCGGCCAAGCCGTAGACATCGTCCTGTGCGGTGTCGAGGTACACCGGGCCGCGGTGGATTCCGACCCGCACGTTCAGCTGGGCGCCGAAGCGGCGCTGGGCGTGAGCGCTCAGCCGCGCCACCTCACGCGTGATGTCCAGGCCGGCCTGCACTGCCCGGCGCACGTCGTTTTCGTGGGGATGCGGATGTCCGAACACCACCAGCAGACCGTCGCCCTTCGTCGAACCGACGTGGCCTTCATAGCGGTTGACCACCCGCAGCACTTCGTCGCGATAGCGGCCCACAAGCAGTCGGTAGACCTCGGGTTCGACTGTCGTCGACAGCACGGTCGAGTCGACAAGGTCAGCGAACATGATCGTCAGCCGCCGGATCTCGCCGGCGACTGCCGGCGTCGAGAACACGTCCTCGGCGTCGGCCTCGGAGCCGCCGGTGGCCAGCGTCTCGTGCTGCCTGGGGACAGTGTGGGCCACGCCGGCGACGGCCACCTCCGCCGGCACCGCGACCGGCGAGAGAATTTCGTCGATCTCTCTGGCAACCGCGAACGTCACGTCGGCGCGGGCGCGCAACTCGCACAGCAACTGCCGGATGTCGTTGCGGACCGAGTCCTCCCTCTCGGAGTCGAAAGCCGTGCGGAGCTCGTGCAGTAGGGATGCCTGTTCTGACGCTGCGATCTCCTGTTGGCCGCGGAGGACGGTGCCGGATCGGAGCAGATATTCGTAGGGCGTGGGCGGCGGCTCAGGCAGCGGATCAGGCAGGGCCCTTCGCTGGCTGGAGCATTCGTGCAGGGCCGATATCAGAGCGATTCCGCTGTCCTTCGTCGATTCTCGGTAATCGATCTGTGGCACCGACGAGATCGGCTCGGTCCTCGCGCTACTCAGGCGCCCGATTTGCACTGGAAGGACGGGAACACCAAGCGATTTGGCGTAGGCCAGTTCGGTCCGGCAGAGCTTGGACGAGAGTGAATTGTCCGACAATGCGAACAGGAACACGCTGCAGTTGCGGATTTCACTGAGAACCTTCGCCCACCAGGCGTCGCCGCCCACGCGTTGCGCGTCGAACCAGAAGTCTTGCCTCGCGCGGCTCAGGTCGGTGACCAAGGATGTCTCGACCGCAGCCTGGTCGAGACTCGAGTAGCTGATGAAGACCTTCAACGCGGCGAACTCCCGCCCGGCTTCGAGCCTGGATCTGTGCACTTGCTGTGAGACTAGCCGTGTTCGGTTCTGCGCGAGGTACCAATTTTCGAACCCGTCAATGTTTGCTGACGGGGAGCAGGACGCTGGGGTGCGCGGGGCTGGCTTAGGGTAAGTCGGGATGACGCCGCTGAACCGCACCGAAATATCGCCGCTGGCGTGGCTCGACGAGGTCGAAGCGCAACGCCGCAGCGCGGGGCTGCGACGGTCGCTTCGCCGCCGCTCACCGGTGGGCGCCGAGGTGGACCTGGCCTCCAACGACTATCTGGGTCTGTCGCAACACCCCGCGGTGATCGACGCGGGTGTGCAGGCGCTGCGCACCTGGGGCGCGGGGTCCACCGGCTCGCGGCTGGTCACTGGCAACACCGAGCTGCACGAGGAGTTCGAGACCGCGATCGCCGAATTCGTCGGCGCCGCTTCGGCTTTGGTGTTCTCGTCGGGATACACGGCGAACCTCGCGGCGGTGGTCGCGCTGTCCGGCCCCGGCTCGCTGGTGGTGTCGGATGCGCACAGCCACGCCTCTCTGGTGGACGCGTGCCGGCTGTCGCGGGCGCGCGTGGTGGTGAGCGCGCACCGCGACGTCGACGCAGTCGACGCCGCACTGGCCTCACGAACCGAAGAACGCGCGGTAGTGATCACCGACTCGGTGTTCTCCGCCGACGGCGCGCTGGCGCCGCTGTTGTCGTTGCACGAGGTGTGCCGACGCCACGGCGCGTTGCTGATCGTCGACGAGGCGCACGGGCTTGGCGTACGCGGCGACGGCGGCCGTGGCCTGCTGCACGAGGTCGGCCTGGCCGGCGCCCCTGACGTGGTGATGACGACGACGATGTCGAAGGCGCTGGGCAGCCAGGGCGGCGTCGTGCTCGGCCCCGTCGCGGTCCGCAACCATTTGATCGACGCGGCCCGGCCGATGATCTTCGACACCGGACTGGCGCCCGCCGCCCTCGGTGCGGCGCTGGCGGCGCTTCGCGTGCTGATCGCCGAGCCGCAGCGGCCGCGGGAGGTGCTGCACACCGCGGCGCTGCTAGCCGAGACCTGCGGGGTGGCTGAGCGGCCGGAATCCGCCGTGGTGTCGGTGATACTCGGCGCGCCGGAGGTGGCCGTGGCCGCGGCCGCAGCATGCCTCGAACGCGGCGTGCGGGTCGGCTGCTTCCGGCCGCCGTCGGTGCCGGCGGGCACGTCGCGGCTGCGGCTGACAGCCAGGGCGTCGCTCTCCGGTGACGAACTCGACACCGCGCGCCGTGTGCTGGCAGAAGTGCTCGGTGCGGCTCGCAGCCGCTCGACACGCGCGTGAGCCACCTCTTCGTCACAGGCACCGACACGGGCGTCGGCAAGACTGTCGCGACCGCCGCGCTGGCATGCCGTGCCCGGCTGGCGGGCATCGACGTGGCGGTGTGCAAGCCGGTGCAGACCGGCACCATCGACGGCGACGACGACCTCGCGGAGGTCGCCCGGCTGTCGGGCGTCGAGAAGACGTTCGGGTCGTGGCGCTACCCCGAGGCGCTGGCGCCGGCTGCCGCAGCGCAACGGGCGGGTCTTGCGCTGCCCAACCGCGTCGAGTTGGACGTGTTCCTGCGCGTCGTCGACCACAGCCACCAGCTCACGCTGGTCGAGGGCGCCGGCGGGCTGTTGGTCCAGTTGGGGGAGGACGGCGCCACGCTGCGGGATCTGGCCCGGGATTCGCACGGTTCCGTGCTCGTCGTCGTCAGGGCCGCATTGGGTACGCTGAACCACACCGCGCTGACTCTGGAAGCCCTTGAGGCGCAGGGGGTTTCGTGCGCCGGGTTGATCATCGGCGCGTGGCCCGCGGAGCCGGGACCCGTCGAACTCGGCAACCGCGAGGCATTGGCGAAGATGGCGCCGCTGCGTGCGGTGCTGCCGGCGGGCGCCGCTCGGCTGTCCCCGCAGGAGTTCGAGCAGATGAGCGCGTCGGCGCTCGACAGCGACTGGTTGGCGGAGCTGGCCGGCTGACATGGTGCACTCGCTCGAGCTGCTGTTCGACCAGGACACCGAGGCGGCGATCCGGCGGGTGTGGGCGGCGCTGGCCGACGTCGGCTTGCGGACCCCGGCCTCGACCAGCAGGCCACATGTGACATTGCTTGTGGCGGACGGTATTTCGGCTGGGGCCGACGAACCGCTCCGGCAGGTGCTGCAACGGCTGCCGCTGGACTGCCTGATCGGTGCGCCGATGGTGTTCGGGCGCTCGCCGTTCGTCCTGGTGCGTCAGGTGGTGCCCTCGGTGCAGCTGCTGGCGGCCCATGCCGACGTGGTGCAGATCTGCTCGCCGTACCTGGAGCCCGGTCCCGCACCGAATACCGTTGTAGGCCAATGGAGTCCGCACACCACACTGGCGCGGCGCGTGGAGGCGTCGCAGCTGGCCGAGGCGCTGGCCATGCGCACGATGACTCGGGACATCAGCGGGCAGTTCGTCGGGCTACGGCACTGGGACGGCAACAAGCGCGTCGAGCACCTCATCACTTGACGCCGAAACGGTATTCCGCGTGGCTCTTACTCCACATTCTCCGCGGCAGTTACCGCCTCGGCGCAAGCCGCCATTCCGTCGACCAGCAGCCGCAACCCGAACGCGAACCGGGCGCTCGGATCCGTCGTCAACACCGATTGTGTCTCGGGCAACGCACCGGCGGCGTCCCACTGCAGCCGGGACTGCTCGTCGGCGGTGAAGCCCAACACGTAGTACACGGCGGTGCGGGCCGCCAGCTCGGCTTGGCCCGGTGGGACCCCGGCCTCGGCAGCAGCGCACGTCAGGCGCATCACGACAGAGGTCATCGCCGCAGATTGACCGGCGGCGAAGCTGGCCGACACGAGCTCCGCCCCATCGGTGTGGGAAAGCAGCGCCTCACGCAACTGTCCACAGACCCCGGCCACGCGCTCGCGCCAGCTGCCGGCAACGTCGCCGACAGGCAGCAAGATCCGGTCGGCGACCGCACCCAGAAGCGCCTGCTTGCTAGGAAAGTGCCAGTACAGAGCTCCAGGCGTGACGTCGAGTTCGCGGGCCAGCCGGCGCATGGTCAGGTCGGCGATGCCGTAGCTATCGAGGAGAGCGGTCGCGGCGTCGACCACGTCGCTTTTGCGCAGCTGCACCCACGTACCCTAACCTGAACACCGTTCAATTGTCGGCCCGCCGACGTGTTCAACTGGCGGCGTGACGAGCAGAGGCACGAGGAGGCCTACATGATCGACATCCTGGCCGAGGCCCGCGAGCAGGTGCTCGAGCGTGGTGAGGGCCTGACACAGGATCAGGTGCTTGCAGTGCTGCGACTCGACGACGACCGGCTCGACGAACTGCTGGCGCTGGCGCACGAGGTGCGGATGCGTTGGTGCGGTCCCGAGGTGGAGGTCGAGGGCATCATCAGCCTCAAGACCGGCGGCTGTCCCGAAGACTGCCACTTCTGTTCGCAGTCCGGGTTGTTCAGCTCGCCGGTCCGCAGCGCATGGCTGGACATCCCGAGCCTGGTCGAGGCTGCCAAGCAGACGGCGAAAACAGGCGCCACCGAGTTCTGCATCGTCGCGGCCGTGCGCGGACCCGACGAGCGGCTGCTGGCACAGGTGGCCGCCGGCATCGAGGCGATCCGCAACGAGGTCGACATCCAGATCGCCTGCTCCCTGGGCATGCTGACCCAAGAGCAGGTCGACCAGCTCTCCGCGATGGGCGTGCACCGCTACAACCACAATCTGGAGACCGCACGGTCCTACTTCACCAACGTTGTCACCACCCACACCTGGGAAGAACGCTGGCAGACGCTGCAGATGGTGCGCGACGCCGGCATGGAGGTGTGCTGCGGCGGAATTCTCGGGATGGGCGAGACGCTCGAGCAGCGGGCCGAATTCGCTTGCCAGCTAGCGGAATTGGAGCCCGACGAGGTTCCGCTGAACTTCCTCAACCCGCGGCCCGGCACGCCGTTCGGCGACCTCGAGGTGCTGCCCGCCACAGAGGCGCTCAAGGCTGTCGCCGCGTTCCGTCTCGCGCTACCGCGGACCATGCTTCGCTTCGCCGGCGGCCGCGAGATCACGCTCGGCGACCTCGGCGCCAAGCAGGGGATCCTGGGCGGCATCAACGCGGTGATCGTCGGCAACTACCTCACCACGCTGGGCCGTCCGGCGGAGGCCGACTTGGATCTGCTCACGGATCTGCAAATGCCGATCAAGGCCTTGAACGCGACGCTGTGACGTCATGCAGGGCAAGTTCAACGTCTACACCGGCGAACCGGCCGGCACGGCGGTGCCCACGGCTGCGCAGCTGGGGCTGGAGCCGCCGCGTTACTGCGGCGAGTGCGGCCGGCGGATGACCGTGCAGGTGCGTCCTGACGGCTGGTCGGCCCGCTGCTCACGGCACGGGGTCACGGATTCCAAGGACGTGGAGACCGCCCGGTGAGACCGGCCCTGGCCTTCGCCGCAGGCATGGCCGTCGCGGGCGCGGGGGCGGGCGCGCTGTGGGCGTGGCTCGCGCCGTCGATCCGCAGCGCGGTCGCGGTGACCAAGTCCGGCGACCCGGTTCAGCAGTACCTCGGTCACGAGGCCGACCACTACTTCGACGCCGCGGTGATGATGGCCGGGCTGTTGGTGGGGCTCGCGGTGATCAGCGCGGTGCTGGCCTGGCAGTGGCGACGAACCCGCGGACCGGAGATGGTCATCGGCGTCACGGCGGGCGGAGTCGCCGCGGCAGCCGCAGCGGCCGGAGTCGGTGCCTGGCTGGCTCGGATTCGCTACGGGCACGTCGACATCGACGCCACCCCACGGGACCACAAGATCCACTACGTCACCGAGGCGCCGGCGGTGTTCTTCGGGCACAGCCCGCTGCAGATCCTGACGAGCCTGCTGTTGCCCGCGGCGTCGGGGGCGTTGACCTACGCCGTCATGGCAGCCGCATCGGCCCACGACGATCTGGGCGTGGCGCCGGAAGCCGTGACATCCTCAGTCTCCGAGGCTGTTCTGTAGGCGCTCGGCGGCCGCGAGATAGTCCTGTGCGAACTCGTAGACCACCTGCCGCGCGGGTTTGACGGAGTTCATCAGCCCGACGCCCTGACCCACCCAGTAGGTGGCCAGCGCGCGGGCGCCTTCGTCGCCCTTGGCTGCGAGCGTGTCGATGCGCCGAAGCACCGGCTCGCTGATGATCGACTGCAACGGCATCGGCAGCGGCTTGGGGCCCCGCCCGGATTCCCACGCCTCGGTCCAGTCCGACTTCAGTTGCCGCGTCGGCTTGCCGGTCCGGCATGTCGAGCGGACGGTGTCGCGCGACGTCGCGGTCAGCATCCGCTGTTTGGTGTAGGGCGCGGTTTCGGCTTCTTCGGTTGTGAGCCAGACCGATCCGGTCCACGCACCGGCGGCGCCCATCGCCACCGCGGCGGCCATCTGCCGGCCGGTCACGATGCCGCCCGCGGCGAGCACAGGCACCGGCCGTAGCGGTGCGATGGCCTCGATGACTTCGGGCACCAGCACCATCGTCGTCACCTCGCCGCAATGGCCGCCGGCCTCGGTACCCGCGGCGACGATCACGTCGACGCCGGCGTTGACGTGTTTGACCGCATGCTCTTTGGCACCTGCCAGCGCGGCGACGGGCACACCGTGGGCCTTGGCGGCGTCGAGCATCGACTGCGGCGGGCGGCCCAACGCGTTGGCGATCAGCTTGATCGGGTGCTTGAACGCGACCTCCATCAAGCTTTCGCTCGCGTCGTCGGTGGTCGCCACCCGCGGTGTCTTGGTGGTCGCCATCGGCGGAAGGCCGTGCTCGGCCAACAGCGCGTCGACGTACGCGCGGTGCTCGGCGGGAATCATCTCCGCGAACTGTTCAGCGGTCAGCCGCTGTCCCTTGCCCACCGACGTCTCGGGGACGATCAGGTCGACGCCGAACGGCTTGCCCCTGACTTCCGCTTCGATCCAGCGCAGCTCCTGCTCCAGCTGCTCGGGGGTGAGCGTCACGGCACCCAGCACGCCGAACCCGCCGGCGTTGGTCACCGCAGCGACCACGTCGCGGCAGTGGCTGAACGCAAGCAGCGGAATGTCGATGTCCAGCATGTCGCAGATCGCTGTTCTCATGGCCACTCCTCGTCCCGCCAGCGTGGACTTGATGCACGGTTCGCCACGAACAACCGTGTCACAACTCGACGTTCGACGGCGACGGGTCGCGCCGCGTCAGGCGTCTGAATATGACAGCGGCTTACGCCGCAGTTTCCGGCCCGTCATCACCCGGCCGGCAATGGTCAAAAGCTTCAGCATGCCCGTGTAGGTGGACGGGTTGAACATCGTCGGCCACGTGGTGCGCACCAGGTGCTCGGCGAGTGGCCGGCCGGCGAATCGGTCGCGCAGCCAGCGCAGCGTCATCGGCGCCGACATCGGATGCAGCAGCATGTGCTCGCTGAACATGTCCCGGTGGTAGGTCACCGGGGCGCCGCCGGCGCGGTAGCTCTCGGTGAGTTCGTCGATGTCGTCGACGGACACGATCTTGTCGTGTACGGCCTGAACGATCAGCACCGGCCGGCTGGGTGCGGCCGTGCCGAGTTTGATGTCGTCGAACACGTATTGAAGATCCGGCTCGGCCAAGATGTCCTCGAGCGGACGATCGACATAGTGGTCGATGTCCTTGCGCATCAGCCGAAGCACCGCGATGGCCGTCGTCATCTTCTCCGCCGACTTCAGCAGCGCGCGGCCCTCGTCGGTGGCATGCCGATCGATGACCCGCTGCAGTTCGGGATAGATGTGCCACAGCGCGGCGATCACCATGGTCGGCAGACCCGCCCAGATGGAGCCGTTGAGCCGCTTGAACGCGTTCCCCAGATCACCCACGGGCGAGCCGAGCACCGCGCCCACGATGTTGAGCTCGGGCGCGTAGTCCGCGCAGGTCTCCACGGCCCACGCGGTGGCGAGTCCGCCACCGGAATAGCCCCACAGGCCGATAGGGGAGTCGGCCGAGATGCCCAGACGCTCACAGCTTGTTGCTGCGCGCAACCCGTCGAGGATCCGGTATCCCGGCTCGTAGGGCGCGCCCCACATGCCGCGGGTGCCCTCGTGGTCGGGCACCGACACCGCCCAGCCTTCGGCGAGCGCGGCGGCGATCAGCAGGAATTCGAACTGCGCCAGCGCGCCGGGCGCGAACGCCCCACGCCGCATCGCATACGACGGGAAGCATCGGGACGTGACCGCGTCGATCGCGCACTGGTAGGACACCAGCGGGCAGACTCTCTCCGGCCCACGCTCGGTGGGCACCAACACCGTCGTCACTGCGGCTTCTGGCAGGCCGTTGCGATCGCTGCTGCGGTACAACAGTTGGGTCGCGTGGAACTTTTGCCGGACGACCCCTAAAAAGCCCAGCTCCACGTCACGACTGCGCAGCACGGTGCCGGGATCGGCGTGCTCGAAGCCTGGCGGGGGTTCGTAGAACGGGTCGTTCTCGGGCAATACCGGCCGGCCCCGCCGCAGCTCTTCGTGCGGTACCGCGCCGATCCACTCAGCACGGGCCGCGTGGGCCAGGCCGGCAGGATCCATGTGAACACTCCTTCGTGATCAACCAACCGGCAGGTTACTTTAAGAGAGCGTTAAGAATCCAGTCGGGTTGCGGTGCTGTTAGCGCCCCGTTACCCGGGCGGTCGCAGCGCGGCGAATTCGTCGGTGACCCGATATTGGGCATCGGTGAACCGGTACAACGCGGCGGGGCGCCCGCCGCTGCGGCCGCTGCGGGCAATCGTGCCGGTCCGGGTGATGACGTTGCGCCGCGCGAGCACCCTTTGCAGGTTGGTGGCGTCCACCTGATACCCCAGCGCGGCACTGTAAATGTCGCGCAGCGTTGAGAGCGCGAATTCCGTTGGCGCAAGCGCGAATCCGATGTTCGTGTAAGACAGCTTGGCCACCAGCCGGCTGTGCGCGTGGGTGACCATCGGCCCGTGGTCGAAAGCCATCGGCGGCAGCCCGTCGACCGGATGCCAGCGGGTGTCCGGGGGTAGCGCCGGCGTCGCGGGGGAGGGCACCAGGCCCAGAAACGTCGAGGCGATGGTGCGGGTGCCGGGCACCCGGGCGGGATCGGAGAACACAGCCAGCTGCTCCAAGTGAGCTATCTCACGCACGTCGACTTTCTCGGCCAGTTGACGACGAATCGAACTGGTCATGTCCTCGTCGTTGCGCAGCTTTCCGCCGGGCAGCGCCCACGCGCCGCGCTGCGGATTCATTGCGCGCTCCCACAGCAGGACACTGAGCTGCGGTTTCGGTGTGCCCAACTGGCGAACCTGGAACACGACGGCGAGCACCTCGTGCTCGGTGCTAGTATGAGCCATGTTTTCGATTGTAAGTCGAAAACCGATCGGGCTGAAGGAGACGGCGATGACGGTCCTCGACGACGGCGTCTACACAGGCGTCGAACCTGACGCCGCATGGGCCGCAGAGGTCCGCCGACTCGCCGAGCAGCGCAACGCGACGCTGCTGGCGCACAACTATCAGATCCCGGCGATCCAGGACGTTGCGGACCATGTCGGCGACTCACTGGCACTGTCGCGCATCGCGGCAGAGGCGCCCGAGCAGACGATCGTGTTCTGCGGCGTGCACTTCATGGCTGAGACCGCCAAGATCCTCAGCCCCGACAAGACCGTGTTGATTCCGGACCAGCGGGCCGGCTGCTCGCTGGCCGACTCGATCACCGCCGACGAGCTCGCGGCCTGGAAAGCCGAACACCCGGACGCCGTCGTGGTCTCGTACGTCAACACCACCGCAGCGGTCAAAGCGCTCACCGACATCTGCTGCACGTCGGCCAACGCCGTGGACGTCGTGGCGTCCATCCCCGATGACCGCGAGGTGCTGTTCTGCCCCGACCAGTTCCTCGGAGCGCATGTCCGGCGGGTGACGGGGCGTAAAAACCTGCACATCTGGGCCGGCGAGTGCCACGTGCACGCCGGCATCAACGGCGACGAACTCGCAGCGCAGGCGCGCTCACATCCGGACGCCGAACTGTACGTGCATCCAGAGTGCGGCTGCGCCACGTCGGCGCTGTACCTGGCCGGTGAGGGCGCCGTCCCGGCCGACCGGGTCAAGATTTTGTCGACGGGCGGCATGCTCGAGGCCGCGCGTAACAGCCGGGCCCGCGAGGTCCTGGTCGCCACCGAAATCGGCATGCTTCACCAATTGCGCAGGGCCGCACCAGAAGTCGATTTCCGCGCGGTCAACGACCGGGCGTCGTGCAAATACATGAAGATGATCACGCCGGCCGCGCTGCTGCGGTGCCTGGTCGAAGGCGCCGACGAAGTCGACGTCGATCCCGAGACCGCACGGCTGGCCCGGCGCAGCGTGCAGCGGATGATCGAGATCGGCCAGCCGGGCGGCGGCGAATGACCCGCTGGCACGCCCGTGCCGACGTGGTGGTGATCGGCACCGGGGTGGCGGGTCTGGCCGCCGCGCTGGCCGCCCACCGACGCGGCAGCCGGGTGATAGTGCTGAGCAAAACCTCCGACACCGCAACGTTTTACGCGCAGGGCGGCATCGCGGTGGTGCTGCCGCGCACCGACGACTCGGTCGATGCGCACGTCGCCGACACGCTTGCCGCGGGCGCCGGGATGTGCGACCCCGACGCGGTGCGCTCGATCGTCGCCGACGGGTATCGCGCAGTAGCCGAATTGGTCTCTGCCGGTGCGCGGTTCGACGAGGCTGAACCGGGCCGCTGGCATCTGACCCGCGAAGGCGGCCACTCTCGGCGCCGGATCATTCACGCCGGCGGCGACGCAACCGGTGCCGAGGTGCAGCGCGCCTTGGACCATGCCGCCACGCTGCTCGACATCCGCCACAATCACGTTGCGCGCCAGCTGATTCACGACGGCGACGGCATCACCGGCGTCGAGGTCATCAACGAAGACGGCGCTGGGATCGTGCACACGCCGGCGGTGATTCTGGCCACCGGCGGCCTCGGGCACCTTTACCGAACCACCACGAACCCAGAGGGTTCCACGGGCGACGGAGTCGCGCTGGCGCTGACGGCCGGTGTGGCCGTGAGCGACATCGAGTTCATCCAGTTCCACCCGACCATGCTCTACGACGCGCGCGTCGCGGGACGCCGACCGCTGATCACCGAAGCGCTGCGCGGCGAAGGCGCGAAACTCGTTGACGCACAGGGAAACTCCGTGGCTGCAGGAGTGCACCCGATGGGCGATCTCGCCCCACGCGACGTGGTGGCCGGTGCCATCGACGCGCGGCTGCGCGAGACCGGCGATGCGTGCGTCTACCTCGACGCCCGGGCGGTAGCCGATGTCGCAGCCCGGTTCCCAACCGTCACCGCGGCCTGCCGCGCCGCGGGAGTCGACCCGGCACGCGACCTGATTCCCGTTGCCCCGGGCGCGCATTACAGCTGCGGCGGTGTGATCGTCGACGTCCACGGCCGCACAGAGCTTCCGGGACTGTTCGCAGCCGGCGAGGTCGCGCGCACAGGCATGCACGGGGCGAATCGACTGGCCTCCAACAGCCTGCTCGAGGGATTGGTGGTCGGCGGCCGCGCCGGCCGGGCGGCCGCCGAGCACGCGGTAGCCCGAGGGCCCGTCGTCGCCGAGCCACCCGACCTTGGCACCCGCGCCGCGATGCCGCGCCGCGAGCTGCAAGCCCTGATGTCCGGGCACGCGTCGGTGGTGCGTGACGCCGACGGGCTGCATCTGCTGCAGCAGCAGCTGGACGCCGCGCCGCGTCGCGTGATGCGGACACGGGCCGACATCGAAGACGCCGCACTGACGACGACGGCCCGCGCGGTCGCCGCGGCCGCTCTGGCGCGAGCCGAGACACGCGGGTGCCACCACCGCGCCGACCATCCCGACACCGACGGCGGGCAAGCACATGGCATCCGAGTGCGGTTGTCGTGCGATGGGCACGTCGTCGCCCGCGCGCCTGAGCCCGTGGGTGCCTGTCACTGATGCGGCTGAGCGAACACGAGGTCGTCGACGCTCGTGCGGTGATCCGACGAGCGCTCGACGAAGACCTGCGGTACGGGCCGGACGTCACCACGGAGGCCACCGTGCCCGCAGACGCCACCGCCACCGCGGCCCTGGTCACGCGTGAACCGGGTGTCGTCGCCGGGTGCGACGTCGCGCTGCTGGTGCTTGACGAGGTGCTGGGTATGGGCGGCTACCGCGTGCTCGACCGCGTCGCCGACGGCGAACACGTCGGCGCGGGCGCCGCGGTGCTGCGGGTGCAAGCACCGACACGGAAGCTGCTGACCGCCGAGCGCACGCTGTTGAACTTGGTGTGTCACCTGTCCGGGATCGCAACGACCACGCGGCAGTGGGTGGACGCGGTCGCCGGCACACGCGCAGTCGTGCGTGACACCCGCAAGACACTGCCCGGTTTGCGTGCGCTGCAGAAGTACGCGGTGCGCGTCGGCGGCGGTCAAAACCACCGGATGGGCCTGGGCGACGCCGCGTTGATCAAGGACAATCACGTCGCTGCTGCGGGTTCGGTGGTTGCCGCGTTGCGGGCGGTCAGCGCTGCGGCACCCGGGCTGCCGTGCGAGGTAGAGGTCGATTCGCTCGAGCAGCTCGACGAGGTGCTGGCCGAGCCGGTGGAGCTGGTGTTGCTGGACAACTTCCCGGTGTGGCAGGCGCAGATGGCGGTGCAGCGGCGTAACGCGCGCGCTCCGGGCGTGAAACTGGAGGCCTCGGGTGGCCTGTCACTCGAAAACGCCCACGCCTACGCGTCAACGGGCGTCGACTACCTGGCCGTCGGCGCGCTCACCCATTCCGTGCGCGTGCTCGACATCGGCCTGGACTTCTAGCCGGTTCAATCAATTTTTCTTCGGGTGCGTCGATCGGGGACAATCGACGTAATGCCCACCTTCGAGATGGCCCGGATCGACCTGCGCAACCGCACGCTCAGCGCTGCGCAGTTGCGTGCTGCGCTGCCCCGCGGCGGCGTGGACGTCGACACGGTGCTGCCCGTCGTGCGCCCGGTCGTCGACGACGTGGCACAGCGCGGGGTGGAGGCCGCGCTCGATTACAGCGAGACGTTCGACGGTGTCCGGCCGGCAACCGTGCGGGTGCCCGTCGGCCGGCTCGACGATGCGCTCGCCGAGTTGACGCCCGATGTGCGGGCGGCGCTCGAAGTTGCCATCCAGCGGGCCAGGACCGTGCACGCCGATCAGCGCCGCACCGACACCACGACCACGCTCGGACCAGGTGCGACGGTCACCGAGCGCTGGGTCCCGGTCGCGCGGGTCGGGCTGTACGTGCCCGGCGGCAATGCGGTCTACCCGTCGAGCGTGGTGATGAATGTCGTGCCCGCGCAAACCGCGGGTGTCGAGTCTCTGGTGATCGCCAGTCCGCCGCAGGCCCGATTCGGCGGTCTACCGCATCCGACGATCCTGGCCGCCGCGCGGCTGCTGGGCGTCGACGAGGTGTGGGCGATCGGCGGTGCGCAGGGCGTTGCGCTGCTGGCCTACGGCGGCACCGACACCGGCGGCGCGGAACTGGAACCGGTCGACATGATCACCGGCCCGGGAAACATCTATGTCACCGCCGCGAAGCGGATCTGCCGCAGCCACGTCGGCATCGACGCCGAAGCCGGGCCCACCGAGATCGCGATCCTCGCCGACCACACCGCGGATCCCGCGCACGTCGCCGCCGAC
This sequence comes from Mycobacterium sp. NGS35, assembly GCF_059812855.1. Taxonomy (NCBI): domain Bacteria; kingdom Bacillati; phylum Actinomycetota; class Actinomycetes; order Mycobacteriales; family Mycobacteriaceae; genus Mycobacterium; species Mycobacterium sp. NGS35. Next base: position 58,006 of record NZ_JCALDL010000012.1, read on the forward strand.
CTGATCAGCCAGGCCGAGCATGACGAGATGGCGGCCAGTGTCCTGGTGACACCCAGCGCCGACCTGGCCGATGCAGCCTCCAAAGAGCTTGCCGCGCAAGTGGAATCGACGGTGCACCGCGAGCGGGTCACTGCTGCGCTGACCGGCCGGCAATCGGCGATCGTGCTCGTCGACGACATCGACGCCGGAGTGCGGGTGGTCAATTCCTATGCCGCCGAACACTTGGAGATCCAGACGGCCGACGCGCCCACGGTCGCGAGCCGCATCCGTTCGGCAGGTGCGATTTTCGTCGGCCCCTACTCGCCGGTGAGCCTCGGCGACTACTGCGCGGGCAGCAACCACGTGCTGCCGACCGCCGGGTGCGCGCGCCACTCCAGTGGCCTTTCCGTGCAGACGTTCCTGCGCGGCATTCACGTCGTCGAGTACGACGAAGCCGCGCTCAAAGACGTGTCCGGCCATGTGATCACGCTGGCCAAGGCCGAGGACTTGCCTGCTCACGGCGAAGCGGTGCGCCGGAGGTTCGAGCGGTGAGCGTTCCGGGGCAAGACGTCACCCTCGACGACCTGCCGTTGCGCGACGATCTGCGCGGCAAGACGCCCTATGGTGCACCGCAACTCGACGTGCCAGTGCGGCTGAACACCAACGAGAACCCGCACCCGCCCACACCTGCGCTCGTCGACGACGTCGCCCGGGCGGTCCGCGAGGCGGCGGTCACCTTGCACCGCTATCCCGACCGCGACGCGGTTGCGCTGCGTGCCGACCTCGCGGCCTACCTGGCACGCCAAACCGGCGTGCCCGTCGGCGTCGAGAACCTCTGGGCGGCAAATGGTTCCAACGAGGTGCTGCAACAGTTGCTGCAGGCGTTCGCCGGGCCCGGTCGCAGCGCGCTGGGCTTCGTGCCGTCGTACTCGATGCACCCGATCATCTCGGGCGGCACCCAGACCCGTTGGCTGGAGGCGTATCGCGCCGACGACTTCCGGCTCGACACCGATACCGCCGTCGCCGCAATCGCCGAGCACCGCCCGGACGTGGTGTTCGTTGCGAGCCCCAACAACCCGTCGGGACAGAGTGTTTCACCGGCGGAGCTGCGCGCGCTGCTCGATGCCATGGATACCGGCATCTTGATCCTCGACGAGGCGTATGGCGAATTCTCGTCGGTGCCGAGTGCGATCAACCTCATCGGTGAGTACCCGGCGAAGCTTGTCGTGTCGCGCACGATGAGCAAGGCGTTCGCGTTCGCCGGCGGCCGTCTTGGGTATCTGATCGCCGCGCCCGCCGTCATCGACGCGATGCTGCTGGTGCGGCTCCCGTACCACCTCTCGGTGCTCACTCAGGCTGCGGCGCGCGCGGCGCTACGCCACGCGGACGAGACGCTGGGCAGCGTCGCTGCGTTGATCGCCGAACGTGAGCGGGTATCGGAGGCATTGGCGGACATGGGGTTTCGGGTGATTCCCAGCGACGCCAACTTCGTGCTGTTCGGCGAGTTCGCCGATGCGCCCGCCACCTGGCGTCGCTACCTCGACGACGGGGTGTTGATCCGCGACGTCGGCATTCCAGGCTTTCTGCGCACCACGATCGGCCTGGCGCACGAGAACGACGCGTTCCTCGCATCCAGTGCGCGTCTGGTGGCCACCGAACTTGCCGCACCGTTAGGAGCATCATGACCGAGAACCGCCGCGCCCGCGTGGAGCGCTCCACCAAGGAGTCCGACATCGTGGTCGAACTGGACCTCGACGGCAGTGGGGAGGTCGACATCGACACGGGCGTCCCGTTCTACGACCACATGCTGCACGCGCTCGGCGCCCATGCGAGCTTCGACCTGACCGTGCGCACCAAAGGTGACGTGCACATCGAGGGCCACCACACCATCGAGGACACCGCGATCGTGCTCGGGCAGGCGCTGGGTCAAGCGCTGGGCGACAAGAAGGGTATCCGCCGGTTCGGAGACGCATTCATCCCGATGGACGAGACTCTGGCGCACGCCGCGGTCGACGTCTCCGGGCGGCCGTACTGCGTGCACTCCGGCGAACCGGATCATCTGCGCCACTTCACGATTGCCGGCAACACCGTGCCTTACCACACCGTCGTGAACCGGCACGTGTTCGAGTCGCTGGCCATGAACGCGCGCATCGCCCTTCACGTGCGCACGCTCTACGGCCGGGATCCGCACCACATCACCGAAGCCCAATATAAGGCGGTGGCCCGGGCGCTGCGCCAGGCTGTCGAACGCGACTCTCGAGTCACCGGGGTGCCGTCCACGAAAGGTGCACTGTGACAAGCAAATCCGTTGCGGTGCTTGACTACGGCTCAGGCAACCTGCGGTCGGCTCAGCGTGCGCTGCAACGGGTCGGCGCCGAGGTCGAAGTGACCGCGGACCCGGCCGCCGCTACCGCCGCCGACGGCCTCGTGGTGCCGGGCGTCGGCGCGTTCGAGGCCTGCATGAGCGGGCTGCGCGGGATCGGCGGTGACAAGATCATCGCCGAGCGGCTCTCGGCCGGAGCCCCGGTACTGGGCGTGTGCGTGGGAATGCAGATCCTGTTCGACCGCGGCGTCGAGTTCGGCGTGGAAAGCCGTGGCTGCGGGCAGTGGCCCGGCGCCGTCACGCGATTGGACGCGCCGGTGATCCCGCACATGGGATGGAACACCGTCGAGGCGGGTCCAGGCAGCAGGCTTTTCGCCGGTCTCGACCGCGACACGCGGTTCTACTTCGTGCACTCGTACGCCGCGCAGCAGTGGGAAGGAAACGACGACGCCGTGCTCACCTGGGCCACCCACCACGTGCGATTCCTGGCGGCCGTCGAAGACGGGCCGTTGTCGGCGACACAGTTTCACCCCGAAAAAAGCGGTGACGCCGGCGCGGCGCTGCTGAGCAACTGGGTGCGGGCACTATGACGAAACTCGTCCTACTGCCGGCAGTCGACGTCGTCGGCGGCCGCGCGGTGCGCCTGGTGCAGGGCAAGGCGGGCAGCGAAACCGAGTACGGCTCAGCGCTGGAGGCGGCGCTGACGTGGCAGCGCGACGGTGCGGAGTGGATTCACCTGGTCGACTTGGACGCAGCGTTCGGCCGGGGCTCCAACCGCGAACTGCTCGCGGAAGTGGTCGGACGTCTCGACGTCAGTGTCGAACTGTCCGGCGGCATCCGCGACGACGCGTCGCTGTCGGCCGCACTTGCAACCGGTTGTGCGCGTGTGAATATCGGCACAGCGGCGCTGGAGAATCCGCAGTGGTGCGCGAAGGTGATCGCCGAGTACGGCGACAAGGTGGCCGTCGGACTCGACGTGCAGATCGTCGACGGCCAGCACCGGCTGCGGGGACGCGGCTGGGAAACCGACGGCGGCGATCTGTGGGAAGTGCTGGAACGCCTTGACCGCGAAGGCTGTTCGCGGTTTGTGGTCACCGACGTCACCAAAGACGGCACGCTGACCGGACCCAACATCGAGCTGCTGGCCGGCGTGGCCGAGCGCACCGATGCTCCGGTGATCGCCTCCGGCGGTGTGTCGAGCCTCGACGACCTGCGCGCCATCGCGACGCTGACCGACCTCGGCGTCGAGGGCGCGATCGTCGGAAAAGCGCTCTACGCCGGACGTTTCACGCTGCCGCAGGCGCTCGAAGCGGTCGGTCGGTAGGCCGCAATGGACACCAACGACCTCAACGCACTGGTGGCCGAGGCCGCAAAGATCCTCGACAAAGCGGCCGAGCGGTTCGTCGAGGGCCACGCCGCCGACCCGGCCGTGCGCAAGAAAGGCAACGACTTCGCCACCGAGATCGACCTGGCCATCGAGCGCCAAGTGGTCGACGCATTGACGTCGGCCACCGGCATCGAGGTGCACGGCGAGGAATTCGGCGGAGCCGACCTCGACTCACCATTGTTCTGGGTCCTCGATCCGATTGACGGCACGTTCAACTACGCGGCCGGTCTGCCGCTGGCGGCGATGCTGCTGGGCCTCGTCCGCGACGGAGAGCCGGTCGCAGGGTTGACGTGGCTGCCGTTCACCAATGAGCGGTTCACCGGCGTCGTCGGAGGACCGTTGCGCTGCAACGGCGTCGACCTGCCACCGTTGGAGCCGGCGGACCTCGAAGACGCTGTCGTCGGTGTCGGCACGTTCAACGTGGACTGGCGTGGCCGGTTCCCGGGACGGTATCGGCTGGCAGTGTTGGAAAGCCTGAGCCGGGTGTCGTCAAGGCTGCGCATCCATGGCGCCACGGGCATCGACCTGGCGTACACCGCAGCCGGAATCCTCGGCGGCGCAATCAGTTTCGGAGATCACCTCTGGGACCACGCGGCCGGAGTAGCGCTAGTGCGAGCGGCCGGCGGCATCGTCACCGATCTGGCCGGCAATGACTGGACCATCCAATCGCAGGCGGCGCTGTCGGGTGTGCCGCGTTGTCATCAGCAGATCCTGGAGATCCTGCGCGACGTCGGCGACCCGAAGGACTACTGATGGGAGACGTCGCGGTTCGCGTCATCCCGTGCCTCGACGTCGACGGCGGCAGGGTGGTCAAGGGCGTGAATTTCGCCAACCTGCGTGACGCCGGCGATCCGGTCGAGCTGGCCGCGGTGTACGACGCCGAAGGCGCCGACGAGCTGACGTTCCTCGACGTCACCGCATCGTCGTCGGGGCGGGCGACGATGCTCGACGTGGTCCGGCGCACCGCCGAGCAGGTGTTCATCCCGCTGACCGTCGGCGGGGGAGTGCGATCGGTGGCCGACGTCGACATGCTGCTGCGTGCGGGCGCCGACAAGGCGTCGGTGAACACCGCCGCGATCGCACGCCCGGAGTTGCTCGAGGAGTTGTCGCGGCGGTTCGGCTCGCAATGCATCGTGCTGTCGGTGGACGCGCGTACCGTGCCAGCGGGGTCCCCGCCGACGCCATCGGGATGGGAGGTCACCACGCACGGGGGACGGCGCGGCACCGGCATCGACGCCGTCGAATGGGCCGTGCGCGGAGCCGAACTCGGCGTGGGTGAAATATTGCTCAACTCCATGGACTTCGACGGCACCAAGGCTGGGTTCGACCTGCCGATGCTGCGCGCGGTGCGCGCGGCGGTCACGGTGCCAGTGATCGCCAGCGGCGGAGCGGGCGCTGTCGAGCATTTCGCGCCTGCGGTCATGGCGGGCGCGGACGCGGTGCTCGCCGCGAGCGTGTTCCATTTCCGCGAGCTCTCGATCAAGGAGGTCAAGGCGGCGATGGCGGCAGAAGGGATCACGGTGCGGTGATGAGCGCATTGGACTCCGCGATTGCCTCGCGGCTCAAGCGCGACGCCAACGGGCTGATCACCGCCGTTGCGCAGGAGCGGGGCACCGGCAAGGTGCTGATGGTCGCCTGGATGGACGACATGGCACTGGCCCGCACGCTCGAGACACGTGAGGCGACCTACTACTCCCGGTCGCGCCAGCAGCACTGGGTCAAGGGCGCCACCTCTGGCCACACCCAGCACGTGCACTCGGTGCGACTGGACTGTGACGGCGACACCGTCCTGCTGGAGGTCGACCAGGTCGGCGGCGCCTGCCACACCGGTGACCACAGCTGCTTCGACGCGGACGTCTTGCTGGCCGACGACGCGGGCTAACGCTTCCGCGCGCGCAAGACCTCCAGCGCCTTATCGGCGTGGGTGTTCATGTTGACCTCACTCGAGATGACGTCAAGCACTTTGCGGTCGGTGTCGATGACGAACGTTGTCCGCTTCACGGGCAGGAACTTGCCCAAAAGGCCCCGCTTGACGCCGAATTCGGCGGCGACGGTCCCGTCGGCGTCGGACAGCACCGGAAAGTCGAAGTGGTGGTTGTCGGAGAATTTCGCCTGCTTGTCCACCGGATCGGTGCTGATGCCCACCCGCGACACACCGACGTCGGCGAATTCCTTTGCCAGATCGCGGAAGTGACAGGCCTCACGGGTGCAGCCCGGGGTTCCGGCGGCCGGATAAAAGAACAGCACCACGGGGCCGTCGGCCAGAAACTCGCTGAACTGGCGCACCTTGCCGGTCTGATCTGGCAGTTCGAACTCGTCGACCAGGTCACCACGTTTCATAAGTGCACAGGCTACGCCCGCCCGGGCACGCCGCCGGAAAGTGGGAAGATACACCCGTGACCTCGACCGCCGATCTCACCGGAGCTTCTGCTCTTCGCGCAAGCGGCTCATCGCTTTCTTCTGCTCTTCGCGCAAGCGGCTCATCGCCGTCTTCTGCTCTTCGCGCAAGCGGCTCATCGCCGACCACCACGCGCGAGCAGTTCCGGGCGCTGGCGGCTGAGCATCGGTTCGTGCCGGTCACCCGCAAGGTGCTCGCCGACAGCGAGACGCCGCTGTCCGCGTATCGCAAGCTCGGTGCCAACCGGCCCGGCACCTTCCTGCTCGAGTCCGCCGAGAACGGCCGGTCGTGGTCGCGGTGGTCGTTCATCGGTGCGGGCGCGCCGTCGGCGCTGACCGTGCACGACGGCGAGGCGGCCTGGATCGGGGCCACACCGCAGGACGCCCCCCGCGGCGGCGACCCGTTGCAGGCGCTGCGCGCGACGATGAACCTGCTTGCCAGCGAGCCGTTGCCCGGCTTGCCGCCGCTGTCGGGCGGCCTGGTGGGGTTCTTCGCCTACGACATGGTGCGCCGGCTCGAGCGGCTGCCGTCGCTGACGGAGGATGACCTGAAGTTGCCGGACATGGTGTTGCTGCTGGCCACCGACATGGCTGCGGTCGACCACCACGAGGGCACGATCACCCTGATCGCCAACGCGGTGAACTGGAACGGCACCGACGAGCGGGTGGACTGGGCCTATGACGACGCCGTCAAGCGGCTCGACGTGATGACGCAGGCGCTGAGCCAGCCGCTGCCCTCGACGGTTGCGACGTTCGACCGCCCGCAGCCGCTGCACCGCTCCCAGCGCACGGTCGAGGAGTACTGCGCGATCGTCGAGCGGTTGGTCGGCGAGATCGAGGCGGGGGAGGCCTTCCAGGTCGTGCCGTCGCAGCGCTTCGAGATGGACACCAGTGCCGAGCCGATCGACGTGTACCGCATGTTGCGCGTGTCCAACCCCAGCCCGTACATGTATCTGCTGCATATCCCCAAAGCCGATGGCAGTCTTGACTTTTCGATCGTCGGCTCCAGTCCTGAGGCGCTGGTCACCGTCCAGGACGGATGGGCGAGCACGCATCCCATCGCGGGCACGCGCTGGCGTGGCCATACCGAAGAAGAGGATCTGCTACTCGAGAAGGAGCTGCTGAGCGACGAGAAGGAACGCGCCGAACATCTGATGCTGGTCGATCTCGGCCGTAACGACCTCGGTCGCGTATGTGTGCCCGGCACCGTTCGCGTCGACGACTACAGCCACATCGAGCGGTACAGCCACGTCATGCACCTGGTGTCGACGGTCACCGGCCAACTCGCCGAGGACAAGACGGCGCTGGACGCCGTCACCGCCTGCTTTCCGGCGGGCACGCTGTCGGGCGCGCCGAAGGTTCGGGCGATGGAGTTGATCGAAGAGGTGGAGAAGACCCGGCGCGGGCTCTACGGCGGCGTGGTCGGCTACCTCGACTTCGCGGGCAACGCCGACTTCGCGATCGCGATCCGCACCGCGCTGATGCGCGACGGCACCGCGTACGTGCAGGCGGGCGGAGGTGTCGTCGCAGACTCCAACGGCCCCTACGAGTACACCGAGGCGGCAAACAAGGCCAAGGCCGTGCTGAGTGCGATCGCCGCTGCCGAGACGCTGCGGTCGCCGTGATCCGATTCGCGCAATTCCTCCTGGTGCTTGGCGCCGCGGGCCTTTGGGTTGCCTCGCGTCTGCCGTGGGTTGTGCTGAGGTCGTCCGACGGGCTGGGCCAGCCCCGCACGACGACGCTGTCGGGCGGTACCTGGGCCCCGGCGCTGGTGCCGCTCGCGGTGCTGTTGCTGGCAGCGGCGGTCGCGGCACTGGCGGTGCGGGGATGGCCGCTGCGCATCTTGGCGGTGCTGATTGCGCTGGTCAGCGCGGGCGCGGCCTATCTGGCGCTCACGCTGTGGACCATTCGCGACGTCGCGGTGCCTGCCGTACGGCTGGTTGATCTTCCGGTCGCCTCGTTGGTGGGCAGTTCCCGGCAGTATCCGGGCGCGGTGATCACGATGGTCGCGGCGGTGGTGACGCTGGCGGCCGCGGTGTTGTTGATGCGGGTCGCGGTGAAAGGCTCGGCTCGGGCGGACAAATACGCCTCGCCGTCGCAACGGCGTGCCGTGACCGTCCAGGGAGACTCGTCGGCGACGATGTCAGAACGGAAGTTGTGGGATGCGTTGGACGAAGGCGCTGATCCGACCGGCGACCCGACCCGGGACTCGCCTAGCGAGGGTCGGTGAGGGGCCGCACGCCCGTGGCGGCTACCCTTTCGATGTTGATCGCACGTCGGCTGTAGCGCAGGAGGGAGTCGACAGGGCCATGAGTTCGGCGACGGTGCTCGACTCCATTCTGGAGGGAGTTCGCGCCGATGTTGCCGCTCGTGAAGCCGTCGTCCCGCTGGCCGAAGTAAAGGCCAAAGCCAAGGATGCGCCGCCGCCGCTCGACGTGATGGCAGCGCTGCGTGAGCCCGGCATCGGTGTGATCGCCGAAGTCAAGCGCGCCAGTCCGTCACGTGGCGAATTGGCTTCGATCGCCGATCCGGCGAAGCTGGCCCGTGCATACGAGGAAGGTGGCGCACGCATCGTCAGCGTGCTCACCGAGCAGCGCCGGTTTCACGGCTCGCTGGAGGACCTCGACGCGGTACGCGCTGCGGTGTCAATTCCGGTGCTGCGCAAGGACTTTATTGTTCGTCCCTACCAGATCCATGAGGCACGCGCACACGGCGCCGACATGCTGCTGCTGATCGTCGCGGCGCTGGATCAGCCCGCATTGGCGGCGATGCTCGACCGCACCGAATCGCTGGGCATGACTGCTCTGGTCGAGGTGCACACCGAAGAAGAGGCCGACCGGGCGCTGCAGGCAGGCGCCAAGGTGATCGGCGTCAACGCGCGAGATCTCAAGACTCTCAAGGTCGATCGGGATTGCTTTGCGCGGATCGCGCCCGGCCTGCCGTCGAACGTTATTCGCATCGCCGAGTCGGGCGTCCGCGGCACCGCCGACCTGCTGGCCTACGCCGGCGCGGGTGCAGACGCTGTGCTCGTCGGCGAAGGGTTGGTGACCAGTGGTGATCCGCGAAGCGCGGTAGCGGATCTCGTGACGGCCGGCACCCACCCGTCGTGCCCGAAATCGGCTCGGTGAGCAGCCCGGAACTACCTCGGTCCAGTGCGGCCGTCGCCGAGCCGACTGCCCACGACCCAGACGCGCGCGGCCATTTCGGTGTCTACGGCGGCCGATTCGTGCCTGAGGCGCTGATGGCGGTGATCGAAGAGGTCACCGCCGCGTACGAAAAAGCACGCACCGACCAGGAATTCCTCGACACCTTAGACCGTCTGCAAACCCACTACAGCGGGCGGCCGTCGCCTCTGTACGAAGCCCGTCGGCTCAGCGAGCATGCCGGCGGCGCGACAATCTATCTCAAGCGAGAAGACCTGAACCACACCGGTTCTCACAAGATCAACAACGTGCTGGGTCAAGCGCTGCTGGCACAGCAAATGGGCAAGACACGGGTGATCGCCGAGACCGGTGCGGGTTCGCACGGGGTCGCCACCGCGACGGCCTGCGCACTGCTTGGGCTGGAGTGCGTGATCTACATGGGCGCCGTCGACACGGCCCGACAGGCTTTGAACGTTGCGCGGATGCGGCTTCTGGGCGCTGAGGTGGTGTCCGTGACGTCCGGTTCGCAGACGTTGAAGGACGCGATCAACGAGGCGTTCCGCGACTGGGTGACCAATGCTGAGCGGACCTACTACTGCTTCGGTACGGCAGCTGGACCGCACCCGTTTCCTATGATGGTCCGCGACTTTCAGCGGGTGATCGGATTGGAGACCCGCGCGCAGATCCTGGCTCAGGCCGGCCGCTTACCCGACGCCGTCACGGCCTGCGTGGGCGGTGGCTCGAACGCGATCGGCATATTCCACGCGTTCATCGACGACCCGGGCGTGCGGCTGCTCGGCTTCGAAGCCGCCGGTGATGGTGTCGAAACCGGAAGGCATGCAGCCACTTTCACCGGTGGCTCACCGGGTGCCTTCCAAGGCTCCTACTCGTATCTGCTGCAGGACGAAGATGGGCAGACCATCGAAAGCCATTCGATTTCAGCGGGTTTGGACTACCCCGGGGTGGGCCCGGAGCACGCGTTGTTGAAGGACATCGGCCGAGCCGAATACCGCCCGATCACCGACACCGAGGCCATGGACGCGTTCCGGCTGCTGTGCCGCACGGAAGGCATCATCCCGGCGATCGAGTCGGCACATGCGGTGGCGGGAACGCTTCCATTGGCGGCCGAGATTGGCCGCGGTGGGATCGTCGTCGTGAACCTGTCCGGGCGCGGCGACAAAGACGTCGCCACTGCCGCGAAATGGTTCGGGCTGCTCGACGACGAGGGCGGCGTCCGTGGCTGAGCAAGCCCGGCTGACCGAACTGTTCGACTCGTGTCGGCAGCATGACCGGGCGGCACTGATCGGATACCTGCCGACGGGCTACCCCGACGTGCCGACGTCGCTGGACGCCATCCGGGCACTAGTTGAAAGTGGTTGCGACATCGTCGAAGTCGGGGTGCCCTATTCGGATCCGGGCATGGACGGCCCGACGATTGCGAAGGCGACGGAGGTTGCGCTGCGCGAAGGGGTGCGAGTGCGGGACTCGCTGCGCGCCGTCGAAGCGGTCAGCGATGCCGGTGGCCGTGCGGTGGTGATGACGTACTGGAACCCGGTGCTGCGCTATGGTGTCGACGCGTTCGCCCGGGACTTGGCCGGGGCGGGCGGGTTCGGGATGATCACACCTGATTTGATCCCCGACGAAGCGGCACAGTGGCTGGCCGCATCCGATGAGCACCGGTTGGATCGCATCTTCTTGGTGGCGCCGTCGTCGACGCCGCAACGGCTGGCCGCGACGGTTCAGGCGTCCCGGGGATTTGTCTACGCCGCGTCGACGATGGGTGTCACCGGGGCGCGAGACGTCGTGTCGAACACCGCCCCGGAGTTAGTGCGCCGAGTGAAGGAAGTGTCCGACATCCCCGTCGGCGTCGGACTCGGCGTGCGCTCCCGCGAGCAAGCGGCCGAGATCGCCTCTTACGCCGACGGAGTGATCGTAGGGTCGGCGCTGGTGTCCGCGCTGGGTGACGGTGGAATCGCGAAGGTCCGTGAACTCACAGAGGAATTGGCAGACGGCGTGCGACAGAGGATTTCCGCGTGACGAGTTATCTGGCTTCGTTCCCGAGCCCACCGCAAGGTGTGTGGCATCTGGGTCCCCTTCCTATTCGTGCCTACGCGTTGTTCATCATCGTCGGCATCGTCGTCGCGCTGGTCATCGGTGATCGTCGCTGGGTGGCACGCGGAGGAGAACCGGGCGTCGTTTACGACATCGCCTTATGGGCGGTGCCGTTCGGGCTGGTCGGTGGCCGGCTGTATCACGTGATGACAGATTGGCGCACCTATTTCGGCGACGAGGGTTTGGGATTTGTTGCGGCGCTCCGTATTTGGGACGGCGGCCTGGGCATTTGGGGTGCGGTTGCGCTAGGCGCAGTGGGTGCGTGGATTGGTTGCCGACGGCGCGGGATTCCGTTGCCCGCCTTCGGCGACGCGATTGCGCCGGGGATCATCCTGGCCCAGGCGATCGGCCGGTTGGGCAACTACTTCAATCAGGAGCTGTACGGACGCGAGACCACGTTGCCGTGGGGATTGCGGATCTACGAGCGCCGCGACGCGTCGGGTGCGGTGGATTACCTCAACGGCGTGTCGACCGGCCTCGTCGAGAAGGTGGTGCAACCGACGTTCCTCTACGAGTTGATCTGGAACATCTTGGTTTTCGGGCTGCTGATCGTCGCGGACCGGCGGTTCAAGCTCGGACACGGACGCTTGTTCGCGCTGTATGTGGCGGCCTACTGCGTCGGCCGGTTCGGGGTCGAGTTGCTGCGTGACGACACGGCCACGCTGATCGCCGGAATCCGGATCAACTTGTTCACGTCGACGTTCGTGTTCATCGGCGCGGTGGTGTACATCATGGCTGCGCCGAAGGGCCGCGAGGACCCGGCGGCTCTTTCTGGCAAGCCGCGTGAAGAGCAGCAAAAGCCGCCGGTCGAGGCCGAAGAGGAAGCGACCGAAGTTCCGGCGTCGTCGGAGGATTCGGCGTTGGTCGAGTGGACCAAAGAGCTTGCGGCTGCGGCCGCGACGACCGGTGTGGTGGCGGGCACGATCGTCGCGGCTGAGGACGAAGACTCGGACCGGGCCCGCGAGGACGAGCAGGCAGACGGCGCTCCAGCTGATCGGGAGTCCATCACGGAGGCCACTTCTGAGCCGGCTATCGAGGAGGCGCCTGCAAAGCCTCAGGCCGCCGAGCACGAAGAGCCGGTCGAGGACCTGGCCGAGCCAGAGATCGTCGCTGATAAGGAGGCCGTCGACAGCGCGGCGGAGCCTGTGGGTGAGGCCGCGGCTGGAGAGCCCGTCGAAGAGGCAGGCGCGGTTGAGCAGTCGGACGTCGAAGCGGCTGAGCCCGAGGTTCTCGCTGATGAAGACGCTACTGAAGGTGCGGTCGAGCCAGAGGGAGTTGAGGCCGCTTCTGAAGAGCCCGTCGAAGAAGCGGGCGCTGTTGAGCAATCGGACGTCGAAGCGGCTGAGCCAGAGGTCGTGGCTGATGAAGAGGCCGTCGACAGCGCGTCGGAGCCTGTGGGTGAGGCCGCGGCTGAAGAGCCCGTCGAAGAGGCGGGCGCCGTTGAGCAGTCGGACGTTGAATCGGCTGAGCCTGAGGTCGCCGCTGATGAAGAGGACGCCGACGAGGCCGCGGCTGGAGAGCCCGTCGAAGAAGTGGGCGCCGTTGAGCACACGGACGTCGAACCGGCTGTCGCTGATGAAGAGGACGCCGACGAGGCCGCGGCTGAAGAGCCCGTCGAAGAAGCGGGCGCCGTTGAGCAATCGGACGTCGAACCGGCTGAGCCTGAGGTCGTCGCTGATGAAGAGAACGCCGACGAGGTCGCGGCTGAAGAGCCCGTCGAAGAAGCGGGCGCCGGTGAGCACACGGACGTCGAACCGGCTGAGCCTGAGGTCGCCGCTGATGAAGAGGCCGCCGACGAGGTGGCCGAGCCTGCTGTGCAGGAGCAACCAGAGCAAGCTGTCGAAGAACCCAGTGACACGTCACCCGAATCCGACGAACCGGACGGTACAGACTCGAAAGTTTCTGATACCGGGGAACTTTCCGAGCCTTCGGAGGGCGCAGAGCGTGAGCAAAGTGCCGCGGACGGAAAGCCTGCTCGTGAGCCTGCAGCCGGTCGAGCACGGCGGTGGCGACTGCCCAGATTCAGGAGCCGCACCAGATAGCGCCCTCTCATGGGTCGCCCAGACAGGCTCTGGACTGGTGCCTATGTGACTGATGCGGCCGACGCCGGTGTCTAAACGTCGAACCTCGCGCCAAACACGCACCACGGCAAGAGCACCGAGTGGCATGCTGGGCCCATGACCGATCCGCAGTTCGGCCGCAGCGAGCAAGCGACTCCGCCGCCCGCCGGATACCCCTATCCGCCGCCATATCCCGGTGTAGACCCCGCCGCGCCTTACGGCCGCCACCCCGTCACAGGTGAGCCCTACTCCGACAAGTCGAAGCTCACCGCAGGGCTGCTGCAGCTACTCGGCATCATCGGCGTCGCAGGCATCGGCCGCATGTACCTCGGCCAGGTCGGCCTCGGCGTCGTGCAGTTGATCGTCGGTCTCGTGACCCTCGGTGTGGGTGCGTGGATCTGGGGCATCATCGACGCGATCCTGATCCTCACCGACAACGTCCGCGATCCACAGGGCCGGCCACTGCGCGATGGCACCTAGCTCTAAGCAGATCTCCATAGGCCGGGCCTCGGCAGCAATCGCGGCGGGCGCCGGGTTCACCGCGGCGATGGTCTATACCGGTCTCAACGACCCGCACCGCGCCGGCTCGCTGTTCCCGCCATGCCCGTTCAAACTTCTCACCGGATGGAACTGCCCGGCTTGTGGCGGCCTGCGCATGACGCACGACCTGCTCCACGCGGACCTGTCGGCAGCCGTCGTCGACAACGTCTTTCTGCTCGTCGGCATCCCGGCGCTTCTTGCGTGGTTCCTGTGGCGCCGCCGCACTGGAAGACCAGCGATGACGGTCACAGTCATCGCGGTCCTCACCGCTCTTGTGTTGTCCTGGACCCTGATCCGCAACGTACCCGGCTTCCCGCTGGTCCCGACGATCTACCGCGCATAGCACCCGCTCACGCCGGCGCGGCTGTCAACCGTTCTGCTTCCCGTCGGCTAACGGGGCCAAGGACTATGCTCGGAATTCGTGAATAGACGCGGGAAGATCGTCTGCACACTTGGCCCCGCCAGCAGTTCCGACGAGGTGGTGCGAGCTCTGGTCAAGGCCGGCATGGACGTTGCCCGTATGAATTTCAGTCACGGCGACCATGCCGACCACAAGGCCGTCTACGACCGCGTCCGAGCCGCTTCAGACGTCACTGGCCGAGCCGTGGGCGTGCTGGCCGACCTACAGGGACCGAAGATCCGGTTGGGCCGCTTCGCCGCGGGCCACGCGTTCTGGCAAAGCGGTGACACGGTGCGGATCACCGTCGAGGAATGCGACGGCACCCACGACCGGGTGTCGACGACGTACAAACAGCTCGCCCACGACGCCGCGCCGGGGGACCGGCTGCTGGTCGACGACGGCAAGGTGGTGCTCGTCGTCGAACGCATCGACGGCAACGACGTGGTGTGCACCGTCACCGAGGGCGGCCCGGTATCCAACAACAAAGGCCTGTCGCTTCCGGGCATGAACGTGTCGGTGCCCGCACTGTCCGACAAGGACGTCGACGACCTCGAATTCGCGTTGGAGCTCGGTGTCGATCTGGTGGCGCTGTCGTTCGTGCGGTCGCCCGCCGACATCGAACTCGTTCACGACGTGATGGACCGTGTCGGCCGACGGGTGCCGGTGATCGCCAAGCTCGAAAAGCCCGAAGCCATCGACAATCTCGAAGCGATCGTGCTGGCTTTCGACGCGGTGATGGTCGCTCGTGGCGATCTCGGTGTGGAGCTGCCGCTCGAGGAAGTGCCGCTGGTGCAGAAGCGGGCGATCCAAATGGCAAGGGAGAACGCCAAACCCGTGATCGTCGCGACCCAGATGCTCGAGTCGATGGTGGAAAACCTGCGGCCCACCCGCGCCGAGGCGTCCGACGTCGCCAACGCCGTGCTCGACGGAGCCGACGCGCTGATGATGTCGGGGGAGACGTCGGTGGGCAAGCACCCGGTGGAGGCCGTCAAGACGATGGCGCGAATCATCACTGCGGTCGAACAGAATTCGACGGCCGCGCCTCCGCTGACCCATGTACCGCGCACCAAACGCGGCGTCATCTCCTACGCCGCCCGCGACATCGGCGAACGCCTCGACGCCAAAGCGCTGGTGGCATTCACCCAGTCCGGAGACACGGTGCGTCGCCTAGCCCGCCTGCACACACCACTGCCGTTGCTGGCCTTCACCGATCGCCCGGAAGTGCGCAGCCAGCTTGCGCTCACCTGGGGCACAGAGACATTCATCGTGCCGCACATGCACACCACCGACGACATGATCCGCGTGGTGGACAAGTCGCTGCTCGAGTTGGGCCGCTACAAGCGAGGCGATCTTGTGGTGATCGTTGCAGGCGCCCCACCGGGCACGGTGGGCTCCACCAACCTCATCCACGTCCACCGGATCGGAGAGGACGACCATTAGCTCAGCAGACGAGCGCCGCAGCGATTTCGACCAGCTCCTGGCCACGCTCGATCTGACGCGCGTCGACGACCATACTTTCCTCGGCTCCCACCCCAGCAAGACCCCGGTCCGCACGTTCGGCGGTCAGATGATGGCGCAATCCCTGATCGCCGGCACCGGCACCGTCACATCGCATCTGCCGCTCGCGGCGCTGACCGCTACCTTCATCAACGGCGGCGACCCGACTGCCGACATCGAGTACCGGGTAGTCAACCTGCGCGACGAACGCCGATTCGCCAATCGGCGCGTCGATGCCACGCAGAACGGCAATCTGCTTGCCTCCGTGATGCTTTCGTATCTATCCGGCGGTCGGGGGCTGGAGCATGGCGTCGAGCCTCCGCAGGTGCCGGACCCGAACACGTTGCCGCCCATCGAGGAATACCTGCGCGGCTACGAGGACACCGTCCCGGGATTCGTCAACGCATTGCGACCGATCGAGTGGCGTTACGCCAACGACCCGGCATGGGTGATGCGCAGGAAGAAGGGCCGGCTGCCGCACAACCGCGTCTGGATGAAAGCCCACGGCAAGCTGCCCGAAGATCCGACACTGCATGCGGCGGCCATGGTGTACGCCTCGGACACCACGATTTTGGACTCGATTATCACCACCCACGGATTGTCGTGGGGATTCGACCGCATCTTCGCAGTCACCGTCAACCACTCAGTGTGGTTCCACCGCCAAGTCAACTTCGACGACTGGGTGTTGTATTCGACGACTTCCCCTGTCGCGGCGAATTCGCGCGGCCTGGGCACCGGCCACTTCTTCAACCACGGTGGTGCGGTGCTCGCCACCGTCGTGCAGGAGGGCATCGTGAAGTATTTCCCCGGATCACCGCGCTGACAGCGGGTAATCTTCTGGTGGTGACACAGCTGGTCAAAGTCGCGAAAGTACGCGCCCGCGAACGCGTTGTCGTCAGTGTCGACAGGCCGGCGGCACGGTGGATCGGCGCGCTGGCTGTTCTCAGCTTGTTCTGCTGGCTCGTGGTGTTACTCGCCCATGACTACCACCACGCCGACTGGGCGGCATCCGGCCGCCTGGCGTGGTCATTGGTGATCTTGACCACTGTCGCGCTGATCGCGCGCGGCATCTTCCTGGGCCGCCCCGTGACCACAGCGCACGCGACAGCCGCAATGGTGGTGCTGCTCGTCGGCTTCGGTGCGCATCTGCTGTCGTTCGGCGTGCTGGGCAATGTGCTGGTCGCCGGCGCCGGCTGGGTCCTGATGTGGCCCACGGCGTCGCGACCGCAGCCGGACGACCTTCCCCACGTGTGGCGGCTGATCAACGCCACCGAAGGCGACCCGCTCGCACCTTTCGCGATGCAGACCCAGAAGAGCTACTTCTTTAACGTCGACGGGACGGCGGCGATCGCGTACCGCACCCGCATCGGATTCGCTACGGTCAGCGGGGATCCGCTCGGCGACGAAAGCCAATTTCCCCAGCTGATCGCCGACTTCGTCGCGATGTGCCACACCAGGGGCTGGCGGATCATCGTGCTCGGCTGCAGCGAGCGGCGGTTGCCGCTGTGGCGCAATGACGCGGTGGTGGGCCAACGGATGCGCAGTGTGCCGATCGGGCGCGATGTCGTCATCGACGTGCAGAACTTCGACATGGTGGGACGCAAGTACCGGAATCTGCGCCAAGCCGTGCAGCGTACTCACAACTTCGGCATCACCACCGAAGTTGTCGCCGAGCAGGATCTCGACGACGCGCTGCAAGCGGAGCTGGCAGAGGTGTTGATCGCTTCGCACAGCGGTGCGCGTACCGAGCGGGGCTTCTCGATGATTCTCGACGGCGCACTCGAGCGCCGGTATCCCGGCATCCAGTTGATCGTCGCCCGTGACCGTGACGGGCAGGTGCAGGGTTTCCACCGCTACGCGACGGCCGGCGGCGGCAGTGACATCACCCTCGATGTGCCGTGGCGTCGTCCAGGAGCGCCCAACGGCATCGACGAACGGCTCAGCGTCGACATGGTGCTGCAAGGTAAAGCCCTTGAGGCAGAACGGGTTTCGCTCGCCTTCGCAGCATTCCCGGAAGTCTTCGACAACAAGAACCGCAACTGGCTCCAAGACGTCGTCTACCAGGCGATCCACCTGCTGGATTCGCTGATCGCGCTGGAGTCGCTGTACCGGTATCTGCGCAAGTTCCACGCGCTCGGACAGCGGCGATTCGTGCTGCTGTCACTGCGGCACGTGCTGCCGGCGGCTGTGGTGCTGTTGTCGCTGGAGTTCATGCCGCGCAGGCGTCGGCTCGAGCTCACGGCGTGTTCGTCAGCGTGACGCTGTACTTGGTCTCCAAGCTCTCGCGGAACTGGTCCTCGCACTGCTGCTGTGCGCTCGTATCGTTGCCTGCCTTGTTCATGCAGTCCATGAAGTCCTTGCCGCCACCCTCTTTGAAAATCGCGACGCCGACGACCGCGTAGATGGCAAGGAATGCCAGCGCGGCCACGATCGACAGGAATCCCAGGATGATGCCGGCCAGCGCGACGCCCCCGTTGTTCGCTTCCCCGCGGTTGACGCGGCCGCGCCCGACGAACCCCAGGATCACGGCGATGATGCCGAGGATGACGCCCCCGACGACGCTCCAGCACGACAGCAAGCCGATGATCGCCAGCACCAACGCCGCAGTGCCGAGCCCGTTTCGGGGCGGGACAGGCGGCGGGGCCTGACCGGCGTAGGGCATCGGCGGCGGCGGCGGATACTCGCCGTACTGTCCCTGTTGCGGATATCCGCCGTACTGTCCCGGGGGCGGTGTTTCCGGCTGGTTCGGCTCCGTCATGCGTTCGTTCCTTCCGCGGTGACACGTCGTTCGACGAATTCGTCGACCCTCTTCGAGGCCTTACGGATTCCGAAGGCTGACACGATCTCGAACACACCCATCACGATGAGCCAAATGCCGGTCACCAGAGCCAAGATGACGAGCGAGCGGAACGGAGAAGCCATCACGACGATGCCCGCGATGATGCTGACGATGCCGAAGAAGATCTCCCAGCCGCGGCCGGGCATGCCCGGATCGCTGATCGCCGAGGTTGTTGTCGCGACACCACGGAAGATGAAACCCACCGCGATCCAGATGGCCAGCAGCAGAACAGCAGTCGCTTCATCTGTACCGAAATGACGGAAAGCCAGAATGCCGAGAATGAGAGCGGCCGCACCGCTGATGAACAGTAAGACCCTGCCGCCCGCTGAAATATGCAGGGTGAGTGCGAAGAACACTTGGAAGATACCGCTGACAAGCAAATAGGCACCCAACAGAATCGCGGCTACGAGGATCGTCTTGCCGGGCCACCAGAGGACGAGAACACCGACAATCAGCGACGCGATGCCGGAGATCAGCGTCGTCCACCAGAGATGTTTGAGCAGCTTCGGGCGTTGGGGAGCAGTCATGCGTGAAGTGTTCCACAGGCCCAGTCGGCCGGTGAGCATTTCGCCGTCGCGGTCAACACGTCGAGTCAATGGCACGCATCGAATGCGTTGCTCGGCATGGCCGAACGGCATTTAGCGCGGACGCCAGGCCTTGCAACCCTTCGTTTCGAACACTGCCCCGTCGGGACCTAACACAACGTCCGTGGCGCCCGAATTGCTTCGGTGAATGATCGCGGCCATTGTCTGCACTCCGTGGTCGAGCTGAGGCCACCCGATCCGCCATCCGCACCGCACCGTTGCCGCCATACCCACGGCGTTGACGCTTCGCGGCCCGTCGGTGTGCCACCTTCCGGCGGGAATGTCCTTGCCGATGGTGTAAGTGCCATCGGTCACCGGTTCGGCGGTGGCTTGACGCGCAGGACCGGCCGATTCGCCTGCGAGAAGTGAGGGCCCACCGACCAGGAGCAAGGAGGCGGCACCGATGAAGCCCACGGCTCGCAGCCCGTTCACGGCGCAAGACGGTACATCACCCGCTTTGCGGGCTGGAAAACGTTCACCCCGCTAGTGTTCACGTACTGGCTCCCGCCGTCGTCGACGTCAGGTGGTCGACGGCCCCGACCGAAAAGAGAGGCAATGAGGAGATCACGCGCATGGCTGGTGGCCGGAGCGATCGTCGTCTCCGCGGCCCTGGCCCTCACCGGCTGTACCAGCAACACGGAAAGCTCCGGGCCGGGCGGATCGACCACGTCGGTGAAGCCGGCCAAGGTCGACGAGATCGCCAACCTGTTGCCGGACAAGATCAAGAACGCGGGCAAGATCGTCGTCGGCACCGATCCCACTTACGCGCCCAACGAATTCAAGGACGCCAACGGCAACATCATCGGCTTCGACGTCGACCTGCTCAATGCCGTCGCAGCGGTGCTTGGTGTCACCCCCGAGTACCGGGCATCGGCTTTCGACAAGATCATTCCGTCGATCCAGGGCGGCACCTATGACATGGGGATGTCGTCGTTCACGGACAACAAGGAACGCGAGCAGCAGGTCGACTTCGTCGACTACTTCCGCGCCGGATCGCTTTGGGCGCAACGTCCCGGCGCGCCGATCGACCCCAACAACGCGTGCGGGAAGAAGGTGGCGGTGCAGACGGGCACCGTGCAAGACACCGAAGAGCTGCCGGCCAAGAACGCTGACTGCCTCAAGAAGGGTCAGCCGCCGATCAACGTGCTGAAGTTCGACGGCCAGGACGCGGCGACCAATGCAGTGATGTTGGGCCAAACCGACGCCATGACAGCCGATTCCCCGGTCACCGCGTGGGCGATCAAGCAGAGCGGCGGCAAGCTGGAGGCAGCCGGTGAGCTGTTCCAGTCAGCCCCGTACGGCTGGGCGGTGCCGAAGGGCTCGCCGCTGGGACAGGCGCTGTTGAGGGCACTCGAGCACGTGATCCAGACCGGTGATTACAAGAAGATCCTGGACAATTGGGGCGCCCACACCGGCGCGATCGACAAGCCGGTGATCAACGGCGCAGTCGGCTGATCGTGGCCGCCGAGGCATCGCCACCGCCTGCCATCGATGCCGTGCCGCTGCGGCATCCGTGGCGGTGGGTGACAGCCATCGTCATCGCCGTGCTGGTGGCGCTGTTCTTGTGGGGAGCCGCCACCAACCCGGCCTATTACTGGTCCACGTACGCGAAATACCTTTTCGATCAACGGATTTCGATTGCAGCGTGGAACACGATCCAGCTGACGATCCTGTCGATGGTGTTGGCCGTGGTACTGGGCGTGACCCTGGCCGTGATGCGGTTGTCGCCCAACCCGGTGCTGCGGTCGGTGTCCTGGGTGTACATCTGGATCTTCCGCGGCACCCCGGTGTACGTCCAATTGGTGTTTTGGGGCCTTTTTCCGGTGCTGTACAAGAACATCCAAGTTGGTATCCCGTGGGGGCCGACGTTCTTCCACTTCACATTGCAGAACTTCTCGTTCTACTTCGTGATGGCGGTCATCGGGCTGGGGCTCAACGAGGCGGCCTATATGGCCGAAATCATCCGGGCCGGCATCAATTCGGTGCCCGAAGGCCAAACGGAGGCGTCGATCGCGTTGGGGATGTCGTGGTGGATGACGATGCGCCGCACCGTGCTTCCCCAGGCCATGCGCGTGATCATCCCGCCTACGGGAAACGAGGTCATCAGCATGCTGAAGACCACGTCGCTGGTGATCGCCGTGCCGTACACCCTCGAGTTGTATGGCCGCGCCCATGACATCGGCTTGGCGCTGTTTCAACCGATTCCGCTGCTGCTCGTGGCGGCGACGTGGTACCTGGCCATTACCAGCGTGCTGATGGTGGGGCAGCACTACCTGGAGCGGTACTTCTCGCGGGGGGCGTCACGCAAGCTCACCTCCAAGCAACTCGAGGCGCTCGCGCAGGCCAAGCGCGCATTCGAGGAGCACGTATGACGGCGATGGTGGTCGCCGAGCAGGTGTGTAAGAGCTTCGGTGCGCTCGAGGTGCTCAAGGGTGTGACGCTGACGGTCGAGCGCGGGCAGGTGTTGTGCATCGTCGGTCCGTCCGGCTCGGGCAAGTCGACGTTTCTGCGCTGCATCAACCACCTCGAGAACATCACCGCGGGCCGGCTCTACGTGGACGGTCAGCTGGTGGGGTATCGGGAGAAGGGCGGCAAGCTGCACGAGTTGGCGCCGCGTGAGGCGGCCAAGCAACGCCGCGACGTCGGAATGGTGTTCCAGCACTTCAACCTTTTCCCGCACCGCACCGCGCTGCAGAACATCGTCGAGGCACCCATCCACGTCAAGAAGGTGAAGAAGGACGTCGCGGTGAACCGGGCACGCGAGTTGCTGGACCGGGTTGGGCTTTCCGACAAAGCCGACGCCTATCCGGCGCAGCTGTCGGGTGGACAGCAGCAGCGCGTCGCGATCGCCCGGGCACTGGCCATGGACCCGAAGTTGATGCTGTTCGACGAGCCGACTTCGGCGCTGGACCCCGAGCTCGTGGGCGAGGTGCTTTCTGTGATGCGAGACCTCGCGCGTGGGGGCATGACGATGCTGGTGGTTACCCACGAGATGGGCTTCGCACGTGAGGTCGCCGATCAACTGGTGTTCATGGACGAAGGCGTGATCGTGGAGAGCGGCAACCCACGCGAGGTGCTCGCCTCACCTAAACATCAACGCACCCAAGCGTTTTTGTCCAAGCTGTTGTGATGCTGTCCCGTAGAGATACTGGATCAGGCGCGGGCACCGGCCGCCGCGCACGCCAGCTGGACCTCATGAGCGTCGTTGTTGAGGCTGGACGCGGCCGAGTTGAGCGCGTCGCCGCCGCCGCGCAGCCCCATGGTGAGGACCAGCCGCGCGGCGTTCAGCGACCACTTTCGCATCGGGTCTGCGATCTCCGGCGCCAATCCCGGTGTGGCCGAAGCGTTTAGCGCCACCGCGGCGGCTTGCCGCAATGCCGTCCGGCCGACGACATTGGAGTCCGAGACTTCGGGATCCTGGTAATTCACCAGGTTGCCATTGCCTGCGGTGGCGTACGCGAAGTCTTCGTAGTTGACCGCGGCGTAGTTCCACGCAGTCGAGAACTGCCGGCAGGCGTCCGCGGCGGCCGCATCGGCACCGTCGGCGATCGGAGGGGCGGCAGCCGGGGCGGCGATCGTCGAACCCGGCAACGTGGGGTGGGGCTCGTCGGCCGCGGCTGGGTCTGCAACGGCGCAGGGTGCGACCGATAGGCCGACACCGAGCGCCAAGAGGGTAGCGGCCAATCCCTGTCCGCGTACTCGTGATGACTTCATCATTTCCTTCCAGAGACTCGAACGTCTCAAGGCTAGGTCGAGGTGAAATGGTGCGGGCGCCAACTGTCCGCATCGTGAACAGAAATCAAACAGCGGATGGCCGGGGGTGAGCGAGTGCAGACAGGGCGCCGCGGCCTTATCCCGCGAGCCTTGCTGAGCGCTGCGATTTCCGGGCATTTCACGCCAGCCGACGTGGCGTATCTTGCATGCTCAGTAGTTGGTAACCGGGCGCGAACTGTTGACGCACCGTTTACCGTTTGGACACCCGGCCCATCGAAGATTCCCGGGACAGATGCCATGGGGATTCAGATGATGAGAGGCGCCACCACGACATGTTGAATCGATTTGCCACGCTGGCTGCCGTTAGCCTGCTGGTCCCGGTCGGGACGGCTCCACTCGCTCTTGCCGACCCACCCCCCGCACCCGTTGTGCCGGCCGCCGACACCGCTCCACCGCCCGGCGAGCCCGGCGGCCCGGGCCCTGCCGGTCCCGTGCCGTCTGCTCCACCCGGAGTGCTGAAAACCCCTGACGGCTACACCCTGACGGTCGTCGGCAAGAACGAGTCGATGGAGCCGGTGGCGCCGCTGACCGGCGCGCCGACCTCTCGCGAGTACCTCGTCGACGGAACGTTCACCGGATCGGTGACGGGTTCGGGTGGACCGAAGCTCGCCGGCGGGACGCTGGAAGCCGGATACCAAATCGGCTGCGGCATTGCGCAGGACGATATCGAGAGCATTGTCTCGGCGGGTATCCAACCGGGCATATCGCTTCTCAGTCCGAGCAGTGTGTTGCCGATCTTCCCGGTCACCATCAACCCCTCGCTGTCGTACCAGATGAAGATCGACCTCAAGCCCGGCACGGTGAACATCGTGCCGATCGACAAAAAGAAGTTCAAAGGCACGTCGCCGGTGATCAATATCACCGGTTTGCGTGTCAAGTTCGATCAATGCGCAGGTGCGTCGTTCATTCGGTCCTACGCGACGCTGACCAGCTCCACCGACGACACCGATGACGTCGTCACCTACACCGGCGTCACCAAGATGGTCTGACAGCGGTCGCAATCGCCCCTCGGGTCGCATGCCCCTCGCCCACGGCGGGGGGCATGCGGCTGTTCGCGCGGATGCCACTCGATGTGGCGCAGAACGCAGCCCTTCCGGATGCAACAAGTTTGCCGGTGTGCTATACCCGCATCGAATTCGGATGATTTCCAGCGCTTTTCGAGCTTCGCAGTGGTCGGCAATCGGGTGCGAACTGTTGGCGCGCCGTTTACCGTTTGGACACCCGGTCCATTGAAGATTCCACGGACAGATCCCACGGGATTCGAGATATGAGAGGCGCCGACACGACATGTTGAATCGTTTTGCCATGGTGGCCGCTGCTTGCACCCTGGTCCCGCTGAGCGTCGCTCCGTTCGCTCTGGCGGACCCGCCGCCGCCTCCGCCGGCGGAGCCGGTCGCCGACGCAGGACCACCGCCTGACACCGGAGCCGTGCCGTCGGGGCCTCCAGGCATCGCTCACACAACCGACGGGCGCACGTTGACCGTGGTCGCGAAAGACGAGACGCAGCTGCCGGTGGCGCCCCTGACGACGTCGTTGGCATCACGTGACTGGCTGGTGGGCGCCACCTTCACCGGGACAGGAATGGGCTCAGCGAAAGGCGGCACGCTCGAGGTCGGCTACCAGATCGGTTGCGCCATCGAAATGGACAAGGTGAAGCTGAACGGCAGCATCGGCATCGGCGGCAGTAACTCACTCGCCACCAGTGGTCTGACTTCGGGAATCAACTTCCCCATTCAGGGTCAGATCGAAATCGAGCCCAGGCCCGGCACCGTGACGAGCGTTCCCGTGGACAAAAAGGAATTCAAGGGCAACTCGACCCGAGTCACGGTGAGGGATGTCCACATCAAGATCGACAACTGCGTTGGAGCGTCATCGCTGCGCTCTTATGCGATATTGACCAGCTCCAACGGTGACACCGACGACGTGGTCGCGTACTACGGCGTCGCCAAGGTCTTCTGAGGCGAGATGGCCCGGACAAGACGAAGCACCAGGTCGGCGGCTCTTGCGGCGGTGAGTCTGCTCGCCGTAGGCGGTGCGGTCGCGTCGTCGGCTACCGCCGCTGCCGATCCACCACCGCCGCCGCCACCTGCACCGGCTGAGCCGCCGCCCGCGCCCAACGCCGCACCGGTCGGCCTGCTGCCGCCACCAGGAGTGCTCCAAGGGTTTCTACCGAACGGTGCGATGGCACCCGGGTCGGGCTATGACTTCCTGCTCGGCCAGGCACCCGTCCCCACGGTCGCCAGCGGTACACCCGACCAGCCTGCGCAGCCACTTCTAGTGGACCAGAACGCAATTCAAGCGCTGCGGCCCATCAACTTCGGGCTGACCGGACAGGGGCAGGAATCGCTCTACAGCTATACGCCCGCCGCGCCCGACGCGCCGCCCGGTGGTCTTCTCGACAACATCAGGGGAGCGCGCGGCCTCTTCCACTATCCGATGGGCAAGCTCGACCCGTCTCAGCTAGGCGAGCCGCTTCCCGGCACCGCACCGCCCCCGGGGACCAACATTCCATTGGGGCTGAACTGGCCCGAGCCACCGCCTGCTCCAGAGGCTGCGCCGCCATCGGCTCCACCGCCCGGCGGCTGATCACAGAGCACTATCGGATCACGGCTTCCTTTGTGGCGGAGTGGATTTCGCTCTCTGGGGGACCGTCACGTTCGGCCACGAGGAACCACGTACGCATGACGCCTTTGCCTTTGACCTGCACCTCGCCGCGCGGCTCGAACACGAACGTGTCTTTGAGACGCTCGTAAACCTCTTGCGGCACTTGAATACGGCCCAGGACGCCGGTGGACTCCATCCGCGATGCGACATTCACCGCGTCGCCCCACACGTCGTAGAAGAAGCGGCGGGTCCCCACCACGCCGGCCACCACCGGACCGACGCCCATGCCGATCCGCATCGGAACGGATTGTCCTGCTTCGTCTTTGAGATCGGCGATGGTGCCGGCGATTTTCAGCGCCAGGCATGCCAGCGCTTCGAGGTGGTCAGGCCGCGGTTCGGGCACCCCGCTGACCACCATGTAGCAGTCGCCGCTGGTCTTGATCTTCTCGAGCCCGTGCTGCTCGACCAGACGGTCGAATTCGGTGTAGAGCACGTTGAGGAATTCGACCAGGTCCGCGGGGGTCGACCGGCTGGCCCGCTCTGTGTAGCCGGCGATGTCGGCGAACAGGACCGAGGCGTCGTCGTACTTGTCGGCGATGATCGTGGTGGCCGGGTTCTTCAGCCGCGTCGCGATGCTCTCGGGCAGGATGTTGGCCAGCAATTGTTCCGAGCGTTCGTATTCTTCTTCCATCGCTGCTTCAGCGCGCCCGATCTCCCGCAGCGCGTACCAGACTGTGGCGACAGCCATCACGCACGCGGACACCACCGAGGTGACGAAGCCCGCCGGCAGGGCCCAGGGTGCTTGCAGTCCCGTGTCGGCGGGGACGGTGAACTGCAGCGCGATCACGATGCCCGCGCCGATCGCGACGATGACGCATGCGAGCACGATGTGCTCGATTCCGAGCACCAGCACCGCGACGGTGGCCGCGACGAGGAAGTAGAACTGCAAGCCGGCACCCGTGCCGACATTCCAGATCAGCACCGAGAGCACCACGTACGACGTCAGGGTCAGCGTGAGCTGCGATACCACCAGGCCGTATCGATGCAGCAGCGGGATCGCGAGGAAGATGACCCCGGCCACGACGTTGATCATCGCCACGCGCCAGATCCCGTTCTCGGTCACAAGCTGAACCACCGCGAAGCCGATGGTGACGACCGCTGCGATGGTGGTGGTGATGTTGATGACTTTGCGGCTGCGCGCTTCGCGGTCGGCATAGTGCCGGCTACGCGCCGTGGCTTGGGGCCGAAGGTGCATCGGGGGACCGCAGAAGGTCCGGGTGGGGCCTGCTGCCGCGTCGTCGACCTCGGCGGCCATCCTGACAGCTTATCGGGCGACGCCCGCGACGGCGGGTCTCCGCAGAGATCGACGGCTATCCGATGGCGCCGGCGGGTTCACCGCCGTCCTGCAGGCCAGGGTCGGTGTCGACGTCCACCGGCATCGTCGGGCCGGAATCCAGACCCGTGCTGCCCGCAGGCTGGCCCATGCCGGGCCCGCTGGCGACGTCAGGTTCGGTTTGCGGACCGGTCGACAGCCCGGTGCTGCCGGCGGGGTCGCCGGGATTGCATTCACTGGAGGTGGCCTCGACACAGTCGACCGGGTCGACGGGTTCGTTGACGAACACGCCGAGGTGACGTGCCGAAGTGTCGGTGATCGCGGGGCTTGCCCCGGCGGCTGGTGCGACGGCGAGCGTAATCGCCAGTGCAATACTGCCGAAGGCGGCCGAGGCGATCGTCGCTGCTTTGGTGTTCATGTGCAATCCCTTCGTGATTGCTGTCCATCTTGAGGTCAACGGGACCGCGATCTGACGACTTTGGCGAAATTGTCGGGTAAGCAAGTGCGGCCAGGCTCCGCGCGAATTGTCCTCTGGCCGTGCGCAACCAGCGTGGGCCATGCGAAAGGCGTTGAGAGTCAATCGAATTCGCAACAGCGCACGAGAAATCAGTGTCACCCTCGAGCGGCGATGCTGCGCCGGGAGTGCCCTCGGTGGGATTCGAACCCACACTGTCTGGGTTTTGAGTCCAGTTCCTCTGCCAGTTGGGATACGAGGGCGCAGCACCTCACGATAGCGATGCTCGCACAGGCTCCTCCACTTCGGTGCCCGCCTCGACTGACGCCGACGGTGACGGACGTCGGCTGCCGTAGGCGATGATCCCGATCGCGAGGACGCCGAGCAGCATCAGCATTTCGCGCAGCAGCCAGCCGACGACCGCCTCGATGAGCGAGGCGTCGACCAGCCAGTCCTGCCCGACTTCGGGGGTGGCGAAGACCGTCACCAGCGTGCCGCCGATGACTACTGCACGGGCGCACCAGCCGCGGTGGAACCAGATGAACACGGCGGCCGGTACGAGGTACACCCAGTGGTGCACCCAGCTGATCGGAGAGATCAGCGTCGCTGTCATGCCGATGACCAGGCCGCCGGCCAGCAGGCCCGAATGAGCCGTGGCTCGTCGGGCCAACAGCAGCCCACCCACGGCGGCGACGGCCGTCAGGATCAGCGCCAGCGGCCGCGTCCAGTCACCCACGGCCGCGAGCAGGCCCTGGATCGAGTTGTTGCCCGACGTGGCGAACTTGGTGCCCAGCGCCACCTTGTCCGTCAGGTGCCACAGGCCGTGGGTGAAGAACGCGATGCTCAGCGAGGGCCGGGCAAGGAACGCCAGGACGAAGGCGCCCGCGCAGCTGGCCAGGCTCCACCAGAACATCCGCCACCGCCTGGCCGCGGCGAGATAGATGATGAACAGCCCCGGCGTCAGCTTGATCGCAGCGGCCAGTCCGATCAGCACTCCTCGGGGTATGAGGCGTCCGAGCGCGGTGTCGTCGCGTCGGGTGAGATCGGCCACCACCAGCAGCATCAAGAGGATATTGATCTGGCCGAAGAAGAAGTGCGCGTACACCATGATCGTGGCGCACGCGGCCGATGCGATGCCGAACACGGCGATCCAGCGGTACCGCAGCTGCGACGGCGTCACCATCGCGATCACCGCCACCAGCGCCAGCATCGACGCGATGCTCCACGCCCACAGCCCGACTTCTTGGCTGCCGAGGTTCGTGGGCCACAGCACCAGCGCGCCGAACGGCGTGTACGTGAACGGCAGGCCCTCGTCGGCGATGTGCTGGCCGTGCAGGTTGCCGGCGTACAGGTCGACACCCCGCCATGCCGCTGCCGAGCCATAGCGGTAGACCGCCCAGTCCACCGGGTAGACGTCACGGATTCGCTCGTAGATCCACGTTGCCGCCACTGCCATCAGCACCGCCGCGACGACGACCCAGGGCTGCGCAGCTGACCGCAGCAACCGGGCATTCACACAGCGGATGGTACCCACGTTGCATGTCGCAACCCCCCGGTCGCCGCGCCGCGTGTGCCACGACACAATGGCATCCATGACCGGGTCATCGTCGGAGCCACGAGCGACGAACACAACGCCGCGCCGCGTACTCGTGGCCGAAGACGAGGCCCTCATCCGGCTCGACTTGGCCGAGATGCTCAAGGAAGAGGGCTATGAGGTCGTCGGGCAAGCCGGCGACGGGCAAGAAGCGGTGGAGCTTGCCGATTCGCTGCGGCCCGACCTGGTGATCATGGACGTCAAGATGCCCCGCCGCGACGGCATCGACGCGGCCCGGGAAATCGCGCAGAAGCGGATTGCGCCGATCGTGGTGCTGACTGCGTTCAGTCAGCGAGAGCTCGTCGAGCGTGCTCGGGACGCCGGCGCGATGGCCTACCTGGTCAAGCCGTTCTCGGCGACCGACCTCGTTCCGGCCATCGAGGTCGCCGTCAGCCGGTTCAACGAGATCGCCGAGCTGGAGCGGGAGGTGGCGAGCCTCTCGGATCGATTGGAAACCCGCAAACTCGTCGAACGTGCCAAAGGCCTGCTACAGAGCAAGCAGGGGATGACCGAGCCGGAGGCGTTCCGCTGGATCCAGCGGGCCGCGATGGACCGCCGGACCACGATGAAGCGGGTGGCCGAAGTGGTGCTGGAGACGCTCGGCGAGCCCCCACCGGAAGCGAAGGACGCCTCGTCGGCCAGCTGACGGCTCGGACAACACCGCGCACGGCAGCAAGGTGTTGGCTATGGTTCTATCCCAACGTTCTAGACGTTCTAGCCATCGCATGCTGACCTGGAGGTGACACGTGCGCGGTCGCGCGACGCGGAGTGCTTGGGTGATCGGTGCTGTCGGGCTGCTGGTCGTCGGCATGGCCGGCTGTACCCAGTCGAAAGACGAGAGCAGCGGCACGAACCTCAAGATCGTCGAGCAGGTGCCAATCGACGACAACGGTAAGCAGATCAAGCCGCCGGACACCTCCGCCGCTGCGGATCCCGCCGGCACCGGAAAGGCCACCTGCCCGACGGTCAGCATCGCGATGGCAGGAGCGCTCAACGGCCCCGACGCCGCGCTCGGCATCAACATCAGAGACGGTGTGCAGCTGGCCGTCGACAAGCACAACGCTGCCAACCCCGGCTGCCAGGTTCAGCTCAAGCCGTTCGACACCGAAGGCGATCCGCAGAAAGCGACCGCGATCGCTCCGCAGATCGTCGACGACGCGAGCATCATCGGGTTGATCGGCCCGGCCTTCTCCGGTGAGACCAAAGCCACGGGCGGTGTCTTCAACCAGGCCGGCCTGGTGGCCGCGACCGCGTCGGCGACCAACGTCACGCTGTCCCAGAACGGCTGGAAGACGTTCTTCCGTGGCCTGGGCAACGACGGCGCGCAGGGCCGCGCAGTCGCCAACTATCTGAAGAACACGCTCAACAACAAGAAGGTGTGTGTCGTCGACGACAGCACCGATTACGGCGTCGGCCTGGCCAATGTGGTGCGGCAGACCCTCGGGCCGGTCGCCGACAGCGCCTGCAACATCTCGGTGAAGAAGGGCGACAAGGACTTTTCCGCCGCGGTCACCCAGGTGAAGAACGCCAGCCCGGATGCGCTGTTCTACAGCGGCTACTACGCCGAAGCCGCTCCGTTCGTGCAGCAATTGCGCGACGGCGGCGTCGCCGCAACGTTCGTATCCGCCGACGGCACAAAGGATCCGGAGTTCGTCAAGCAGGCCGGCAGCGCATCGAAGGATGCGATCCTGTCATGCCCCTGCAGCCCCGCCCCGCCTGCCTTCGCCGACGAGTACACCAAGAAGTTCAACCAGGCGCCCGGCACGTACAGCACCGAGGGATACGACCTGGCCACCATCCTGCTCAAGGGCATCGACTCGGGCGCCGTCACGCGTCCGCAGCTGCTCGATTACGTCCGCACGTACAACGGCCCCGGCGTCGCGCGCCAATACCAGTGGGATCCGACAGGTGAACTGACCAACACACTGATCTGGATCTACAAGGTTCAGTAGCCGCACAGGGCGAGATGCGCGTCCGAGACCCGACAACGGCGACTCGGACGCGTTCTCGTAATCGAGGAGCCGCCACCGGATGATCGACGATTGCCTCGGCCAGTGCGCCGTGTACGCCGCCAACATCACGTTCAATCTGGACGGTCTGCGGCACGGCTTCGGGCAGTTGACAATTGACGGCCTGGCCTGGGGCGCAATCTATGCATTGGTGGCGGTCGGCTACACGCTGGTGTTCGGTGTGCTGCGGCTGATCAACTTCGCGCATTCCGAGATCTTCATGCTCGGCATGTTCGGCTCCTACTTCGCGCTCGACATGATTCTCGGCTTCGCCCCGAGCGGCAACGCATACGGCAAGGGAATCGCGCTGACGGTGCTGTATCTCGGGATCGCGATGATTGTCGCGATGGCCGTATCCGGTTCGGCTGCAATCGGTTTGGAAGCAGTGGCATACCGGCCGCTGCGCCGGCGAAACGCCCGCCCGCTCACCTTCCTGATCACCGCGATCGGTATGTCGTTCGTGCTGCAGGAATTCGTGCACTTCGTGCTGCCGCAGTTGCTGAAGGGCTACGGCGGCAGCAACGCCCAGCAGCCGATCATCCTGGTGGTGCCCAAGATTCAGTTCAGGGTGTTCGGGGCCAACATCTCGAACATCACTCTGGTGGTCATTGCCGCCGCGCTGATCTTCGCGGCGCTTACCGACGTGGCGATCAATCGGACGAAATTCGGTCGTGGCATCCGCGCGGTGGCCCAAGATCCCACGACGGCCACTCTGATGGGCGTGTCGCGAGAACGCACCATCATGACCACATTCCTCATCGGTGGCCTGCTGGCCGGCGCAGCGGCGCTGCTGTACGCGCTGAAGGTGCCGCAGGGAATCATCTACTCGGGCGGCTTCCTGCTCGGTATCAAAGCCTTCTCTGCCGCCGTGCTGGGCGGCATCGGCAATCTGCGAGGCGCACTGCTGGGCGGTCTGCTGCTGGGAGTCATGGAGAACTACGGGCAGGCCGTCTTCGGAACCCAGTGGCGTGACGTCGTGGCGTTCGTGCTGCTGGTGTTGGTGCTGCTGGTCCGTCCGACGGGGATACTGGGCGAAAGTCTCGGGAAGGCACGGGTATGAGCTGGACCCAGCGGCTCAGCCGCCCCGGCGACGCGCTGCGCCAGTGGTGGAACGGACTGAGCCGATACGCGAAATGGGTTGTCGGCGTTGGCTGTTTCGTGCTGGTCGCATTGTTGCCGCTCCACACGCCCGGCTTCCTGGACACTCCGGGCATCAGCTTCGGCGGGGTGATGGCGCAGTTCGCGATGGTGGCGCTGATCGCGATCGGACTCAACGTGGTGGTCGGCCAGGCGGGTCTGCTCGATCTTGGCTACGTCGGGTTCTACGCCGTCGGTGCCTACACCGTCGCTCTGCTCACCAGTCCGGACAGCCCATGGAACAAGATGGGGCCCACTGGCTTCTTCAGCACCGACTGGGCGTGGCTGTCATGTGTGCCGATCGCAATCTGCGTCACCGCATTCGCGGGACTGGTCCTCGGCACACCGACGCTGCGGCTGCGCGGCGACTATCTGGCGATCGTCACGCTCGGCTTCGGTGAGATCATCCGGCTGCTCGCGGACAATCTGCAGGACATCACCAACGGATCGCGCGGCCTCAACCAGATCGCGTACCCGCGGCTGGGGGAGCGCGACAACGTGCCGCAAGGCGTGTTCTCCAGCGGCAATTCGGGCGGCGACGCCAACTACGGCACCTGGTGGTTCTGGCTGGGGCTGGTGTTGGTGGCGGTGGTGCTGCTGGTGGTCGGGAACCTGGAGCGAAGCAGGGTGGGACGGGCCTGGGTGGCGATCCGGGAAGACGAAGATGCCGCAGAGGTCATGGGCGTCAACACCTTTCGCTTCAAGCTGTGGGCGTTCGTCATCGGCGCCGGCATCGGCGGGCTGTCCGGTGCGCTCTACGCCGGCCAGGTGCAGTACGTGGCACCCACCAACTTCAACATCATCAACTCGATGCTCTTTCTGTGCGCGGTCGTGCTCGGCGGTCAAGGCAACAAACTGGGCGTCATATTCGGCGCGTTCGTGATCGTCTACCTGCCCAACCGATTGCTCGGCGTGCACTTCCTCGGCATCAATCTCGGTGACCTGAAGTACTTGTTCTTCGGGCTCGCACTGGTGGTGCTGATGATCTTCCGCCCGCAGGGCCTCTTCCCGGTGCGTCAGCAGCTGCTGGCATACGGCAAGTCAGCGCGCGAGTTGCTGCGGCGCAGTGAGTCCCCCGTATGAGCGTCGATGAGGTCGCCGGGCTGCACCGTGAGGTGCATGCGGCTGAGGGCGAAACTCTCCTGGAGACACGAGATCTCACGGTCCGCTTCGGTGGTCTGGTGGCGCTCGACGCGGTGAGCTTCAGCATCCGGCGCGGCGAGATCCTCGGGCTCATCGGGCCAAACGGTGCCGGCAAGACGACGTGCTTCAACGCGATCACCGGCGTGTATCGGCCCAGCGCGGGCACGGTGATCTTCGACGGCGCGCCGCTGGGTCGCATCAAACGCCACCAGATCACTCGCCGCGGCATCGCCCGTACGTTCCAGAACATCAGGCTCTGGGGCGAGATGACGGCCCTGGAGAACGTCGTCGTGGGCACTGATGCACGTCACAAGACCTCGGTGCCTGGTGCGGTTTTTCGTGGCCCACGCCATCGCCGCGAGGAGAGCGATGCGATCGAACGCGCCGCCGCGCTTCTGAAATTCGTCGGAATCGCGTCGCGCGGCGAGGAAAAGGCCAAAAATCTGCCCTATGGCGACCAACGGCGGCTAGAAATTGCCCGGGCGCTGGCCACCGAACCGAAGCTGCTGTGCCTCGACGAGCCGGCAGCCGGATTCAACCCCGCCGAGAAGGCGGCACTGATCGAGTTGATCAACAAGATTCGCGACGACGGATATACCGTGCTGCTCATCGAGCACGACATGCGACTGGTGATGGGTGTCACCGACCGGATCGTGGTGCTGGAGTTCGGCCGCAAAATCGCCGAGGGCGTTCCATCGGCGATCCGTGACGACCCGGCGGTGATTGCCGCCTATCTGGGAGTGCCGGATGACGACATCCGATAACAGCGCGGCGTTGCTCGAATTGCGCGACGTCGTCGTGCATTACGGCCGGATCGAGGCGCTGCACGGCGTGTCGTTACAGGTGCGGGAGGGTGAGCTGGTCACGCTCTTGGGTTCCAATGGCGCCGGCAAGACCACCACCATGCGAGCGATCTCCGGTCTGCGGCCGCTGACTCGCGGCTCCATCTGGTTCGAAGGCCGCGACATCTCCCGGGTGAAGGCCCATCAGCGGGTCGTCGACGGGCTGATCCAGGCGCCCGAGGGCCGCGGTGTGTTCCCGGGGATGTCCGTCGTCGAGAACCTCGAAATGGGCTGCTACGGTAGGACTTTCCGGTCACGAGCCGAGCACCGGGCGAAACTCGAGTGGATCTTCGAGACGTTCCCCCGGTTGGCGGAACGGCGTCAGCAGGTGGGCGGCACACTGTCCGGCGGCGAACAGCAGATGCTCGCCATCGCGCGAGCTCTGATGGCCAGGCCAAAGGTGCTGCTGTTGGACGAACCGTCGATGGGCCTGGCGCCCATGATGATTCAGCAGATCTTCCGGATCATTTCCGAGATCAACTCCCAAGGCACCACGGTGCTGCTGGTCGAGCAGAATGCCCAGCAAGCCTTGAGCCGTTCGGACCGCGCCTACATCCTCGAGACCGGGACCATCACGCGCGAAGGGCAGGCGCAGCAGCTCCTCAACGACGACAGCATCCGGGCCGCCTACCTCGGCGTTGCCTGACGTGCGATGCGCGCAGGACGACAAGGCGCGTTGCGAGCCGCAGCCGCAACGGCCGCACCGTCACAGCGTCGAGCCGGCCGTGGTCGGCTGACTCGGTGGGGCAACAGACCGGCCGGCGGCTGACCGGCGCCGCAGCCACCATCCCAAGCCGGCCAGCCCGGCCGCCGCAACCACGACCAGCGTGGGCCAGAACGCCGCTTCGAGCAGCCAAAGTCGTCGCTGAGCCTTGAACACGCGGCGCTGTGCCTCGCGCAGCCTGGCTATAGCTGTCATGGTCGTCCTTTTCGAGAAGCGGTGAGCGATCCACACCGGTTCTACCCGAGCGACAGCGGTACAAACGTCGCAGCACGACGAGATCGACCAAGCTCTATAGGAGCGGTCAGCGCGCGACGATCACCGACGACCCGTGACCGAACAGGCCTTGATTGGCCGTGATGCCGACGGCTGCATTCTCGACTTGACGCCCTGTAGCCTGCCCGCGCAGTTGCCAATTCAATTCGCACACTTGGGCAATGGCCTGCGCTGGTATGGCTTCTCCGAAGCACGCCAGTCCGCCGGATGGATTCACCGGCACGCGGCCGCCGATCGTCGTCGCCCCGGTGCGCAGCAGCGACTCGGCCTCCCCCTTCTCGCACAGTCCCAGGTGTTCGTACCAGTCAAGTTCCAAGGCGGTCGAGAGATCGTAGACCTCGGCCAAGCTGACGTCCTCTGGCCCGATGCCCGCCTCCTCGTACGCCGCGTCGATGATCTGGTCCTTGAACACCCGATCCGGAGCAGGCACGACCGCGGTGGAATCCGTTGCAATGTCGGGCAATTCGGGCAGATGCTGCGGATACCGCGGGGTGACGGTGCTGACCGCCCGCACCGACGGCACTCCCTCCAGCGAGCCGAGATGCTTGCGGGCGAACTCGGCGCTGGCCACCACCAGCGCGGCGGCGCCGTCGGATGTCGCGCAAATATCCAGCTGCCGCAACGGATCTGCCACCACCGGGCTGGCGAGCACGTCGTCCACCGACGTCTCCTTGCGGTAGCGGGCGTACGGGTTCTGCACGCCGTGCCTGGCGTTCTTGACCTTGACCTGAGCGAAGTCCTCGGAGGTGGCGCCGTAGAGGTCCATTCGCCTGCGAGCGAGCAAGGCGAAGTACACGGGGTTCATCGCCCCGATGAGGTGGAAGCGCTGCCAGTCCGGGTCGTTTCTGCGCTCCCCGCCGACCGGCGCGAACGCGCCCTTGGGCGTGGTGTCTGCACCGACAACCAGCGCGACATCGCAGAAGCCCGCGAGAATCTGCGCGCGAGCACTCTGGAGGGCTTGCGAACCGCTAGCGCAGGCGGCGTAGTTCGAACTCACGGGCACGCCGTTCCAGCCGAGCTTCTGCGCGAACGTCGAGCCGGCGATGAAGCCGGGGTAGCCGTTGCGGATGGTGTCGGCGCCCGCGACGAATTGGATCTGCCGCCAATCCAGACCCGCCTCGGCCAACGCCGAACGCGCAGCGACGACGCCGTACTCGGTGAAGTCGCGGCCCCATTTGCCCCACGGGTGCATGCCGGCGCCGAGTATGTAAAGCGGTTCTGGGCTCATTGCGCAATCCTCCACGCGTGCACCACGCGCTCGACGCCGTCGTCGTCGACGAACAGGGGCATGGTGGTCAGTTCCATCTCCATGCCGACTTTCAAGTCAGCGGCCAACGTGCCCTCGACGACCTTCGCCAGGACGATCATTCCCTCGTCGGCGAGCTCCACTGCGGCAATGGCGAACGGCTCGAACGGATCTGGCGCCGGGTAGGGCGCCGGCGGTGGGTACCGGTTTTCGGTGTAGCTCCACAATGTGCCGCGGCGGGACAGCGGAACCTGCGCGAGCTCGTCGCCGTCACAGCCGGGATTGGGGCAGTTGTTGGCACGCGGCGGAAAGACGTAGGTGCCGCACTGGTGGCACTTCGAACCGATCAGGTACGGCGCACCTAATCCATCGGTGGCGAACCAGCCGTCGATCGCCGGTTGGGTGGATGTCGACACGTCGGTTAGCGTACCGACCACGACCCCAAAACTGAAACGTGTTCCAGTTTGGGCTCATCAGCTAGCGTCACCGGCTCCGATGAGAATCCGCTCCAGCTCGTCGGGACAATCGCGCATGAGGTTGTGGCCCCCGTCGAGGGGGTGAGTGTTCCACCGCGGATCGCTGCGCACCTGCTCGTAGGTCGCGCGGAACGGTGACTCGCCTTCCCACCCCTGTGCGAACACGTAATCGCGCCGCCGGAACCTGTTCAGGTCGCCGCGCAGCACGATCGGCTGGAGAAGAGAGGCCAGCGGGTGCGCCGTCGCCCGCTCGTCGAAGAATGGCAGCGGCGGAACGCCGTACCCCGTCTCGTCCACTCCGATGTACCACTCGCGCTGCTCGTCGGTGGTCAATGTCCAGCACGAATCGCCATGGCGGGGAACGAATGCGTCGATGTAAACCAGCGAATCAACGATCTGTGGCAGCTGATCGGCGACGCCGGTCATCACCATTCCGCCGTAGCTGTGCCCCACAAGGACGGCATCGCGCACTTGCTCAACGACGAGCGCCGACACCACGTCGCGGATATGGGTGTCCAGGTTCACGCCGGAATGCAGCAGGTGCGCGCGTTCGGAGACACCGGTCAACGTGTACGCCAAGACCCGGTGACCCCGGGAGCGCAGCCTTGCCGCGAGATCGTCGAAGCACCAAGCGCCGTGGCACGCACCGGGGATCAACACGAAGGTGGACATGGCCTCTTTATGCCACAGCGGTTGTGTGTCGGCGCGGCTGCCTAGAGTGATTCCGTGAGCCCCGCCAAGTCAGCGTCCCCTTCCGCCCCGCCTGCCGGAGCCGATACCGCGGCCAAGCCCACATTGATGCTGTTGGACGGCAATTCGCTGGCGTTTCGCGCGTTCTATGCGCTGCCGGCGGAGAACTTCAAGACCCAGGGCGGACTGACCACGAACGCGGTGTATGGGTTCACCGCGATGTTGATCAACCTGTTGCGCGACGAGACGCCCACCCATGTCGCCGCCGCGTTCGACGTGTCCCGGCAGACGTTCCGCGCCGACAAGTTCCCGGAATACAAAGCCAATCGGACGTCCACGCCTGACGAGTTCCGCGGTCAGATCGAGATCACAAAGGAGGTGCTCAACGCACTCGGCATCACGGTGCTCGCGGAACCGGGGTACGAGGCCGACGACGTCATCGCCACGTTGGCCACCCAGGCCGAGGAAGCCGGCTTCCGGGTGCTGGTGGTTACCGGGGATCGCGATTCCTTGCAACTCGTCAGTGACAACGTGACCGTGCTCTATCCCAGGAAAGGCGTCAGCGAACTCACCCGCTTCACGCCCGAAGCAGTGGTCGAGAAGTACGGGCTCACTCCCCAGCAGTATCCCGACTACGCGGCCCTGCGCGGCGATCCCAGCGACAACCTGCCCGGTATCCCCGGCGTGGGGGAGAAGACGGCCGCGAAGTGGATCGCCGAATACGGTTCCCTGCAGGCACTCGTCGACAACGTCGACTCGGTACGCGGCAAGGTCGGAGATGCTTTGCGCGCCAACCTATCTCATGTCGTACTCAATCGCGAACTCACCGACCTGGTGAAGGACGTGCCGCTGGCGCAGACGCCCGACATGCTGCGCATGCAGCCGTGGGACCGCGACCACATCCACCGGCTGTTCGACGACCTCGAATTCCGGGTCCTGCGCGACAGGCTGTTCGACACGCTCGCCGCAGTCGAGCCGGAAGTCGACGAGGGGTTCGACGTTCGTGGCGGCGCCCTGGCACCCGGTGAGGTTGCCGAGTGGCTGGCCGAGCACGCGTCCGATGGCCGCCGCGCAGGCGTATCCGTGGTCGGTCCGCACGTCGTGTGTGACGGTGACGCCACGTCGGTGGCCATCGCGGCACCCGACGGTGACTCCGGCTACATCGACACCGCGACGATGACCGCGGACGACGAAAACGCACTGGGTCGGTGGCTGGCCGACGAGAGCCAGCCGAAGGCCCTGCATGAGGCCAAGTGGGCGATGCACGACCTCGCCGCCCGCGGCTGGGATCTGCGCGGAGTCACGTCTGATACCGCGCTTGCGGCGTATCTGGTGCGGCCGGGGCAGCGCAGCTTCACCCTCGAGGACCTGTCGCTGCGGTATCTGCGCCGTGAACTGCGCGCCGACAACCCGGAGCAAGCGCAGCTGTCACTGCTCGACGACAGCGACGGCGTCGACGACCAGGCAGTACAGGCGCAAATACTGCGGGCCAGGGCGGTGGTGGACCTTGCCGAGGCTCTCGACGCGGAGCTGGAGCGCATGGAGTGCTCGTCGCTTCTCGGCGACATGGAATTGCCCGTGCAACGCGTGCTCGCCGAGATGGAAAAAGCCGGTATCGCGGTCGACCTCGACCAGCTGACCGACCTGCAGCGGCAGTTCGCCGACCAGATTCGCGATGCGGCGGAGGCCGCGTATGCGGTGATCGGCAAGCAGATCAACCTAGGTTCGCCCAAACAGCTGCAGGTGGTGCTGTTCGACGAGCTGCAGATGCCGAAGACCAAGCGCACCAAGACGGGCTACACCACGGATGCCGACGCGCTGCAGTCTCTCTACGAGAAGACGGGGCACCCGTTCCTGCAGCATCTGTTGGCGCACCGCGACGTGACGCGGCTCAAGGTCACCGTCGACGGGCTGCTGAATTCGGTCGCCGCCGACGGGCGAATTCACACCACCTTCAACCAGACCATCGCGGCCACCGGCCGGCTCTCGTCGACGGAGCCCAACCTGCAGAACATCCCCATCCGCACCGACGCGGGCCGGCAGATCCGCGACGCATTCGTGGTCGGCCGAGGCTATGACGAGCTGATGACGGCCGACTACAGCCAGATCGAAATGCGGATCATGGCGCACCTGTCGCACGATGAGGGCCTGATCGAGGCGTTCCGAACGGGTGAAGACCTGCACTCGTTCGTGGCCTCGCGCGCGTTCGGCGTGCCGATCGACGAGGTCACCGCCGACTTACGGCGCCGCGTGAAGGCGATGTCGTACGGGCTGGCGTACGGGTTGAGTGCCTACGGGCTCGCACAGCAGCTCAAGATCTCCACCGAAGAAGCCAAGGAGCAGATGGAGCAGTACTTCGCTCGCTTCGGCGGCGTGCGCGACTACCTGCACGAGGTGGTCGATCAGGCTCGGAAGGACGGTTACACCTCGACGGTGCTGGGTCGTCGTCGCTATCTACCCGAACTGGACAGCAGCAATCGCCAGGTCCGGGAGGCGGCGGAGCGGGCGGCGCTCAACGCCCCGATCCAGGGCAGCGCCGCCGACATCATCAAGGTCGCCATGATCAACGTCGATACGGCCCTCAAAGACGCCGGCCTCAAGTCGAGAATGCTGTTGCAGGTGCACGACGAACTGCTGCTCGAGGTCGCGCCCGGGGAGCGTGAGGCGCTCGAGAAGTTGGTGCGCGAGAAGATGGGCAGTGCTTATCCGCTCGATGTGCCGCTGGAAGTGTCCGTGGGATATGGCCGCAGCTGGGACGCGGCGGCGCACTAACTGTTCACGCCCGCCCGCTGCCGGAGGCGGGCCATCCCGCGCATGATCCACGGCGTCCGCCTCGCCATCAGTTCCAGGGCGCGGTCTGACCGACGCATGGTGGTTCGTGGCCCGGGAGTTGGTGTCGAAGCAAGTTTCGCCTCGACGGATCCCGCGTGCGAGCCTTCCTTGTTCACCGCAAGAAGCTCCCAGATGCCGGGCACCCCACGGAGTTCGACACTGCCACGCTCCTGGAAACTCGTGCCCGAGCCAACAACCAGGTCACGTACGGTTCGGGACACGAGTACTTCGCCGGCGCCGGCGTGCCCGAGAATCCGCGCTGCGATGTGGACTGCGATCCCGCCGATGTCACCGTCGAGAAGTTCGCATTCACCGGTATGAATGCCGGCGCGGATCTGGATGCCCAAAGTTTCGGCGTCGGCCCGCAATGCCTCGGCACAGCGGATGGCTTGCGTGGGGCCGTCGAAGGTGGCTAGGTGACCGTCGCCGGTACTCTTCACCACCATTCCGTTGAACCGTTGCGTCAGTTGGGCAGTGATCTCGCCGAAGCGGTGCAGCACCGCGCGCCACCGTTCGTCACCGGTGGCCGCGGCGTGCTGCGTCGATGCGACGATGTCGGTGAAGAGCACGGTGCGCAGCGCCCGTTGGGATTGCGGGGGCGCCGCATGGGTACCGGTGACGAATTCTTCGATCTCGGTTGCGATCAGGTCGGGGTGGCTCAGCCATGGCACGTGATCCGTGCCGTCCACCTCGAGTAATCGTGCACCAGGAATGTGGTCGGCGATATAGCGGCCGCCCTGAACCGGGACGAAATCGCCTGTGGCATGAATCACGAGCGTCGGTGCGCTGATCGTGGGCAGAATCGATCGCACGTCCATCCGGCATACCGCTTCCACCGTCGCGCGCGCCATTCCCGGGCTCGCGCTCATCCGTTCCAGCATTGCGAGTTGACGCTGCGAGGCGACCGACGGAACCAGAACCTGCAGGGCCGCGCCTGTACCCCACTGTGAGCGTGCGGCACGGGCGAAATCAAGCCACTTCGCTATCTGGTCTGTCGACGGCGTGTACTTTTCGCCCAGTTCGCGAACCAAGCGGGGCCGTATCTCGGCTGGGTCGCGTTCGACGTCGTTCCACTCGTCGAAGAAACCGATGAACGACGTTGTGCCAGTGAGGATCAACGCTTGCGTGCGTTCGGGTCGCGTGGCCGCAAACAAGATGCTCGCCGGGCCACCCTCGCTGATGCCGAAGAGGATCGCCTTCTCGAAGCCAGCAGCGTCCATCACGGCCTCGATCTCGGCGGCTCGGTCATCGAGCGTGCGGACTCGCGGGACGGGGTCCGAAAGGCCAACGCCTGCCTTGTCGAACAAGACAATGCGGCAGAACGTGGAGAGCCGCTCCATGAACGATTCGAATTCGGGCATCGTCCAGAACAGCTCGACGTGACTCACGAACGACCCGGCGTACACCAGTTCGGCAGGCCCGTCGCCGAACACCTGATACGCCAGGCTGAGATCGCCGCATTGCGCGTAGGCCGTTTCCGGCACGGTGCTGAGCGTAGCCTTGCCGGACGATCGAAATCGTGTCTTGAGCGTGCCGAGCGTGAAACAACGGCGGAAATTCGGCGGCCATTTCTTCGCGCTTACCGCACGCTCGGCGCCGGAAACGGCGACGCTCGGCGCGATGCCGGGCTAACCGGTCGGCACCCGGTAGCCGGCCAGCCGCTGCAGGATCGGCGCGGCGGCCCGGGCCGCGTAGACGCCGTACGCCTCTTCGGTCTGCAGCGCGAACACCCTCGGGTCGCCGTAGCCTCGCTCGATGCGGTCTCGGACGAACGCCAGCTCGACCACTTGTGCCGCGAAGTTCTTGACCGCTTTTCCGGCGTTCGGTCCGCCCAGCCGGGTTGCCTCCGCGATCGCCAGTTTGCGACTGCGAATCGAACCCAGCCAGGTGGCCTCGTTCGGCGTCACCAGACCCGCCGACACCATCCCGGGCAGCTTGGCGGCTACCACACGCTGCTCGCGGCGCCGGCTGGCAACTGCCAGCGCCACCGCGAACACGAAGATGGGCATCATCCACAAGAGGTAGACGCCGAAGTACGCCTGCGCGCTCAGCAGCGCGGACCCGTTCCACATGCCGTGCATGACCACGGCACCGATGTAGCCGAGCAGCAGCGACCCGGCCTTGGCTGCTGCGCTGCGCTGCTGGAGCGCGAAATACAGCCCGAGCGCTAAGAACGACGTGAACAGCGGATGGGCGAACGGGCCCATGACCAAGCGCATCGCTGCCGTCGTCAGTGTGCCGGCAAGCGATTCACCGTTCGCGATATAGAGGATGTCCTCGAGCCACGCGAAACCGGCCGCGGTGAGCCCCGCGTACACCAGGCAATCGGTCAACGAGTTGAGCTCGTTGCGCCGCACGCCGGTCATCATCAGCAGTAGAAAAAGGCCTTTCGCCGCCTCCTCGATCAGCGGGCCGCCAATTGCGACGGATGCGGCGCTGACATCTTCACCGCGATGGACCAGGGAGTCGAAGTACAGCTCCAGCACGACCGACAAGACGACGGCGATCGACGCGCCCCAGACGAAGGCGAACACGAGCAGCCTCGGCGGCTCCGGCTCCCACCG
Organism: Mycobacterium sp. NGS35; assembly: GCF_059812855.1. Lineage (NCBI taxonomy): Bacteria > Bacillati > Actinomycetota > Actinomycetes > Mycobacteriales > Mycobacteriaceae > Mycobacterium > Mycobacterium sp. NGS35. Next base: position 100,962 of record NZ_JCALDL010000012.1, read on the forward strand.
GTCCAGCCACAGGTAGGCGAGCACGACGCCGGCCATGGCCAGCGTGGAGAGCACAAAGCCGATCGCGGTCCCGGCAGGATTGAGCGCAGTCAGCAGAATGACGATCAACCCGGCGACGGTGCCCAGCGCGATGAGCAGCCCGAGCGGCGCGCCGACCTTGCGGATGCGCCGCTGAAACGGTGGAGCCGGGGGCGGACCCACGGTCGGCGGCCGGTGCGGCATCTCGGGTTGCGACACGACAGCAGGGTAGCGGCCACGGCCGACGAAGTCTGTCGGCTCTTGAGCGCGAGCGCTCATTGCAGTTTGTCCAGGATGTGCACAGTCGAGTAACCTCGGCAGATGGCTCGCGGCCTGTTCGCGAGCGCATAACGACACCGGCGCGCGCCGGGTCATCGAACTGTCCCTACGACCGAACCTGTCCGGAGCAACCCAACAACATGCCAAGTCCCTCCGTCGCCTCGCCCCAAGTAGCCGTCAACGACATCGGCTCGAGCGAGGACTTTCTCGCCGCCATCGACAAAACAATCAAATACTTCAACGATGGCGACATCGTGGAAGGGACGATCGTCAAGGTTGACCGTGACGAAGTCCTGCTCGACATCGGCTACAAGACCGAAGGTGTCATCCCGTCCCGCGAGCTGTCCATCAAGCACGACGTCGACCCCAATGAGGTCGTCAAGGTCGGCGACAAGGTCGAGGCTCTTGTTCTCACCAAGGAGGACAAGGAAGGCCGGCTCATCCTGTCCAAGAAGCGCGCACAGTACGAGCGCGCCTGGGGCACGATCGAAGCGCTCAAGGAGAAGGACGAGGCCGTCAAGGGCACCGTCATCGAGGTGGTCAAAGGTGGCCTGATCCTCGACATCGGATTGCGCGGCTTCCTGCCCGCTTCACTGGTCGAGATGCGGCGCGTCCGTGACCTGCAGCCCTACATCGGCAAGGAGCTCGAGGCCAAGATCATCGAGCTGGACAAGAACCGCAACAACGTGGTGCTCTCCCGCCGCGCCTGGCTGGAGCAGACCCAGTCCGAGGTGCGCAGCGAGTTCCTCAACCAGCTTCAGAAGGGCGCGATCCGCAAGGGCGTCGTCAGCTCGATCGTCAACTTCGGCGCGTTCGTCGACCTTGGCGGCGTCGACGGTCTGGTGCACGTCTCCGAGCTGTCCTGGAAGCACATCGACCACCCGTCCGAGGTGGTTCAGGTGGGCGACGAGGTGACCGTCGAGGTCCTCGACGTCGATATGGATCGCGAGCGGGTTTCGTTGTCGCTCAAGGCAACTCAAGAAGACCCGTGGCGTCACTTCGCCCGTACCCACGCGATCGGCCAGATCGTCCCCGGCAAGGTCACCAAGCTGGTGCCGTTCGGTGCGTTCGTCCGCGTCGAAGAGGGCATCGAGGGCCTGGTGCACATCTCCGAGCTGGCCGAGCGTCACGTCGAGGTGCCCGACCAGGTGGTTCAGGTCGGCGACGACGCGATGGTGAAGGTCATCGACATCGACCTGGAGCGCCGCCGCATCTCGCTTTCCCTCAAGCAGGCCAACGAGGACTACACCGAAGAGTTCGACCCGAGCAAGTACGGGATGGCCGACAGCTACGACGAGCAGGGCAACTACATCTTCCCCGAGGGCTTCGACCCCGAGACCAACGAATGGCTCGAAGGCTTCGAGAAGCAGCGCGCCGAGTGGGAGGCCCGCTACGCCGAGGCGGAGCGCCGGCACAAGATGCACACCGCGCAGATGGAGAAGTTCGCCGCTGCCGAGGCGGCCGCTGCCGAAAGGCCGGCCGGCAACGGTTCCGGGCGGTCCGACGAGTCGCAGTCCGGCGGTTCGCTGGCCAGCGACGAGCAGTTGGCCGCGCTGCGGGAGAAACTCGCCGGCAACGCCTAGCGCTCAATGCTTCGGATCGGGCTGACCGGCGGCATCGGCGCCGGAAAGTCCACGGTTTCAGCGGTTTTCGCAGAATGCGGCGGCATCATCGTCGACGGCGACGTGATCGCGCGGGAAGTCGTCGAACCCGGCACCGAAGGGTTGGCCAAACTCGTCGAGGCGTTCGGTGACGACATCCTGCTTCCCGACGGCGCACTGGATCGTCCAGCGTTGGCAGCAAAGGCTTTTCGCGACGAGAAAGCGCGCGCAACGCTGAACGGGATCGTGCATCCGCTGGTGGGGCGACGACGCGCCGAGATCATTGCCGCGGTCTCAGACGACGACGTGGTGGTCGAGGACATCCCGCTGCTGGTGGAAAGCGGCATGGCGCCGTTGTTCCCGCTCGTTGTCATCGTGCACGCCGAGGTCGAAGAGCGCGTGAGGCGGCTGATCAAACGCGGCATGGCCGAGGACGACGCGCGCGCCCGCATCGCCGCGCAGGCCACCGAGGAGCAACGGCGGGCCGTCGCCGACGTGTGGTTGGACAATTCCGGATCCGAGGACGACCTCGTGCAGCGCGCTCGGCAGCTGTGGCACCAGCGCATCGTGCCGTTCGCGCACAACCTTCGGACGGGCCGGGTCGCCGCGGCGCCCGCGGTGTTGGTGCCCGCCGATCCGACATGGCCTGCGCAGGCTCGCCGGATCGTCGAGCGGCTGAAGACCGCGTGCGGGCACAACGCCGTCCGCATCGACCACATCGGGTCGACAGCCGTACCCGGGATGGACGCCAAGGACGTGATCGACGTGCAAGTGACCGTCGCGTCGCTGGCGGTCGCCGACGAGATCGCCGACGCGCTCGCTCAGGCCGGGTACCCCCGCATCGACGCGATCACCGCAGACGTCGCCAAGCCCGACGCTCGCAGTACCGTGGGCGAATTCGACCACGCCGACGATCCGGCCTTGTGGGAGAAGCGGTTTCACGCCTCGGCGGATCCGGGGCGGCCCACGCACGTGCATGTGCGTGTGAACGGCTGGCCGAACCAGCAGTTCGCGCTGCTGTTCACCGAGTGGCTGCGGGCACATCCAGACGTGCAGGCCGATTACCTCGCCGCCAAGCGTGCTGCGCAGGGTGCACCGGAATGCGCCGATGCGAAAGAGCCATGGTTGCTCGACGCCTACCGACGGGCATGGGAGTGGGCTGACGCGACGGGCTGGCGGCCCTGACCACCTCAGCCGGCCGGTGACAAGCCGGCATCCGCCGATGCGGGGGGCGTGTCGGCAGAACCGTTGATCGGAGCGCCGGTCACCGGTGCTTGACATGTCAAGGCCCCGTAATCTGGGTCGTCTCGGACCGGCAGCGCCCGTGGGGCGATGAAATCGTCGGCTTGGGCGGCCACCGCGTCGTCGACCAAGATCTCGCAATGCAGATTCGCGGAGTACGGCCATTCGATGGAAACCCGAAGCTTGGCCTCTTGGGTCGCGGGCAGCACGGTGTTGGCTTCGAATACCCGTCCGGGAAGCATCGTCGGGGTCGCGGTTTCGGTCTGGTTGTTCTGGGCGGCGTAGCTGATCAACGCGCCACGCGACGCACCATCGATCCGGACGCGATAGGTGACGTTGTGCAAGTCGACATTGTCAGCTGCGGCGTGGGGCGCGATCACTTGACCGCCGGCCGCCGCGGCAACCACGCAGGCGACGCCCACGGCAATGCGGATGGCGGTAATCATGAAGAGGAGATTACCTGCGCCACGTCAGCTCGATGCCTTCGGTGGACAGCCACCGGTTCAGGTCATGTCCGTGCTGAGCGAGGCCTGTGATCGCCCGGACGGCTCGATGGAGGGCCTGCTCGGCTTTCCGGGATGTCACGAGCCCATGGTGGTGGGCGGCCAAGAGTTCGTCGACATCGAGCAGCTCAGTGCAGCGACCGGCGTGGGTGACCAAATCGAGGTAGTGGTCCTCGGTGCGCCAGACCGAGTCGCCCGCAACGATGTCGCCGATGTCGAGGTAGAAGTCCTGCTCGCGTTCGTGGCCGGGATTGAAGTGGAAGACGTTGACCCGCAACCCTAGCGCAGGCAACAGCCAGGATTGCAGGTAATGGAACTGGACGCGGCCGGGCGTCGGCCGGGCCATGTACAAACCCCACGGCGTGACGGTGTAGACGTCGACGGCGCGCACGATGCCTTTCGGGTCGGTGTTGGTGCGCGCGACGAGGTCGAACGTTTCACGTTTCGGCGGATGAATGGGCCCAGCTTACGTGCGGGAAGAGAACCTGTCGGTGGCTGGTTCTACGCTGGTGAACGCGGCTGAGTGCCGCGTGAAGGGGAGACTGCATGGCATTCGCGACCGAGCACCCTGTGCTTGCCCACTCGGAGTACCGCCCAGCCGCAGAGGCCGTCAAGGGGCTGGTGCGCACCGGCCGTCGCTTCGAGGTGGTCAGTCCGTATGAGCCGGCAGGAGACCAGCCCGCAGCGATCGACGAGCTCGAACGCCGGATCAAGGCCGGCGAGCGTGACGTGGTGCTGCTCGGGGCGACGGGCACCGGGAAGTCAGCTACCACCGCGTGGCTGATCGAACGCTTGCAACGGCCCACCCTGGTGATGGAACCGAACAAGACGCTGGCTGCTCAGATGGCCAACGAGCTGCGAGAGATGTTGCCGCACAACGCCGTCGAGTACTTCGTGTCGTACTACGACTACTACCAGCCTGAGGCGTACATCGCGCAGACCGACACCTACATCGAAAAAGACAGCTCGATCAACGACGACGTCGAGCGGCTGCGGCACTCGGCCACCTCCAGTCTGCTGTCGCGGCGGGACGTCGTCGTCGTGGCGTCGGTCTCTTGCATCTACGGCCTCGGCACCCCGCAGTCCTACCTCGACCGGTCCGTCGAGGTGCAGGTCGGCATGGAGGTTCCGCGCGACGCGCTGCTGCGGCTGCTGGTCGACGTCCAGTACACCCGCAACGACCTGGCCTTCACCCGCGGTTCGTTCCGGGTGCGCGGCGACACCGTCGAAATCATTCCGTCGTATGAGGAGCTCGCTGTGCGCATCGAGTTCTTCGGCGACGAGGTCGAAGCGCTGTACTACCTGCACCCGCTCACCGGCGACGTGATCCGACAGGTCGATTCGCTGCGGATCTTCCCCGCCACGCACTACGTGGCCGGCCCGGAACGGATGGCGCAGGCGATCTCGACCATCGAGGAGGAGCTGGCGGAGCGGCTGGCCGAACTCGAACGCCAGGGCAAGCTGCTGGAAGCACAGCGGCTGCGGATGCGTACCAACTACGACATCGAAATGATGCGGCAGGTCGGCTTTTGCTCGGGTATCGAGAACTACTCGCGGCACATCGACGGCCGGCCACCCGGTTCGGCGCCGGCCACGCTGCTCGACTACTTCCCCGAGGACTTCCTGCTGGTCATCGACGAGTCGCATGTCACTGTTCCGCAAATCGGCGGGATGTACGAGGGCGACATCTCGCGTAAACGCAACCTCGTCGAGTACGGGTTCCGGTTGCCGTCCGCTATCGACAACCGACCCCTCACCTGGGAGGAGTTCGCCGAGCGGATCGGGCAGACGGTCTACCTGTCGGCGACGCCGGGCCCATACGAACTCAGCCAGACAGGCGGCGAATTCGTCGAGCAGGTGATCCGCCCGACCGGGCTGGTCGACCCCAAGGTGGTGGTCAAGCCCACCAAGGGCCAGATCGACGACCTGATCGGCGAAATTCGCAAGCGTGCCGACGCCGACGAGCGGGTTCTGGTGACGACGTTGACCAAGAAGATGGCCGAAGACCTCACCGACTACCTGCTCGAGATGGGGATTCGCGTTCGCTACCTGCACTCGGAGGTCGACACCCTGCGCCGCGTGGAGTTGCTTCGGCAGCTGCGGCTGGGGGAGTACGACGTGCTCGTCGGCATCAACCTGCTGCGCGAAGGCCTCGACCTGCCGGAAGTGTCACTGGTGTCGATCCTCGACGCCGACAAGGAAGGCTTCCTGCGATCGACCCGAAGCCTGATCCAGACCATCGGCCGCGCCGCTCGCAACGTGTCCGGCGAAGTCCATATGTACGCCGACAACATCACCGAGTCGATGAAGGAAGCCATCGACGAGACCGAACGGCGCCGGGCCAAGCAAATCGCCTACAACAAGGAACACGGCATCGACCCAAAGCCCCTGCGCAAGAAGATCGCCGACATCCTCGACCAGGTGTACCGCGAGGCCGACGACACCGACACCGTGGAGATCGGCTCCGGCCGGGCCGTGTCGCGAGGCCGCAGAGCGCAAGGCGAGCCGGGACGCGCCGTCAGCGCCGGGATCGTCGAGGGCCGCGACACGTCGAACATGCCGCGCGCCGAGCTAGCCGATCTCATCAAAGACCTCACCGCGCAGATGATGGCCGCAGCGCGTGACCTCCAGTTCGAGCTGGCGGCCCGGATCCGCGACGAGATCGCAGACCTGAAGAAGGAACTGCGGGGGATGGACGCCGCCGGGCTGAAATAGGCACCGACAGCAACGTTTCGCAGAAGAACCTCGAGTGACTGCCTGCGAAACGTCACGCTCGGTGGCCGCCATGGCACTGCTTGATCTGAACCGCGGTTGAGGCCTTAGCGTGGCTCGAGTGAGCGAAGTGACCGTCGCAACGGGTACGTGGCGGCAGCTGCTGGGCCGGGAGCGATTCCGGACGTCTGCGCTGCTGGCCGGCGGCGTGGCCCTGTATGCGACCAACGAGTTCCTCACGATCAGCCTGCTGCCCAGCACGGTCGCCGACATCGGCGGCCAGCGGTTCTACGCGTGGGTGGTCACGGTGTATCTGGTCGGCTCGGTGATGGCGGCGACGGCGGTCAACCCGCTGCTCATGCGGTGCGGGCCGCGGATGTCATACCTGCTGACCCTCGTGCTCTTCGCCGTTGGCACCGTGGGGTGCGCAGTCGCCCCGAGCATGGAACTGTTGCTCGTCGCGCGCAGCGCGCAGGGCGCGGCCGGCGGAATTCTGGCCGGCCTCGGGTACGCCGTGATCAACGCCGCCCTGCCGCAGCACCTGTGGACCCGCGCGTCGGCGCTGGTATCGGCCATGTGGGGGGTCAGCGTGGTCGTCGGTCCTGCGATGGGCGGGGTGTTCGCCCAATTCGGTGTCTGGCGTTGGGCGTTCGGCGCGTTGGCGATCGCGACGGTCGCAATGGCGGCGCTGGTGCCGGGCGCCCTGCCGGCTCAGGAGCGAAGCGCACCGGCGCCGGCGGAGCTCGCGCGGATGCCGGTGTGGTCGCTGCTGATGCTTGGTGCGGCGGCGCTGGCGATCAGCCTTGCCGGTGTGCCGCACAACATTGCCGCCACTGCGGGACTGCTCGGGCTGGGTGTCGCTCTGGTCGCCGCCTTCCTGGTTGTCGACAGCAGGGGGCGAGCGGCGGTGCTGCCGCGCGCCGCATTTGGTCCCGGACCGTTGAAGTGGATGTACGTCAGTGTCGGCGTGCTGATGGCGGCGACGATGGTCGACATGTATGTGCCGCTGTTCGGGCAGCACCTTGCCGGCATGGCGCCGGTGGTCGCCGGATTCCTCGGTGCGGTCCTGGCGATCGGCTGGACCTTCTCCGAGATCGCCAGCGCGTCGGTGAACCGGACACGGGCTGTCGTGCGCATGGTGGCGCTAGCGCCGGTCGTCATGGCCACAGGCCTTGCGCTCGCGGCATGTTGTGTCGACGACGAGCCCGCCTGGCCGCGGCTGGCCGTCTGGGTCGCGGCGCTGTTCCTCACGGGCACAGGCGTCGGCATCGCGTGGCCTCACCTGTCGGCGTGGATCATGGGCGCGGTGGACGACCCGGTCGACGGCGGTGCGGCCGCGGCCGCGATCAACACCGTGCAGTTGATTTCCGGCGCCTTCGGAGCGGGCCTTGCCGGGGTAGTGGTCAACACCGCGACAGGCGGCGAAGTTGCGACTGCGCGTTGGCTTTTCGGTGTCTTTGCGGTGCTGGTGGTGGTCGGTGTGCTGGCGTCGTACAGGTCATGTGCCGGCCGGCTGGACTAGGGCTAGGCGAACACCGCTTACGCCCGCACATCTGAATCAGTGTGAGGGAAACGCTGGAAAGGTGCCGGGTTGGCTGGCATCGTCACGTCGCGTTGCGGGTGTGGCTGAGTGGCTAGGCACCGGCCTGCAAAGCCGTTTACGCGGGTTCGAATCCCGCCACTCGCTCGCAATGCCTCGGTTCGCCCGACGGCACCGTTTCGCCGTTGAGCTCAGGACAGCAGGGCCGCCGCGAACCGAAGGTCGGCGACCAGCGCGTCGAACGCCTTGTCACGATCTTCGGGGGGTCCGCGCAGCACCGACGACGGGTGCACCGTCGCGACCACCTGCGGATCGAGGTCCAGCTGGATGGCGGTGTCATCTGTGGGCAGGCGTAGCGCCTCACTGCGGTGGGCTGTCAACCGGAAGTCATTGCCTAGCAGAGCTTTTGCGGCTGTGGCGCCCAGCAACACCACCAGGTCAGGCCGCACAGCTGTCATCTCGGCGATCAGCCATGGGCGGCACGCGACCACTTCTGTGCGGCTGGGCGTCTTGTGGATACGCCGCTTGCCCCGCTCGGCCTGGGTGAATTTGAAGTGCTTGACGGCGTTGGTGACGTACACGCGCTGGCGGTCGATGCCAGCAGCGATCAACGCTTTGTCGAGCAGCTTGCCCGCGGGCCCGACGAACGGCAGGCCCGCGCGGTCCTCCTGGTCGCCGGGCTGCTCACCGACGAGCATGACCTGAGCGGACGGCGAACCGGCGCCGAACACCGCCTGCTCGGCATTAAGGTAGAGGTCACAGCCGCGGCATCCTTGGGCGGCGGCGGCAAGGTCCGCCAGGTCTCGAGTCTGCGGCACGAATTCCTGCGCGCCCACTACGGCCATCTGCATCACCCCTTCGTCGAGCGTATCGGGCGCAATCGGGGCACACGCGCGAAGTGAACCACTGTGTCAGAAGGACCGGAGGTGTCGAATACCCCTGCACTTCAACGCGATCGCGGCCACCGCCGGACCAACCGCCGTAGTAAGGCGAGGGGTGCCGACGAATCGCGCTGACACACAGGCGAATTGAGCGAGCGCAGACCTACTGCGGCCAGTATCGTGAGCTCGTTCGTCCGGCGGCACGCGTGTCGGCAATCTCACCTGGGCCCGCTTGCAGTCACCGTTTCGGCCGGTGAGCAGCTGAAATTGACACCTCCGAAGGACCGGGGTGTGGTCAATCGCTCACGTTGTCACTGGCCAACCGGCTAAGGTCATGGGTTGGTGTAGCAACCGACGACTGGGAGGGTAAATGAGCGCCTATCGGACCATCGTGGTCGGAACCGACGGCTCGGATTCATCACTGCGTGCGGTAGACCGGGCCGGCGCCATTGCCGCTCAATCGGGCGCCAAGGTTTATGTCGCAAGCGCGTACTTCCCGCAGCAGGATGACCCGCGAGCGGCCGATCTGCTGAAGAACGAAAGCTACAAGACCACGGGTGCGGCTCCGATCTACGCGATCCTCAAGGAGGCTCACGAGCGGGCGTCGGCGGCTGGGGCGAAGGACGTGGAAGAGCGGCCCGTCGTTGGTGCCCCCGTGGACGCGCTCGTAGAGCTCGCCGAAGAAGTCAATGCCGATCTGCTGGTCGTTGGCAACGTCGGGCTGAGCACCATCACAGGTCGGCTCCTCGGCTCGGTGCCGGCCAACGTTTCGCGTAAAGCCAAGACCGACGTGCTGATCGTTCACACCACCTGAGTCCGGCGCCGCACCCAGCCGACGCCTGCCTGAAGGGCCGCCGCCGCGAAGAGTGAAATGGCAAGCGGCACAACCCAATTGCCGAATCGCTGATACGGTGTGGTTGCAGAGGTGAGCGGAACGTCGACGACGACGGCGCCGCGAAAGCGCGGTGGACACCAGGCGAGTTCGCGTCCCTGAGCGTCGAACGCCGAGCTTTGGCCGGACAACCCGGCATGCAGCGCCGGCCGTCCCACTTCGACGGCGTGGACCGCAGGCTGGCTGGCGAGTTGCGGCTGCGCCCAACTGCCCTGAAACGTCGACGTGGAGCTTTGATACGCCAGCAGGTCGGCGCCAAGCTCGACGGCGCGCCGTGGCATGTCGGAGAAGGTCGCTTCATAGCTGATCAACGGAGCGACAGCGAGCGCGTCGGCGTGCAGCACGACGGGTCCGCTGCCGCGGCGACGGTCCTCGGTGGCGGCCTTGGTGTGGCGGGTGAGCGGGCCCAACACAGGCCGCAGGGGAACATACTCGCCGAATGGGACCAGCCGCGTCTTGCGGTACGAGCCTTGCGGGCCGAGGGGTCCGACCAGCACCGATGACTTCGAGATACCGCCTGCCGGTGCGGGCGCGTCGACGTTGACGAGGAGCAACGACCCGATCCGCCGCGATAACGCGGCCAGGCGTGCCGCGACGTCCGGATGCGTGGCGAGGTCGACGCCGACGCTGCTCTCACCCCAGACCACCAGGTCCAATCGCTGGCCAGTGAGCGTCGCGGTAATTGCCTCACCGGCCTTCTCACGTGCGGCGGAGTCGTCGATGTCGCCTGCTTGAACCAGTGCGACACGCACCGTCCGGCTGGGTGCGGGATCGGATTGCAGCAGGAACCACGTCGGGCCGACAACCACGCAGAGCAGCGCGACGCCCGCCCCCGCGAGGCGCCGCCGGCACACGCCCGGCGACACGACTCCGACGAGGGCGGTGTTGCAGGCGGCGACGAGAAAACTCGTGAGCCACACTCCGCCCACCGAAGCCGAAGCCATACTGGCCGGCTGATTCCACTGCGACGCACCAAGCAAAGCCCAAGGACCGCCCAGACTCTGCCAGGATCGCGCCGCCTCGGCGATCACCCATGCGCTCGGTAGAACAAGCACTGCGGCAAGCAACCTGGCGGTTGTCAGCGGTGACCTCAGCAGCCGCTGCGCGGCCCAGCCCCACGGCACCCACAAGATTCCGAGCAGCATTGCAATGCCGAGCAGCAGCGGTCCGGCGCTCGGAAGCAGCCAGTGCTGGCTGGCCAGCACGAAACCGCCGGCGCCGCACCAGCCGCGGATGCCGCCCTGCCAGCCGGTCGGTGCGGCACGCACCACGAGCAGCAGCGGAACCACACCGAACCAGGCCAGCCACCACCATGAAGGCGCAGGGAAGGCGAGGGCCGCCAACGCACCGAGAAGAAGGGCAAGCGCGCCGCCGCGCGCGGCGTCCGTGTGCCGCACGACCCGCAGGGCAGACCGTCGCCCACCCCCGTTTCGGGTCACCGCTGACCGGTCACCACCCGCGTTCTCGCCATTCCGGAAGATGCGGTCTTTCAGCGCCCAGCGTCGTGTCGTCGCCGTGGCCCGGGTAGACCACCGTGGAATCGGGATAGACCTCGAACACTTTTGTAGTGACGTCGGACAGCAACTGCTCGAAATCGCCCGGCTGCCAGGTCTTTCCGACACCGCCCGGGAACAGGCAGTCACCTGTGAACAGCTGTGTGGCATCACCGGCGCCGTCGAGCGCCAGCGCCACGGAGCCCGGCGTGTGCCCACGCAGGTGGATCACGTCGAACGTCAGCTTGCCGACGTTGATCTTGTCCCCGTCGTGCAGCAGGCGATCCGGTTTCACGGGCAGCCCTTCGGCGTCGACCTCGTGGGCGGCCGTCGGGGCACCGGTGGCGTCGGCCACGGCCTGCAACGCCTGCCAGTGGTCGAAGTGCTGATGGCTGGTGACGATCAGCGAAAGCTTCGGCGCATGCTCGCGGATCAGCGCGATCAGGTCGTCGGCGTCGTTGGCGGCGTCGATCAACAGCGTCTCGCCGGTCTCGGAACATGTGATCAGGTACGCGTTGTTGTCCATGGGACCCACTGAGGCCTTGATGACCGTGGCGCCGGGAAGCGTGCGGCGCGCGGCGGTCCCGGGCTCGACGTGGCCGGTGTAGTTGTCCGTGACGGCAGTCATGACGTCACGTTAGCGCCGGCGCGAGAACACGCCGAGTGCACCCGAACGTGAAACGCAGTGCGACGACACGCCGGTGAGCGCGCAGAGGATTCACACTCGCGGGGCAAGCCGACTGACAGCCCCGGCGTGTCTGTCGGTGGACCCACATAGCATGGGCAGGGATCGCGTCTATTGGAAGGAACCGGGTGGCTGACCGCCTGATCGTCAAGGGTGCGCGTGAGCACAATTTGCGAAGCGTCGACCTTGACCTGCCGCGCGACGCGCTGATCGTCTTCACCGGCCTGTCCGGGTCCGGCAAGTCGTCGCTGGCATTCGACACGATCTTCGCCGAGGGTCAGCGCCGATACGTCGAGTCGTTGTCCGCGTATGCCCGCCAGTTCCTCGGCCAGATGGACAAGCCGGACGTCGACTTCATCGAGGGCTTGTCACCGGCGGTCTCGATCGACCAGAAGTCCACCAACCGCAACCCGCGCTCCACCGTCGGCACCATCACCGAGGTCTACGACTACCTGCGGTTGCTGTACGCCCGCGCCGGCACCCCGCACTGTCCGGTCTGCGGTGAACGGATCGCCCGCCAGACGCCGCAACAGATCGTCGACCAGGTGCTCGCCATGCCGGAAGGCGCGCGCTTCTTGGTCTTGGCTCCGGTGGTCCGCACCCGCAAGGGCGAGTTCGCCGACCTGTTCGAGAAGCTGAACGCGCAAGGCTACAGCCGCGTCCGCGTGGACGGCGTCGTGCATTCGCTCACGGACCCGCCCAAGCTGAAGAAGCAGGAGAAGCATGACATCGAGGTGGTGGTCGACCGACTGACCGTCAAGCCGTCAGCCAAGCAGCGCCTCACCGATTCAGTGGAGACGGCGCTGCAACTCGCCGACGGCATCGTCGTGCTGGAGTTCGTCGACCACGAACACGACCATCCGCACCGCGAGCAGCGCTTCTCCGAGAAGCTGGCCTGCCCCAACGGTCATCCGCTGGCCGTCGACGACCTCGAGCCGCGGTCGTTTTCGTTCAACTCGCCGTATGGTGCCTGCCCGGAGTGCACCGGCCTGGGCATCCGCAAGGAGGTCGACCCCGAGCTGGTTGTGCCCGACCCGGATCTGACGCTGGCCGAAGGCGCGGTGGCGCCGTGGTCCAACGGCCACACCGCCGAGTACTTCACCCGGATGCTGGCCAGCCTGGGTGAGCAGATGGGTTTCGATGTCGACACGCCGTGGCGCAAGCTCCCGGCCAAGGCGCGCAGGGCGATTCTCGAAGGCTGCGACGAGCAGGTGCACGTCCGCTACCGCAACCGGTACGGGCGTACCCGGTCGTATTACGCGGACTTCGAAGGCGTCATGGCGTTCTTGCAGCGCAAGATGGAGCAGACCGACTCCGAAACCATGAAGGAGCGGTACGAGGGCTTCATGCGCGACGTGCCGTGCCCGGAATGCCAGGGCACCCGGCTGAAGCCGGAAATCCTCGCGGTCACGCTGACCGCGGGGGAGCACGGCGCGAAGTCCATCGCCGAGGTCGCCGAGCTCTCGATCTCCGACTGCGCCGCCTTCCTCAACTCGTTGACGCTCGGCCCGCGCGAGCAGGCGATCGCCGGGCAGGTTCTCAAGGAGATCCAATCGCGGCTCGGGTTCTTGCTCGACGTGGGTCTGGACTACCTGTCGCTGTCGCGGGCGGCGGCGACACTGTCCGGCGGTGAGGCGCAACGGATCCGGCTCGCCACGCAGATCGGCTCCGGCTTGGTCGGCGTGCTGTACGTGCTCGACGAGCCGTCGATCGGCCTGCACCAGCGCGACAACCGCAGACTGATCGAGACCCTGCTGAGGCTGCGGGATCTGGGCAACACGCTGATCGCCGTCGAACACGACTTGGACACCATCGCCCACGCCGATTGGGTGGTCGACATCGGTCCGGCGGCGGGCGAGCACGGCGGGCGGATCGTGCACAGTGGCACGTATGACGAGCTGCTTCGCAACAAGGAGTCGCTCACTGGCGCATACCTGTCCGGCAAGCAGAGCATCGACGTGCCGGCCATGCGGCGGCCGGTGGATCGCCGCCGGCAGCTGACCGTCGTCGGCGCCCGGGAGCACAACCTGCGCGGCATCGACGTGTCGTTCCCACTCGGAGTTCTGACGTCGGTGACTGGTGTGTCCGGCTCGGGGAAGTCGACCTTGGTCAACGACATCCTCGCGGCGGTGCTGGCCAACAAGCTCAACGGTGCGCGACAAGTGCCGGGCCGGCACACCCGGGTCACCGGCCTCGACCACGTCGACAAGCTGGTCCGCGTCGACCAGTCACCGATCGGGCGCACCCCGCGGTCCAACCCGGCCACCTACACCGGCGTGTTCGACAAGATCCGCACCCTGTTCGCGGCCACCACTGAGGCCAAGGTGCGCGGCTATCAGCCGGGGCGGTTCTCGTTCAACGTCAAGGGCGGCCGCTGCGAGGCGTGCACGGGTGACGGCACCATCAAGATCGAGATGAACTTCCTGCCGGACGTCTATGTGCCCTGCGAGGTCTGTCACGGAGCCCGGTACAACCGGGAAACTCTGGAGGTGCACTACAAGGGTAAGACGATCGCCGAAGTGCTCGACATGTCGATCGAGGAGGCCGCCGAATTCTTCGAGCCGATCACCTCGATCCACCGGTACCTGCAGACGCTGGTCGACGTGGGATTGGGTTACGTGCGCCTGGGGCAGCCGGCCCCCACGCTGTCCGGTGGTGAAGCGCAGCGGGTGAAGCTGGCCGCGGAATTGCAGAAGCGTTCTACCGGCCGCACGGTCTACATCCTCGACGAGCCCACCACCGGCCTGCACTTCGAAGACATCCGCAAGCTGCTGGCGGTCATCAACGGCCTCGTCGACAAAGGCAATACGGTCATCGTGATCGAGCACAACCTCGACGTGATCAAGACTTCGGACTGGATCGTCGACATGGGCCCCGAAGGAGGCGCCGCCGGCGGCACCGTGGTCGCCCAGGGCACACCTGAAGACGTCGCGGTGGTGGCGGAAAGCTACACCGGGCAATTCCTCGCGGACATGCTGGGACTTCGGCGGCGGCGCGGCCGGGTCAGCGCCTAGAGTTTGCCGACACTTGATGCGGGCGGCGCCGGAAAGCGATACGTTTCTGGCCAAAGGTGTAAAGGTTCGTCGATTTCAACGAGGAGATCATGTCGAGGACAGTGGTGATCGGCGCGTCGAGCGGCCTGGGGCGGTGTATCGGCGTCGGACTCGCCCAGCGCGGCCACCAAGTGGCGCTGCTGGCCCGGCGTCGTGAACGGCTCGACGCTGCGGCTAAGGAAGCGGGACCGCAAGCCGTCGCGATGGAATGCGACGTCACCGACGAGGATTCCATTCGCTCGGCCGTCAACGGCGCCGTCGAAGCGCTGGGCGGCCTCGACAATCTCATCTACACGCCGGCTGTCGGCCCGCTCGTGCGTCTCGTCGACACCTCGGCGAAGACTTGGCGGCGGGTGTTCGACACCAACGTCACCGGGGCGGCGCTGGCCACGGCGGCCGCGGTGCCGCACCTCAAGGCGTCCGCGGGCAAGGTGGTCTACCTGTCGTCCGACGCGGGCACGCTCACCCCGCCGTGGCCCGGCCTCGGCGCATACGGGGTCAGCAAGGCCGCGTTGCAGAGCTTGGTCGACGCGTGGCGTGGCGAGCACCCGGAGATCGGGTTCACCTGCCTGATCGTCGGCGAGTGCGCCGGCGGCGACGGCGACGGCCAGACCGGGATGAGCATCGGCTGGGATTCCGAGCTGGCCATGAAGGCCTACCCGATCTGGATGGCACGCGGCTACATGCCCGGCCAGCTGATGCCCGTCGAGGACCTGATCGAAGTGGTGCACACGATTTTGCGCACCGACGCTGCCACCTCGATGCCCACCGTGATCGCCAGAGGCGCGCCGACCCGCCCCGCCGAAGCGCTGCTGTAACAGACGGTTTCGTCGTCGGCAGGGGTCAGTTCCGCGCGGCGGCGCCGGCCTCGTCGTCCACGTCATCCGGCAACACGAACATCGGTCCGCCCAGAGGACCGTGAAAACCCTTGAGACAAGCTGTGTTTGGCCGCCCCACGGTTTTCCGGGAGCAGGTTCGTATGTTCCGGACAACTCCGGTAGCGCTGCGCCGCTCGTCGAAGGTGAAGGTGCGCACCGGCTACCCGTCGTCGCTGGTGCGGTCCCCGGACTGCATGGACTTGCGGATCTCCGCGAGTCGGTCCGCGGCAGCCTGTTGCCGCTCTTCGTACTGTTGCTCGACCGAGCGCCCTTCGGGGCTTTCCGCGTCGAGTTCAGCCGCGCCTAACGCCGTGCCGTAGCGGGTCTCGATTTTCTCGCGCACCGAGTCGAACGTCGGCAGTCCCGACTCGCTGTAACCGGAATCAGTCGGAGTTTCTTCGTCGGGCATGCCGACACGGTACTCCCGGCTTATCGCCCTGCTGCCTGATACTGACGGCCGGGCGCCGGCGGTGTGGTGGTCGGTGACGGGAAACCGACGTGCGGTACACCCGGCGTGCCGATCTGAGCCGCCAGCCACGGCAGCGCGGATGCGAATGCCATTGCGGCAAAGGGCCAATCGTGTTTGCCCGCCTGGGTCACCACCGCGCAGTCGATGCCATGCGCTTGGCCCAGTGCGCACAAGGTATCCGCGGCAATCGCCTGCTCGCCGGGTGAACTCGTCGGTGCACTGTTGGCGGCTGGCGTCGCATGCGGCCGGGCCTGCTGACCGCCGTGCACCTCGAACCAGCCCGCCACGTCGGCGTATCTGCCATGCCTGGTCATCACCGTGGACGGATCGAAGGCGGCCCACGCGTCGGCGTTCCCGCCGAACAGCCGCGCGATCGTCTGCGCCTTGTTGCCGGAGTTGGGGCTGAGGTCACCCGCGATGTCCTCGAATGCTTTGAACATATCCGGGTGCATCACAGTCAGATCCACTGCGCAGGTGCCACCCATGGACCAGCCGACGACGCCCCAGTTGGCCCGGCTGGAGCTGACGCCGAAATTCGAAATCATAAAAGGCACAACGTCTTTGGTGAGGTGATCGGCGGCGTTGCCACGCGGGCCGTTGACGCACTCGGTGTCGTTGTTGAACGCGCCGCCGGAGTCGACGAACACGAACACCGGTGCGTAGCCGCCGTGCGCGGCAGCGAAGTCGTCGATGGTCTTGATCGCATTGCCTGCCCGCAACCAGTCAGCGGGCGTGTTGAACTCGCCGCCGATCATCATGACGGTCGGCAGTCGCGGGGGAGGATTGGTCGCGTACCACGCGGGGGGCAGGTACACCAGTTCACCGCGATGCTTGAACTTCGAGGCGGCGTCGCTGATGTCGACCGGGACGACGGTGCCTTTGGCCGGCATTATTCCGGTGCGCTGCATGGCGGCGACGGTCGCGGAGTCGGTCTGGTCGGGCAGCGGCCCCGCCGTCATCTGATTCCATGCCGTCTGCACGGTGGGGAAGTAGCCGACCCACTGGTTCAGCGCCAGCGCCGCGCTCAGCGCGCACAACGGCACGGCCGTCATCGCCGCGCCGCGGCGCCACCAGCGGACCCGCCGCCAACCCAGCACGAGCACGCCGAGCGCCAGGCCGCTCAAGCCGATCCATATCGACAGCGACCGCGGCGCGGGATCTCCGGCCAGGCCCTCGCAGTTGATGTACCACCGGGCAGCGGCGGCCGTCGCAACGCCCAGCAGAACCGCCGTCGGCAGCCACACGGCCCGCCACCGCCGTGAGCGCCATCCGATCGCCAGTAGCAGCACCGTGATTGCGACGGCTTGCACCAGCGCCGGCACCCAGCCGTGCATCAGCGAGATGCGCTGGTGAAAGGGCCATGATGCATCCGCGAGCACCAACTCAGATGTGGACGGCACGGCATCATCGTGGCCCGCCAAGCTGGGCGAACGCTGTGAACGCCCTAACGGGGCTTGGCCAGCGGGAAGGGCAGGGTTTCGCGGATGCTTCGGCCGGTGATCGTCATGACAACTCGGTCCACCCCCATGCCGAGCCCACCGGTCGGCGGCATCGCGTACTCCATGGCTTGAAGGAAGTCCTCGTCGAGTTCCATCGCCTCCGGGTCCCCGCCGGCCGCCAGCAGTGACTGCTCCAGCAGACGGCGGCGCTGCTCGACCGGATCGGTCAACTCGCTGTAGGCCGTGCCGAGTTCGACGCCCCAGGCGACCAGATCCCAGCGCTCAGCCAGCCCGGCCGTGCTGCGGTGCGGACGGGTCAACGGCGACACCGAGATCGGGAAGTCCTTGTAGAACGTCGGTTCTTCGGTGCGCTCCTCGACGAGCCGCTCGTAGAGCTCGAGCACCACGGCGCCGGCGTCCCAATGTGTCAGGTATGGGACATCGGCGCGGTCGCACAGCCGCCGCAGCGTGCCCAGGTCGGTGTCGACGTCGATCTGCTCGCCCAGCACCTCCGACACCGCAGAGTGCACCGTCTTGACCTGCCACGGTCCCGAGATGTCGACGGGGACCAATGTGCCGTCATCGCGTGGGCGCATCACCACGCACTCGCGGTTGGCCGCCACCGCGGCGTTCTGAATCAGTTCACGGCAACCGTCGACCCAGCTCATGTAGTCGGCGTGCGCCTGGTATGCCTCCAGCAGGGTGAACTCCGGATTGTGGCTGAAGTCGACGCCCTCGTTGCGGAACGCCCGCCCCAACTCGAACACCCGCTCCACGCCGCCCACGCACAGCCGCTTGAGATACAACTCCGGCGCGATGCGCAGATACAGGTCGAGGTCGTAGGCATTGATATGGGTGAGAAACGGCCGAGCGTTCGCACCGCCGTGAATCTGCTGCAGGATCGGCGTCTCGACTTCCACAAAGCCCTTGGCGGTCAACGTCTCCCGGATCGCACGCAGCACGTGGCTGCGCGCGGCGATGAGATCCCTCGCCTCGCGGTTGATCGCGAGATCCACGTACCGGGCGCGCACCCGCGCCTCGGGGTCGGTGAGGCCTTTCCACTTGTCCGGCAGGGGGCGAAGACACTTGCCGGTCAGTCGCCATCGGCTGACCAGCAGGGAGCGGGTGCCGTTCTTGCTGTAGCCCATGGTCCCGGTGACCTCTACCAGGTCGCCCAAGTCGATCGCCGCGGTGAAGTCTGCGGTCGAGCCGCCGTCGAGCTGCGAATTGTCGAGCAGCAGTTGGACATCGGCGGACCAGTCGCGCAGGTCGGCGAACAGCACACCGCCGTAGTCGCGGACCCGCAACACCCGCCCGGCCACGCTTACGGTCTCGTCGTCGTCGGCTTCGTCGAGCGCCTGTGCGATCGTGTGGCTGGGCGGCCGGCCGACGGGATACGGGTCCACGCCGTCGCGTTGGAGTGCGGCCAACTTGCCCATCCGCACCCTGACCTGCTCCGGCACCCGGGCGGGCACATCCGCGACGACGGCCTCAGGCAGGGCGGCGACGTCAGGCGCGGTGCCGTCATGGTGCAGCGCGCCGGTGGCCACCACCTGAGTGGGTGCGTGCGTGTGCTGGCCGGTGTGCTGCCGATTGCGGCGCGAAAACGGCAGCACCAGAAAGCCTTCCGCGATCACCGACGCCACGCCGACGCGGGGGATGAGCCGCGCGTCCTCATAGCACGCGTAGCGGGGCACCCAGTGCGGTTGGTATTTCATGTTGGACCGGTACAGCGTTTCCAGCTGCCACCACCGCGAGAAGAACACCAGCAGGGCCCGCCACAGCCGGGCGACGGGGCCGGCGCCAAGTCGCGCGCCCTCCTCGAAGGCAGACCGGAACATCGCGAAGTTCAGCGAGATCCGGGTGATTCCGAATCGCTCGGCTTGCATGTTGAGTTCGCTGACCATCAATTCGATGGTCCCGTTCGGGGATTGCGGAGAACGGCGCATCAGATCGAGCGACACCCCGGTGCTGCCCCACGGCACCAGCGACAACATGGCCACCACGTCACCGTCGGCATTGACCGCCTCGACGAGCAGGCAGTCGCCGTCGGCGCTGTCGCCCAGGCGGCCCAGCGCCATGGAGAAGCCGCGTTCGGTTTCGGTGTCGCGCCAATCATCTGCTCGCGCAATCACTTTCGCCATCTCGTCGGCGGAGATGTCACGATGCCGGCGGATGCGCACAGTCAGCCCCGCGCGACGGGCTCGGGTCACAGCCTGCCGGACCGCGCGCATGCTGGGGCCCGACAGCCGGAAGCTGTCGGGGTAGAGAATCGCCTCGTCGCCGAGCTGCAGCGCATTGAGCCCGGCCGCCCGGAACGCCTCGGCGCCTTCGGAGCTGGCGCCCATGACGCCCGGTGCCCACCCGTACCGCTGGCACAGCTGCAGCCACGCGTCGATGGCCGCCGACCAGGCCCGTGGATCGCCGACCGGGTCGCCGCTGGCCAAGCACACGCCCACCTCGACGCGATAGGTGATCGCGGCGCGCCCATTCTCGGCGAACACCACCGCCTTGTCGCGGCGGGTGGCGAAGTAGCCCAGCGAATCGTTCTTGCCGTACACCTCCAGCAAGCCGCGGATGGCCGACTCGTCCTCTCCGGTGAGCGCGTTGTCGGCGCGCTGCGACTGAAACAGCACGATGGCGGCTGCCATCAGCGCGACGGCGCCGAACAAGCCGAACAGCGTGTTGAGCACGACGTGCGGGTGACCGGTGAAGAAGTCCGGGTCCGCGATCGCGAACACACTCACCCGGTTCAGCGCGTACGCCAGCCGCTGATCGGCTGGCACCGTGCCGGGGAACGCCTCGAGCAACCCCCACGCGAGCAGGGTGCCGATCACCATCCCGGCTACCAGCACACCCGCGGCCTTCCATACCGCGCCGCGGCGCACCCGCGCGTAGAACTCCCGGTACGAGAGCACCAGCGCCGCGATCGCGGCGAGGTGCAGCCCCAAGCCGACGAGCTCGCCGGTTATCTCGAAGCGGTTCTCATCGCCGGACACGATGTCGCCCACGTTCCATCCCGCCGCGAACACCAGGTTGAGCACCAGAAGCCACCACGCGATCCGTTTGCGGGCGGCCAGCGCGGCGGCCAGCAGTGCAAGCACGAACGACCAGGCGAAGCTGGTGTCGGGGAAGTTGAAGACGTAGTCGTCGATGAATTCGCGCGGTACCCGGATCGCCCAGCGCACCAGCGGCGACAGGCTCGCCAACAACGACAACGTGGCGATGACGCCCACCACCCAGCCCGCGATGGCAGGCATCCAGGAGAGTCGGGAAGACGGCCGCGTCGTCGTGAGGGTCATCAGCGGCGAGGATATTCGCTCAGCGGGGGAATACGGGGGAACTCGCGGCTGTTAGTCGGCTGAGATAGATCAGGTCATGGCTGCTAGACTGCATGCGCGACCGTTCCTGAGCGCTCTCAGGGACAGCAAGTGGAGTCCCGCTCCCACCGTTGGCCACACCGGCTCAACGGTCCGGTCACCCGCCCGAAAGGGTGTGTTCCGCGTTTCGCGCGGGCGGCGTCACGCCGCGATCGGTCGGTATCGGGCCCCGCATCAGACGGGGCCCTTTTGCTGACGGCGAGGCCTCGACTGCTGTCTTCTGAATCCGCGTTCACGAACCCCGTCGCAAGGACACAATATGTACGACCCAGGGAGGCCACATCACCACTGAGACCCGCGTCAACGAGCGCATTCGAGTTCCAGAAGTCCGTCTGATAGGACCCGGCGGCGAGCAGGTAGGGATCGTGCGCATCGAAGACGCACTCCGCGTCGCCGCGGATGCCGATCTCGACCTTGTCGAAGTAGCCCCCGACGCCAAGCCGCCGGTCTGCAAGATCATGGACTACGGCAAGTTCAAATACGAGACGGCCCAGAAGGCGCGCGAGTCTCGCAAAAACCAGCAGCAAACCGTCGTCAAAGAGCAGAAGCTGCGTCCCAAGATCGACCCGCATGACTACGAGACCAAGAAAGGTCACGTCATCCGCTTCCTGGAAGCCGGCTCGAAGGTCAAGGTGACGATCATGTTCCGCGGTCGCGAACAGTCCCGCCCCGAGCTGGGCTACCGGCTGTTGCAGCGGCTGGGCGCAGACGTCGCCGACTACGGCTTCGTCGAGACCTCGGCCAAACAGGATGGCCGCAACATGACGATGGTGTTGGCGCCGCACCGCGGTGCGAAGACTCGGGCGCGCGCGGCGCAACAGGCCAGCGGTCAGCCGAATGGCCAGCCAGACACCACCGAAACTTCACAGAACTGAGGACAAATGCCCAAGGCCAAGACCCACAGCGGAGCGTCAAAACGCTTCCGGCGCACCGGAACCGGCAAGATCGTGCGTCAGCGGGCCAACCGTCGTCACCTCTTCGAGCACAAGCCCACGACGCGGACCCGACGGCTTGAAGGCCGCGTCACGGTGTCCACCAACGACGCCGGTCGGATTCGGAAGTTGTTGAACGGCTGAGCAATCCGCACCCGACAGGGAGCGACGTCGGCCCGAACGACCATTTCCTCTGATTCCTCTGACACGAACGAGATAGGAACAACAAGCCATGGCACGCGTGAAGCGGGCGGTCAACGCCCACAAGAAGCGGCGCACCATTCTCAAAGCCTCCAAGGGCTACCGCGGCCAGCGGTCTCGGCTGTACCGGAAAGCCAAAGAGCAGCAGCTGCGTTCGCTGAACTACGCCTACCGCGACCGTCGGGCGCGCAAGGGCGAGTTCCGCAAGCTGTGGATCTCCCGGATCAACGCGGCCGCCCGCGCCAACGACATCACCTACAACCGGTTCATCCAAGGCCTCAAGACGGCCGGCGTGGAGGTCGACCGCAAGAACCTGGCCGAGATCGCGGTGAGCGATCCGGCGGCGTTCACCGCGCTGGTCGCCGTCGCGAAAGCCGCGCTGCCTGACGATGTCAACGCTCCGACGTCCGGCGAGGCCGCCTGAGGCCGGTCCTCACTGAACGCTCGTCGCGGGTGACCGCCGCGGCGAAGTTGCACCGCCACGTCGCCCGTCAGCGGGCCGGGCGGTTCCTCGCCGAAGGGCCCAACCTCGTCGCGGCGGCGCTGCGTCAGGGGACGGCGCGCGAGTTGTTCGTCACCGAGGCCGCCGCATCGCGGTTCCTCGCTCTGCTCGACACTGCCGACGTGCCAGTCCATCTGGTGTCCGAGCGCGCCGCAAAGGCACTGTCCGACACTGTGACTCCGGTAGGTCTCGTGGCGGTGTGCGAGCCTCGGGCGGTGTCGCTGTCCGACGTCCTTTCCGAGCAGCCGCCGCGGGTCGTCGTCGCCGTCGGGATCTCTGAACCGGGCAATGCCGGCACGCTGGTCCGGCTCGCGGACGCATTGGGCGCCGCCGCGGTGGTCCTGTCGGGCCACAGCGTCGATCCATACAACGCGAAGTGCCTGCGGGCTTCCGCAGGCAGCGTGTTCACGATCCCGGTAGTCGTGGAGCCGGATCCCGCCGCGGTGATCGACGCGTTGCACGAAGCGGCCCTGCAGGTGTTCGCGACGACGCTCGACGGCGAGGTCACCCTCGACGAGGCGGAGACGGCGCTGGCAGCGCCGACAGCGTGGGTGTTCGGATCCGAAGCACACGGGTTGGCGCCGCACATCGCAGAACGTGCCGACCGGCGCGTGCGGATCCCGATGTCCGGCGGTGCCGAAAGCCTCAATGTCGCAGCGGCAGCGGCAATTTGCCTGTATATGACGGCGCGGGTGCAGCGGCTGCACCGCCGCTAAGCAGCCCGGCTTCGCCCTCGCGCAGGCCGCAGCCCAGCCAGTGAGAACGTGCTGTGCACCAGCGACCCGGCACGCTCGACGATCGTCTTACGGCGGGGGACGTAGTGCATCGGCAGGCCACGCCGGTCGCGGGGCGGCCCCATGAAGGCCGGCGCCTCCACCAGCGGCGCGTCTGCGGGCAATTTGCCTGCCGCACGCTTGTAGGCCGCCACGGCTCGCGGATGCAGCCGGATCTCCTCGGGTACCACCACGAACAGTGCTTCGACGGCCTTGCCGAAGAGCCGCAGCAGGATCTCGTCGCCAGGGGTCCAGCGCATGCCCGCCTTCTCGCGCACCGCCGGGTCGAACAGCCCAGCCGCGATCCAGCGTTGCCCGGCGATCAGAGGTTTGAACATCTGATCCCACACGGGCGTGGGCAGCAGCACGAATTTCGGCTTGGGGATGCGGATGTCGAAGATGTCGCGCGCCGCCTGGTTCATCTCCAGTTCCTCGCGGCACACCCGGTCCCAGTACTGCTGGAATTCTTCCCAGGTCTTGGGCACGGGGCGCATGCTCATGCCGTACATGCGGTACCACCGCACGTGCTCGTCGAACAGCTGACGCTTCTCGGCCTCGGTCAGCCCACCGCAGAAGTATTCGGCCGTCTTGAGCACCAGCATGAAAAACGTGGCGTGCGCCCAGTAGAACGTTTCCGGGTTCAGCGCGTGATAGCGACGGCCCTCGGCATCGACGCCCTTGATGGTCTTGTGGTAACTGCGGACCTGCTCGCCGGTCTGGCGCGCCCGGTCTCCGTCGTAAACCACGCCCATGATCGGGTACACCGACCGGGCCACCCGCTGCAGCGGTTCGCGCAACACGATCGAGTGCTCCTCGACGCCCGCACCGAGCTCCGGGTACATGGTCTGCAGGGCGCCGATCCACACGCCCATCATTCCGGTACGCAGGTCACCGAAGTATTTCCACGTCAGCGAATCGGGTCCGAGCGGATCGACGTCGGAGTTCGGGGACGAACCGGTGATGGATGGCGCGCGCACGCTTCCTCCTGAGAACTGCCATTGTCCCGAGAATAATGTTGACAACACACGTTGTCTACCAGCCTGCAGTGGTGTGTTATCTGCGGGCAATCGCCCCGCCGCACCGCTGTGACCAGCCTATTTACCCCGGCGACGGCGGCAGTGAGGCAGAGCTGACATTGCTAGCGGTCAGAACCGGCCTCTACGCTGGCGAATGTGCAAGTCGAGCCGTCCGGCGACGCAACCGGCGGCCTCGGGGAAGTTGACGGGTCACCCGATGACCGGCCGGAGCAATCGCCACCCAAACGGGGCGGAGCAGCGGCGTGGCTGACGAACACCAATCACAAACCCGGGGTCATCGCCGCTATCCGTCGTGCCCGTAAAGCCCTGCCGGGCGATCCGCACTTCGGCGATCGGCTGTCGGCGAGCGGGATCGGCGGACCGGCCGCAGCAGCGCGTGCCACGGATCGGCTGCTGGGCGATCGCGACGCGGTGACCCGCGAACTCAGTCTCGGCGCGTTGCAGGTGTGGCAGGCGCTCAGTGAACGCATCACCCGCAAGCCCACGCAGGACGAAGTGACGCTGGTGTTCACCGACTTGGTCGGGTTCTCGCGATGGGCCTTGAAGGCGGGTGACGACGCCACGCTCAAGCTGCTGCGACAAGTGGCGCAGGTCGTGGAACCGCCGCTGCTGGAAGTCGGCGGTCAGGTGGTCAAGCGGATGGGCGACGGCATCATGGCCGTGTTCCCCGACCCGGTCACCGCCATCGCCGCGATCAGCGTCGCCACCGAGGCGCTGAAAAACGTTGAGGTAGAGGGCTACTCGCCTGTGATGCGGGTGGGCATCCACACGGGCCGACCGCAACGGATCGGCTCGGACTGGCTGGGCGTCGACGTGAACATCGCGGCCCGCGTGATGGAATGCGCAGGCAAGGGCGGTGTGCTGGTGTCGGGTGCCACGCTGGAGCGGTTGACACCCGAGCAGCTCGACCAACTCGGCGTCTACGCCAAGCGTCTGCGCCGGCCCATGTTTGCCCACCGGCTCAGCGGGGTACCTCCGGACATCACCATGTATCGGCTGGAAACTCGCAGAGACCTCGCAGCCGCCGATACGCCGAAACACGGTCGCGCCCAGGAATAGTGGAGTCGATGGTCACGCGAACGCTGTCCACATTGTTTCGCCTGCGGGTCACGCTTGGTTATGCGGCTGCCCTGCTGGTGGTTGCCGTCACGCTCGTGATGCTCGGTCCCGCAGCACAGCACCACGTGATTGCGCACATGAGCACGAATCTGCACAATCTCGCCCACTTTCGGCTCGGCACCCTGATCGGCAGCGCGTTCGTCACCGAGACAGGACCCATTTGGGTGTGGTTGCCGGGGCTGGTCAGCCTGCTGGCGTTGGCGGAGCTGCTGTGGCGCAGCGGGCGGGTGCTGGTCACCTTCGCCGCAGGACATGTGGGGGCGACGCTGATTGTCGCGGCAGGGTTGGCCGCGGCCGTCAAGCTGGGCTGGCTGCCGATGTCCGTCGCGCACGACCCGGACGTCGGGATCAGCTACGGCGCCGTCGCGATATTGGGTGCGCTCACCGCGGCGATTCCGTCACGCTGGCGGCCGGCCTGGATCGGCTGGTGGGTGTCGGTGGGGCTGTTGGCGGTGTGCGCCAACGCCGACTTCACCGACGGCGGCCACTTCGTAGCGCTGCTGGTCGGCATTGTGCTGTCGCTGCGATTCGGCACCGTCACCCGCTGGACCCGGGTACGGGTGGCGCTGTTCGGCATGGGCGCCGCATTCGGCTATCTGGTTCTGGTGAACACCGGGCTGTCGCTGGTGCTCGCGCCCATCGTCGGGGTCGTAGGCGGATTCACCGCGCACTGGGTCGCAAGCCGGTGGCGCGCCCGTCGTGCCACGCCCGAACTGGCCGCTGCGTCGACGTAGCAGCACCAAGCGTCGAGGTCGCGGCGCACCGGCATCACCTATGATCGCCGGGTGGCTGATCAGCCCGTGGACCTCTCGGAAGAAGCACTGGCCAAGGCAGTCAGTGCTGCTCGTGATGCCTTCGATCTGGCTGCCGACCTCGACGCGCTGGCACGGGCCAAGACCGAACATCTGGGCGACCGCTCGCCGGTGGCACTGGCCCGCCAGGCTCTGGGCAGCATGCCCAAGACGGATCGCGCCGACGCCGGCCGACGGGTCAACATCGCACGTGCCGAGGTGCAGCGGGCTTACGACGAGCGGCTGGCTGTACTGCGAGCCGAACGCGACGCCGCCGTGCTGGTCGGCGAACGCATCGACGTCACGCTGCCGTCCACCCGCCAGCCGGTCGGGGCGCGGCACCCGATCACGATTCTGGGTGAGCACGTTGCCGACACGTTTGTCGCGATGGGCTGGGAGCTCGTCGAGGGACCGGAGCTGGAAACGGAGCAGTTCAACTTCGACGCTTTGAACTTCCCGCCTGATCACCCGGCGCGCAGCGAACAAGACACGTTCCACGTCGCACCGGAGGGTTCACGCCAAGTGCTGCGCACCCACACGTCGCCGGTGCAGATCCGCGCGCTCCTCGAGCGCGAGCTGCCCGTGTACGTCGTCTCGATCGGGCGCACCTTTCGCACCGACGAGCTCGACGCCACGCACACTCCGGTGTTTCACCAAGTCGAGGGGCTTGCTGTGGATCGGGGGCTGACCATGGCCCATCTGCGTGGCACGCTCGACGCGTTCGCGCGCGCGGAGTTCGGGCCGCAGGGCCGCACCCGCTTTCGCCCGCACTTCTTCCCGTTCACCGAGCCGTCGGCCGAAGTGGACGTCTGGTTCGCCGGCAAGAAGGGCGGCGCGGGCTGGGTCGAGTGGGGCGGCTGCGGAATGGTGCACCCGAATGTGTTGCGCGCCTGCGGAATAGACCCCGATGTCTACTCCGGCTTCGCGTTCGGTATGGGCCTGGAACGCACGCTTCAGTTCCGCAACGGCATCTCGGACATGCGCGACATGGTCGAAGGCGACATTCGCTTCTCGCTGCCGTTCGGGGTAGGAGCCTGATGCGGGTTCCGTACAGCTGGCTGCGCGACGTCGTGCAGGCCGGGGCGCCCGGATGGGACGTGCCGCCCGACGAGCTCGAGCAGGCGTTGATCCGCATCGGACACGAGGTCGAAGAGATCATCCCGGTGGGGCCCGTCACCGGCCCGCTCACCATCGGCCGCGTCGTCGACATCGAAGAACTCACCGAGTTCAAGAAGCCGATCCGCGCGGTGAAAGTGGATGTGGGTGAGCATGATCCTCGCGACATCGTCTGCGGCGCAACCAATTTCGCGGTCGGCGAGCTGGTGGTCGTGGCGCTTCCCGGTACGGTGCTGCCGGGTGATTTCACGATCGGGTCGCGCAAGACCTACGGGCGGATCTCCGACGGCATGATCTGCTCGGCGGCCGAACTGCGGCTGGGCGCCGACCACAGCGGGATCATCGTGCTGCCCGACGGCACGGCATCGCCCGGTGACGACGCGGCGCCAGTCCTGGGACTCGACGATGTGGTGTTTCATCTGGCGATCACCCCCGACCGCGGCTACTGCTTGTCTGTGCGCGGCCTGGCCCGCGAGATCGCGTGCGCCTACGACCTCGACTTCGTCGACCCGGCCGACGTGCCGGCGCTGCCCGCCGAGGGCGAGGCCTGGCCGTTGAGCATCGACCCCGCAACGGGTGTGCGGCGGTTCGCGCTGCGTCCGGTGACCGACATCGACGCGGCCGCGGTGTCGCCGTGGTGGTTGCGCCGGCGGCTTCTGCTGTGCGGGATCCGGCCGATCTCGCCGGCCGTCGACGTGACCAACTACGTGATGCTCGAGCTCGGCCATCCGATGCACGCGCATGACCGCAACCGGATCACCGGCGGGCTGCGTGTGCGGTTCGCGCGGCAAGGCGAAACCGTCGTCACCCTCGACGACATCGAACGCCGGCTGACCGCAGACGACGTGTTGATCGTCGACGACGTCGCCACCGCGGCGATCGGCGGCGTGATGGGCGCCGGTACCACCGAGATGCGCGACGACTCCACCGACGTGCTGCTCGAGGCTGCCGTATGGGACCCCGCCGCCGTGTCGCGCACGCAGCGCCGACTGCATCTGCCCAGCGAGTCTGCGCGCCGCTACGAGCGATCCGTCGACCCGGCGATCTCCGTCGCCGCTCTCGACCGCGCATCGGCGTTGCTGGCCGAAATCGCCGGTGGCACAGTGCAACCCAAGCTCACCGACTGGCGCGGCGAGCCGCCCCGCGACGACTGGTCGATGCCGCCCATCGACATGGCCGCCGATCTGCCCGACCGCATGGCAGGGGTGAGCTATCCCGACGGTGCCACACGGCGGCGCCTGGAGCAGATCGGCGGGACCGTGACGTCGTGCGACGCAACACTGACCGTGACGCCGCCGAGCTGGCGGCCAGATCTTCTGCAGCGGGCCGACCTCGTCGAGGAGGTACTGCGGCTCGAGGGGCTCGAGCTGATTCCGTCGGTGATGCCGCTGGCGCCGCCCGGCCGCGGACTGACCGCTGGGCAGAAACGCCGCCGGGCGATCAGCAAGTCGCTCGCGCTGTCCGGCTACATCGAGGTATTGCCGTCGCCATTTCTGCCCGCGGGCGTGTTCGACCAGTGGGGTCTGCCGGACGACGATCCGCGACGCGTCACGATGAAGGTACTCAACCCGCTGGAGGCAGACCGTCCGGAGTTGGCGACGACGCTGCTGCCAGGACTATTGGAAGCATTGAGTCGCAACGTATCCCGTGGTTTCGTCGACGTCTCGCTGTTCGCGGTCGAGCAGGTGGTGTTGCCGACGGAGCGCACCCGGGCGAGCGACCCGCTGCCGGTGGATCGCCGCCCGACGGACGCGGAGATCGCCGCGCTCGACGACTCACTGCCGCGCCAACCGCAGCACGTCGCCGCGGTGATGGCCGGACTGCGCGAGCCGCGCGGGCCGTGGGGGCCGGGCCGGCCGGTGGAAGCGGCCGACGCGTTCGAGGCAGTGCGCACGGTGGCGCGTGCGGCCGGCGTCGAGCTGACGCTGCGCGCGGCTCAACAGCTGCCGTGGCATCCGGGCCGGTGTGCGCAAGTATTGGTCGGGCACACGGTCGTCGGGTATGCGGGCCAACTGCATCCGGCGGTGGTGGAGCGCAGCGGATTGCCGAAGGGCACCTGCGCGGTCGAACTGGATCTCGACGCGATCCCGATCGCCGAGACGCTGCCGGCGCCGACGGTGTCGCCGTTCCCGGCGGTGTTCCAGGACGTCAGCCTCGTCGTCGCGACCGATGTCGCCGCCCAAGCCGTGATCGACGCGCTGCGGGAAGGCGCTGGCGAACTGCTGGAGGACATCCAGCTTTTCGACGTCTACACCGGCCCGCAGATCGGCGAGGGCCGCAAGTCGCTGACGCTGGCGCTGCGGTTCCGGGCCGCCGACCGCACGCTGACCGAAGAAGAGGCCTCTGCGGCGCGGCAGTCGGCGGTGCGCCTCGCCGCCGAGCGGGTCGGGGCGGTTCAGCGCGGCTGACATCCGTTCCTTGCCGCGAGCGCGCGTGTTTGCACACCGACACGCCGGTGCCGTGCGTACAAGAGCGCACGCTCGCCACCTGTCGCGGGAATGAATTTGCAACGGTTTGCATAACCATGCGAAAATTTGCCCTATGACCACGGTAGCTGTCGCAGGGGCAAGCGGGTATGCGGGCGGGGAGATCCTGCGGTTGCTGCTCGGCCACCCCGCCTACGCCGACGGCCGCCTGACGATCGGAGCCCTCACCGCTGCGACGAGTGCCGGCAGCACGCTGGCCGAGCACCATCCGCATCTGCTGCCGCTGGCCGCTCGGGTGCTCGAACCCACCGAGGCGCGCGTGCTCTCAGGGCACGACGTCGTCTTTCTCGCCCTGCCACACGGCCACTCCGCAGCACTCGCCGAACAACTCGGCCCCGACACGCTGATCATCGACTGCGGCGCGGACTTCCGCCTCACCGATGCAGCGGCGTGGGAGCGCTACTACGACTCGCCGCATGCCGGCAGCTGGCCCTACGGCCTGCCCGAATTGCCCGGCCACCGCGACCGGTTGCGCGGCGCGCGTCGCATCGCGGTGCCAGGCTGCTACCCGACGGCGGCGCTGCTCGCGCTGCTGCCCGCCGTCGACGAAAACCTCATCGAGCCCGTCGTCACCGTCGTAGCCGTCAGCGGAACTTCAGGCGCCGGGCGCGCCGCCAAAGCGGACCTGCTCGGCTCGGAGGTCATCGGGTCGGCGCGCGCCTACAACATCGGGGGCGTCCACCGCCACACGCCCGAGATCGCGCAGGGACTACAGGCGCTCACCGACCGTCCCGTGCACGTTTCGTTCACCCCGGTGCTGGTCCCGATGTCACGCGGCATCCTGGCCACCTGCACCGCGCGGACGGCCACCCCGCTGTCGCGGCTGCGAGAGGCGTACGAAAAGTCCTACGACAGCGAGCCTTTCGTGTGCCTGCTGCCAGAAGGCCAACTACCGCGCACCGGTGCGGTCGTCGGAAGCAACGCCGCCCAGGTAGCGATCGCGGTCGACGAGGACGCCGGCATGTTCGTCGCCGTGTGCGCAATCGACAACCTCGTCAAGGGTACTGGCGGCGCAGCGGTGCAGTCGATGAACCTTGCGTTGGGATGGCCTGAGACTGAGGGACTTTCGATCGTCGGGGTGGCGCCGTGACGGGGCTGTCGACGCATACTCGGCTTGTCCGCACCCAGGGTGTCACCGCCCCTGCGGGCTTTCGCGCGGCCGGCATCTCAGCGGGCATCAAAGCGTCCGGTGGCCTCGATCTGGCCCTGGTGTTCAACGAAGGACCGGACTACCACGCAGCTGCGGTGTTCACTCGCAACAAGGTCAAGGCCGCCCCGGTGTTGTGGACACAGCAGGTCATGACCACCGGCCGCCTGCGCACCGTGATTCTCAACTCCGGTGGCGCCAACGCATGCACAGGCCCGCAGGGCTTCCAGGACACCCATGCGACCGCCGAAGCGGTAGCGGCTGCGCTGTCGGACTGGGGAACCGAAACCGGCGCCATCGAGGTGGGCGT
Organism: Mycobacterium sp. NGS35; assembly: GCF_059812855.1. Classification (NCBI taxonomy): domain Bacteria; kingdom Bacillati; phylum Actinomycetota; class Actinomycetes; order Mycobacteriales; family Mycobacteriaceae; genus Mycobacterium; species Mycobacterium sp. NGS35. The sequence continues at coordinate 132,441 of NZ_JCALDL010000012.1, forward strand.
CTGCTCGACCGGGTTGATCGGTGACCGGCTGCCGATGGACAAGGTGCTTAACGGCGTGCGCGATATCGTCCACGACCTGGCCGGCGGGCTGTCCGGCGGTGAAGAAGCTGCACGCGCCATCATGACCACCGACACCGTGCCCAAACAGGTTGCGCTGCACCACGCCGACAACTGGACCGTCGGCGCAATGGCCAAGGGCGCTGGAATGCTTGCGCCGTCGCTGGCCACCATGCTGTGCGTGATCACCACTGATGCGGTCGCCGATGCGGACGCGCTCGACACCGCGTTGCGCCGGGCCACGGCGGCCACGTTCGACCGGCTCGACGTAGACGGCAGCTGCTCCACCAATGACACCGTCGTGCTTCTGGCCTCCGGCGCCAGTGAGATCGCGCCCAGCCAAACCGATCTCGACGACGCCCTGCTACGGGTGTGCGACGACCTCGTCATCCAGCTGCAGGCCGATGCCGAAGGCGTCACCAAGCGGGTGACGATCACCGTGACCGGGGCTGCGACGGAAGACGACGCGCTTACCGCGGCACGCGTGATCGCCCGCGACAGCCTGGTGAAGACCGCGCTGTTCGGCTCCGACCCCAACTGGGGCCGGGTGGTGGCCGCCGTCGGGATGGCGCCGGTTCAGCTGGATCCCGACCGAATTACCGTGTCCTTCAACGGCTTTCGCGTATGCACTGACGGGGTTGGCGCACCCGGGGCACGTGAAGTGGACCTCAGCGCGCCCGACGTCGACGTGACGGTGGACATCGGTGTCGGCGACGCGCGCGCGTCAATCCGGACCACTGACCTGTCGCACGGCTATGTCGAAGAGAACTCGGCTTACAGCTCATGACCGCCCCCACGCTCACGCCGCAGATCAAGGCACATGTGCTCGCCGAGGCGCTGCCGTGGCTGAAGGCACTGCACGACAAGATCGTCGTGGTCAAGTACGGCGGCAACGCGATGACCGACGATGCGTTGCGCCAGGCGTTCGCCGCGGACATGGTCTTCCTGCGCACCTGCGGTATTCACCCCGTCGTCGTGCACGGGGGAGGGCCTCAGATCACCGCGATGCTCAAACGCCTCGGCATCGCGGGCGATTTCAAGGCCGGCTTCCGCGTCACCACGCCGGAAGTGCTCGACGTCGCGCGGATGGTGCTGTTCGGGCAGGTGGGTCGTGAGCTGGTCAACCACATCAACGCGCACGGGCCCTACGCGGTCGGCATCACCGGAGAAGACGCCCAGTTGTTCACCGCGGTGCGGCGCAGCGTGACCGTCGACGGCGTGGCCACCGACATCGGCCTGGTCGGCGACGTGGCTGCCGTGAATACCGCCGCGGTGCTGGATCTCATTGCGGCAGGCCGTATTCCGGTGGTCTCCTCGTTGGCGCCCGACGCCGACGGAGTGGTGCACAACATCAACGCCGACACCGCCGCCGCGGCGCTCGCCGAAGCGTTGGCAGCCGAGAAGCTGCTCATGCTCACTGATGTGGAGGGCATCTACACCCGCTGGCCGGACCGCAGCTCATTCGTCAGCGAAATCGACACGCATACGCTGGCCGAGCTACTGCCCACGCTGGACGCCGGCATGGTGCCGAAGGTGGAGGCGTGTCTGCGGGCGGTGGCGGCCGGGGTGCCCAGTGCACACGTGATCGACGGCCGCGTCGACCATTGCGTGCTGGTCGAGTTGCTCACTGACGCCGGGACAGGCACGAAGGTGGTGAAAGCGTGACGCTGCAAGACCGCTGGGCCGCCGTGATGATGGACAACTACGGCACGCCGCCCCTGGCGTTGGCCAGCGGCGACGGCGCCGTCGTCACCGACGTCGACGGCAACCGCTACCTCGATTTGCTCGGCGGCATCGCGGTCAACGTGCTCGGCCATCGCCACCCCGCCGTCATCGAGGCGGTGACGCGCCAGTTGAACACCCTGGGCCACACGTCGAACCTCTACATGCATGAACCCGGAATCGCGTTGGCGGAGGCGTTGATAGGGCTGTTGGGCGCCGACGCCGACGCGCGGGTGTTCTTCTGCAACTCCGGAGCCGAGGCCAACGAGCTGGCGTTCAAGTTGTCGCGGCTGACCGGGCGCACGAAACTTGTCGCGGCACAAGAAGCGTTCCATGGCCGCACCATGGGTGCGCTGGCGTTGACGGGCCAGCCCACCAAGCAGGCGCCGTTCGAACCGCTGCCCGGCGACGTGACGCACGTGCCGTACGGCGACATCGACGCGCTCGCAGCCGCTGTAGCCGATGACACCGCGGCGGTGTTTCTCGAGCCGATCATGGGTGAGAGCGGCGTGGTCGTCCCCCCCGCGGGTTATCTTGTTGCGGCGCGGGAGATCACGGCCGCGCACGGCGCATTGTTGGTGCTCGACGAGGTTCAGACCGGTATGGGTCGCACCGGCGCATTCTTCGCCCATCAGCACGACGGCATCACGCCCGACGTCGTCACCATGGCCAAGGGCCTCGGCGGCGGGCTGCCGATCGGCGCCTGCATCGCCGTGGGCCGAGCCGCCGGATTGATGACACCCGGCCTGCACGGCAGCACCTTCGGCGGCAACCCGGTGTGTGCGGCGGCAGCACTGGCGGTGCTGCGCACCATTGGCGAGCAGGACCTCGTCGGGCGTGCCGGTGTGCTCGGTAAGACCCTCAGCCACGGCATCGAGTCCCTCGACCACCCACTCGTCGACCATGTCCGCGGCCGCGGCCTGCTGCGCGGTGTCGTGCTGCGCTCGCCGGTGGCCAAGCCGGTGGAGTCGGCCGCCCGCGAAGCCGGCTTCCTGGTCAACGCGCCGGCCCCGAACGTCGTGCGGCTCGCACCTCCGCTGATCATCACCGAGGCGCAGATCGACGAGTTCCTGAGCGCCCTGCCGCACGTGCTCGAAAAGGCAAGCCAGTGAAGCACTTTTTGCGCGACGACGACCTCACGTCCGCCGAGCAGGCCGACGTGCTGCAGCTGGCCGCCGAGATCAAGAAGGATCCCTTCAGTCGCCGGCCGCTCGACGGCCCGCGCGGCGTCGCGGTGATCTTCGACAAGAACTCGACACGCACCCGGTTCTCGTTCGAACTCGGCATCGCCCAACTCGGCGGCCACGCCGTCGTCGTCGACGGGCGTGCCACCCAGCTCGGCCGCGACGAGACACTGGAAGACACAGCGCGGGTGCTGTCCCGCTATGTCGACGCGATCGTGTGGCGCACCTACGGCCAGGATCGGCTCACCGCGATGGCCTCTGCCGCCACGGTGCCGGTGGTCAATGCGCTGTCCGACGAATTCCACCCCTGCCAGGTGCTGGCTGATCTGCAGACGGTCGTCGAGCGCAAGGGCCACCTCGCCGGTCTCCGACTGTCGTACTTCGGGGACGGAGCCAACAACATGGCGCACTCGTTGCTGCTCGGCGGCGCGACCGCCGGCATGCACGTCACCGTTGCGGCGCCGCAAGGATTCGAACCACATCCCGACGTACTCGCCGCCGCCGAGGCGCGCGCCACCGAGACCGGCGCATCCGTCACGGTCACCTCCGACCCGGCGGCTGCTGCCGACGGCGCCGACGTGCTCGTGACCGACACGTGGACATCGATGGGCCAGGAGCACGACGGGCTCGACCGGGTCGGACCGTTCGTGCCGTTCCGGGTGGACAGGCGGCTGCTGGGCTATGCGCACGCCGATGCCCTTGTGCTGCACTGCCTTCCGGCCCACCGCGGTGACGAGATCACCGACGAGGTCATCGACGGTGTGCACAGTGCCGTCTGGGACGAGGCCGAGAACCGGCTGCACGCCCAGAAGGCGCTACTGGTCTGGCTGCTGGAGCGGAGCCGATGACCACTGGCAAAGCACCCGAGGTCGGTACCAGCCGCGCCGCCCGGCAGGCCCGCATCGTGGCGATCCTGTCGTCGCGCGCTGTACGCAGTCAGAGCGAACTGGCCGCCGCACTGGCCGAAGAGGGCATCGAAACCACTCAGGCGACCCTGTCGCGCGATCTCGAAGAGCTCGGCGCGGTGAAGCTGCGCGGCGCCGACGGCGGCGCGGGCGCCTACGTGGTCCCCGAGGACGGTAGCCCAGTGCGCGGAGTTTCCGGTGGCACGGAACGGCTTTCGCGGCTGCTGGGCGAGCTGCTGGTTTCCACCGATGCCAGCGGTAACCTTGCCGTGCTGCGCACCCCGCCGGGCGCCGCCCACTATCTGGCCCTGGCGATCGACCGGGCCGCCCTTCCCTACGTCGTAGGCACCGTCGCCGGCGACGACACGATACTGGTGGTCGCACGCGACCCGATGACCGGTGCCCAGCTGGCCACCCGACTTGACGAATTGCGTTGACTAACAAGGAGATTATCGATGTCTGATCGCGTCATCCTGGCGTACTCCGGCGGTCTGGACACGTCGGTGGCGATCAGCTGGATCGGCAAAGAGACCGGCCGCGAGGTGGTGGCCGTGGCGATCGACCTCGGACAGGGCGGCGAAGACATGGAGCTGGTGCGCCAGCGTGCCCTCGACTGCGGTGCGGTCGAGGCGGTGGTGGTCGACGCGCGCGACGAGTTCGCCAACGAGTATTGCGTGCCCACGATCCAGTCGAACGCGCTGTACATGGACCGCTACCCACTGGTGTCGGCGATCAGCCGACCGCTGATCGTCAAGCACCTCGTGGCCGCGGCACGGGAGTACGGCGGCAGTACGGTCGCACACGGCTGCACGGGCAAGGGCAACGATCAGGTGCGCTTCGAAGTCGGATTCGCCTCGCTGGCACCGGATCTCGAGGTGTTGGCGCCGGTTCGCGACTACGCGTGGACCCGCGAGAAGGCCATCGCGTTCGCCGAGGAGAACGCAATCCCGATCACCGTCAGCAAGCGCTCACCGTTCTCCGTCGACCAGAACGTCTGGGGCCGGGCAGTGGAAACCGGGTTCCTGGAGCATTTGTGGAACGCGCCCACCAAAGACGTGTACGCCTACACCGAAGACCCGACCCTCAATTGGTCGACGCCTGATGAGGTGATCGTCGGCTTCGAACGCGGTGTGCCGGTATCGATCGATGGCCGCGCGGTGACCGTGCTGGAAGCGATCGAAGAGCTCAACCGGCGGGCCGGCGCGCAAGGCGTCGGCCGCCTCGACGTCGTCGAGGACCGCCTCGTCGGGATCAAGAGCCGCGAAATCTACGAGGCCCCCGGTGCGATGGTGTTGATCACCGCGCACACCGAGCTCGAACACGTGACGTTGGAACGCGAACTCGGCCGGTTCAAGCGAACCACCGATCAGCGCTGGGCGGAGCTCGTGTATGACGGGCTGTGGTATTCGCCGCTGAAGACCGCGCTGGAGGCGTTCGTCGCCAAGACGCAAGAACACGTCACCGGTGAGATCCGAATGGTGTTGCACGGCGGGCACATCGCCGTCAACGGCCGCCGCAGCCCGGAGTCGCTCTACGACTTCAACCTGGCCACGTACGACGAGGGCGATACGTTCGACCAGTCCGCCGCACGAGGTTTCGTCCACGTCCACGGGCTGTCGTCGAAGATTGCCGCCCGCCGCGACCTGAGCACGTGATGCTCCCTCGCCATGGCACGAGCGTGCGCCGTTGCACACCAGCCCCGGCGTGTCGCCGTACAGACGCGCACGCTCGCGGGGAAAGGGGCGGGCGTTGAGCAAGCTGTGGGGTGGCCGGTTCGCCGGTGGGCCGGCGCCTGAGCTCACCGCGCTGAGCAAGTCCACCCACTTCGACTGGGCCCTCGCCCCCTACGACATCGCAGCCTCGAAAGCCCACGCCCGCGTGCTCTTTCGGGCCGGGCTGCTCACCGAACAGCAGCGCGACGGGCTGCTTGCCGGGTTGGACAGTCTCGCCGCCGACGTCGCCGACGGAAGCTTCCGCCCCGACGACAGCGACGAGGACGTGCACAGCGCACTGGAGCGCGGACTGATCGAACGGGTCGGCGACGACCTCGGCGGACGGCTGCGGGCCGGGCGGTCACGCAACGACCAAGTCGCGACGCTGTTCCGGATGTGGCTGCGCGACGCACTGCGCCGCGTGGGCGCGGGTGTGCTCGACGTCGTCGCGGCGTTGACCACCCAGGCCGCCGCCTACCCGGCCGCAATCATGCCGGGTAAGACGCACCTTCAGCCCGCCCAGCCGGTGCTGCTGGCGCATCACCTTCTGGCACACGCGCATCCGCTGCTGCGGGACGTCGAACGCATCGTCGACTGCGACAAGCGCGCGGCCACGTCACCGTACGGGTCCGGTGCACTGGCCGGCTCGTCGTTGGGGCTGGACCCGGATGCGATCGCTGACGAGCTGGGTTTCGTGGCGGCAGCGGACAACTCGATCGACGCTACCGCTGCACGTGACTTCGCCGCCGAGGCGGCGTTCGTGCTCGCGATGATCGGTGTGGATCTGTCGCGGCTTGCCGAGGATGTGATCCTCTGGAGCACGACAGAATTCGGATATGTGACGCTGGCCGACGCGTGGTCGACCGGCAGTTCGATCATGCCGCAGAAAAAGAACCCCGACATCGCCGAGCTGGCCCGCGGGAAGTCCGGCCGGATGATCGGCAACCTGACCGGTCTGCTGGCCACGCTCAAGGCCCAGCCGCTGGCCTACAACCGCGATCTGCAGGAGGACAAGGAGCCGGTGTTCGACTCGGTGGCGCAGCTGGAGCTGCTGCTGCCGGCGATGGCCGGCCTCGTGTCGACCTTGGAATTCGACGAGCAGCGGATGGCTGCTCTGGCGCCTGCCGGGTACACACTGGCGACCGATGTCGCCGAATGGCTGGTCCGGCAAGGTGTTCCGTTCCGTATCGCGCATGAAGCCGCCGGCGCGGCGGTCCGCATCGCCGAGGCCCGCGGGGTAGGGCTGCAAGATCTCACCGACGAGGAATTCGCACAGGCCCACCCCCAGCTCACGCCGCAGGTTCGCGAGGTGCTGACAATCGAGGGCTCGGTTGCCTCCCGTGACGCCCGCGGGGGCACCGCACCGGCGCAGGTTGCCAGGCAGCTTGACGTCGTACAGGAGAAAGCACATCACCTGCGCAATGCGCTGGAGCGCTAACCTTCTGCCGCCGCCAACCACGCGTCTTCGAGCTCGGCCTTACGTCGTGTGACGGAGTCCAATTCGGCCGTCAGCTCGGCCAACCGGACATGATCGTGGGCGGCGGCGGCCATCACCTCGTGCAGCTCGGCGATTCGCCTTTGCACCTTGTCGAGCTGACTTTCGATGCGCGCCAGCTCCTTTCCGGTGCGCCGAGCCCGCGCGGCAGCCGACTCGGCCCGATCCCGATCGGCTCCGCCGCGTGAACCCGAATCGTGTTCTCGCGCCGACAGATACTGATCGATGCCACCCGGTAGCAGCTCGCAGCGGCCATCGCCGGAAAGTGCGTACGTGACGTCGGTGACGCGCTCCAGGAAATACCGGTCATGCGTGACGACGATCAACGTGCCCGCCCAGCCGTCCAGGTAGTCCTCGACCACGGTCAGGGTGTCGAGGTCGAGGTCGTTGGTCGGCTCGTCGAGCAGCAGCACGTTCGGCTCGTCCAGCAGCAGCCGCAGGAACTGCAGCCGCCGGCGCTCGCCACCGGACAGGTCAGCGATCCGTGCTGTCATCAGGTCGCCGGTGAATCCGAAGTCCTCGAGCAGCGTCGCCGCGCTGACCTCCCGGCCACCGGCAAGCTGTGCGATGCGCCGCCGACTCTCTACCGCATCGAGGACACGTTCCTCACCGGCCAGCTCGGCCAAACCCTGGCTGAGGTAGCCGATACGTAAAGTCTTGCCCCGCTTGATCTTTCCGGCAGTGGGTGACAGGTGGCCGGCCAGCAGCCGCAGCACCGAAGTCTTGCCGGTGCCGTTGACGCCGATCAGCCCGATGCGGGCACCGGGGCCGATCGACCAGTCCACCCCGTCGAGCACGCAGCGGCCACCCACTTCCAGCCGCACACCGTGCAGGTCGAACACGTCCTTGCCGAGCCGGCTGGCGGCAAACCGTTGCAGCACCAAAGAATCGCGCGGCGGTGGTTCGTCGGCGATGAGGGCGTTGGCGGCCTGAATGCGAAATCTGGGTTTGGAGGTGCGCGCCGGCGGTCCACGCCGAAGCCACGCCAGCTCTTTGCGCATCAGGTTGCGCCGGCGCGCCTCGGCGCTGGCCGCCAGGCGCATCCGTTCGGCGCGAGCCAGCACGTACGCCGCATACCCGCCGTCGTAAGCGTCGACCACGCCGTCGTGCACCTCCCACATCCGGGTGCAGACCGCATCGAGGAACCACCGGTCGTGGCTGACCATCACCAGCGCCCTCGCGGCACCTGCGGCCAGATGCCCGGCCAGCCAACCGATGGCCTCCACGTCGAGGTGGTTGGTCGGTTCGTCGAGCATCAGCACGTCGTGGCGGGCCAGCAACACGGCCACCAGCGCGACCCTGCGGCGCTCACCACCGCTGAGCGTCCCGACCGCGGCGTCCAGGTCGACGCCCGCCAGCAGGTGCTGGACCACGGCACGGGTGGTCGGGTCGCCTGCCCAGACGTGGTCGGGCCGGCCGGCGACGATGATCCGGCGCACCGTGTGGCTGCTGTCGAAGTCGTCGGTCTGGCCGAGGTAGCCGACCGACAAGCCCGCGGTATGCGTGATCCGGCCACCGTCGGGCGCGCGGACAGCGGCCAAGGTGGTCAGCAGCGTCGTCTTGCCGTGGCCGTTGCGCCCGACGACCCCGATCGCGTCGCCGTCGTCCACCCCCAGGCTGACTGCGTCGAGCAGGGTGCGCGTGCCGTAGGAGACGGTGACGCGCTCGGCGTTGATGAGGTTGGGCATCAGCCGCCGATGATATGTAGCGACGTGCCAGAATGGCGGGCGGCAATCTGGGGGACGTCGAAGGGTGGAGGCAGCGCCGATGGTGGACTTGTCACCGATCACCAGGCCGATCGGCCGCTTGATCGCCACCGCTCAGAACGGCCTCGAGGTGCTCCGCTACGGCGGATTGGAGACCGGGACCGTCCCGTCTCCCTTCCAGATCGTCGAGAGCGTACCGATGTACCGGCTGCGGCGGTACTTTCCGCCGGACAATCGCAACGGGCAATCGCCCGTCGGGCCGCCGGTCCTGATGGTGCATCCGATGATGATGTCGGCGGATATGTGGGACGTCACGCGTGAAGACGGCGCCGTCGGCATTTTGCACAAGGCCGGAATCGATCCGTGGGTCATCGACTTCGGCTCGCCGGATCGCGTCGAAGGCGGCATGGAGCGCACGCTCGCCGACCACATCGTCGCGATCAGCGAGGCCATCGACACGGTCAAGAAGACGACCGGCCAAGACATTCACCTCGCGGGCTACTCGCAGGGCGGCATGTGGGCCTATCAGACCGCCGCCTATCGACGCTCGCGCGATCTCGCGAGCATCATCGCGTTCGGCTCGCCGGTGGACACGCTCGCAGCGTTGCCGATGGGGCTTCCGCCCAACATCGCGCCCGCGGCCGCCGAATTCATGGCCGACCATGTGTTCAGCCGTGTCGATATCCCAGGTTGGTTGGCCCGCACCGGTTTTCAGCTGCTGGACCCAGTCAAGACCGCGAAAGCGCGCATCGACTTCTTGCGTCAGCTCCACGACCGCGAAGCGTTGTTGCCGCGGGAACAGCAGCGCCGCTTCCTGGAGCGCGAGGGGTGGATCGCCTGGGGCGGTCCGGCGATCTCGGAGTTGCTCAAACAGTTCATCGCCCACAACAGGATGATGACGGGCGGCTTTTCGATCCACGGCGAGCTGGTCACGCTGACCGACATCGTCGTGCCGATTCTCGCGGTCATCGGCGAGGTCGACGACATCGGACAGCCGGCGGCCGTGCGCGGTATCCAGCGTGCGGCGCCCAACGCTGATGTCTACGAATACTGCATCCGCAGCGGCCATTTCGGGCTCGTCGTCGGCTCCAAGGCGTCCACCCAAACATGGCCGACCGTCGCCGCCTGGGTGAAGTGGCTGTCCGGCGAAGGCAACATGCCTGAAGGCATCTGCCGGATGTCTCCCCAGCCGACCGAACACAAGGAGAGCGGTGTGCCGTTGGCATCCCGGGTGGCTCACGGCGCCGGCGTCGCATCAGAAGTGGCGTTCGACATCGCCCGCTCGGCGGGCAACGCCGTCGTCGCCGCGAACAAGTCCATGCGGTCGCTGGCTGTCGAAACCGCCCGCACGTTGCCGCGGCTGGCTCGTCTCGGCCAGATCAACGAGCACACCCGGATCTCCTTGGGCCGCATCATGTCCGAGCAGGCGGCCAACGCACCCGAGGGGGAGTGCCTGCTGTTCGACGGCCGCGTGCACACCTACGAGGCCGTCGACACCCGAATCAACAACGTCGTGCGCGGGCTGATCGAAGTCGGTGTGCGCCAAGGCGACCGGGTCGGTGTGCTGATGGAGACCAGGCCCAGCGCGCTGGTCGCCATTGCGGCGCTGTCGCGGCTGGGCGCCGTCGCGGTGTTGATGCCGCCGGACGCGGACCTGGCTGCGGCCGCTCGCCTCGGCGGCGTGCACCAGATCATCACCGATCCCACCAACCTCAAAGCCGCACGCCGACTGTCGCTTCAACTTCTGGTGCTCGGCGGCGGCGAGAGCCGCGACTTGCACCTGATGCCGAACGACGACGCCGTGATCGACATGGAGAAGATCGACCCCGACGCCGTCGAGCTGCCGGGCTGGTACCGGCCAAACCCGGGCCTGGCCAAGGACATCGCCTTCGTCGCGTTCGCCCAAAGCGGGGGCGAGCTGGTGGCCCGGCAGATCACCAACTACCGATGGGCGCTGTCGGCGTTCGGAACCGCGTCGACGGCCGCGTTGAGCCGCCGCGACACCGTGTACTGCCTCACCCCGCTGCATCATCCCTCCGGTTTGTTGGTGAGCTTGGGCGGTGCCGTGGTCGGCGGCTCTCGGATCGCGTTGTCGCGTGGGCTGCGCCCGGACCGGTTCGTGCACGAGATACGCCAGTACGGCGTGTCGGTGGTGACGTACACCTGGGCGATGCTGCGCGAGGTGCTGCAGGACCCGGCCTTCGACTTGAAGGGCCACCATCCGGTGCGGTTGTTCATCGGTTCGGGCATGCCGACGGGGTTGTGGCAGCGTGTTGTCGACGAGTTTGCGCCGGCCCATGTCGTCGAGTTCTTCGCGACCACCGACGGGCAGGCGGTACTCGCCAACGTCGCGGGCGCCAAGGTCGGCAGCAAGGGCAGGCCGCTGCCCGGGGCGGCGTATGTCGAACTGGCCGCATACGACCCCGAGTCGGACCTGATCCTCGAAGACGAGCGCGGATTCGTGCGGCGAGCGGGCACCGACGAGGTCGGCGTGCTGCTGGCCCGGCCGCGGGGACCGGTGGATCCGCACGCGTCGGTCAAGCGGGGGGTGTTCTCACCCGGTGACACCTGGATCTCCACCGAGTATCTGTTCCGGCGTGACGGCGACGGCGACTTCTGGCTGATGGGCACCCGCAGCTCGGTGATCCGCACGGCCCGCGGTGCGGTCTTCGACGCCCCGATCAACGACACGATCTCGCTGATGCCGGCCGTCGACCTCGCCGTGACGTACGGCGTGGACGTCGGCAACCACCAGGTCGCGGTGACGGCGGTGACCATGTGCAGCGGGGCTGCGATCTCGGCGGCAGACCTGAGCGAGGCGATGGCCCCCCTGGGTAAGGACCGACCGGATTTCGTGCACGTGGTGCCGGATCTCACGCTGAGCGCCTCGTACCGGCCGACGGTGGGCGCGCTTCGCCACGCGGGCATCCCCAAGGCCGGTCGTCACGCGTGGTTCCTGGATCCGGAGACCAACCGTTACAAGCGATTGACCGCGCCGGCCCGCGCCGAGTGGGAACAAGCGTCCCGCTGATCACGCCTGTTACCGGGCCTCGACCGCTGTTAAGCTCCGTCGGTGGCACATCGCCGCTTCGCCATCGGCTTCGGGAGGGATCGCATGACGATTGAGCCGAAGAACAGCGTGCGACGAGCAGTCACGGCGGCACTCGCGGGCGCCGGACTCGCGATGGCGCTCGCATTCGGCCCCGCAGTCGGCACGGCCCGCGCCGACGTGCTCGACGATCTGGCACAGGAATTCACCACCGCCGCGGGCGCGGGCCAGATATCCAGCCTGTTGAACCAGTCGCTGAAGCTGCGGTCCATGGGGGTCAAGCCCACGGCAGGCGAGCTCACCGCCGTGCAGGATTCGCTGAAGTACCGGCCCAACCAGACCCCGCTGATCAACGCCCTCAAGGCCTTGGTCGCCGGTCAGAACCACCGGCTCGAGCAGGCGAAGGCGGCGTCGAAGGGCGGCAACGACTACTCGATCGGCATCAACCAGTACAACCCGAGCAGCCCCGGGGGAATCACTGTGGGCCCGGGCGGCATCAACATCGGTGGCAACCCGTGGACAGTGGGTGACGGCCGGGCACCCGGGCAGTCGGTCGGTCCGCCCGGATGATCGAAGCCGGTCTCGACGAGAAGCTGCTGAGCATCCTGGTCTGCCCGGCCGATCGGGGACCACTGCTCTATGTGGACGATGTGCTCTACAACCCGCGGCTGCGCCGCGCCTACCGGATCGACGACGGCATCCCAGTGCTTCTGGTCGACGAGGCCGTCGACGTGTCCGACGACGAACATCGCCGGCTCATGTCGCTGGCCAGCCCGGCAGATCGCCAGTGAGATAGCGCTGCAGATTGGGTCCGATCGTTTCCGCGATCTGCTCGACAGGCAGTGACTTGAACGGGTCCAGCTCCAAGATGTAGCGCGCCATCACGACGCCGACGAGCTGTGACGCCACGAATTGCACGCGGACCGCGCCCGAGCCCGGTGGATCGTCCACGCGCGGTCCGATTTCCGCGGCGATCACCTCTTGCAGAAACGACCGCAGCAACGTCACCTCCGACCCTGCCAACAGCGAGCGTATCGTCGCGATGAAGCCCTTGCCGGCCTCAGAATCCCATAGCGGCAGCAGAAGTCTGGGCAACCTATAGCCGATCTGATCGACCGGGGTTTCGCGTAACGGACCGATGACCTCCATCGGATCGATCGGCACATGGATGGCCGCGGCGAACAGTTGCTGCTTGCTGCCGTAGTAGTGGTGCACCAATGCCGCATCGACCCCGGCCGCGGCTGCCACAGCGCGAATCGACGTCTTGTCGATACCGTTGCGCGCGAACAGTTCTCGCGCGCAGACCAGTATTCGCTCCCGGGTATCCGATGTGCCGGCCGGTCGTCCGGGCCGGCGTCGCTGCGGTGTCGTCGTCAACCTCACGGAGTCCTTCGCCGAAGTGTCGCCGCCGCCAAGGCCAGCGCTATGACCGCACAGCCGATGACGACGACGATGTCACGCACCGCGGTACCGGTCAGCTCCGGATGGGCCCCGACCTGCTGCAGCGCCTCGAGAGCATAACTGGCGGGCATGACGTTGGAAATCCACTGCAGCGATTCGGGCATCGCGGCGCGCGGCACGATGATCCCGGCCAGCAGCAGCTGCGGCACCATCACCAGCGGGATGAACTGCACTGCCTGAAACTCGGTGCGCGCGAACGCACTACACAGCAGACCAAGACCCACCCCGAGCACTGCGTTGACAATCGCGATAACGAACACCCACGCCGGACTGCCTGCGGTGGTGAACCCGAGAATCCAGAACGCCACGACACACGCCAGCGTCGCCTGCCCTGCGGCAGCTATGGAGAACGCGGTGCCGTACGCCGCCAACAGATCGAGTCGGCGCAATGGAGTTGTCAGTATGCGTTCCAAAGTGCCTGAAGCTCTTTCGCGCTGCATGGTGATCGCGGTGATCACGAACATCACGAACAACGGGAACAGGCCGAGCAGCACCAGGCACGCGGTGTTGAATCCCGACGGCGCGCCCGGGCGTGACGGCACGTTGTGGAACATGAAGTACATCAGCGTGATGATGAGCACCGGCACCAGCAGAATCATCGCGATGCTGCGTCGGTCGGCGGCCAGCTGGCGCAGGATGCGTGCAGTGCTGGCGGTGTAGCCGCGCAGCCCTATCCGGCTTGGCGCTCGGTGCTGCGCCTGATGATGGACAGAAACGCTTCCTCCAGTGAGCTGCATCCTGTGTCCTCTCGTAGTCGGGCGGGCGTCGTGTGAGCTACCAGATGTCCTTCGCGCATCAGCACCACGTCGTCGCAGTGGTCCGCCTCGTCCATGACATGACTCGAAACCAGAAGCGTGACACCGCTTTTCGCGAGCGCACGAAACCGCTGCCACAAATCGGCTCGCAACACCGGGTCGAGTCCCACCGTCGGTTCGTCGAGCACCAACACATCCGGGTGACACACCAGAGCGCAGGCCAGCGACACCCGGGCACGTTGTCCGCCGGACAGATTCGCGCTGTAGGCGGACCGGTGCTCGCCGAGGCCGACGGCGTCGATCGCCGCGTCGGCGTCGTCGGCACCCATGCCGTACAGCGCCGCAAAGTAGCGCACGTTGTCGACGACCCGCAGATCGTTGTAGATGGTCGGATCCTGCGGCATGTAGCCGATGCGCCGACGCAGCGCCGGCGCGCCGGCCGGCTGGCCGAGCACAGTGACAGTTCCCGCGGCCACGATCTGTGTACCGACGATCGAGCGGATCAACGTGGTCTTGCCGCACCCGGACGGACCCAGCAGGCCGGTGATCGTGCCGCCGGCGATCTGCACGGACAGGTCGTGGATAGCGGGGCGCTTCCCGCGGATGACGCGCAGGTGCTCGACGGAAATGGCGGCCTCCGCGCCTCGCCCCAACAATTCACCACTCGATGAACTCATCATGAGATGAATTTTGTGCCTCGCGGGGGCCGGTGTCAAGGGACAGGCACAATCTGTGCGGTGGGAGTTGAGTCGCTTGTCGTCGATCCGCCCACCGCGGCAAGGCGGCTACTGGGTGCTCGCCTGGTCACAAATGACGTCAGCGCCACAATCGTCGAGGTCGAGGCCTATGGCGGACCACCGAATGGGCCATGGCCGGACCCGGCGTCGCATTCGTTTCGGGGGCTCAACGGCCGCAATGCAGTGATGTTCGGCGCGGCCGGCAGGCTGTACACATATCGCAGTCACGGCATCCATGTCTGCGCCAACGTGGTGTGTGGCCCAGAGGGCACGGCGGCAGCGGTATTACTGCGAGCTGCGGTGGTCGACGACGGCATCGACGTTGCCCGATCACGCCGCGGGGAGGGAGTGCGTGAGCGAGCGTTGGCGCGCGGGCCCGGCAACCTGTGTTCGGCACTCGGGATCACGATGGATCACTACGGCGTCGACCTGTTCGACACCGCAAGCCCCGTTCGGCTCGCGCTGCGCGGCGCGCTCGCTGCGGAAAGCGGGCCGCGCGTCGGAGTCAGTCAGGCTGCGGACCGGGCGTGGCGCTTCTGGTTGGCAGGCCGGCCCGAGGTGTCGGCGTATCGCCGTAGTCCCCGCGCGCCTGCGCCGGGATCCAGCAGCTGACGTCGGCCGCGCTGCCGCATGCGATCCAAATCTGCCGAATACGGAAAGATCGACCTGGTGAGTACGACGATCCTCGATGAGCTGGGCTGGCGTGAGCTGATCGCACAGTCCACCGATACCGACGCACTCGCCGCCGAACTGGCCGCACCACCGGTCACGCTGTACGCCGGGTTCGACCCGACCGCTCCCAGCCTGCACGCCGGCCATCTCGTGCCGCTGCTCACGCTGCGCCGCTTCCAGCAGTTCGGGCACCGGCCGATCGTGCTGGCCGGTGGTGCCACCGGACTGATCGGGGACCCCCGCGACACCGGCGAGAGGGTGCTCAACACCAGCGACACGGTCGCCGAGTGGGCCGCGCGCATCCGTGGCCAGCTCGAGCGGTTCGTCGATTTCGACGGACCCGCCGGCGCGATCGTCGAGAACAATCTCTCGTGGACATCCGAGCTGACCGCGATCGATTTCCTCCGCGACGTCGGCAAGTACTTCTCCGTCAACGTGATGCTCGACCGCGACACGATCCGGCGTCGCCTCGACGGCGAGGGCATCTCCTACACCGAGTTCAGCTACATGCTGTTGCAGGCCAACGACTATGTGGAATTGTTCCGGCGGCACCACTGCACACTGCAGATCGGCGGGTCGGATCAGTGGGGCAACATCATCGCCGGCGTGCGTCTGGTCCGCCAGAAGCAAAGCGCAACGGTGCACGCGCTGACGGTTCCGTTGGTGACGTCTGCGGACGGCACCAAGTTCGGCAAGTCCACGGGCGGTGGCAACCTTTGGCTGGACCCGGACATGACGAGCCCGTACGCCTGGTACCAGTACTTCATCAACACGGCCGACGCCGACGTCGTCCGGTACTTGCGCTGGTTTACATTCCTCACCGCCGACGAGATCGAGGAGCTCGCCGAGGCGACGACGACGCGGCCACACGAAAGGGCTGCGCAGCGTCGGCTCGCGCGCGAGCTCACCACGCTGGTGCACGGCGAGGCGGCGACGGAGTCGGTGGAGCTCGCCAGTCAGGCGTTGTTCGGCCGCGGCGAGCTGTCACGCCTCGATGAGCCGACGCTGGCTGCCGCGCTGCGGGAAGCATCGGTCGCAGAGCTGAAGCCGGGTGCACCGGATGGGATCGTGGACCTGTTGGTGGCCACTGGGCTCACGCCGAGCAAGGGTGCCGCGCGTCGGACCATTGCCGAGGGGGGAGTGTCGGTCAACAACGTCCGGATCGACTCGGAGGACTGGACGCCTCGATCAGGCGACTACCTCTATGGACGGTGGCTGGTGCTGCGGCGAGGCAAGAGGAATATTGCCGGCGTCGAGCGTGTTGGATGAGCCGCTGGCGCGAAGACCATTGGCAGGGATGAGCCGCTGGCGGGGCCACGGCCCGTGCGCAGACATGAGCCGACCGAGGCGAAACCTGTGCGCTAGCAGCGTATTTGACTCTACGTCGTCCCTCACGTAACTTAATGGAGCCGTTGCGACGCGGCCTCGTCCGCCGAGCGCGATGGCTTCCCAGAGGGAAGTCCACTTCGGTGGGCGCCTCGCCGTCCGCACACTGGTACGCGGCTCAAGCCGCGGGCTGGTTGCGCGGCCGGTGCGGGTGTGTTGTTTGAGAACTCAATAGTGTGTTTGGTGGTTTTTGTTTGTTGTTTTTTTGTTTTGCCATGCCTGCGT
>NZ_JCALDL010000013.1:0-118558 GCF_059812855.1 Mycobacterium sp. NGS35
ATTGTGTCCGAGGGGGGACTTGAACCCCCACGCCCGTTAATAGGGCACTAGCACCTCAAGCTAGCGCGTCTGCCATTCCGCCACTCGGACCTGTGTGGGCAGCTAAGGCTATCGGATTCTGCGTGGCTGACCCAAGTTGCCTCTCGGTTCTTCGCCGAGCGCTCGTCACCTGCCGCCACCCACAATGGTAGGAAAGGGGATTGTGACAGGTGCGATCGATGAGGTGGTCGACCTCGTCAGCGCGTTGATTCGCTTCGACACGTCCAACACCGGCGATCCCGCCACCACAAAAGGCGAACGCGAGTGCGCGCAGTGGGTGGCGCGACAGCTCGACGAGGTTGGCTACGAGGCGCAGTACATCGAGACTGCCCCCGGCCGGGCGAACGTTTTCGCCCGCCTGCCGGGCAAGGATTCCAGCCGCGGCGCGCTGATGATCCACGGGCATCTCGACGTGGTGCCCGCCGAGCCGGCCGACTGGAGCGTGCACCCGTTCTCCGGCGCGGTCGAGGACGGCTACGTGTGGGGTCGCGGAGCGGTCGACATGAAGGACATGGTCGGCATGACGCTCGCGGCCGCCCGCCACTTCAAACGCAACGACATCGTGCCGCCCCGGGACTTGGTGTTCGCGTTCGTGGCCGACGAGGAGGCCGGCGGCACGTACGGCTGCAAGTGGCTCGTCGAGCACCGCCAAGACCTGTTCGACGGCGTCACCGAGGCCATCGGCGAGGTCGGCGGCTTCTCGCTGACAGTGCCGCGCAAAGGCGGCGGCGAGCGCACGCTGTATCTGATCGAGACGGCCGAGAAGGCCATGATGTGGATGCGGCTGACCGCGCGCGGCCGAGCGGGTCACGGCTCGATGATCCACGACGACAACGCGGTGACCGCGGTGGCCGAGGCCGCGGCGAAACTCGGCAGGCACCAGTTCCCGATCGTGATGACCGACGCAGTCGAGCAGTTCCTGCAAGCCGTGTCCGAAGAGACCGGCTACACCTTCGACTGGACCTCGCCGGACATCGACGGCGCGGTGGCCAAGCTCGGCTCGATCGCCAAGATCCTCGGCGCCACCCTGCGCGACACCGCCAACCCCACCATGCTCAAGGCTGGTTACAAAGCCAACGTCATTCCGGCCACCGCCGAGGCCGTCGTCGACTGCCGGATCCTGCCCGGCCGGCTCAAGGCATTCGAGAAGGAGGTCGACGAGCTGATCGGCCCCCACGTCAGTCGCGAATGGATCGTCAACCTACCCTCGTACGAGACGAGCTTCGACGGTGAGCTGCTCGACGCGATGAACGCGGCGCTGTTGACCGCCGACCCGGATGCCAGAACCGTGCCCTACATGCTGTCGGGCGGCACAGACGCAAAGCACTTCGCGCGCTTGGGAATTCGTTGCTTCGGCTTTGTACCGCTGCGGCTGCCACCCGATCTCGATTTCGCGTCGCTGTTCCACGGTGTCGACGAGCGGGTACCCGTCGAGTCGTTGAAGTTCGGCGCCCAGGTGCTCGAGCACTTCCTGCTGAACTGCTGAACTGATGCACTGCTGACAGAAAGGACCTCTGATGGCGTTTCCGTACAACCCGTACGACTTCCTGCCGAAGCTGCCGACGTTCACGCTCACGTCCGACGACATCCAAGACGGCCAACCGCTGAAAACGCCTCAGGTAAGCGGCATCATGGGCGCCGGCGGCGAAGACGTCTCGCCGCAGCTGAGTTGGTCCGGCTTCCCCGAAGAAACCCGCAGTTTCGCAGTGACCGTGTACGACCCCGACGCGCCCACCGCCTCGGGTTTCTGGCACTGGGCCGTGGCCAATCTGCCCGCCACGTGCACCGAGCTGCCCAGCGGCGTAGGCGACGGCAGCGAATTGCCCGGCAGCGCAATCACTTTGGTCAATGACGCTGGGATGCGCCGCTACGTCGGCGCCGCTCCGCCGCCCGGCCACGGCACCCACCGGTACTTCGTCGCGGTGCACGCCGTCAAAGTCGAGAAGCTCGAACTCGATGAGGACGCCAGCCCCGCCTACCTGGGCTTCAACCTGTTCATGAACGCCATCGCGCGAGCCGTCATCCACGGCACCTACGAGCAGAAAGAGGGCTAACGGCGCGCCGCCGAGCCCACCGCCTCGGCCAGATTCGCGAACCCGCCCTCGCGCAACCGCTGCGCGAGGCCGTCGTGAATGTGCTTGGCCCACAAGCCGCCGCCGTAGACGAACCCGGTGTAGCCCTCCAGCAGAGACGCCCCGGCGGTGATGCGCTGCCACGCGTCATCGGCGGTCTCCATGCCGCCGACGCTCACCAGTGCCAGCCGGCCGCCGACGCGCGCGTATAGCCGTCGCAGGACCTCCAGCGAGCGCGAGGCCAACGGTGGCCCGGACAACCCGCCCTCGCCGAAGTTGTGACGGACCGTGGTGTTGGTGGCGACGATCCCGGCCAGGCCGAGGTCGACGGCCAGGTCGGCGATCTGGTCCACCTCGGCGTCGGACAGGTCCGGTGCGATCTTGACGAGGATCGGCGTCGTCGTCTCCGCTTGCACAGCGGCCAGGATCGGCCGCAGCGCCTCCACGGCTTGCAGGTCGCGCAGGCCCGGGGTGTTGGGCGAGCTGACGTTGACGACCAGGAAGTCGGCGAGCGGACCGACCAGCCGCGCGCTGGCGCGATAATCGGCGACCGCGTCGTCGGCAACCTTCGTCTTGCCGATGTTGACCCCGATCGGCACATCGGGCAGATGGCGGGCCAGCCGCGCGGCCAGGGCGCCGGCGCCCTGGTTGTTGAACCCCATGCGGTTCACCAACGCGCGCTCTGTGGGCACCCGGAACAGCCGCGGCGTTGGGTTGCCGGGCTGCGGGTGCGCGGTGACGGTGCCCACCTCGGCGAAACCGAAGCCCAAGGCACCCCACACGTCCAGCCCGGTGCCGTCTTTGTCGAAGCCGGCGGCCAAGCCAAGGGGAGCGGGAAACCGTACCCCGAACACCGTCGACGCCAGCATCGGGTCAGACGGCGCCAGGAGCCGGCGCAGCCCATGGCGCAGCGGCCCGACACGGATGGCGGCTCGCAGCACCCAGAACACCCACGTGTGAATCCGCTCGGCGGGCACCAAGAACATCACCCGCCGCATCGCGCGGTACAGCATTACATCCCCGGCTGGTCGGTGGGACGCTCAGTCTTGCGGCGCCGCAGCAGCACTCGTCGGCTGCCGTCGGTGTACAGGCGCACCCGGGTCAGTTCCCAGCCGCGGTATTCGGCTTCGATCGACAGTCGCGTCGACGCGCTCAGACGTGTGACGTCAGGAGGCAGCCGCAGCGGAACCCATTCGTAGTCGTCGGACATCTCGACGTCCCAGCCGGCCAACGTCATCGCCGCCGCCCCGCGTCCGGAATCACCTGAACGCCATCTCCGCTGGCCGACGCCACGTACAGCGTGCCGGTGGCGTCGTCGAAAGCCAGCACATCGGGTTGTCGCACGGTGGGGTAACGCACCTTCTCCACAGGTATTCCGGTGGCCAGATCGTAACCAACGACGACGTTGGCCGCGGTCAATGACACCCAGGCCAGGGTACGGGTCCCCGCCAGGCCGTAAGGAGCGTCGGGAACCGGGTAGCGCTGCCGCAGCATCAGCGGGTCCGTGCCGAACACCAGCAGAGCGCCGCCGCGCGTGTCCGCCACCAGAACCCGGCCCACAGGGTCGGCGGCCAGCGTGGTGGCGCCTTCGCCGGCGCGCAGCGCGTGCTGCGCCTTGCGCCCGTCCGGGTCGATGGTGGTCACCGACGTCTGTCCCCGGTCGAGCACAACGGCCGTATTGCCTTGGGTCACAAGGGCATCGACGCGGGCGAAGATCTTCACCGAAGCCGCAACGGTGGCGTCGGAATTCAGCGTGTAGACGGCGCCGTCGGCACTGCCGAGCACAATCCGGCCGTCGGTACGCAAGGCAATCGCGGTGAAGTCGGTGTCGTCATGCCCCGACACTCCGGTGCGGGTGACCGCTCCGGCGCGCACGTCGAAACGCAGGTATCCGCCACGGGCCGACAGGTATACCGCGCCGCGGCCGTCGCCGGTGACCGCCGTCGCCGCACCGGGCAGCTGCACAAATCGGACCGGCCCGCTCGCCACCACAGCGAGCCGGTCGCCGGACAGCACCACCAGTGACCCCGTCGCCGCATCGAATACCGCGGCCCGGGCGTTGAGCGGCACAGGACGCACCTGTCCCGTCGGAGCAGAGGTGGTGTGGGGGGACACCGCCGGGCCTGCCGGTGCGATAGTGGGCGGCGGTCCGCCGACCGGGCCGGACGAGCAAGCGCTCAGCACCACCAGGCACACCGCTGCGCCGACCACCCGACGGAGACGTTTAGCGCCTCTCACCATCGGGTAGGCCTGCGAGGTGGCAACGATGCTGACAACGAGCGGCCAGTCTATTCACGTCGGCGAAACGGTCGGCTGATGGCTCTCGCAGTCCACCGCGAGTGTCCTCGCGACGAATTCGTTTTCGAAGACGTGATGGCCGGAGTCCACGCCAACGGGTTCGGCAGGCTCGACGACGGCCGCAGCTTCGCGTTCTACTGCAGGCGCAACGAGCTGGTGGTCGAGGTGTACCGGCCACGCTTCGCCGGTCCGGTGCCGCAGCCTGAAGACGTGGTCGCGACGGCCACCCGTCGGCTCACCGACATCGATGTCACCGACGAGCGCAGCCTTATCGCGGCCGTGCGGGATGCGGTAGCCGACGCACAGCCAGTCCGCTAGCTGCTGCAGGTACGGTCGTCGGCGTGGAACCGACGGCTATGTCCTGGGCGCAAGTGGTGTTTCTGGCCGTCGTGCAGGGGTTGACGGAATTTCTGCCGATCTCTTCGTCGGGCCATCTCGCGATCGCGTCCCGCGTGTTCTTCGCCGACGACGCCGGTGCGTCGTTCACGGCGGTCACCCAGCTCGGCACGGAGTTGGCAGTACTGGTCTACTTCGCCCGCGACATCTGGCGCATCCTCAAGGCATGGCTCGACGGGCTGGTCGTCAAGGCGCACCGCGACCGGACCGACTATCGGATGGGCTGGTACGTGATCATCGGCACCATTCCGATCTGCGTGCTGGGGGTGCTGTTCAAGGACGAGATCCGTACCGGGGTGCGCAACTTGTGGGTGATCGCGGTCGCGCTCGTCGTATTCTCCGCGGTGATCGCCGCGGCGGAGTACGTCGGCCGCCAAACCCGCCACGCCGAGCAACTGCGCTGGGGTGACGCGCTGATCGTCGGCCTCGCGCAGTGCCTGGCTCTGGTGCCTGGCGTGTCGCGATCGGGGGCCACGATCAGCGCCGGCCTGTTCCTCGGCCTGGATCGAGAGTTGGCCGCGCGCTTCGGGTTTCTGCTCGCCATCCCCGCGGTGTTCGCGTCGGGACTGTTCTCGTTGCCTGATGCCTTCAAACCCGTCCACGAGGGGATGAGCGCCACGGGCGCACAGTTGGCGGTGGCGGTGATGATTGCCTTCGTGGTCGGCCTGGCCGCAATCGCGTGGCTTTTGAGGTTTCTGGTCCGCCACAGCATGTACTGGTTCGTCGGCTACCGGGTGCTCGTCGGCGCGGCGGTGCTGGTGCTGCTGGGCAGCGGCGTGGTGTCCACGACGTGACCGTCATCCTGCTGCGCCATGGCCAGTCGACGTCCAACACCGCCCATGTGCTGGCCGGCCGGTCCGAGGGCGTGGATCTCGACGACCACGGGCGTCGGCAGGCCGACGGCGTCGTGGGCCGGCTGTCGTCGCTGCCGATCCGCGCACTGGTGTCCTCGCCGCTGCTGCGCTGCGTGCGCACTCTGGAGCCCCTGGCCGCGGCGCTCGGCATCGAACCGGTGCTCGACGAGCGGCTCGCCGAGGTGGACTACGGCCAGTGGACCGGCCGCAAGCTGGGGGAGCTGGTCAAGGAGCCGCTGTGGAAGGTGGTGCAGGCCCAGCCCAGCGCCGCGGTGTTCCCCGACGGCGAGGGCCTGGCGCAGGTCCAGGCCCGCGCGGTGGCTGCGGTCCGCGAGCACGACAAGCGGCTGGCCGACGAGCACGGCCGTGACGCGCTGTGGGTCGCTTGTACGCACGGCGACGTGATCAAGGCCGTGGTGGCCGACGCGCTGGGCACGCATCTGGACAGCTTCCAGCGCATCGTTGCCGACCCGGCGTCCATGAGCGTGATCCGCTATACCCCGATGCGCCCCTTCGTGTTGCACGTCAACCACACCGGCGCTGACCTCGCCGCGGCTCTGACGGCACCGCCGTCCGACGGCGAGGTAGGGGCCTCTGATGCCGTAGTGGGCGGCTCCACCGAATAGCGAACCGACGCACCGCCGCAACTACGGCGCAGCAGCATCTACCGGTATTTTGGATATGTCATGGCGCGCGCTATTCATGTGTTCCGCTCACCCGACCGCTTCGTGGCCGGGACCGTCGGCCAGCCCGGAAACCGGACGTTCTACCTGCAGGCCGTGCACGATTCCCGCGTCGTGTCCGTCGTGCTGGAAAAGCAGCAGGTGGCCGTGCTGGCCGAGCGAATCGGCGCGCTGCTCAGCGAAGTTCACCGCCGTTTCGGCACGCCCATACCGCCGGACACTGGTGAGGTGGAGGACCTCAGCCCGCTGATCACACCGGTCGACGCCGAATTCCGGGTCGGCACCATGGGACTGGGTTGGGACTCCGAGGCGCAGACCGTCGTGGTGGAACTGCTGGCGGTCACCGACACCGAGTTCGACGCGTCGGTGGTGCTCGACGACGCGGAAGAGGGCCCCGACGCAGTGCGCGTGTTCCTGACGCCGGAGTCGGCCCGCGAGTTCGCCGCCCGGTCGCACCGCGTCATCTCGGCCGGTCGTCCGCCGTGCCCGTTGTGTGACGAGCCGTTGGATCCGGCCGGCCATATCTGCGTGCGCACCAACGGTTATCGCCGAGGCGCATTGG
Source organism: Mycobacterium sp. NGS35 (assembly GCF_059812855.1). Classification (NCBI taxonomy): domain Bacteria; kingdom Bacillati; phylum Actinomycetota; class Actinomycetes; order Mycobacteriales; family Mycobacteriaceae; genus Mycobacterium; species Mycobacterium sp. NGS35. Next base: position 6,905 of record NZ_JCALDL010000013.1, read on the forward strand.
CTGATGACGCCGAGTCCTGACGACGTCCAGGCACTGCAGGCTGGCGAGCTGACGGTCATCGGACGCATCCGCTCGGCGAGCAATGCGACCTTCTTGTGCGAGGCGGACCGCTGCGGACATCGAGTGCACTGCGTGTACAAGCCGGTCGCCGGGGAGCAGCCGCTGTGGGACTTCCCCGACGGCACCTTGGCCGGCCGAGAGTTCGGCGCCTACTTGGTGTCGGAAGCATTGGGCTGGAATATCGTGCCGCACACCATAATTCGCGATGGCCCTGCCGGCCGTGGCATGGTGCAGCTGTGGATCGAGGAGCCCGGCGACACCTCGACCGACACCACCCGCACCACACCCGACCCCGTCGATTTGTTCCCGGCTGACAAGGTGCCCGCCGGCTATCTGCCGGTGCTGCGCGCCTACGACTACGCCGGCGACGAAGTCACGCTGGTGCACATCGACGACGCGCGGCTGTTCCGCATGGCGGTGTTCGACGTGCTGATCAACAATGCCGACCGCAAGGGGGGCCACATCCTCGTCGGCTTGGACGGCAACCTGTACGGGGTCGATCACGGCGTGAGCCTGCACACTCAGGACAAGCTGCGCACAGTGCTGTGGGGGTGGGCCGGCAAGCCGATCGACGACGACGTGCTGACCGCCGTCGAACAGTTGCGCGTCGCCGTCGACGGCAGCCTCGGGCGCGCGCTGCGCGGGCACATCACCCGCCAGGAGGTGGTCGCGCTGCGTCGGCGTGCAGAGGCGCTGCTGGACAATCCGGTGATGCCGACGCCGGACCGACGGCGGCCCATCCCGTGGCCCGCGTTCTAACGCGGCTGCCACGCGCCCATCCCTACCGCAGTGCGGCCTCGCGATCCGCGGCGTCGATCTGGTCGTGGAAGCGTTTGTGGACCCAATGACGTTCGCCGAGCAGTGAAACCTGAGCCCAGCGGCCCGTCACCGGCCCGAGCTGCGTAGCGCGGGGCATGGTGCCCAGCAGGCGCCGGGGCTTGGCGCCACCGGAGAACTTGGTGCTGTCCAGGACGTAGATAGCCTCCGGCGTGACTGCCACGCATCGATATTTGATCCACGGAATGGTCAGTCCCGTCAGATAGGCGATGACGAAGAACGCGAAGTGGGGTGCGGCCTGGCAGATGAACGCCTGCCGTATGTCGCTGCCCGCGGGCAGGAAGGGTGTCGCGCGCTCCACCAGGTCTTTGCGTGGCGGGGGTGAGTGCGGTTGAGCGGTCATGAAGTGACTCCTCGTGAGGATGCTGCTGCTTGGTTGAGGCCGCCAGGCGCGTGGTGACGGCGATGACAAGCCGCAGGTCGTTCAGCTCGAGCTCTACAGGACGTTTCGTACAGCGTCGTGAATGTTGGTGAACTGACCAGTGCGCGTCGGCGCGATGCTGTCAGGCAGATTGTGCCGCGTCCTGCCACGGGCGGTCAGCAATACTGGCAGGCGTGCCCCTTTCCGACGCGGCGCTGGCCGCCGAGCTCGCCGACGCGGCCGGGAAACTGCTCCTGGACGTCCGCGACGAGTACGGGTTCAGCGATCCGTGGGAGTTAGGGGCGGTTGGCGACAAGCGTGCGAACGCGTTGATCCTCGAACGGCTGCACGATGAACGGCCCGACGACGGCGTGCTCAGCGAGGAAGCACACGACAATCTGCGCCGGCTGAAAAAGGACCGCGTCTGGATCGTCGACCCGCTCGACGGCACCCGCGAGTTCTCGATCCGCGGCCGTGACGACTGGGCGGTACACGTGGCGCTGTGGCAGCGCGACGGCGAGATCACCGACGCCGCCGTTGCGCTACCCGCCCAGGGCGAGCTGTACCGCAGCGACACCGTCACCTTCGACGCGCGCGACCCGGTTGCCGGCCGGCCCATCCGGATCGCCGTCAGCTCGACCAGGCCGCCTGCGCTTCTCTACTGGATGAGCAGCGTGGTGGACATCGAGATGGTGCCCATCGGCTCGGCCGGAGCCAAAGCGATGGCAGTGGTCCGCGGCGACGTCGACGCCTATCTGCACGCCGGCGGCCAGTGGGAGTGGGACAACGCCGCGCCAGCGGGCGTGGTGCTCGCCGCAGGTCTGCACGCATCGCGCCTGGACGGTTCGCCGCTGCGTTACAACCAGTTCGACCCCTACTTGCCGGACTTCCTGATGTGTCGGCCAGAAGTGGCGCCCACGCTGCTGGAGGCGATCCGGCGAGTCGTCTGGTAACCGGCCCGGCTTACTCTCGACGGCATGCAATCGTGGTCCTCCGCCCTGGTTCCGGTGCTTCCGGGCCGCGGGCCAGAACTTCGGTTGTACGACAGCTCTGATCGTCAGGTTCGCCCGGTCACCGCAGGTCCGACCGCGACGATGTACGTCTGCGGCATCACGCCCTACGACGCCACACACCTGGGCCACGCCGCGACATACCTGGCGTTCGATCTGATTAATCGGCTCTGGCTCGACGCCGGCCACGAGGTGCATTACGTGCAGAACGTCACCGATGTCGACGATCCGCTGTTCGAGCGAGCACACCGCGACGGTGTGGGTTGGCGGGAGCTTGGCGACCGGGAGATCGACCTGTTCCGCGACGACATGGCCGCGCTGCGGGTGCTGCCGCCGCGCGAGTACGTCGCCGCGACAGAAGCCATCGAGGAAGTGGTCGAGGTCGTCGAAAAACTGCTGGCGTCGGGCGCTGCCTACATCGTCGACGATCCCGACCATCCCGACGTGTACTTCCGCGCGGACGCCACAGCCCAGTTCGGGTACGAGTCCGGCTATGACCGTGAAACCATGAGGCGCTTGTTCGCCGAGCGTGGTGGTGACCCCGACCGCCCCGGTAAGGCCGACGAACTCGACGCGCTGCTGTGGTCCGCCCCGCGGGAAGGCGAGCCGAGCTGGCCGGCGCCGTTCGGGGCCGGCCGACCCGGGTGGCACGTCGAATGCGCGGCGATCGCGCTGTCACGCATCGGCACCGGCCTGGACATCCAGGGCGGTGGCTCGGATTTGATCTTTCCGCACCACGAGTTCTCGGCCGCGCACGCCGAGTGCGTGACCGGGGAGCGGCGTTTCGCGCGTCACTACGTGCACGCCGGCATGATCGGCTGGGATGGGCACAAGATGAGCAAGAGCCGCGGCAACCTGGTGCTGGTTTCCCAATTGCGCGCCGACGGTGTCGAACCGGCCGCAATCCGGCTGGGACTGTTGGCGGAGCACTACCGGTCCGACCGGGAGTGGAGCGCCGACGTTCTCGCCGACGCGCAGGCCAGACTGGCCCGCTGGCGCCAAGCGGTCGCCCTGACGGTGGGACCGGATGCCACCGACGTCCTCGGCCGCGTTCGCCGATACCTCGCCGACGACCTGGACACCCCGAAAGCCCTTGCCGCCCTTGATGGTTGGGCCACCGATGCGCTCGAGTACGGCGGCCGCGACACGCACGCACCGCCGACTGTTCGCGCGATTGCGGACGCGCTGCTGGGGGTCGAGCTGTAAATTCACCGCCATGAGCTCGGTGGACGGCAAGGTGGTGTTCATCACCGGCGGAGGCAACGGCATCGGCGCGGCGGTGGCCCGTCTGTTGCATCGCAGAGGAGCCAAGGTCGTGCTGACCGATCTCGACGAGGCCGCCCTGCACGATGTCGCCAGCGACTTGGGCGGCGATCGGGTGCTGACCCAATATGCCGACGTGCGCGACCTCGACGCGATGGAGGCGGCCGCCAGTCGTGCCGTCGACCGTTTTGGCGGCATCGACGCCGTGATCGCCAATGCCGGCATCGCGACCTACGGGTCGGTGCTGGAGGTCGATCCTCTAGCCTTCAGGAGGCTGATCGATGTCAACGTGGTCGGCGTGTTCAACACCGTCAGGGCGGCCCTGCCGTCGGTGCTCGACAGACGCGGATACGTGCTGATCGTCTCGTCGGAGGCCGCCTATATGTCGGCGCCGGGAATGGCTCCGTACTGCGCGTCGAAGGCCGCAGTCGAGCACTTCGCCAATTGCCTGCGGCTGGAGGTCGCCGCCCACGGCGTAGCGGTGGGGTCGGCGCACATGTCGTGGATCGATACCCCGTTGGTCCGGGAAGCCAAGGCCGACGTGTCGGCATCCCGGGAGCTGATCGATTCGCTGCCGGGGCCGATGAGCAAGACCACGCCGGTCGACAAGTGCGCCGCCGCGTTCGTCAAAGGAATCGAAGGACGTAAAACGCACGTCAACTGCCCGGGCTGGGTCGGTGTGCTGCGGTGGTTCAAGCCGATGCTGACGTCAGCCGCCGTCGAGGCGCAGGTGGTCAAGCGGTCAGCCCACCTGGTAGCCAAGATGGACGCGGAGGTGGCGGCGCTGGGCCGGTCGATGAGCGCGCGCACCGAAGCATTGGAGAAGCGCGCCTAGCTTCTAGCGTCCGCGACGACGCAGATATCGCTCGAACTCGGCGGCCAGCGTGTCGCCGTCGACCTTCGACAGCGCCTCGTTCATGTCGACCTGGGCGTCGCCGCGCTCTTCCAGCTGAGCAACGTACTCGGCGATCTCTTCGTCGTCGGAGGTCATCTCCGTGACCGCCGCCTCCCACTCTTCGGCCTGCGCGGGCAGGTCGGCCAGCGGAACCTCCACGTCGAGCACGTCTTCGACCCGGCGCAGCAGAGCGACCGTCGCCTTCGGGTTCGGCGGCTGCGACACGTAATGCGGGACCGCCGCCCAGAACGTCACCGCCGGAATTCCGGCCTGCACGCAGGCGTCCTGGAACACCCCCGCGATTCCGGTCGGGCCCTCGTAACGGGTCTCCTCGAGTCCGAAGAACCGCGCGGACTCCGGCGAGTACGCCGCACCGGACACCGGGACGGGACGTGTGTGCGGAGTGTCGGCAAGCAGCGCCCCCAGGATCACCACGGTCTGCACATTGAGTTTGTCGGCGATCGCCAGCAGTTCGGCGCAGAAAGTCCGCCACCGCATGTTGGGCTCGACGCCGTGCATCAGCACCACGTCGCGGTCGCTTCCCGGTGGCCGGCAGTGTGAGATCCGCATCGACGGCCAGACCAGCTCGCGGGTGACGCCGTCCACCTGCCGGATCACCGGGCGGTTGACCTGGTAGTCGTAGTAGGCCTCGTCGTCGATCTCGATGATCAGCTCGGCTTCCCAGATCGTGTCGAGGTGCTCCAAGGCGTCGCTGGCCGCGTCGCCGGCGTCGTTCCACCCTTCGAACGCCGCTACCACGACCGCGTCATGCAATTCGGGCAGTTGGAAACCTCCGGTAGCCTCGGACGGGGTCATAAGTTCAGCGTAGAGCGTGTTTCGCCGGCGCGAGCGTCTTGACCGAATACTCAATTTGCTAGGCCGACTACCCTGTTATCGTGCCCCTTTCGCCTCGCAACTATGACACCGACCTGCTCACGACACTCTCCGAGAGGGTCGTCGTAGGCGACGGCGCGATGGGCACCATGCTCCAGGCTGCGGACCTGACCCTCGACGACTTCAAGGGGCTCGAGGGCTGCAACGAGATCCTCAACGACACCCGGCCGGACGTGCTCGAGCACATTCACCGCGCGTACTTCGAGGCCGGCGCCGACGCAGTCGAGACGAACACCTTCGGCTGCAATCTGTCCAATCTCGGCGACTACGACCTTGCCGACCGAATCCGCGAGCTTTCGGAGAAGGGCACCGCGGTCGCCCGCCGCGTCGCCGACGAGATGAGCACGCCCGACCGCGCTCGATACGTCCTCGGCTCCATGGGTCCGGGCACCAAGCTGCCCACGCTCGGCCACACCACCTTCGCCGCGATCCGCGACGCCTACATCCAGGCCGCCCTGGGCATGCTCGACGGTGGCGCCGATGCAATCCTGATCGAAACCTGCCAGGACCTGCTGCAGCTGAAGGCCGCGGTGCTGGGCGCACGACGGGCGATGGCGCAGGCCGGCCGGCACATCCCGGTGTTCACGCATGTGACCATGGAAACCACCGGGACGATGCTGCTGGGCAGCGAGATCGGTGCGGCGTTGACCGCCGTCGAGCCGCTGGGCGTCGACATGATCGGGCTGAACTGTGCCACCGGCCCGGCCGAGATGAGTGAGCATCTTCGGCACCTGTCGCGGCACGCCCGCACGCCGGTGTCCGTGATGCCGAACGCGGGCCTGCCGGTGCTGGGTGCCAACGGCGCCGAATACCCGTTGCAGCCAGAGGAATTGGCGCAAGCGCTGTCCGGGTTCATCGCCGAGTTCGGGCTGTCGCTGGTCGGCGGGTGCTGCGGCACCACGCCCGAACACATCCGCCAGGTCGCCGAGGCTGTACGCAATGTGCAGCGCGCCGAGCGCCACGTGACCTATGAGCCGGCCGTGTCGTCACTGTATTCGGCGACGCCGTTCGCCCAGGACGCGTCCGTGTTGATGATCGGCGAGCGAACAAACGCCAACGGCTCCAAGGCTTTTCGCGAGGCGATGATCGCCGAGGACTATCAGCGCTGCCTGGACATCGCCAAAGAGCAGACCCGCGACGGCGCCCACCTGTTGGACCTGTGCGTGGACTACGTCGGCCGTGACGGCGTCGCAGACATGACCGCGCTGGCCAGCCGGCTGGCGACGGCGTCCACGCTGCCGATCATGCTGGACTCCACCGAAACCCCCGTGCTGCAAGCGGGTTTGGAGCACCTGGGTGGGCGCTGCGCCATCAACTCGGTGAACTACGAGGACGGCGACGGCCCCGAGTCGCGGTTCCACAAGACCATGGAGCTGGTCGCCGAGCACGGCGCCGCGGTGGTCGCGCTGACCATCGACGAGGAGGGACAGGCCCGCACCGCCGAGAAGAAGGTCCAAATCGCCGAGCGGCTGATCGACGACATCACGGGCAATTGGGCCGTCGACGAGTCGTCGATCCTCATCGACTGCCTGACGTTCACGATCTGCACCGGTCAGGAAGAGTCCCGGCGTGACGGCGTCGAAACCATCGAGGCGATCCGGGAGTTGAAGAAGCGGCATCCCGACGTGCAGACCACGCTGGGCCTTTCGAACATCTCCTTCGGGTTGAATCCCGCGGCCCGGCAGGTGCTGAATTCGGTGTTTCTGCACGAGTGCCGCGAGGCCGGACTCGATTCGGCGATCGTGCACGCCAGCAAGATCCTGCCGATGAACCGGATTCCGGAGGATCAGCGCAACGTCGCGCTGGATCTGGTGTATGACCGTCGGCGCGAGGGCTACGACCCGCTGCAGGAACTGATGCGGATGTTCGAGGGCGTGTCGGCGGCATCGTCGAAGGAATCGCGCGCTGCCGAGCTCGCGGCGCTGCCCGTGCTAGAACGGCTGGCCCGGCGCATCGTGGACGGCGAACGCAACGGCCTGGAAGCCGACCTCGACGAGGCCATGCAGCTCAAACCGCCGCTGGCAATCATCAACGACGATCTGCTCGCCGGCATGAAAACCGTTGGCGAGCTTTTCGGCTCGGGCCAGATGCAGCTGCCGTTCGTGCTGCAGTCCGCTGAGGTGATGAAGACCGCGGTTGCCTACCTCGAGCCGCACATGGAGAAGTCCGAAGACGACGTGGGTAAGGGCCGCATCGTGCTCGCCACGGTCAAGGGCGATGTTCACGACATCGGCAAGAATCTGGTCGACATCATCTTGAGCAATAACGGCTACGAGGTGGTGAACATCGGCATCAAGCAGCCGATCAACACGATTCTCGAAGTGGCGCAAGACAAGAGCGCCGACGTGGTCGGCATGTCGGGCCTGCTGGTCAAGTCCACGGTGGTGATGAAGGAAAACCTCGAGGAGATGAACCAGCGCGGGGTAGCCGAGAAGTACCCGGTGTTGCTCGGTGGAGCAGCATTGACCCGCAGCTACGTGGAGAACGACCTGGCCGAGATCTACGAGGGCGAAGTGCATTACGCGCGCGACGCGTTCGAGGGCCTGCGCTTGATGGACCAGATCATGAGCGCCAAGCGCGGCGAGACCGTCGCTGTCGACCCAGCTGCCGCCGAGAAGGAAGCCGAGCGCAAGGCGCGCCACGAACGGTCCAAACGCATTGCGGCCGAACGCAAAGCAAAGGAGACACCGGTCGAGGTGCCGGCGCGCTCGGATGTCGCCGAGGACGTCGAGGTGCCGGTGCCGCCGTTCTGGGGCACACGGATCGTCAAGGGCATCCCGGTGGCCGAGTACAGCAAGACGCTCGACGAACGCGCATTGTTCTTGGGTCAGTGGGGATTGCGGGGCGTGCGCGGCGGCGAGGGACCGTCGTACGAAGACCTCGTCGAGTCCGAGGGCCGCCCGCGGCTGCGGTACTGGCTCGACCGACTGTCCACCGACGGCATCCTGGCACATGCCGCAGTGGTGTACGGCTACTTCCCGGCGGTGTCCGAGGGTGACGACGTCATCGTGCTCGAAGAGCCGAATCCTGATGCACGCGAGCGGTTCCGGTTCACGTTCCCGCGTCAGCAGCGGGGCCGGTTCTTGTGCATCGCCGACTTCATCCGGTCGCATGAGCGTGCCCGCGAAACCGCCCAAGTGGACGTGCTGCCGCTGCAGCTGGTCACCATGGGCCAGCCGATCGCCGACTTCGCCAACGAGCTGTTCGCGTCGAACTCCTACCGCGACTACCTCGAAGTGCACGGCATCGGTGTGCAACTCACCGAGGCGTTGGCCGAGTACTGGCATCGGCGCATCCGCGAGGAACTGACGTTCACCGACCACGCGATGGCCGCAGAAGATCCGACGTCTGTCGAGGACTACTTCAAGCTGGGATATCGCGGGGCGCGGTTCTCGTTCGGTTACGGGGCCTGCCCGAATCTCGAGGACCGCACCAAGATGGTGGCGTTGCTCGAGCCCGAGCGCATCGGCGTCACGCTCTCCGAGGAGCTCCAGCTGCATCCCGAGCAGTCCACGGACGCGTTCGTGCTGCACCATCCCGAAGCCAAGTACTTCAACGTCTAGGTCTGGGATGCGCGCAGTTCTGTGGGACATGGACGGCACGCTCGTCGATTCCGAGAAGCTTTGGGACGTCGCTATGCATGCGCTGTACCAGCGTCTGGGCGGCACGCTGACACCGCAGGTTCGGGCGTCGACGGTCGGCGGCTCGGCGCAGGGCGTCATGCGGATCGTTTATGACGACCTCGGCCTGGAACCCGATCCCGTGCGGATGGCGGCGGACGCGGACTGGTTGCACGACGTCACCGGTGAGCTGTTCGCCCAGGGGCTGCCATGGTGCGAGGGTGCTCGGGAGCTGCTGGAGGCGTTGGCTTCTGAGGGGATACCGATGGCGTTGGTCACCAACACCCGCCGGTCGCTAACGGAGCAGGCGCTCAATAGCATTGGGCGCCAATATTTTTCCGCGACGGTCTGCGGCGACGAAGTGGCGGCGGGCAAGCCCGCACCTGACCCGTACGAGTTGGCCGCTGAACTGCTGGGCGAGTCGCCCGCCGACTGCTTGGCCATCGAGGATTCAGCGACGGGGGCAGCGTCGGCAGAAAGCGCTGGCTGTCCAGTGCTGGTAGTGCCCAACGACATCGACGTTCCGCGAGGTCCGCGGCGGCGGCACGTCGCGTCACTCGCAGGCTTGGAAGTGGCCGATCTGAAGGCGATCTACGACGACCTGGACAGCCAGTTCGGTGAACGTACAGCCTGAGTTCAGTACGTGCATTCGTTGTACTGGACCTCGGTGACGCGATGTCCAGCCGCCGCGGCGTCGACAGCGCCCTGAGCCGTCTTGGCGACGGCGGCGGCCGGCTGAGCCACGCCTTCCAGCGACACCAGCGCCACGCAGCCGTCCTGCACCACTGCGAGCAGATCGCAGGGCGCGGAGCTGCCACCCATGCCGGGACCGGAACTGCACACACCCAGGGTCGCGTTGATCGCATCGACCTCGCTCGCTGCATGGTTGACCCACACTGCGAAGCCACCGTTGGGCCAGCCGGTGCGGCCGTCGGGGTCGTAGGCGATGGCGGCCCACTCGCCGGGCGCGGCATGGGCCGTTGGGATCGCTGACGCCATGCACAGTGCCGTCCCTAGCAGGACACCACAACGAGCAAGCCGTTTCATGTCGTCGTCCTTCCTGACGTGTGGTGGCGTGAGCCCGATATACCCCAGAATGGACCGCCGGACACCGGCGCGGTGATTGAATGACCTGACAACGTCGCATCGAAAGAGGCGTCTCATGACTGGTCACGGTCCGGTGGGGGATTCACCCGAAATCTTCTCCGAAGAGGAGGAGTTCGCCTCCGGCCGAAGCGCTGTCAGGATCGCGTCGGTAGCCGCCCTCGGCGGACTGTTGTTCGGTTATGACAGCGCGGTGATCAACGGCGCGGTCGACTCGATCCAGAAGCACTTCCAGGTCGGCAACTACACGTTGGGCAACGCGGTGGCCTCCGCACTGCTCGGCGCGGCTTTGGGCGCCGTGACCGCTGGACGGATTGCCGACAGGATCGGCCGCATTGCTGTGATGAAGCTTGCGGCGGTGCTGTTTTTGATCAGCGCGATCGGCACCGGCTTGGCCGCCAGCGTGTGGCTGGTGGTGCTGTTCCGAATCATCGGCGGCATCGGAGTGGGCGTCGCGTCGGTGATCGCCCCGGCGTACATCGCCGAGACGTCGCCGCCGAGTATTCGTGGCCGGCTGGGCTCGCTTCAGCAGCTGGCGATCGTCTCCGGGATATTTCTGTCACTGGCGATCGACTGGGTGCTGGCCAATCTCGCCGGGGGTGCCGGCGAAGAACTCTGGTTCAAGCTTGAAGCGTGGCGGTGGATGTTCCTGCTCATGGCGGTTCCGGCAATCGTCTACGGCACGCTGGCGTTCACGATCCCCGAGTCGCCGCGCTATCTCGTTGCCACACACCGCGTTCCGGAGGCGCGTCGGGTACTGACGCGCCTGCTCGGTGCGAAGAACCTGGAGATCACCATCAACCGAATCCAGGCGACGTTGCGCGCCGAGAAGCCGCCGTCATGGCGAGACCTGCGCAAGCCGACGGGCGGCATCTACGGAATCGTCTGGGTAGGCCTCGGACTGTCGATCTTTCAGCAGTTCGTCGGCATCAACGTCATCTTCTACTACTCCAATGTGCTGTGGCAGGCCGTCGGGTTCGGCGAGGAGTCGTCGTTCACGATCACGGTCATCACGTCGATCACCAACATCTTGACCACGCTGATCGCGATCGCGTTGGTGGACAAGATAGGTCGCAAGCCGTTGTTGTTGATCGGCTCGACGGGCATGGCGGTCACGCTGGGCACGATGGCGGTGATCTTCGGAACTGCCGCGGTGGTCGACGGCAAGCCGCAACTGGGCGGCGTGACGGGTCCGATCGCGTTGATCGCCGCCAACTTGTTCGTGGTGGCGTTCGGCATGTCGTGGGGCCCGGTCGTCTGGGTGCTGCTCGGCGAGATGTTCCCGAACCGGATCCGCGCCGCTGCGTTGGGCCTTGCCGCCGCCGGGCAGTGGGTGGCCAACTGGCTCATCACGTTCACGTTCCCACAGCTTCGCGACGTGCTGGGGCTTGCGTACGGGTTTTACGCACTGTGCGCAGTGCTGTCGCTGGTGTTCGTCTGGCGGTGGGTGGAGGAGACCAAGGGCAAGACGCTAGAAGACATGCACGCCGAAGTGTTGCGGCACGAGCAAGCCGCCACCTGACAGATTCGATGCGTCGACTCTGCGGTGAGAGCGTCCTCTTCTCGAACGTTCGCGATCTGGACGCAGAGTCGAGATCAGTCGGGTGGGCGAAACGGCGGGAAAGGCGCGCTGCCCCAGCTGAATTGCGGCCATTGGCTTGGAAACTCGGGTCGCACAAAGTCGTCTTCATAGGGCGAGCAGCCGACGGTGTGGGCGATTTCGAGGACCGGACCGACGAGTTGGGTCAAGTCTGGAAAGTCGTGAGGTGCATGAACGGAAATCCTGCAGTGACCGACGATTCCTACCACGTCGTTGACGTAATGCCGAAGGAAAACGAACTCGCCAGGGCCCAGGCCGCTGACCTCCGATGCCATGCCGGGTTCGTAGGGGCCCTCGCCGGTGACCTCCTCGCGCAGTTCAGCCAAGGTCGTGGCGATGTCAGCGATCGGTCTGATGAACACACTCGCTCTCGGTTGTCCGGTAATACGGTCGAACCAACGGCATTCCAGCCCCTCGGGCTCCTCTAGTGGATATAGCGGATCGGCCTCGGGTCTCCAAAGGATGAACCGACTGACGTGGAGATACGGCTCAAGGATGGCCGTGATCTTGGCTAGGCGCTGAGTATAGGTACGTAACTCATCTGACATGCCAACTCCGCTACTTCGTACTTATCGGGTATGCCGTGATGATCTTGCCGTCGCTCGCGGAAATCACGACATGAACCTTCCACGTCGACGGGCCGGTGATTTCACCTCTGGCGTTGATGGGAAATATCGCTCGCTCCACCGCGAACGTGTCGTTGTCTTGTCGATACGTTACTGATTCTGGGTATGCCAGGGCTGCGCCGATTGTGTAATCCGCAACATTGCGCCAGTTGCCCATCCACGGGAACGTGAATGCCTGCCAATCGTCACCGTGCTTAGCGGCGATGTGCTCGAACCCGAATTTGTCGGTTCCGCAGTAGAGCTGGCTGTCACCGCCCGGCAGCGAGCGATAACCGGCGCTGAGCGCGCAATTTTAGCCGCATCGTTGAGGGAGTCGACCGCGCGTAGAACTTGTCCGCGGTCAGCGTGCGCGCGCGTCCGTGCTGCATCGGCTGCGGCCCCTTCCCATTCGGTGCCTCCGGGCAAATGTGCCGCTCGATGCACGTTCGTGAAAGCGCGCTCCCAGGCTGAGCCGGTGCTGGCCAACTGCTGGGCGGCGACGAGAAGGTGGTTCGTATCCCAGCTTTCGATCTGCGTCAGGGTTGGCAGCAAGTTCGCAATGCTCTCGCCGAAGACTCTTCGATCGACCCGTAATCGCGGGCCGTCGTGGCCGCATGCTCGCTCGTCGCGGCCAACCTCTCGATGAGAGTGCGGTGAGCGGCGATCACAACGTTGTGCAATGCCGCGACCGCGGCCGTCGTCGGCTGGCATGTCGTGTGGAAGGCCATATCCGCTGACGTTGCGGCGAGCGCTTCCGCTTCGTGCAGACACTGCCGCGCAAAGATGTCCAGTCCGGCGATGTCGGCCGTGATCTTGTCCATGCTTCGAGCCTAAGAGCCGCAACCAGCAGCTCAAGACACTAATTCGGGGTGCTCCGCTGCAAACCGGCGTGACCCGATGTGGGCTCCCATGAAACAATCGCGACCCGTGAAGACGTTCGACGCGCTGTTCGCCGAGCTGAGCGAGAAGGCGCGCACCCGGCCGGCCGGCAGCGGTACCGTGGCCGCGCTCGAGCGCGGCATCCACGGGCTGGGGAAGAAGATTCTCGAAGAAGCCGGCGAGGTGTGGCTGGCCGCCGAACACCAAGGCGACGACGAACTCGCCGAAGAGATCAGTCAGCTGCTGTACTGGACGCAGGTCCTGATGATCGCCCGCGGACTATCCCTCGACGACGTGTATCGGAAGCTGTAGATGCTGCGAGTTGCCGTGCCCAACAAGGGCGCACTGAGCGAGCCGGCCATCGAGATCCTGGTCGAGGCCGGCTATCGGCGTCGCAGCGATCCGAAGGATCTCACCGTCATTGATCCCGCCAACGACGTCGAGTTTTTCTTCCTGCGGCCCAAAGACATTGCGATATATGTGGGTTCGGGTGATCTCGACCTCGGCATCACCGGCCGCGACCTCGCGCAGGAATCCCAGGCGCCGGTGCGGGAGCGGCTCGCGCTGGGGTTTGGTTCCTCGAGCTTCCGCTACGCCGCGCCGACTGGCCGCGACTGGGCGGTGGCCGATCTCGCCGGCAAGCGCATCGCCACAGCTTACCCGAACCTGGTACGAAAAGATCTGTCCGACAAGGGAATCGACGCGACCGTCATCCGCCTCGACGGTGCTGTGGAGATTTCGGTGCAATTGGGTGTGGCCGACGCGGTCGCCGACGTCGTCGGATCGGGCCGCACCCTGCGCAGCCACAACTTGGTGGCTTTCGGTGAGCCACTGTGTGATTCGGAAGCCGTGCTGATCGAGCGTGAAACGCCCGACGAGAACACGGCGGCTGCGCGCGATCAACTGGCGGCGAGGGTGCAGGGCGTCGTTTTCGGCCAGCAATATCTGATGCTCGACTACGACTGCCCGCGCCAGGTGCTCGACCGTGCGGCCGCGATAACACCCGGGCTCGAATCGCCGACCATCGCGCCACTGGCCGACCCGGACTGGGTGGCGGTGCGAGCGTTGGTGCCGCGTAAAGACGTGAACGCGATCATGGATCAGCTTGCCGGTATCGGCGCCAAAGCGATTCTGGCGTCCGATATCCGGTTCTGTCGCTTCTAAGCTGGCGCGGTGCTAGCGTCCCCGGGGTGAACACGGCTGCGTTACTAGGACTTGCCGTCCTGCTCGGCGTCGTCGCCGGTCTGCGAGCGCTGACGGCCCCGGCGGTGATCAGCTGGGCGGCGTTCCTCAATTGGATTCCAGTGGACGACAAATGGTCGTTCTGGATGGCACATCCGATCACGGTCGCCGTCCTCACTGTGCTGGCGGTCGGGGAATTCGTCACCGACCAGCTGCCCAAGACCCCGAGTCGCAAGACCACACCCCAGTTCGCCACCCGACTGCTCACCGGCGCGTTCGCGGGCGCGGTCCTCGGTTCGGCATGGCATCACACCTTCGCCGCACTCGGGGCCGGGGTCATCGGCGCTGTGCTCGGCACGCTCGGCGGTTACGAGGCGCGTACTCGTTTGACTGCGAAAACCGGTGGCCGCGACCTGCCCATCGCAGTCGTCGAAGACGTCGTCGCCGTGGGCGGCGGCTTCCTCGTCGCCTACTTAGCCAGCCTTCTGTGACACAGCGGTTCGACGCGGTCGTCGTCGGCGCCGGACAAGCTGGACCGCCGCTCGCCGGCCGGCTCACCGACGCTGGCCAGACCGTTGCGGTGGTGGAGCGCAAGCACATTGGTGGAACATGTGTCAACACCGGATGCATCCCCACCAAGACGCTGGTGGCTTCGGCACACGCCGCACATCTCGCCCGCCGTGGCGATGACTACGGAGTCGGCACCGGCGTCGTCTCCGTCGACATGGCAAAGGTCAAGGCCCGCAAGGACAAGATCATGCTCGACGACCGGGCCGGTGTCGAGTCCTGGTTGGCAGACATGAACGGCTGCAACGTCATTCGCGGGCACGCTAGATTCGAAGATCCACACACCTTGCGCGTCGACGACGAACTGATCTCAGCCGACAGAATCTTTCTCAACGTCGGTGGGCGAGCCGCCGTGCCGGACATCCCCGGCTTGGCCGACGTCGACTACCTGACCAACGTCTCGATCCTCGAACTCGACGAGGTGCCAGAGCATCTCGTCATCATCGGCGGCAGTTACATCGCGCTGGAATTTGCGCAGATGTACCGGCGGTTCGGCGCCGAGGTGACGGTTGTGCAGCGCGGCGCGCGGCTCGCTGGCCGGGAGGACCCGGACGTGTCAGCCGCCATCAAGGACATCCTCGAGCGTGAAGGCATCGCAGTTGTGTTGGGCGCCAATGAAATTCGCATCAGCCGCAACGGGGAGCGGCTTGCCGTGACTACGCGTGCCGCCGCCGAGCCGATCGTCGGCTCGCATCTGTTACTCGCCGTCGGTCGTCAACCCAACACCGACGATCTAGGCCTCGATCGTGCCGGAGTGCAGACGGACAATCGCGGGTTCATTGTGGTGAACGACCAATTGCGCACGAACGTCGACCACATCTGGGCGATGGGGGATTGCAACGGTCGCGGCGCCTTCACACACACCTCGTACAACGACTTCGAGATCGTCGCGGCCAACCTGCTCGACAACGACCCGCGGCGGGTCAGCGACCGGATTCCCACCTACGCGTTGTACATCGATCCGCCGTTGGGGCGCGCCGGACAGACCGTCACGCAGGTTCAGCAATCCGGGCGCAAGGCGCTGCTGGGTTCCCGGCCGATGACACGAGTGGGACGCGCGGTGGAGAAGGGCGAGACCCAAGGCTTCATGAAAGTCGTCGTCGACGCCGACACCCACGAAATTCTCGGCGCGGCGATCCTAGGGGTCGGCGGCGACGAGGTGATCCACGCGATCCTCGACGTGATGTCAGCCAAGGCGCCGTACGACACGCTGGCGCGGACCATGCACATCCACCCGACCGTCAGCGAGCTGCTACCGACGATGCTGCAGGAGATGACCCCGCTTTAGCTGCAGGCGGCTAGGCCACCCGACGACCGCGCGCGAGCGCCCGACGAACGTCGGCGGGTGCTTCGTTGGACGGCTCGACCACGACGGCCGTCGGCGTCGATTTCCCGACGGGCTTGGCAACGACCGCGACCCGACAGGAGGCGCGCCCGACGAGCGCCGCGGCCGTCGAGCCGAGAGTGGTGCTGGCCAGCCGGCCCATGCCGACCGCCCCGACGCACAGCAAGTCGGCGTACCGAGATTCGCGGGCGAGGACCTTGTTCGCGGCACCAGAAGCGAGAACAGTCTCCACCTTGACCGGATCGTCCTGTGCCGCAACAGCTTTCTCGGCTACCCGCAATGCCAGCTCGGCGATCGCAATGCGGAACTCGTCACCGGGCGTAGGCGGTGGGTTGACGTAAACCAGCCGCAGCGGCACGTCCCGGGCGAGCGCCTCGTCGACGGCCCACAGCGCGGCTGCGATCGCTTCTTGGGACCCGTCGATTCCAACGACGACCGGTTTGGGCGACGAATGCTTCAGCATGCCGCTGACCCTATTGGTCGAAGGGAAGCGAAACTGGAGTCTTTAGTCCCTCAGCGCCCGACAATGGTCTCTTGTTGACCGGCAGCCAGTTCGGCCATGCGTCCGGCGAGCAGTTGGCGGGTAACCGTCGCGACCCGGTTTCCGAGGTGCTCGCACGTGCGCACGTCGGCGTCGTGAACCGCAGAAGCGTCGGCATCGACGTCGGTAGCGGCGCCTGCGCCGAGCCAGAATCCCAGGCGATTGAGGTCGTTTTCGCTCCCTACGGAGCTGTTCCACCCGGGACCGAGGCCCACGCTCACCCAATGCATGTGGTGTTGCGCGGCGAACGCGGCCAGCGACGTCAACGTATGCAGCTTGTCTCCGCTCTTGGCGCCGGAGTTGGTGAACCCGGCGGCCACCTTGTCGCGCCAGGTGCCGTTGACGCAACGCCTGCCGGTGCGTTCTGCGAACGCTTGAAAGGCCGCCGACACGTTGCCCATGTAGGTGGCACTGCCGAACACGATGCCGTCCGCGTCGTCGAGGAGGTCCCAGTGGTCGTCGGTCATGGCATCGACCGCGATCATGGTGGTAACGGCGCCTGCCTTTCGGGCACCGCGGCCCACCGCATCGGCAAGAACAGCGGTGTGTCCGAAGCCGGAGTGGTAGGCGATCACCAGCTGCGGAGCGCGTAAACCGTTGTGCGACATCAGCTCCCCTTCGGTTGAACATCGGTCCCGGCGATCTCTTGGTAGCGCTGCAACCAATTGGGCAGCGGCCTGCCGCCGAGGTGGGCTGCGAGTCGGTCGAGGAAGGCGTGCGTGCCGGGCAGGAACCCGGTGGCATTGGGAACGCCGAGTCCGCGGTGGGTGAACCGCAACAGAGTCCCGTCTCCGTCGTCGTGGAGTTCGTATCGCACCACGCTGTCTTCGACCACCGACTGTTTCCACTCGTGCTCGAACACATGCGGCGGGTCCCAGACGAGAATGCGGCCGGTCACTCGCTTCTGCTCCGGCGGCAGCGGCGGACCAGTGGGCACCATGTCGATCCATCCGCCTTCGCGGCCGTCGATGACGGTGTCGCCCAGCCAGTTTCGGCGCTGCTCTGGGTCGGTGATGGCCGCCCACACCGCCTCGATCGGATGCGGCAGCCGCCGCTCGAACGTCAGCACCGCTCGGTCGCCTTCGATGGTGAGGCGGCCGTCGCGGTCGCTCATCGGCCGTGCCCCTGGTCGAGATGACGCTCCAGTGCATCGAGGCGATTGCTCCAGTAGCGGCGGTACCGGCTGATCCAGTCGTCGATTTGCATGAGGCCGTCGGCGCGCAGCGCGTAGATCCGGCGCTGAGCCTCGGGCCGCACCTCGACCAGGCCCACCTCCCGCAACACCCGCAAGTGGCGCGATACCGACGGCTGGGTGAGCCCGGGCAAGGTGGCCACCAGTTCGCCTGCCGTCCGCTCGCCGTCGGCGAGCGCGTCCAGAAGCGCGCGGCGGTTGGGCTCTGCTACCGCCTCGAACACATCCATGGCGCAAGTATTCCAGCAAATCTATATAGAAGCAAGCAGATATATGCTGCTATCGTCGTTGCACCAACAACGTCTGCGCGCACACGCCGATGAATCCGCTGCGGTCGAAAATCTCCGCGGTGGTGACTCCGATTCCGTCCGGCCCGATCGATCCCCGCGCGCGCAGCGCAAATTCCTGCCCGGACGGCAGCCGGTGCAGGTGCACCACGGTGTCGGTGTTCATGAACACGAACCGGCGAAAGTCCAGTGCCGAGCCGACACCGTTGGCTGAGTCCACCGCCAGCAGCAGTTTGTCTAGCGGCGTAGTCTCGTCGCCCTCGATGAGGTCGCCTTGCGGGCTGAGCCAGAAGATCGCGGCGCCCGACGGGTCGTCGGCTTGCCGCCGCCAGTTCACGCTGCCCAGATAGCCGGTCATGTCCCACCAGTCGTGCGGCAGGGGCTGTGGCTCGCCTTCGGCCAGCGGGGGATAGCGGTCCGATGCCACGTCGCTGGTGTCGCTGGTGGCGATGGCCCACGCGGTGACCCGTGCTACCGGACGTGAGTCGTCAGCGGGGGTCATTTCCGCGGCGAGCAGTGAGATCCGCCGGCCGGGACGGTCCACCCACCCACGGACTCTGACGGGCGCGACGGGAATCGCGCCGAGAATGTCGAGCGTCAGCCGGCCCAGCCGCAGCCGCGGATCGACAAGCCGAGCGATCGCGTTGCCCAGGAGCGCCAGCGGCGGGGAGCCGTGCTGGATCGCGGGGTCCCAATTGCTGCAGGTGAATTCGGTCGACTGGTAAACCTCATAGTCGCCGTCGGTCCCAAGCCGGCGGTAGTAACACCCGCTCATGCGACCTGGGGCCAGCCGGGGTAAGGCGGTGGAGTCCCGCCGAACACCGGACAGTGGGCTTGGTGGGCACACCAGTCACACAGCCGCGACTGTTTCGGCCGGAAATCGCCTGTGGCACCGGCCGATTGGATCGCCCGCCAGATGGCCATCAGCGTCTTCTCGAAACGCAACAGCTCGTCGAGCTCGGGGGAGTAGTCCAGTATTTGACCGTCGGCCAGATACAGCAACCGCAGTCGGGTGGCCAGTACGCCGCGCGACCGCAGCAGCGCCACCGCGTAGAACTTCATCTGAAACATTGCCTTGAACTCGGCCAGCGCGCGCGCTTCCGGTGGAGCCTTGCCGGTCTTGTAGTCGACCACCCGCAGTTCGCCGGTGGGAGCGACGTCGATCCGGTCGATGAACCCCCGCAGCAGCGTGCCGTCCGCCAACTCGACCTCGACGCGTTGTTCGCAACTGTCCGGCTCGAACCGGGTGGGGTCTTCCAGCCGGTAATAGCCCGACAGCAGCGCCCGGGCTTCGCCGAGCACGGTATCGCGTTGTTCCGGTGTGACGCTGGCAGCCAGTTCCGGTTCGGCTGCCACCACCCGGTCCCATGCCGGGGCGAGCAGCGACATCGCGGCGGCGGGCCGGCGTTCCGGCGCGGGCAGGGCGTAGAGCTGCTCGAGTGCCGCATGCACGACGGATCCGCGCAGTTGAGCAGCGGAGGTCGGCTCGGGCAGTCGGTCGATGGCACGGAAGCGGTACAGCAGCGGGCACTGCTTGAAATCGCCGGCGCGCGACGGCGACAACGCCGGCCGGGACAACTGGCCGGTCGGTCGAGCGCTCATGGGGGCAGCGTAGGTCGACGCACCGACAACCCCGGGCATGTCGTGCGGCGCGTCTGCTGGCACGCTTGACAGCCGTGCGTCGTACGGGGCCTTTCGAAGTGGGTGATCGCGTGCAGCTCACCGACGCCAAGGGCCGCCACTACACCGTCGTGCTTACCCCCGGCGCGGAGTTTCACACGCATCGCGGCTACGTCTCCCACGACGCAGTGATCGGCCAGCCCGAAGGCAGCGTCGTCAAGGCCACCAACGGCGACCAGTTCCTGGCGATGCGGCCGTTGCTCGTCGACTACGTGCTGTCGATGCCGCGCGGCGCGCAAGTGATCTACCCCAAGGATGCGGCGCAGATCGTGCATGAGGGCGACGTCTTTCCCGGCGCGCGGGTGCTGGAAGCCGGCGCCGGATCGGGAGCGATGACGTGCTCGCTGCTGCGCGCCGTCGGCCCGACCGGCCGGGTGATCTCCTACGAGCTACGCGACGACCACGCGGTGCACGCCGAGCGCAACGTCGTCACGTTCTTCGGGGACCGGCCCGAGAACTGGGATCTGGTGATCGCCGACGTCGCCGACTACCGCGGCGAGCAGGTCGACCGGGTGGTGCTGGACATGCTGGCGCCGTGGGAAGTGCTCGATGCAGTGGCCGACGCAGTGGTGGCCGGAGGCGTGCTGGTCATCTACGTCGCGACGGTCACGCAGCTGTCGCGCACAGTCGAGGCGCTGCGCCAGCAACAGTGCTGGACCGAGCCGAGGTCATGGGAGACGCTGCAGCGGTACTGGGACGTCGTCGGACTGGCGGTACGCCCCGAGCACCGGATGCGCGGTCACACTGCGTTTCTGATCAGCACTCGTCGGCTCGCTCCGGGAGCTGTCGCCCCGACGCCTGCGCGTCGCAAACGCCGCTGACCTCCGCGATTCAGAAGTCGTCGCTTCGGTGCAGGCCGCGCCGGGTAGAGAGCAGCTGGACCTCAGGGCGTGCGGCCACCAGTCGTTCAGCGGCGTCGAGCACCTCCACCACATGCGCGCGGTCGGCCGCGGTCACCGCAACGCCGACGGCGGCGCGTCGATACAGCTCCATCGCGCCGGTTTCGGCCGCTGAGATCGAAAATCGCCGGCGCAGTTCCGCGATCAGCGGCCGCACCACCGAGCGTTTCTCCTTCAGCGAATGCACGTCCCCGAGCAGCAGGTCGAACTCCAGCCACCCGATCCACATCGCAACGTCAGCCCGTCGGCGACGGCGACGGAGTCGCCGGATTCTGCCCGTACGTCAACAGGATGTCGGCCGTCGTCTTCGATAGCTGCCAGCCGCCGTGACCGTCGGGCTTGAACTCCATCGGAAACGTGAATCCGTTGGTCATCGCCGGATTCTCGCTGTGCACGGTCACGTCCGCGGTGACGTTGCCGGCGGGGTCACTGGCCCACGCGATGTTCTCGGCGGTGAAGCCGACGGGGGTATAGCCGCTGTCCTGCAATGCTTTTCCGAACTTGTCCAGCTGCTCGGCGCTGGGACCGCCCTCGACGAGCGCGACCTTCTGGTCGCCCGGCACGGACGTGTCGGCGAGCCGGTACAGCACGTCGGTGAGCGCTTCAGGGGGCGGCAGCGGGACGTCGGGCGGCGGAGCGGCGATCACCGATGTCTGGGTCGTGGTCGGCGACGACGACTCAGACGCGGCCGGGTGATTGTCGTTGCCACAGGCGGGCAGCCACGCAACCACAGCAGCGACGACCACAGCCAGAGCCGTCGAGCGCCGCCACACCGTCAGACGGATCAACCGCCCGCCGTCGCCGCCTGCAGCAGCGATATGGCAGAGGACTTCGACACCATCCAGCCCTGAGGGCCGCCGGGAACGAACACGACCGGCCGGGTGACCGGAGCCAGTTGCGGACCAGACGCGGTGACTTGCGCGGTGACCGAACCGTCGGCCGCCGGCGCCGAGACGCTGGACACCGAAATGTTCAGCGGCAGCTGACCCTTCTGGCGCGCCTGCGCTAACGCCTTGTTGGCCTGGTGGCCTTCGAGGATGCCGACGCCGCCCTGGATCAAAGCTGAATTTTCGGTGACGGTGGCGCCGTTGGCGATCTGGTTGAGGATGCCGGCCAGTTCACCGGCGAGCGCGGGATCGCTGTCCATGGGCAGCGGCGCGCCGAAAACCACGGGTGTGACGCCCGGCGACGCGGTGACTGCGATCGGTGCCGTCGAGGTCAGACCAGCGGCCACGCCACCGATCAGGGCGGCGGCTGCAATGCCAGTGGTTAGGGATTTCAGGCTCACAAATGTCCTTTCGTTCCGCCCGGCTGAGCCGTAACGGTAGCAGTCAAAGTGGCACGCGCAGTTTTTAGACCGCACACGAAAGCGAATTCGCCGGTAGCGTTGGGGTGTCCACCGCGCCAACGTACGGTGCCCGAGAGGAGCGCAACATGAGCGAGGCAGAGCGTTCCGAGCGGTTCGGAACACCGATGTCCAGCGACGACGCTGCCGAACTCGAGGAACTGCGCCGCGAGGCAGCAGCTCTTCGCGAACAACTCGAAGCTGCCCTCAACACCCAAGGCGGGCTGCGTGGTGCGCGTGACGTGCACCAACTCGAAGCCCGTATCGACTCGCTCGCCGCACGCAACGCGAAGTTAATGGAGACTCTTAAAGAAGCGCGCCAGCAGCTTCTTGCACTGCGCGAAGAGGTCGACCGGCTGGGCCAGCCACCCAGTGGCTACGGCGTGCTGCTGTCGGTGCAGGACGACGACACTGTCGACGTGTTCACGTCGGGCCGCAAGATGCGCCTGACGTGCTCGCCCAACATCGACGTGCGGTCGCTGAAGAAGGGCCAGACGGTCCGGCTGAACGAGGCGCTGACGGTCGTCGAGGCCGGGCATTTCGAAGCGGTCGGCGAGATCAGCACGCTTCGTGAGATCCTCGCCGACGGTCACCGCGCTCTGGTGGTCGGCCACGCCGACGAGGAGCGCATCGTGTGGCTGGCCGAGCCGCTGCTGGCCGCCGAAGACATGGCCCCCGAGGTCGCCGACGCGCTCGACGACCTGGACCGGCCGCGCAAGCTGCGCCCCGGCGACTCGCTGTTGGTGGACACCAAGGCCGGTTACGCCTTCGAGCGCATCCCCAAGGCCGAGGTCGAGGATCTCGTGCTCGAGGAGGTGCCCGACGTCAGCTACAACGACATCGGCGGCCTGTCCCGCCAGATCGAGCAGATCCGCGACGCCGTCGAGTTGCCATTCCTGCACAAGGAGCTCTACCGCGAGTACATGCTGCGGCCGCCCAAAGGTGTGCTGTTGTACGGTCCTCCCGGTTGCGGCAAGACGCTGATCGCGAAGGCAGTTGCCAACTCGCTGGCCAAGAAGATGGCCGAGGTCCGCGGCGACGACTCCCGCGAGGCGAAGTCCTACTTCCTCAACATCAAGGGCCCTGAGCTGCTGAACAAGTTCGTCGGCGAGACCGAGCGTCATATCCGGCTGATCTTCCAGCGTGCGCGAGAGAAGGCATCCGAGGGCACGCCGGTGATCGTGTTCTTCGACGAGATGGACTCGATCTTCCGCACCCGCGGCACGGGGGTTTCGTCGGACGTGGAGACCACGGTGGTGCCCCAGCTGCTGAGCGAGATCGACGGTGTCGAGGGGCTGGAGAACGTCATCGTGATCGGCGCCTCCAACCGCGAGGACATGATCGATCCGGCGATCCTGCGGCCCGGCCGCCTCGACGTCAAGATCAAGATCGAGCGCCCGGATGCCGAAGCGGCGCAAGACATCTTCAGCAAGTACCTCACCGAGGAGTTGCCGCTGCACGCCGACGACCTCGCCGAGTTCGGCGGCGACCGCACCTTGTGCATCAAGGCGATGATCGAGAAGGTCGTCGAGCGGATGTACGCCGAGATCGACGACAACCGGTTCCTGGAGGTCACCTACGCCAACGGCGACAAGGAAGTCATGTACTTCAAGGACTTCAACTCCGGGGCGATGATCCAAAACGTCGTCGACCGCGCCAAGAAGTATGCGATCAAATCCGTGCTGGAGACGGGTCAGCCCGGCCTGCGCATCCAGCACCTGCTCGACTCGATCGTCGACGAGTTCGCCGAGAACGAAGACCTGCCCAACACCACCAATCCCGATGACTGGGCACGGATCTCGGGCAAGAAGGGCGAGCGGATCGTCTACATCCGCACGCTGGTCACCGGCAAGAGCAGCAGCGCGAGCCGCGCCATCGACACCGAAAGCAACCTCGGGCAGTACCTGTAGGTATGCGTTCGGCGGTCGTCGCCGCAGGAATGGACGCGCGCGCCTACCGCCTGCCGTGGCGATCCGGCACGACGGTGTACGAACTCGACCAGCCCGAGGTGATCACCGTCAAAGAGGATCGGCTCGCCGGTGAGCAGCCGCGCTGCCGCCGTGTTGCGGTGGGCGTCAACCTCGCCGACGACTGGCCCGATGCCCTTGAAGCCCAAGGTTTTTCACCGTCGACGCCCACGGCCTGGTTGGTCGAGGGGCTGCTGCAATACCTCGACGAATCGGCGGTCGAGGACTTGTTCACGCGCATCGACAAGCTCTCGGCGCCGGGGTCTGTGCTGTTGTACGACATCGTCGGGGAGCTGCTGTTCGAGGCGCCCTTCCTGCAGCCGACGTTGCAGTACATGCGCGAACTCGGAGCGGAGTGGAAGTTCGGCACGGACAGCCCCGCAGCCCTCGTAACGGGCCGCGGTTGGACGGCCACCGTGACCGACGTGGCAGAGCCCGGGACGAGGTGGCATCGGTGGGAGCATCCGCCGGTTCCGCTGGATGTGCCCGCGCCGCGCGGCTATTTCGTCATCGCGACCAAGTCATAGCCGTCAGGCTTCCGCTGCGACAGCACCGATGGCAACCCGTTGTCCCGCAACCAGCGCTCGGCGGCGGGGCGAGTCGGGGCGGACGTCGGCATGGGGATACCTTGCCGTTTCACAGCACGCTTTAGGCTGAAGGCATGCAACGGATTATCGGGACCGAGGTCGAGTACGGCATCTCGTCGCCGTCTGACCCGACCGCGAATCCGATCCTGACTTCCACGCAGGCGGTGCTGGCGTACGCCGCGGCGGCGGGGTTGCAGCGCGCCAAGCGCACCAGGTGGGATTACGAGGTCGAGTCGCCGCTGCGCGACGCCCGGGGCTTCGACCTGTCGCGGTCCGCGGGACCGCCACCGATCGTCGATGCCGACGAAGTGGGCGCGGCGAACATGATCCTCACCAACGGGGCGCGGCTCTATGTCGACCACGCCCACCCGGAGTACTCGGCGCCAGAGTGCACCGATCCGCTGGACGCGGTGATCTGGGACAAGGCCGGCGAGCGGGTGATGGAAGCGGCCGCACGCCACGTTGCCAGCGTCCCCGGTGCGGCGAAGCTGCAGCTGTACAAGAACAACGTCGACGGCAAGGGTGCCAGCTACGGCTCGCACGAGAACTACCTGATGAGCCGGCAGACACCGTTCTCCGCGGTGATCGCCGGGCTCACACCGTTTCTGGTGTCTCGGCAGGTGGTGGTCGGCTCAGGCCGGGTCGGCATCGGGCCGGCGGGCGACGAGCCGGGGTTTCAGCTGTCGCAGCGCGCCGATTACATCGAGGTCGAGGTCGGGCTGGAGACCACGCTCAAGCGTGGCATCATCAACACCCGCGACGAACCCCACGCCGACGCCGACAAGTACCGGCGGCTGCACGTGATCATCGGGGACGCCAACCTCGCGGAGACGTCGACGTATCTGAAGCTCGGCACTACCGCGCTGGTGCTGGACCTCATCGAAGAGGGTCCGCAGTTCAACATCGACCTGTCCGATCTCGCGTTGGCGCGGCCCGTGCATGCCGTGCACGTCATCAGCCGCGACCCGACGCTGCGTGCGACGGTCGCGCTGGCTGACGGTCGGGAGTTGACCGGCCTCGCCATCCAGCGGATTTATCTGGACCGGGTGGCCAAGCTGGTGGACAGCCGCGACCCTGACCCGCGGGCCGCTCATATCGTCGAGACCTGGGCGCACGTGCTCGACCTGCTCGAGCGCGACCCGATGGAGTGCGCAGAGCTGCTGGACTGGCCCGCCAAGCTGCGGCTCCTCGAAGGGTTCCGGCACCGCGAGAATTTGAACTGGTCCGCGCCGCGGCTGCATCTGGTGGACCTGCAGTATTCGGACGTGCGGCTGGACAAGGGGCTTTACAACCGGTTGGTGGCTCGCGGTTCGATGAAACGGCTCGTCACCGAACAGCAGGTGCTGGACGCCGTGGAGAACCCGCCGACCGACACCCGCGCGTACTTCCGCGGCGAGTGCCTGCGGCGCTTCGGTGCCGACATTGCTGCCGCCAGCTGGGATTCGGTGATTTTCGACCTGGGCGGCGACTCGCTGGTGCGCATTCCCACGCTCGAGCCGTTGCGTGGTAGCAAAGCTCACGTCGGCGCGCTTCTGGAGTCGGTGCAAACCGCCGCCGAACTTGTGGAGCAGCTCACCGCAACCTGAGCTTGTCCCGGTAAATCAGGCTCTGACCGGTAGGGTGGAAGAACCGGTGGCCCACCGGCCGCCGATGACCGATGCAGGAGGCAGCGATGGCTCAGGAGCAGACCAAGCGTGGCGGTGGCGGCGGCGATGACGACGACCTCACCGGTAGCGCGGCGGCCGGGCAGGAGCGTCGCGAGAAGCTGGCCGAGGACACCGACGACCTGCTGGACGAGATCGACGACGTCCTCGAGGAAAACGCGGAGGATTTCGTCCGTGCGTACGTCCAGAAGGGCGGACAGTGACCTGGCCGAATCGCGAAAAGCTGGCCATTCCCCATCCCATCTCCGGAGCTTCATCCGTACCACTGGACCTGTCGTCCTTCACTGATCATCTGCGTCGCCAGGCGCCGCAATTACTGCCTGCGTTGAGTCCCGCCGAGGCGGCGACACCCGGGGCTGCGCTGGCGCACGGCACGACGATCGTCGCGCTGAACTATCCCGGCGGCGTGGTGATCGCCGGTGACCGGCGCGCCACGCAGGGCAACATGATCGCCAGCCGCGACGTCAAGAAGGTGTACATCACCGACGACTACACCGCGACGGGGATCGCCGGCACCGCGGCGATCGCGGTGGAGTTCGCCCGGCTCTACGCCGTGGAGCTCGAGCACTACGAAAAGCTCGAGGGAGTGCCGCTGACGTTCGCCGGCAAGGTGAATCGGCTCGCGATCATGGTGCGGGGCAATCTCGGCGCGGCCATGCAGGGGCTGGTGGCGCTGCCGCTTCTGGTCGGCTACGACATCGACGACCCCAACCCGCAGGCGGCCGGCCGGATCGTGTCGTTCGACGCGGCCGGCGGCTGGAACATCGAGGAGGAGGGCTATCAGTCGGTGGGCTCGGGTTCGGTGTTCGCCCGCTCGTCGATCAAGAAGCTGTATCCGCAAGTGGTCGATGCTGATTCGGCGCTGCGGGTGGCAGTGGAAAGCCTCTACGACGCCGCCGACGACGACTCCGCCACCGGTGGCCCAGATCTGGTGCGCGGCATCTTTCCGACCGCGGTGACAATCGACGCCGACGGCGCGGTGGAGGTGCCTGAGCAGCGCATCGCCGAGCTGGCTCGCGAGGTTATCGAAAAGCGAACGGAGACAAGCACTTTGCGTTCCAAGGGCGGCCCGTCCACCGACGCCAGGGATGACTCGTGACGTTTCCGTACTTCATCTCGCCTGAGCAGGCGATGCGTGAACGCTCCGAGCTGGCCCGCAAGGGCATCGCCCGGGGGCGCAGCGTGCTCGCGTTGGCGTATGACAGCGGCGTGCTTTTCGTCGCCGAGAACCCGTCGCGGTCGCTGCAGAAGATCAGCGAGCTCTACGACCGCGTGGGCTTCGCCGGGGTGGGCCGGTTCAACGAGTTCGACAATCTGCGCCGCGGCGGCATCCAGCTCGCCGACACGCTGGGCTACACCTACGACCGCCGCGACGTCACCGGCCGTCAGCTGGCGAACCGATACGCGCAGACATTGGGCACCATCTTCACCGAGCAGGCCAAACCGTACGAGGTGGAGCTCTGCGTCGCCGAGGTCGCGCACTACGGCGAAACGAAACCGCCTGAGCTGTACCGGATCACCTATGACGGGTCGATCAACGACGAGCCGCACTTCGTTGTGATGGGCGGATCCACGGAACCGATCATCGCTGCGCTGAAGGAGTCGTACCGCGAGAACGCCAGCCTGGCGGAGGCGGTCGGCTTCGCGGTCCGGGCGTTGGAGGCGGGCACCAGCGGCAACGGGTCCGGTGCTGAACCGCGCACACTCGGCGTCTCGACGCTCGAGGTGGCGATTCTGGATCAGAACCGGCCGCGGCGTGCGTTCCGGCGGATCACCGGGCCGGCGTTGGAAGCGATGCTGCCGCAAGCTGATTGACGGCCGACGGTCATCCGGTGGGTCGCAGCCACGGCGGTCTGGCCCACGGCGGCAGAAATCTCAGTGGGTCGACGTAGACGCTGTACGGCTGGCCCGTCATGACGGCGTAGATGTTGCGCCACGCGTCGGACGGTTCATTGAGTACGTCGCTGTGTGAGCGCCATCCGCCCATCAGCCTGCCGTCGTCGTAGTCGCCGGTGGCCAGCCGGATCACGCCCGGCATCTCGTCGGGGTCGGCACCGTGCGGGTTGAACGGCAGGCCTTGCAGCGGGGCGATCCAATCGCCGGGCGCCGTCATGGAAAACCGCATCACGTAAGGGTTTTGGTTGTGCCAGTCGCCGAGGTCGTCGACGTGGACGCCGGCGCCTGCCGCCTCGACGTAGATGGTGCGGTCGGCGGTCAGCCCCATCGCTTCGGCGGTGCCGAGTATCGAGCCGCCGTAGGAATGGCCGACGTAGGTGACTGCCACGTCGCGACCGAGGCTGTCGGCGACGCGGTTGACGTCTTGGCCGAACGACACCAGTCGCGGGGCCATGTCGGTGGCGTAGTGGGTGTCCATTGCGTCACCGATGCCGTCGGGAACCCCGCCTTGTGGGAAAGCTCCGCCGAGGTAGGTGATCATCGCCAGGTCGCCATGGCCGGCGTTGACGAACCGGTTGGCCGTCTCGGTGTTGGCCGCCGAGCCCTCGATGGTGGTGTTCATGCCCGGGACCAGCACTCCGACGTTCTTCGCGGTGCCGAGATCGCCGACCAGCTCGATCAGCGACGAGCGCGCGGGATCGAAGGCCAGGATCTGCCGGTCGACTCGGCCCTTGCGACCGGTGGGGTCGGGCACTTCGCTGAGTAGACCTTGGTAGAACCCGATGCGCTTCGCCACCGCGTCTCGTTTGGCCGGGTCTTGGGTGGAGTCGAGCTCGCGGCGCGAGTCGAGGACCGCCTGCTCGATGTTGACGCGGTTGGCGGCGGCGCGCATGTCCCACGGCACCCCGTCGGTGTTGCCGACCTGCTGCGGGTGGGTGTCGACGAGCTGGCGACGCTGCTCAGGGGTCATCGCGCCGATTTGTGCGGCGATGCCGTCCTGGGTCAGCGTCGGCCAGTTGGCGGTTGGGTTGTCGCTCAAGCCGGCGGCGGTGGTGGGCGCCGGAGCAGTGACGCCGTGGAACGCGTCGTCGATGTCGTGGGCGGCGTCGTCGTCGGCTGCGGCCAACGCGTCGAGCTTGTCGACGATTTCGCGGGTGAACGCGGCGGCGCCGTCACGCAGCACCTCTGTGGCGATCCGCATGTCGCCGCCGCAGTGGTTGAGCACCGCCAGCGGTGGCTGGGCCGGCGGGGTGACGGTTCCGTCGTCGGCCACCGCGAACCCTTGGGATCGCACCGCGCCGGCAGTGCCGAGCACGTCGTCTCGGGCAGCCGCGACGGCGTCGGCGCCGTCACGTGCAGCGACCGCCGCGGCTACCAGTGCACGCGCCAGCCGTGCGGCATCAGCGGACACATCTGCGGCGCGCTGACGGGCGGCGTTGGCGGCGTCGCCGGTCCAGAAATCGTGGGTGTCGCAGAGACCTTGCACGACGACGTCGAACTCACGATGCACATCGGTGGCAGCGCCGTCCCACGCATCGGCGGCCTGTCGCAACGAATCCGGACGCCATGACTGTGCCTGCGACAGCGTAGGCCTTCCCCCCATGCCTCATGCTGGCACTTCTGCGTCAGTGCTTGCAGACGTTATCCACAACGGACTGTGTCGTACCCGCTCGCTACAGTCACTGTCCGATCGGCTAATCACCTTCGGGAGTTGACAAGTGCGCGTTCTCAACTGGAACATCAGCCACGGCGGCGGGAGCCGGATCTCGGAGATTGCACAGCACATCGAAGACGTCAACGCCGACCTCGTGGCGCTCACCGAATTCCGCGCGGGCAACGAACCGTCCCTGCGCAGGCAGCTCAATCGGCTCGGCTATCCGTTCATCGCGACATCGAACCCGGTAGGGAAGCAGAACGGTCTGCTCGTGGCGGCGAAGTGGCAGATCGATAGCGCCGCAGCGCAAGACACGTTCGACCTTGACCGAGAGAGGTGGCTTGCGATACGCCTTGATGAGCTCGACGCCGACATACTCGCTCTGCACATCCCCGGCGCTCCCGACAACAAGTTCGAGGATGGTTACGGCATCTCCGGGGCCCGGCGCAAAGAACTGTTCTGGCAGCGGACTCTCACCTATGCCCGCGCCCATCGCGACCGCCGAGCGATCATCATGGGCGACTTCAACACCGGGTTACGGATCGATGCCGAGGGCGCGATGTTCAAGAACTCGCAATATATGAAGGATCTGATCGAGTTAGGTTTCGTCGACACATGGCGGCATCTGCATCCCGACCAACGCGACTACACGTGGTACTCGAAGCGTAAAGACAAGACGACGGGTGAAACCCTAGATCTGAACGGCTTTCGATTGGACTACATCTTCGTATCGCCTGCGCTGCAGGACGCGATCGTCGATGCCGCGATACTCCATGAACCCCGGAAGGTCGGCGCCTCCGATCATGCGAGTGTCGTCGCGAACTTGGAGTTGGCCTAACCGGCGTCGGCAGAGGCGTTGAGTTGCTGGATCACCTCGATGACCGCGCGTGCCCGGTCGGGGTCGAAGACCGAGCCGATTCCTTTGGGGGCGTTGTCGGTGAAGGGCGGCTCGAACAGCAGATCTGGTGACATGCTGCCGTGCCGGGTGAGGTAGTTGATGACAAGCTGGATGAACTGGATCTGGTCGGCCGTCGCATTTTTGCCGTCGAGAAATTCCGCGAAAGCGGCGGTCGCGGCTGCACGGTCCAGTCCGATCAATGACCGGATGAACCGGCCAAAGCCGTTGGCCGCGTGCACCGCTCGATGGAGATCGGCAGAATCAGCGACTCCGCTGGAGATCAGCAGCTCTTGGAGCGATTCCAGGTCCGCTTCAGTGAGCGGTTGCGCCTTCTTCAACTTCTGCAGCGCGAGGTTGTCCGGTTGGCGGACCAGGAAATCGTAGATCTTCGCGTTGAAGCGGTCGACGTCAGTGAAGGTGGCGACCGCCGGCATGGCCACTTCGGTGACTTCTCCAAGTGTGTCTTCGTAGTCCGTGTAGATCAGCGGCCGGGTTTTCTTGTCGAGCAAGCCGACGATCGACCGCAACTGTCGACGGGCCTGTTCCAGCATCGGGGGAGTGACGTCTTGCCACCATTCGTCGCTGGCCACCTCGCGCAGCAGCTCCTCACGCTTCTTGATTTCCGGGATGCTGAGTTGCTCCAATAGCCCATCGGCAATGGCGCGGATGCTTGCTTCGTGTGGCTCTTGTCCGTGGCCGTAAAGCACGGCGATCTGGCTCCGAACCACCATCAGGTCGAATCGCTTAGCCGCTTCGTCGGAGTCCTGCACGGTGGTGGGCAGCGGCGCGAGATCGGCGATGATTTCGGCCAGCTGCGCCTCGGCAAGGGACTCCCAATTCTTTGGATCGGAGTACTTCTCGACGACAGCGCGCTTAGGTTTGACGATGAAGTTGTCCAGGCGCATCCCTTGCACATGGTTCTGCAGCACATGTGCGATGTCGGCTCGCAGCTGCGGATAGGCCTTCTGCTTGTCCAACGACCCCACCAGCTCCGCGCGGGCGGCAAAGAGCCGCTCGGACAACGGCTTTGGCACGATGCCTTGCGACGTCGGGAGTTCTTGGCCGAAGTATTCGAAGTTGGCGCAAATGTCGAAGATCAGAAAGTCCTTCTTGTCCAAGCCAGGGCCGTAAAGGTCAGGGCGCAACCGCGTGCCGCGGCCGACCATCTGCCAGAACTTGGACTTGGACCGGACCGGTTTGAAGAAGACGAGATTGGCGACCTCCGGGACGTCGATGCCGGTGTCGAGCATGTCGACCGAAATCGCGATGTGCGGTGACTTGTCAGGCTGTGAGAAGTCGTCGATCAATGAGTCGGCGAATTCGACAGCGTGGGTGATGACCCGCGCGAATGTTCCTTTGTATTCGGGGTAGTGGACGTTGAAGCGCTCGGCGATGAAGAGAGCATGCGCGTTGTTGCGCGCAAAAATGATTGTCTTGGCCAGTCGATCTCCGCCGGCGACACGGTGACCATGGCGCATAAGAACTTCCAGTGCCTTGTCGACGGTGTCGGCGTTGAAGAGCCACTTGTTGACGACGTCGGCGTCAACCGCATCAGGAGCGTCGTCTTCGCCCCATTCGGTGGCGTCCCACTCGTCCTTCTCTTCTTCGGAGAGATCGTCGTAGCGAAGCCCGCGCAGTGGGAACTGGAGGGGGACGGTGACGGCGCGCGGTGGCACAAGGTAGCCGTCTTGAATGGCTTCGTCGAGGCTGTAGTTGTCGGTGGGAACGCCATCTTCGAGGTTGAAGAGCTGGTACGTATTGCGGTCGACTTCCTCTTTGGGCGTGGCCGTCAGTCCGAGCAACAGCGAATCGAAGTGTTCGAAGATGTGCCGGTATTTTTGGTAGACCGAGCGGTGGGCTTCGTCGATGACGACCAGGTCGAAGTAGCCAGGGCCGAATCGTCTTGCGCCGCCCTCGGTTTGGTTGATCAGCCCCATCATTGTCGGATAGGTCGCGACGTACACCCGGCTATCGGTGTGCTTGTCGGTGAGCAGGTTCACCGGCTTCGATTCGGGAAGCATGGCCTTGAATGCGTTGACGGCCTGTTTGACTAAAGCGACCCGGTCAGCAAGAAAGAGTACGCGCTTGACCCAGTTGGCCCTCGCGAGAATGTCCACAAGCGCGATGACGGTGCGCGTCTTACCGGCCCCGGTCGCCATGACCAACAGGGCTTCGCGCTGGTTCTCGGTTTCGAATCGGTCGAGAACTCGACGAATCGCACGCTCCTGGTAAGGGCGGTCGACGATGTGGCGCGGAATGTCAGTGCCCGCCAATGGCTTACGGGTGAAGCGACGTTGGATCAGCAGTTCGAGTTGGTCACGAGTGTGAAAGCCGTTGATCGGCCGCGGCGGGTATTGCGTGTCGTCCCAGATGAAATGCTGGAAACCGTTGCTGTAGTAGATGATCGGACGCTGGGCGTACATATGTTCTAGGCAGTCGGCGTAGAGCTTGGCTTGATGCTGGCCAGCGTGCGCGTCTTTGGATGTCCGCTTGGCCTCGACGAGGCCGAGTGGCTTACCGTCGGAACCCCACAGGACGTAGTCGACGTAGCCAGTCTTGCCGTCGGGCATGCCGTGCACCGGGAACTCGCGGTCCCGTTGGTCGGCAAGCGTCCAGCCGGACTCGAGAAGATCGGCGTCGATGAACTCGGTGCGGGTAGCGGCCTCGTCGTAGTCGTGGGTATCGGGCTTAACCTGATTAGCCGCCTTGATGGCGGCCAGTTCAGCGCGTGCAGCGGCGAGTTCTGCTTCGAGTGTGGTCTGGGCGGCCTGCGCGGCGGTCAGCGCAGCGTCCTTTGTCTTCAGTTCGTCGTTGAGCTTCGTGATCTGCGGGATCGACTTGGCGACGGCCTGCCCGGCGGGCTTAGGCAGCAACGCCGGGTTGAACTGGGCGGCGGGATCGGGCTTGCTGGCCGCGTCCTTGCCGTAGGTGCGGGCCAGCCAGGACATGACGTGGAAGAGCTCGCGGAGGACGACTTGGCTCTTGTCCTTAGGGAGAGGCTTGTGCTCGTGGACGGCGATGTTGCCCAGTTTGCGGATGAGGTCGAACTTCTGGCGCAGCGCCGGTCCGACGAGGTTGACGAATTCGGGTTGATGGATCCGGGCGGCGAGGTCGCTCTTGTAGGGCTCCTGGAAGCCTTCGACGCGGTAGATCCATGCGACGGTGTGCTCGACGGCGCGCCGCGCGTAGAAGCAGGTGGTGCGGGGGTCGAAAAGCGCGTCACGTTCGGCGTTGCGCGCCTCGGCGTAGAGCTGCGGCCACTGCCTCTGCAGGAACCCGAAGTTACCGCTCACCGCCTGTCCTCCTCCCGAGGGCGATCTTGACACATTTGCCGTCGTCAAACGCGCAGCCGCAGCACATTACAGATGGCGGCCGACAGGAAGGCGTCGATCTCAGGTGTAGTGAAGTCGGCATTGTGCAATGCGTATCTCGTCGCCGACGATCTTGTACACGAGACGGTGTTCGGCGGTGATACGTCGCGACCAGTAGCCGTGCAACCCGTGCTTGAGCGGTTCGGGCTTTCCGATGCCCTCGTTCCCGTTGCGTCGTATATCAGCGATGAGTTGATTGATTCTGCGTACGAGCTTGCGATCCTGCCGCTGCCAATACACGTAATCGTCCCAGGCGGACTCGTCCCACACGAACCTCACGGATCGACGAGGTCATGCTGCGTGCCTTCGCCGGCCTCCAATCGTTCGATTGACGCCAGCAGCCGGCGGGCGTTGGCCGGATTCTGCAGGAGGTGGGCTGTCTCTTTCAGTGATTCGTAGTCATCGAGTGCGACGAGGACGACCGGTTCCTTCCCGGAGCGGGTGATGACGATTTCCTCCCGGTCGTTCACCACAGAATCGAGGGCGGCGGCGAAGTTCGCTCGGGTAGAGGAGTAGCTCATCGTTTTCATGATCCGGCTCCAGATGTTGTCGCTGAACGTACAGGATATTGTACGTGCGCGACATGTGGCCCATGTTGAGCGACTTGGGATTGTCAGATCGCGATGACGCGGATGAGCCCTTCTAGGCCTGAGAAGTCCTCCGGATTTCGGCTGTAGAGATCCAAATGATTGGCGTGCGCGGTCGCGGCGATCAGCAGATCGGCGAATCTGCTTCTCGGCTTTCGCCCTTCGCGTACGACGGCGGCGACGATGAGTCCGTAACTTCGCACGGCCGCCCCGTCGAATGGGATTGGCTCTAGTCTCGACTCCACCTCTTGGAGCCGGGCTTGGCGCTTGGCCGCCTCGATGGGCGTCGCGGCCAACAGCGGACCGGCGGCTAATTCGGCAGATGTAATCGCAGAGATCGCCACCTGGTCTGGCATTGCTGCGATGACCGCCGGGTCGTGCCAGTCGATGACGACCGATGTGTCCAAGAGTCCGGACGAGCTCACAGACTTTGGTCGATCGATCGGTCGAGGTCGGCGCGGAACTGACGATGATCAATGCGCACCGCTGCGCTGGCCAGTGCGGCGACCTCGTCACGAGTGATGAATGTGCGGCGAACAACCCGTATCGGCCGAAGTTCGGCCACCGGTTCGCCATTGCGCGTCACGACGAAGGTCTCGCCAGCGGCTACCGCGTCCATCACCTTGGCGTTGTCGTTTCGGAGATCGCGCTGCGCGATTGTCCTCGCCATTGCCGAATCGTAGCATCTTGTGCTACAACCTGCTACACCAAATAGCAGTCGCGTGCTTTGCGTGGGCGTGGGTCACGTGCGCCGCATGTTCGTGGTTATCAATCGACGTGGCGTCGGTAATCGAGTAGCCCCGCGTGAATAGCCTCGCTATAACTCGCCGGCGAAGGCTCTGGCTTGGAGCGAGGCGAAAAGCGTATCGAGTTTTGTTAGGGATTCGGCCTGCCGGGTATGCAGAAACTCCGTGGCAGTGAGTATCTGCTCGAAGGCAAGCTGTTCGCGAATAGGCGGCACGACCACGGGAAAATTACGGAGCTGCCTGGAATTTATTGTTGCAATGCCAGTCGTTTGCTTGGCTGACCGCAGGAAGTATCGTTTTCCGTAGCGACTGCCTATGAGCCAGGCCAGGTAAACAGCGTTCATTCGGTCAGACGTCACCCGCACGCGGAATATATGATTTTGATGTATGCACTCCGGCAGCTCGTCCTTCCAGATAGTGCCGCGTCCCAGTTTGTCGGCATCCCCACCCTCTGTGAGCACAATATCTCGGGCTTGCAGACGGTATCTATTAATCTCCGCCTCCGTAGCATCAATAGTCTTGACACTTTTCAGGTCTAGCGCCCGGTCCTGCACGTTCGCCACCGAAAGGTATGGTACGGGCCGCGTCCTAGCATCGGCTGACAGACGTCTACCCTTCGTAATCCCGGAAGCGATCTCAGACACTTCTGATAGGGGAACCACGCCTGCGCCGTGGTGCTGTTTGAACATATTTTCAAAAACAGCATCCCGGAATTGGTTTCCAGTGCGGATTGCGTCCCCCCGCTTGAGGCGCAGACCGTCAGCGTAGTCGAGGATAGCCGCGATGCGCCGTTGTTCTGAAATAGGCGGCAGTGGTATTGGGAATTTGGCGAGTTCAGCTGGAGCTAGTCGCGGCAGGTTGGCCCCTGAGCTGCGATTGACGGCCCGAGCAGTGGTCTCTGGCCGTAGCAGATGCCGCATTAAGAACCGTCTATCAAGGGCATCACATGGACGAATCGGAATAATGTCTGTACTGCATATACCGGAGAAGTCGGGAATCGCAACTTTCTGGAGGTATGGCCGCAATTTCCCGAACAGTACATCGCCTGGCTCAAACGTGAACTTGGTGCTCGCGATACCAGCCTCTGAGGTATGGATAGGCCGAACATGCCTTCCGCCGGATGCAATGTGTTCCAGTCCTACGTACATCGTGTCCGGAGCCACCTGATTCGCGTCCATCGTTGTTCGCGCGAACTGGGCTACCTCGCCAAGCGGCACCATCGGCCACTTGCTCATTCCGACTCCGCGAGCATCCGGCGCAACTCCGCCATTCCAGCACGAATGTCATCCTCAATCTTGTCGAGTTCGTCGAGAATCTCGATGGGTGAGCGGTACTCGACCTGTTCGTGGACGATCTCCTTATACCTGTTGATCGACAGGTCGTAGCCCTGGGCAGCGATTTGGTCCTTCGGCACGCAAAACGACTGCTCGGTTGGCGCTCGGTCCCGCTCCGCTGTCTCGCGAAGTGCCCATCGCTTCAGCACATCCGGCAAGTTGTTCTTCTCATGTTCCTCGTCCGATAACTCGGCTAGTGGACCGAGCTTCGACACGTCCAGCAGTGGCGTGCGCTTGTCGTCCAGTGAATACCCGTCGGCGCGGACGTCGTAGAACCACACGAAATCCGTTCCGCCAGAACCGGTCTTAGTGAAGAACAGCACTGCGGTGGAAACACCTGCATACGGCTTGAACACACCCGACGGTAGCTTGACCACCGCGTCCAGCTTGTGGTCCTCGATTAGCATGCGGCGAAGCTCCTTGTGCGCCTTCGTCGAACCAAACAACACGCCGTCCGGGACGATCACCGCGGCGCGACCGCCCATCTTCAGCAGCCGCAGGAACAACGCGACGAACAGAAGCTCCGTCTTTTTGGTCTTGACGATTCGCTGCAAGTCCATTGCCACATTCTCGTAATCCAGCGAGCCGGCGAACGGTGGATTGGCCAGCACCACCGAGTAATTCTCGGCATCGTGAGTGTTCGCCTCGGCAAGCGAGTCGCGATAACGCACGTCGGGATGTTCGACCCCGTGCAGCATCATGTTCATCGACCCGATGCGCAGCATCGTCCGGTCGAAGTCGAAACCGGTGAACATCTCGTTGTGAAAGTGCTTGCGCCACTTACCGGCTATCTCGTCGGCGTAATGGGCCCTCATGTACTCGATCGCCGCCACCAAGAAGCCGCAGGTTCCCGCCGCCGGGTCAACGATGGTGTCGCCGGGCTTGGGCGCCATCATCTCCACGATCAGCTTGATGATGTGCCGTGGCGTACGGAACTGCCCGTTCTTGCCCGAGGTGGAGATCTCCGACAGTAGGTATTCATAGACATCACCCTTGGTGTCGAGGTCCTCCATCGGGACCTCGTCGAGCATGTCGATCACCTTGGCCAGTAGCCCTGGGCTCGGGATCGTCAGCCGGGCATCTTTCATGTGCTCGGCGAACGTCGAATCGTCGCCGCCCATCTCCCGGATGTACGGGAACACCTGGTTGGCGACGGCCTCGTAGGCGTCGTCGGGATGCATGTTCTTGATAAACGACCACCGAAGCTCGTCTCGGCCGACCGGAAACGGATTGCCCTCGACCGGCTTGCCCAGCAGTTGAGCACGTTCCAGCGCCCTCGACTGCTGGTCGTCGAGCCGCTTGATGAACAGCAGATAGGTGATCTGCTCGACCACCTCCAGCGGATTGGACATCCCGCCGGACCACACCGCATCCCAGATGCGGTCGATCTGGTTACGAACTTCCCCTGTGAGCATCGCCGTTTACCTGCCCCGTCAGCCGTCGTCGAGTCCAACAGGACTGTATAAGCGACAGGTCCGACAAATGTGCCACCCGCCAGGTGCTGCGCGGCGATCTCGAAGAAGGCGGGAAGCGATCAGCCGGATGTACGACAGTCAGCGGTCCGTCCTCGAGAGTGACGTTCTGCAGAGGTCTACTCGAACCGGCGGCGGGTTACACGTCAGCTTGTCGCTGTAACAAGTACGCTCGATTACGTGCAGCGTCGAATCATGGGTATCGAGACCGAATTCGGTGTCACCTGCACGTTTCACGGGCACCGCCGGCTCAGCCCTGACGAAGTGGCCCGCTACCTGTTCCGCCGCGTGGTCTCGTGGGGTCGCAGCAGCAACGTCTTCCTGCGCAACGGCGCTCGGTTGTACCTCGACGTCGGCAGCCACCCGGAATATGCGACCGCCGAATGCGACAACCTGGTGCAGCTGGTCACCCACGACCGTGCCGGGGAGCGGGTGCTCGAGGATCTGCTGATCGACGCCGAGCAGCGGCTCGCCGACGAGGGCATCGGCGGTGACATCTATCTGTTCAAGAACAACACCGACTCGGCCGGCAACTCCTATGGCTGTCACGAGAACTATCTGATCGTGCGCGCCGGCGAGTTCTCCCGCATCTCCGACGTCTTGCTGCCGTTCCTGGTCACCCGGCAGCTGATCTGCGGCGCCGGCAAGGTGCTACAGACACCCAAGGCGGCGACGTTCTGCCTGTCCCAGCGCGCCGAGCACATCTGGGAAGGCGTCTCCAGCGCCACCACCCGCAGCCGACCGATCATCAATACCCGCGACGAGCCGCACGCCGACGCCGAGAAATATCGCCGCCTGCACGTGATCGTCGGCGACTCCAACATGTGCGAGACCACCACGATGCTCAAGGTCGGCACGGCCGCGCTCGTGCTGGAGATGATCGAATCCGGCGTGGCCTTCCGCGACTTCTCCCTGGACAACCCCATCCGCGCGATCCGCGAGGTCAGCCACGACCTCACCGGGCGGCGGCCGGTCCGGCTGGCCGGCGGCAGGCAGGCCAGCGCGCTGGACATCCAGCGCGAGTACCACGCCCGCGCGGTCGAACACTTGCAGACCCGCGAGCCCAACGCGCAGATCGAGCAGGTGGTCGACCTGTGGGGCCGCCAGCTCGACGCGGTGGAAAGCCAGGACTTCGCCAAGGTCGACACCGAAATCGACTGGGTGATCAAGCGCAAGCTGTTCCAGCGCTACCAGGACCGCTACAACCTCGAGCTGTCCGATCCCAAGATCGCCCAGCTGGACCTCGCCTACCACGACATCAAGCGCGGCCGCGGCGTCTTCGACCTTCTGCAGCGCAAGGGCCTCGCCGCCCGGGTCACCACCGACGAGGAGATCGACGAGGCGGTCGACACCCCGCCGCAGACCACCCGCGCGAAGTTGCGCGGCGAGTTCATCAGCGCCGCCCAGGAAGCCGGCCGCGACTTCACCGTCGACTGGGTTCATCTCAAACTCAACGACCAAGCGCAGCGCACCGTCCTCTGCAAGGATCCGTTCCGGTCGGTCGACGAGCGGGTCAAGCGGCTGATCGCCAGCATGTAGCTGCGCCGCGATTGCGGCGCGCGCAATTAGGCTGACACGGTGGGGATCTCCAAAGTCGAGCGGTTGATGAACCTCGTCATCGCGCTGCTATCCACCCGCAACTACCTGACCGCCGAGCGGATCCGCGCCACCGTGCTGGGTTATGCCGACTGCCCGACGGACGAGGCGTTCTCGCGGATGTTCGAGCGCGACAAGAACGAGCTGCGCGACCTCGGCATCCCGCTGGAAACCGGCCGCGTGTCCAATCTCGACTCCACTGAGGGCTACCGCATCAGACGCGACGACTACGCGCTGCCCGACATCGAACTGACCGCCGACGAAGCCGCGGCCGTCGCCGTCGCGGTCCAGCTGTGGCAATCGCCGGAGCTCATCACCGCGACCCAGGGTGCGCTGCTCAAATTGCGCGCCGCGGGCGTCGATATCGACGCCGGCGACGCCGTTTCGATCACCTCGGCGGCCGCACTGCCCGGCATCCGCGGCTCCGAGTCGGTATTGCCAATACTGTTGAGCGCCATCGACTCCGGACAGGCGGTGCAGTTCCAGCACCGGTCGTCACGCGTCGAGCCGTACACCACCCGCACGGTCGAGCCGTGGGGGGTGGTCACCGACCGCGGGCGCTGGTATCTGGTCGGCAAAGACCGCGACCGCGATGCGGTGCGCACGTTCAGGTTGTCGCGCATCGGCGCGGAAGTGACCCCGATCGGGCCCGTCGGCGCGGTGCGCAAACCCGACGACGTCGACCTGCGCGAGATCGTCGCCAAAGCAGTCGGCGAGGCGCCCACCGGCGTGGCGGCGCGGGTGTGGGTGGCCGCCGAGCGCGCCACCGCGCTGCGCCGGGCAGGCACCGTGGTCGAGTCGGTGACACTGCACGGCCGCCCGGGCGACGTGCTGGCCATCGACATCGGCTCGATGGATCGGCTGGCTCGCGAGGTCGCCGGCTACGGCGCCGACGCGGTGGTGCTGGAGCCCGAATCGCTGCGCGACGAGGTACTCGCGCGACTGCGAGCGCAAGCGCAGGTCAGCGCATGAGCCAGCTCTCCACGCGGCTGGTTCGGCTGCTGAACATGGTCCCGTACTTCCAGGCCAACCCCGGAATCAGCGCCGAAGAGGCGGCCGCCGACCTCGGCGTGAGCACCAAGCAGCTGATGGCCGACCTCAATCAGCTGTGGATGTG
This sequence comes from Mycobacterium sp. NGS35, assembly GCF_059812855.1. Lineage (NCBI taxonomy): Bacteria > Bacillati > Actinomycetota > Actinomycetes > Mycobacteriales > Mycobacteriaceae > Mycobacterium > Mycobacterium sp. NGS35. The sequence continues at coordinate 47,960 of NZ_JCALDL010000013.1, forward strand.
TGGGCTGCCCGGGTACGGCCCCGGCGACCTGATCGACCTGTCGTTCTCCGAAGAGAGCATCGAGGTGACGTTCTCGGCCGGCATGGACCGGCCGCTGCGCCTGACGTCCTCCGAGGCGACGGCAGTGCTGGTCGCGTTGCGGGCACTCCTCGACATCCCCGGCATGGTCGACCCGGAAGCTGCGCGCAGTGCGATCGCAAAGATCGAATCGGCGGCCGGCGGCCACCGGGCGATGCCGACCGCGACGGCGACCCCCGACACCCCGGCCGTGGCGGCAGTTCGCGACGCCGTGCGCAAGCGCCGCGCCGTGGCCCTCGACTACTACTCGGCCTCGCACGACACGTCGTCGCATCGCGTCGTCGACCCGATCCGCATCGTGTTCGTCGGCGATCAGAGCTACCTGGAGGCGTGGTGCCGCAGCGCCGAAGGCGTGCGGCTGTTCCGGTTCGACCGCATCGACTCCGCCCAGGTGCTCGACGAACCGTCGGCGCCACCGCCGCCCGCCGTGCAGGCCGGCCCGGACACGTCGTTGTTCGACGCCGACCCGTCCCTGCCGTCGGCCACCCTGCACGTCGCGCCGACGGCCACCTGGATGTTCGACTACTTCCCGATGCGGATGGTGCGCGAAATGCCGGACGGCTCGTGTGAGGCGGAGATGACTTACGCGTCAGAGGAATGGATGGCCCGGCTGGTACTCGGCTTCGGGTCGGCCGTGAAAGTGCTGGCCCCGTCGTCTCTGGCCGAGCGGGTCCGCAGCGCGGCGGCTGCGGCGCTGCAGGCATATGAGGCCGAGTCGCTGCGGTAGCATCGAAGCAACGTCTGGAGGCAACCCATGTGGACAAACGGCATAACAGGTTGGCACCTGATCATTCTCGTCGCGGTGATCGTCCTGCTGTTCGGTGCCAAGAAGCTGCCCGACGCCGCCCGCTCGCTCGGCAAATCGATGCGGATCTTCAAGTCGGAGATCCGCGAGTTGCAGCACGAGGGAAAGTCGGAGAGCCCGTCACAGCCCAATGCTGTGCAGTCCGAGCGGGTCGACGCGCCGGCGCCGGAACAGAACCACAGCCGACCAGCTTGAGCGACGCGCCGTCTGGCGCACATGATCACCGCTTGTGAAGATTCCCGGCGTTCTTAAGCGGCTGGACCCCCGCCGTCGCCGTAGTCGGGTCAATCCCGACGGCACGATGTCGTTGGTCGACCACATCCGCGAACTGCGCACCCGCCTGTTGATCTCCGTGGCGGCGGTCGCGCTCACCACGATCTTCGGGTTCGTCTGGTACGGCCACGGAGTCTTCGGCCTGGAGAGCCTCGGCGAATTCCTGCGCCAGCCCTACTGTTCGCTGCCACCGTCCGCGCGTGCCGATATCAGCGCCGACGGGGGTTGCCGGCTGCTCGCGACCGCCCCGTTCGACCAGTTCATGCTCCGGCTGAAGGTCGGGCTGACCGCGGGGATCGTGCTGGCCTGTCCCGTGTGGCTGTACGAGCTGTGGGCGTTCATCACCCCGGGGCTGTACCGCAACGAGCGCCGGTTCGCGGTCGTGTTTGTGTCCTTCGCGGCGCTGCTCTTCGTCAGCGGCGCGGTGCTCGCCTACGTCGTGCTGTCCAAAGCGCTGCACTTTCTGCTCACCGTCGGCGGCGACGTGCAGGTGACCGCACTGTCGGGTGACCGCTACTTCGGCTTCCTGATCAACCTGCTGCTCGTGTTCGGGGTCGGGTTCGAGTTTCCGCTGCTGATCATCATGCTCAACTTGATCGGCGTGCTCACCTACGCCCGGCTGAAGTCGTGGCGGCGGGGCCTGATCTTCGGCGTCTTCGTGTTCGCGGCATTCGCGACGCCCGGGTCCGACCCGTTCTCCATGCTCGCGCTCGGCCTGGCGCTGACCGTGCTGCTCGAGGTGGCGATCCAGATCGCCCGCGTGCACGACAAACGCAAGGCCAAGCGTGAGGCGGCTGAGGGCTGGGCGGTCGCCGACGACGAAGCCGCGCCGATCGAGGCGCCGGAGGCGCTGCCGTCGCATGACCGTTAGTGAGCTGGCGAAGTTCTCCGCGCTGTTGCCGTTCACGCTGGACCCGTTCCAGCTGAAGGCGTGCTCGGCGCTGGAAGCAGGCCACGGTGTGCTGGTGTGCGCACCCACCGGCGCGGGCAAGACCGTGGTGGGGGAGTTCGCGGTGCACCTGGCTTTGCAGGCCGGACGAAAATGCTTCTACACCACCCCGATCAAGGCGTTGTCCAATCAGAAGCACACCGATCTGGTATCCCGCTACGGTCCCGAGAAGATCGGGTTGCTCACCGGCGACCAGTCGATAAACGCCACCGCGCCGGTGGTGGTGATGACCACTGAGGTGCTGCGCAACATGCTGTACGCGGATTCGTCTGCGCTGCATGGTCTTTCGTATGTCGTCATGGACGAAGTGCACTTCCTTGCCGACCGGATGCGCGGCGCGGTCTGGGAAGAAGTCATCTTGCACCTGCCCGAGGAGGTCCGGGTGGTGAGCCTGTCGGCCACCGTCTCCAACGCCGAGGAGTTCGGCGGCTGGATCAAGACGGTGCGCGGTGACACCACGGTGGTCGTCGACGAACACCGCCCGGTGCCGCTGTGGCAGCACATGATGGTGGGCAGACGATTGTTCGACCTATTCAACTACTCCAGCGGCGGCGGCCCCGACGACGCGGGCCGCGCGCCCTTGGTGAACCGGGAGTTGTTGCAGCACATCGCGAATCGTCGCGAGGCCGACCGGCTGCTCGAGTTCCAGCCGCGTGGGCGCGGGCGCAATCCGCGGCCGCGGCTGTACCGGACGCCGTCGCGGCCCGACGTGATCTCGGTGCTCGACCACGACGCGCTGCTGCCGGCGATCGTGTTCGTGTTCTCCCGCGCCGGGTGCGACGCGGCGGTGGGTCAATGCCTGCGGTCGTCGCTTCGGCTGACCGATGACGACGAGCGACCCCGCATCGCCGAGGTGATCGACCGGCGCACCGCCGAGCTGTCCGACGCGGACCTGCTGGTACTGGGTTTCCACGAGTGGCGCGACGCGCTGATGCGCGGCATCGCCGCCCACCACGCCGGCATGCTGCCGATCTTCCGGCACACCGTCGAAGAGCTGTTCACCGCCGGGCTGGTCAAGGTGGTGTTCGCCACCGAGACGCTGGCGCTGGGCATCAACATGCCCGCGCGCACGGTGCTGCTGGAGAGGCTGGTGAAGTTCAACGGCGAACAGCACCTTCCGCTGACCCCGGGCGAGTACACGCAGCTGACGGGACGGGCCGGCCGTCGCGGCATCGACATCGAGGGCCACGCGGTGGTGCTCTGGCAACCCGACGTCGACCCCGCCGAGGTGGCCGGGCTGGCGAGCACCCGAACCTTCCCGCTGCGCAGTTCGTTCGCGCCGTCCTACAACATGACCATCAACCTGGTGCACCAAATGGGACCCGAGCAGGCGCACGCGCTGCTCGAGCGGTCGTTCGCGCAATACCAAGCCGACCGCTCGGTGGTGGGACTGGTCAATGCGATCAACCGCAACACCAAGACCATGCAACAGCTTTCGAAGGAACTCGGCGAAGACAGCGCGGCGGTGCTCGAGTATGCGCGGCTGAGGGCCAAGCTGGGTGAACGCGAACGCGCCCAGGCGCGGTCGTCTCGGCTGCAGCGCCGGCAGGCGGCCAGCGATGCGCTGTCGTCGTTGCGCCGCGGAGACATCATCTCGATCAGCCGGGGCCGTCGCGGCGGATTGGCGGTGGTGCTGGAGGCCGACCGCGACGCGACGGATCCGCGGCCGCTCGTTCTCACCGAAAACCGTTGGGCGGGAAGAATATCCGCGGCGGACTACGGTGATGCCGCGGCGCCGCTGGGTTCGATGACGCTGCCCAAGCGCGTCGAGCACCGTCAGCCGCGGGTCCGTCGCGACGTGGCGTCGGCGTTGCGCTCGGCGGCCGCGGGCCTCAAGATGCCCGGTGCCAACGCCCGCCGCCGGACCGAACCCCGCGACGATCCGGCAGTGCGCGCGCTTCGCGACGAAATCCGTCACCACCCGGCGCATCGGATCCCCGAGCGCGAAGCCAAAATGCGCATTGCCGAACGGTATCTGCGGATCGAGCGGGACAACGAGCAGCTGCGCCGCAAGGTCGCGACGGCGACGCATTCGCTGGCACGCACCTTCGACCGAATCGTCGGATTGCTCACCGAGCGGCGGTTCATCGAGAACGGCACACAGGACAAGCTGCGCGTCACCGACGACGGGCGGCTGCTTGCCCGGATCTATTCGGAAAGCGATCTCCTTGTCGCGGAGTGCCTGCGCAGCGGCGCATGGCACGGACTGAATGCCGCCGAACTCGCGGGTGTGGTGTCGGCCGTGGTGTACGAAACCCGCGGTGCCGACGGACCGTCGCCGCGGGCCGCCGAGATACCCACCGCCCCGCTGCGGCGAGCGCTGGCCGAGACACGGCGACTGGCCGGGGCGCTGCGCGCCGACGAGCAGCGGCACCGACTCGAGCTGAGCCGTGAACCCGACGAAGGGTTCGTCACCGCGGTGTACCGCTGGGCCACCACCGGCGATCTGACAGCGGCGCTCGAGGCCTCTGACGCGGCCGGCGCCGGAACGCCGCTGCCCGCCGGCGACTTCGTGCGGTGGTGCCGCCAGGTGCTCGACCTGCTCGACCAGATCCGGATCGCCGCCCCCGACAAGGGCTTGCAGACCTCGGCGAAACGCGCGATCGACGACATCCGGCGCGGCGTCGTCGCAGTTGATGGCGGGTAGGGTGGGTGACCGCTACGGTGGCAACTACTGCGAGAGGTAGGAGAACGGAAGCGCGATGAGCGGACCCCAGGGATACGATCCCAATCAGCAATGGTCGGGCCGGCCGGAGCAGCAGCAGCCGTCGGGCGCTGAGGAGCCGACCGCTCAACAGGGCTGGCAGCAGCCCGCGTACTCGCCGCAGCAGTACCCCCAAGCCCAGCCGTATCCCGGTGCGCCTCAACAGTATTCGCAGCCGGGGCAGGAATATGGCCAGCAGCCGTACTCACCCACCGAGCAAGCGGCACAGCAGCCGACGCAATACGCGCAGCCGGGCCAATACCCGCCGTACGGCCAGGGCTACGGCCAGCCGCCGCAGTACGCGCCGCCGCCGGGTGCACCGCAGTACGGCGAAGCCCCGGCGACCTTCGGCGAGGGCCCGGGGCAGAAGGGTTCCAAGCGTTCGCTGGCCATCCTCGGCACCGTCGTCGGTGTACTTGCCGTGATCGTCGTGGCCATCGTGCTGGTCCTGGGTTTCTGGAAGCCGGGATTTTTCGTCACCACCAAACTCGACGTGAACAAGGCCCAGGATGGCGTGAAGTCGGTGCTGACCGACCAGACCAACGGCTACGGCGTCAAGAACGTCACCGACGTCAAGTGCAACAACGGCCAGAACCCCACCGTGAAGAAGGGCGACACCTTCACCTGCGACGCGAGCGTCGACGGTCAGCACAAGCAGGTGACCGTGACGTTCCAGGACGACAGCGGCACGTACGAGGTCGGCCGACCGAAATAGCTACCTGGCCGGCAGCGCGTCGAGCGCGTTCTGCAAACGGCCCACCGGCGAGCCGATGCCATACTTCTCGGCCAGCTTCGCCACCTTTCGCGGGTGGACGGCGGCGAGCGGAAGCTCGTCGGTGTCCGTCGACAACTGCACAGGCGCGTCCGTGGCCACCCTGACCACCGGCCCCGCCGCTTCCAAGTAGTCGCGGGCCGCCAGGATCTTCTTGCGAAAAGCCTTGGACAGCTTGGACTTCGGGTCCTCCGCTGCTTCCAGAATCGCCTCCAGTGAACCGTACTGCGACAGCAGCGTCGCCGCGCTCTTCTCGCCGATGCCGGCCACACCGGGTAGGCCGTCGGACGGGTCGCCGCGCAGCAGCGCCAGCTCCGCGTACGCAGGCCCGGCGCGATGGGCAGGCACACCATAGCGTTCGGCGACCTCGGCCGGCCCGAACATCGTCGCGTTGGCCAGTCCGCGGCCCAGGTACAGCACCTTCACGGGTACCGGCTCGTCGGTGACCACCTGCAGCAGGTCGCGATCACCGCTCACCACGATCACCGGGTCGCGGCGCTCGCGGGCCGCCAGCGTGCCGAGCACGTCATCGGCCTCGTAGCCGGGCGCGCCGGCGGTGGGAATGCCGAACGCGTCGAGAACCTCGAGGATCCACTCGACTTGGGGCGTCAGGTCGTCGGGCACTTCCTCGATGTCCGGTTCGCCGTCCGGCAGTGGCTCGGCGACGCGATGTGCCTTGTAGGACGGAATGCGGTCGACGCGCCACTGCGGGCGCCAGTCCCAGTCGTCGCACACCACCAGCCGGCTCGGGCGTTCGCGGGTGATCACCGCCGCCACCGCGTCGAGGAAGCCGCGCACCGCGTTGACGGGTTTGCCGTCGGGTGAGGTGATCGACGACGGCACCCCGTAGTACGAGCGGAACCACATGCTCGCACCGTCGAGCAGAAGCAGGGGAGCTGGCATGCGGTCATCATGCCAGCGGTTAGAAATGGCATCAGGCGGCAACTCAGGTGGGCATGATCGACGACGCCGCCCGGCTGTTGGCACGTACCGTGACGAGGCTGTGGCGATCACTGCCCTTGGTTGGCGAATTATTCGGTGACTCAACGGAATTCAGCCTCGACGGGCGGGTGGTGTTCATCACCGGTGCCGCTCGCGGGTTGGGCGCCGAGATTTCGCGCCAGGCCCATGCCCGCGGTACGCATGTGGCGCTGGTGGGCCGTCGGCTGTCGCCGCTGCAGGAGCTGGCTGACGAACTCGGCTCGCGTGCCGCTGCGTTCGAGGCCGACGTGACCGACGTGGAGGCGTTGCGCGCGGCGGCCGACGGCGCGGTCGCAGAGTTCGGCGGCATCGACGTGGTGGTGGCCAACGCCGGCATCGCGCCGCCCTCAGAGCCGGTGGCGACCATCGACCCGTCGGCATTCGAGCGCACGGTCGAGGTCGACCTGCTGGGCCAGTGGCGAACCGCGCGGGCCACCGTCGACGCGCTGATGCAGCGGCGCGGGCACATCATGTTCGTCGGCTCTATCTATGCGTTCTTCAACGGCGTGCTGGCAGCGCCGTACGCGATGAGCAAGGCCGGCGTCGAGCAGCTCAGCAGGGCGTTGCGCGTCGAACTCGCGCCATACGGGGTGACATCGGGGATCGCCTACCTCGGGTTCATCGACACCGATCTGGCGGCCGACGTGTTCTCCCACGACAAGGCAGCAAGGGTGCGGCAGGCGTTTCCCGGCTTCCTGTCGCGCCCGATCCCGGTCAGCGACGCCGCCGCTGTGGTGCTCGACGGAATCGAACGGCGCGCGGCCTCGGTCGCCGCGCCGTCCTGGGTCGCGCCGCTGCTGGCGATGCGCCCGGTGACGACCGCGGTGATGGACGATGTGCTGTTGCACAATCGCGACGTCGCGGCTGCTGTCGACGGACGATGACGAATCTGCTGGCGAGCGGACTCGAGCTGTCGTTGACCGAGTTGGGGGACGCGCGGCGCTAGCCTTTCGCCATGAGCCGATTCAGCTCCGAGGTCTACGCCCGCCGCCTGCACGGCGCCGCCAACGCCGCCGCGGCGGCCGGATTGGCGGGGCTGATCGTCACCCCGGGTTATGACCTGCGCTATCTCGTCGGGTCGCGGGCGCAGACCTTCGAGCGGCTCACCGCGCTGGTGCTGCCCGCCACCGGCGCGCCGACCGTGGTGGTGCCGCGGCTCGAGCTGGCGTCGCTGAGAGAGTCCGCGATCGCCGAACTCGGCCTGCCGGTCCGGGATTGGGTCGACGGCGAGGATCCGTACTCGCTGGTGGTCGATGCACTCGGCGCTGCGAAGACAGCGACCGCGGTCACTGAATCCATGCCTGCCTTGCACTTGCTGCCCCTGGCCAGATTGCTCGGGGTCACACCGGTGCTGGCCACCGACGTGCTACGCCAGCTGCGGATGATCAAGGACCACAGTGAGATCGACGCTCTGCGGCAGGCCGGTGCGGCGATCGACCGCGTGCACGCGCGGGTACCGGAGTTCCTGGCGCCGGGGCGCACCGAGGCCGACGTTGCCGCCGATATTTCGAAAGCGATTGTGGCCGAAGGACATTCGGAGGTAGCGTTCGTCATCGTCGGCTCCGGCCCGCACGGTGCTGATCCTCACCACGAATGCTCGGACCGGGTGTTGCAGGCCGGCGACATCGTGGTCGTCGACATCGGCGGCGCCTACGAACCGGGCTACCACTCCGACTCCACCCGCACCTACAGCCTCGGTGAGCCCGACCCGGAAGTGGCGCAACGTTATTCGGTACTGCAACGCGCGCAGCAGGCGGCTGTCGCCGCGGTGCGCCCGGGCGTCACCGCCGAACAAGTGGACGCCGTCGCTCGCGGGGTGCTGGCGCAGGCCGGGCTGGGGGAGGCGTTCGTGCACCGCACCGGACACGGCATCGGGCTGTCGGTACACGAGGAGCCCTACATCGTGGCCGGCAACCGCTTACCGCTACGGGCGGGGATGGCGTTTTCGGTCGAGCCCGGTATCTACTTCCCGGGGCGGTGGGGCGCGCGCATCGAGGACATCGTGATCGTGACGTCCTACGGCGCAGAGCCGGTGAACCACCGACCGCACGAGCTCGCTGTCGTGCCCGTATAGCACTACCCGCTGGAGCGGTCCAGCAGGTTCGACGAGCCCAGCACCCGCTCCACCTGTACTTCGATGACCACCCGCTTGGGGTTCTCGCGCGGGGTGCGGTAGCGCTGCGCGTACCGCAGCTCGGCGTCGCGGACCGCGTCGGCGTCGGTATTGACCTTGGCCCGGCCCTCCAACGACAACCACCGTGCGCCGTCGACCTGACTCAGCACCGCGATGCCGCCACGCTCGGCGTTGACCGCTTTCTGGGATCCACCTGACGTGATGACCCGGGCGATGTGCGTCTTGGGATCGAATGTGAAACCGACGGCAACGACATGCGGCGAATTGTCGGCGCGCAGTGTGGTCAGCATGGCCAGATGGCGCTCGCTGAGAAAGGCCAGCGCGTCGGCGTTCAATCGCGTGGTCGACGAGTTTGCCATCGCAGACCACGCTAGCGCAGGCGATAGTCTCCACGCGTGGGCGACACGGACCTGGTGGTGATCTTCGGCGGCCGCAGCGAGATCGGCACCGAGCTCGCCGTGCGGCTCGCGCCCGGCGCAACCGTGGTGCTGGCCGCCCGCGGCCCGCAGCGCCTGCGCGAGCAGTGCGACGCACTGACCGCCGCCGGCGCCGAAGCGGTGCATACTGTCGAGTTCGACGCCGACGACCTCGACAGCCACGGTCGGGTGGTGGAATCCCTTGTCGCCGAGCACGGTACGATCGGCACCGCGGTGCTGGCGTTCGGCATTCTCGGCGACCAGCAGCGTGCGGAACGCGACGCCTCGCATGCGGTGGCGATCGTGCACACCGATTACGTCGCGCAGGTCAGCCTGCTGACGCATCTGGCCAACGCGATGCGTGCGGCCGGTCGAGGTCGGCTGGTGGTGTTCTCCTCGGTGGCGGGCGTGCGGGTGCGTCGAGCCAACTACGTCTACGGGTCGGCCAAGGCGGGACTCGACGGGTTCACCTCAGGGCTGGCCGACGCGCTGTTCGGTTCAGGGGTGCACGTGCTGGTGGTGCGGCCCGGCTTCGTGATCGGCCGGATGACGCAGGGCATGACGCCGGCGCCGTTCTCCAGTACACCGCAGCAGGTGGCCGCCGCGACGGTGCGGGCGCTGGCGAAGGGCCGCGGCGAGGTCTGGGTGCCGTGGGTGCTACGGCCGGTGTTCTTCGGGATGCGGCTGCTGCCGCGGTGGGTGTGGCGGAGAATGCCGAGGTGATCGTCGTCGTCGGCATCGGCGCGGACGGCATGGCCGGCCTGTCAGAGGCCGCCCGGGGCGAGCTTCGCCGTGCCCACACGATCTACGGGTCGCGGCGTCAACTCGACCTGCTCGACACGTCCGTCACGGCGCAGCTGCGGCACTGGCCGTCCCCGATGCTGCCGGCGCTGCGGGCATTGCCCGCCGACGTGCATGTGCTGGCCAGCGGCGACCCGATGTTGCACGGCGTCGGCGGCACACTGATGCGGCTCTTCGGTCCTGAGCGGGTGAAGGTGCTGCCGCACGTGTCCAGCGCAGCGCTCGCCTGTTCCCGAATGGGTTGGACCGCGCACGACACGGAGGTGATCAGCCTTGTGACCGCCGAGCCGCACACCGCGGTACGCCGCGGTGGTCGCGCGGTCGTGCTGTCGCGCGACAGGACCACACCGTTCGAGCTGGCGGCGCGGCTCGACGCCTGCGGCCGCGGGGACTCGGTGTTCACGGTGCTCGAGCAGCTGGGCGGTCCCGCGGAACGCCGCCGCGACAGCACCGCCCGGGACTGGGCGGCCGACCACCCCCAAGACGTGGACGACCTCAATGTCGTTGCCATTCAATATCTTCCGGACGAGCGAATTTCGCCCTTGTCCGACGACGTCTTCGCTCACGACGGCCAGATCACTAAACAGACGATCCGGGCGCTCACGCTGGCGGCGCTGGCGGCGCGGCCGGGGGAGCGGTTGTGGGACGTCGGCGCCGGTTCGGGAAGCATCGCGGTCGAGTGGTCGCTGCGCTGGCCCGACTGCACCGCGGTCGCTTTCGAGCGCGACGAGCGGCGCCGCAGGTTCGTCGAGCTCAACGCGATCGGCAGTGGCGTCGACGTCCAGGTCCGCGGCGCTGCGCCGGACGCGTTCGACGGTGCCGCCGACCCGTCAGCGATCTTCATCGGCGGCGGGCTGACCCGCTCGGGAATGGTGGAGGCCTGCTTCGAGCGACTCCTCAGCGGCGGCCGGCTGGTTACCAACGCAGTCACTGTCGAGTCCGAAGCTGTTGTGCTGCACTGGTATTCGAAGTTTGGCGGCGAGCTGCGGCGGTTTCAGCACTACGCTGGCGAGCCGCTGGGAAGATTCACCGGGTGGCGACCGGCGATGCCGATCACGCAATGGGTGGTGACGAAGAGGTGACCGTCTATTTCATCGGCGCAGGTCCGGGCGCGGCGGATCTGATCACCGTGCGGGGCCTGCGGCTGCTCCAGCGCTGCTCGGTGTGCCTGTACGCCGGGTCGATCATGCCCGACGACCTGCTGGCGCAGTGCCCACCGGGCGCCCGCGTGGTGGACACCGGTCCGCTGAACCTCGACCAGATCGTCGACGAACTCGCGGCGGCCGACGCCGCGGGCCACGACGTCGCCCGCCTGCACTCCGGCGACCCCTCTCTCTACAGCGCGGTGGCCGAACAGTGTCGCCGGCTCGATGCGCTCGCCATCGACTACGAGATCGTGCCCGGGGTACCGGCGTTCGCGGCCGCCGCGGCCGCCCTGCGCCGGGAGCTGACGGTCCCCGGCGTCGCGCAGACTGTCACGCTGACCCGGGTGGCCACGCTGTCGACGGCGATGCCGCCCGGGGAGGACCTGGCAAGTCTGTCGGGCCGGGGGACGCTCGTGCTGCATCTGGCCGCCGCGCAGATAGACACCGTGGTGCAGCAGCTGATAGCCGGTGGCTACCGACGCGAAACACCTTGTGCCGTAGTAGCTTTCGCGAGCTGGCCGCAACAGCAGACGCTGCACGGCACACTCGGCGGGATCAGCGAGATGATGCACGCCGCGGGCGTCACCCGCACGGCGGTGATCGTCGTCGGGGACGTGCTCGCCGCCGAAGGTTTCACCGACAGCTATCTCTACTCGCCGGCGCGGCGGCGCACCGGGAGGCACTGATGCGGGTGCTGTTGCTCGGCGGCACGGCGGAGGCGCGGGCGCTTGCCCAGCGGCTGCATCCCGACGTCGATGTGATCAGCTCGCTGGCTGGGCGGGTGCCCGACCCGGCGCTGCCTGCCGGCGAAGTGCGCATCGGCGGGTTCGGTGGGGCCGAGGCGATGCGGCAGTGGCTGCTGGAGAACCGGATCGACGCGGTCGTCGACGCCACTCACCCGTTCGCCGCCACGATGACCGCGCGGACTGCCGACGTGTGTGCCGGTCTGGGCCTGCCGCATCTGATTCTGTCCCGGCCGCCGTGGGATTGCAGCGGTGCGATATCGGTGGCGTCGGCGGCCGAAGCGGCTGGAGTTATTGAGCGCGAACGGTATTCACGTGTGTTCCTCACCAGTGGCCGCTCCACCATTGCGGCGTTCGCGGATTCGACTGCGTGGTTTTTGATCCGCGTCGTCGTTGCACCGCGTCCGGATGCGCTGCCCATGCGCCACCACCTGTTGTTGTCTCGCGGGCCGTACCACTGCGACGACGAACTCGCACTGATGCGCGAGCACCGCATCCACGCCCTCGTCACCAAGAACAGCGGCGGTGACCACACGCGCGCCAAACTAGATGCCGCGGCCGCTCTCTACATTCCTGTTCTGATGATCGACCGGCCAGCGCTTCCTGCGGGAGTGCCTGCCGTCGGCACCGTCGACGAGGCGCTCACCTGGCTGCGCAACATCAGACCGGCACGCTGCTAGCGCGGGCCCGCCCCTTGCCCGGCGCCGTTGTCGGAGGAATCGGTCAGGTCCTGTTCGCTCGGTGCACCGGAGGGGGCCGGAGCCTCCGGTGCGCATGACACCGAGTTGTCGCCCAGGGTCGTGTCGGTGGTGCAATCGGACCCCGGAGCTGCTTGGCCGACCCCGATGCCGCCGGTACCCGTAACGACGCCCGGCGCCGCGACCGCAGCGCCCGCGATCGCAAGGGCTGCAGCAACTCGGCGTGCTGTGAGACGACTGGATGACATGTCACACCCCCGGTGGGTCCTGCTGGTGAAAAGCCCAGCAGATGCGAGTACCCGATTTCGGGCACTCACATCACCGGCTCAGGCACGGCGTGACGTGTGCATCGCACGATTGCCGCCGCTGCGTTTGGCGGCGTACATCGCCGAGTCCGCTGTCGCGATCAGCTGATCGACGCATGCACCGGTGATTGGGTATCGCAAGGTGCGCAGATCGACGCAGGCGGCACCGATGCTTGCGGTGATCCGGTGCGGAAGCGCTGCAATGGCGGCGCAGAGGTCGGCGGCAACCTCGGTCGCCGCCGGGGTGGAGCTTCTGATCGCGATCAGGAATTCTTCGCCGCCGGCCCGGCAGACCGTGGCGTCGGATGGACTGTGGCGGCGAAGCGTATCGGCGACGCACACCAGAGTGCGGTCGCCCGCAACGTGGCCATGGCTGTCGTTGATGCGCTTGAAGTTGTCGATGTCGACCATCAGCATGGTCAGGTAACCGTCCGACATCGTGCGGCGAGCCGACTCGCGAGTGAGCGTGCCGATGAATCCACGGCGGTTCAGCAGGCCGGTGAGGGGGTCTTGTTCGCAGCGCGTGGCGAACCGGCCCATCGCATTGATCGCACCCCGGATGGCCAGAGGCACCGAAAAGTTCAGGAACCAAATCACCCACAGCGCGCACGCCGCTGTCGCGAAGCCGGAGTCACGGGACAGCCGCCACGCGGCGACCAGGCCGACGCAGACGGCCACCGCGAAGTTGAGCGTCAACACCTTCGTGCCGTGGAAGAACGCGATGTAGCTGCCAGTGACCGCCAGGGCCGTACAGGCCAACGCCCCCATAGCGGGTTTGCACTGCAGCAGGCTCAGCAGGGCGACCCAGAATATGCTGAGGATGACGAAGGTCGCCGACTGTCGGCGCGTCGGCCACCGGGTCAGCCAAAACGCCGTCCGGACCGCGATGTACGCGAGCGCCAAACCCCCGAAGATGAGCAAGGTCGGATTCTTGCGCGCCCAGCCGACCATGAGGCTGAGCGCCACCAACGCCGCCGACGAGTTCACGACGGCCATGACTTTCTGCGCGGCCCGCAGCAATCCCCGCTCTCGAAGGAACTGCGTGACCCAGTCGAATTGAGTGGCCTGACCCGAGGCCACTGTCGCCGGTGCGCTCGCCCACCGACGAATCATCGATGGCCCGCTCTCAACCGAATCAGATCGACGGCTTGGGTCCATCAGTCCAGCGCGGTCCTTCACCAGGCAGCTGACGGACCCCTTGGCCACGTAGGTCATGGTCCATCGCGCCTCACTCAGACAGGGCTACACCGCTGCATACCATCGAGGTAGCCAACATATTCAGTGGCTTCCGCGCCGGTCAAGACAACAATCACATGAGCGCCCCGGCTTGGACCGCGCAATGATGTCACCCGTACGCGTCAGGCTGGGTAGCGGCGCGGGGTGAACACCCGATCCCCGGAATCGCTTGAGTACCACTGGGTTTGGGACGAACCGACGATGAGCATGCAGCGCATGTCGACACACGCGGGGTCGAGGTCGGCCAACTGCACCACACGCACGTCTTCGTGCGGTCCCGACACGTCGCGCCCGATCACCACCGGTGTGCCCGGATCGCGGTAGCCCAACAGCAGATCCCGCATCGCAGCTACCTGCCAGGTGCGGCTTTTCGACGCCGGGTTGTAGATCGCCAGCACCAAGTCGGCTTGCGCGGCCGCGATCAGCCGGGCTTCGATCACCTCCCACGGCTTGAGCCGGTCCGACAGCGACAGCACCGCATAGTCGTGTCCCAGCGGCGCGCCGACACGGCAGGCGACTGCCTGTGCGGCGGTCATCGCCGGAATCACCCGCACCTTCACACCCGGCCACTGCTTGGCCTCCTCGAGCACCGCGGTCGCCATCGCGAACACGCCCGGATCGCCGGACGACACCACCGCAACCGCGCGGCCCTGCTCGGCAAGCGTGCAGGCCAGCCGGGCTCGGGCGGGCTCGTCGGTGTTGTCGCTGGGATGGCGGCGCTGCCCCTGCCGTTCGGGCAGCCGGTCCAGGTACGGGCCGTAGCCGATCACGTCGGTGGCCGCCGCCAATTCGCGCCGGCTTTGCGGCGTCATCCACTCCGGCGCCCCGGGTCCGAGCCCCACCACGGCGACTCCGCCCACCGCGGATCGGCGCGCACCACCGGGCACCATGGCCAGCGAGAAGTACGGCACCGACGCGCCGTCGACCTCCGCGGCCGGCAACACCCGCTCCGCACCGGTGCTGGCCCGCTCGACGTAATACGCGTCGTCAAGTCGGCCGGCAAGCGAAAGTGCTTCTCGCACAGCGGGATAGGAGCGTCCCAGCTTCAGCACCACGGCCGCGTCGGCGTCGGCCAGATACCGGGCCAGCTCGGCGGTCGGCAGTGTCCCGGGGAGCACGGACAACACCTCGTCGCCGGCCACCAGCGGCGTCGCGGTCGCAGCAGACGCCGCGCTCACCGACGTCACGCCCGGCACGATCACCGCGTCGAAGCGCTCGGTGAGCCGGGTGTGCATGTGCATGTAGGAGCTGTAGAACAGCGGATCACCCTCGGCCAGCAGCGCAACATCCCGCCCGGCGTCCAAATGTGCCGCGATCTTCTCGGCGCATTCGGCGTAGAAGTCCTCGATCGCGCCGGCATAGCCGCGCGGGTGGTCGACGGTCTCGGTGGTCACCGGGTAGACCAGATGCTCTTCGATCTGCCCGGCCCGCAGGTACGGTTCGGCGATGCCGCGCGCGATGCTTCGCCCGTGGCGCGCGCTGTGGTACGCCACCACGTCGGCCGCGCCGATGACGCGGGCGGCCTTGACAGTGACGAGCTCCGGGTCGCCCGGGCCCAGCCCGACACCGAACAATGTGCCGCGGCGGGTCACGCCGGCCCGCCCGCCAAGGCGTTGACTGCGGCGGCGGCCATCGCGCTGCCGCCCCGCCGGCCCGTCACCACCAGATAGGCGATGCCACGGGGGCGGGCGATCAGTTCGTCCTTGCACTGCGCCGACCCGACGAATCCGACCGGCCCGCCGAGCACGGCCGCCGGTGCCGGCGCGCCGTCGTCGACCAGTTCCAGCAACCGGAACAGCGCTGTCGGCGCGTTGCCGACGGCCACCACCGCCCCGCCCAGCCGATCGGCCCAGAGTTCGACTGCGGCGGCCGAGCGGGTGGTGTGCAGTCGGGCGGCCAGGCCGGCGGCGCGGGGATCGGCCACCAGTGAGACCACCTCGTTGCCGTGCTTGAGCCGCGTCACGCCCGCGGCCACCATCGACGAGTCGCACAGCACTGGCGCGCCGGCGGCCAGCGCCGCGCGGGCGCGGGCGGTGACGTCGTCGGTGAAGGCGATGTGCTCCGCCAGATCGACCTGACCGCAGGTGTGAATCATCCGGACGACAACGTTCGCGACGTCGTCGGGGAACCGCGACAAATCGGCTTCGGCACGGATCGTCGCGAACGACTGCCGGTAGATCTCGGCGGGGTCGCGGATGTAGTCGAGCACGCCGCTCACCCTACGAAGGCAGGCGCCGGTATCCGTCACCGGTGGCCACCCAGACGTCGTCGCCAGGGCGGCTGCCGCACGCCCGCTCGCAGCCGACGTAGCGGCGATGACCGCCGAACCCGTCGGCGACCAGCCGAGCCGCGTCGGCGCGCACGTCGGCGCGCGAGTGCTCGCATCCCGGGCTGCCTGTGCAGGCGCTGACCGACAGCCACGGCGAGTTCGCGTCGAATACCAGGCCCATCGGCGCCAGCACCCGCAGCGCGGTGTCGGCGACGTGCTCGGAGAGGTCGAACACCAGCACCGACCGCCACGGGGTGACGACCATCGGCGACTCGATTGCGGCGAGAAATTCGGCGACGCATGCTTGCAGGACCCCCAACGGCACTGCCGCGCCCAACGCGACCCGGCCGTCGCGCTGCGGCAGCCAGCCGACCGGGGGCTCAGCGGCGGTCGGCCATGCCACTGCCGCGTGGGCCGACCTCCGGAATCCGGCAACCAGCGGTGCTACATCATCCAATTCGCTTATGCGCCAAGCCTTCTGACGCAGTGTGGCGAACCGGGTCGCCACCGTCACCAGCGTCGTCACCACCTCGGAGAACGGGAGCCGCACCCCGGTGTCGCGTCCGGCGAGCAGCAGCGCCACCGCATCGTCGTCGACCACATGGGCGCCGACGTCCGCGCACAGCCCTGACACGTCGCCACGGCCGTCGTCGATGCTGAACAAGAACCGGCCGCCCACCGAAGCCAGCGACGGCTCGGCCATGATCGCCTCGTCGAGCTCGGCAACCCAACTCCGCACATCAGGGTGATCGCCCACGCGCCCCGACAGCGGCGACGCGACGATGTTGCGCACCTTCTCATGGGTGGCCGACGGCAGCAGGCCGGCCGCGGCCGCCGCCTGCGCGACGGCCGCTTCGTCGGTGATGGCCCGGATCTGAATGTTGCCGCGCGAGGTCAGCTCCATCGCCGGCGACGCGACGTCGGCGGCCACCCGTGCAAGTGCCTGCAGCTGCGCCGAGGAGACCATTCCGCCCGGCAGCCGGATGCGGGCCAGCGCGCCGTCCGCCGCGTGGTGCACCGACAGCGCGCCGGGGCAGGCGTCGACGTCACGGGTGCGCATCCGTCCACCGTAAGCGACCCGGACGTGCCACGATGGGTCATGATGCCCGGTATCGATAGGGCGACGGGGCGCGTGGTCGCGTTGATCACGCTGGTGGTCTTCGCCGGCGTCGCGCTGCGCGGGCGGTTGCCGGGCCAAGCGGCCCGCACGCAGGAGCAGCACACCGACAACCCGGCGGCCATGGTCGCGGTGATCGCGCTGCTCGCGGTCGCCGTCGCGATCATCACGCTGGCGATCGTCACCGTGCTTCGCAATCCCCGCGCCGAGGCGCCGACCTCCAAACAGCTGCCTCGGCGCCGCAGCGGCGAGCGGTGGCGGCCCACCCGGCGCATTCTGCTGATCGGGCTGGCCGTGTTGGTGGCATGGCTGGCCGTCGTCATCGTGCTGCTGCGCCTCGACATCCGGCTGGAGACACCGTCGGTGACGTCGGCTCCGACCAGCAGCGCGTCCGGCGCCACCCCCACACCAACCCCGCCCCCCGCGCCGCCCGCCCAGCCGGCAGAGCAGAGCGGCCTGTTCTGGTACCTGTTCGCCACGACGATGGTCATGCTGGCGTTGTGGGGCATCGGCGCCGTGATCACGCTGCGCCGGCACCGCCGCGGCCCTGTGCCGCCGCTGCCGCTCGACGACGCCGCCGCAGAGGCGGCGCCTGCGGCGTCGGAGCCGCAATCGCTGGCGCTGGCCGCCGAACGCGGTTTGGCCGCGATGGGCGACCTGCGCCGCGAACCCCGCGAGGCGATCATCGCGTGCTACGCGGCGATGGAGCAGGCGTTGGCGAACGCCCCCGGCGTGGTGCCGCAAGAGTCGGACACCCCTTCCGAAGTGCTGGCCCGGGCAGTCGAGCACCATGCCGTTCACCCCGGCGCCGCGACAGATCTGGTCGACTTGTTCGCCGAGGCACGGTTCAGTCCGCACGTCATGACGGAGGAGCATCGCGAAACCGCCGTGCGGGCACTGGAATTGGTGCTCGCCGAGCTCAGGAGCGCGGTATGACGAAGGTGGCGCTGATCGGACTGGGACTGGTGCTGGCCACGGAGGTACTGGCGTTGACGATGGTCGAACACCGCTGGGTGCCGTGGATCGCCGGCGGGGTCGCGGCGCTGGTGCTGGTGGAAGCGCGTCGGCTGCTTGTGCGGGTTCCCGCCACCGAGACGCCTGAGCGTGAGCAGGACGGGCCCGCAGAGTCGATGCGGCGCTGGATCGCCCGCACCGAATCGATGATCCGGTGGGCCGACTCCAGCCGTGCGGACTGGGACCGGCATCTAAGGCCAAGGCTGGCAAGGGAATTCATGCTCGCCACCGGGCAGCGGGCGACCAAGGACCCGGCGGCCATGCAGGCTACCGGCCGGATGCTGTTCGGTGACGAACTCTGGCAGTGGGTCGATCCCAGCAACGTCGCGCTTAATGAGCGCCACACACCTGGTCCAGGCCGCAGCGCGCTCAACGACATCCTGGAGCGATTGGAACGAGTATGACGATGCCGGCGACGGTGACCACCGCCCACGCCGAGGCGGTGCTCGACGAGATCGAACGCGTGGTCGTCGGCAAGCGTGCCGCGCTCACCTTGATCCTGACCACCGTGCTCGCCGGCGGGCACGTCCTGATCGAAGACCTTCCCGGACTGGGCAAGACGCTGATTGCACGCTCGTTCGCCTCAGCGCTGGGCCTGAACTTCACCCGCGTCCAATTCACCCCGGACCTGCTTCCGGCGGACCTGCTGGGCTCGACGGTTTACGACATGCAGTCGGGCCGGTTCGAATTCCGCCGTGGCCCGATCTTCACCAACCTGCTCTTGGCCGACGAGATCAACCGCACGCCACCGAAGACCCAAGCCGCGCTGCTGGAGGCCATGGCCGAGGAGCAGGTCAGCATCGACGGTGAGACGCACCGGCTGCCATTACCTTTCATCGTTCTGGCCACCGACAACCCGATCGAGTACGAAGGCACCTACCCGCTGCCGGAAGCCCAGCTCGACCGCTTCGCGATCAAGCTGGAATTGAAGTACCTGTCCCAGCGCGACGAAACCGCGATGCTGCGGCGCAGGCTCGACAGAGGGTCGGCGCAACCGGCGGTCAACCAGGTCGTCGACGCCAACGACGTCCTCGCGATGCGGGAGACGGTGGAGCAGGTGACCGTCCACGACGACATCCTGCACTATGTGGTGTCGCTGGCCGCGGCCACGCGAAGCCATCCGCAGGTCGCCGTGGGCGCCAGCCCGCGCGCTGAGCTCGACCTGGTCCAGCTGGCCCGCGCACGCGCTCTGCTGTGTGGCCGTGACTATGTGATCCCCGAGGACGTCAAAACCCTTGCGGTGCCGGCTATCTCGCATCGGATCAGCTTACGGCCGGAGATGTGGGTCCGCAGCGTCCACGGCTCCGACGTGGTGGAACAACTGCTGGCGCGGCTGCCGGTGCCCCGGGCGCACGGTCGACGTGACTGACATCGCCGCGGGCCTGGCTGACCACCGCATCGAGGAAGTCGAGTTCCGTTGGGGGCCATCACCTCTGAGTCGAGCAATCGCCACGTGTGTGGCGCTTGGGCTGGGCGCGGCGGTGCTCGCATCTCGGCCGTCACTGATCGCGTTCGTGGCGCCGCTGCTGGGCGTGCTGTGTTCGATTCCGTGGCAACGACGAGCGTCGGCGGTCCGGGCGCACGCCCAACCGGCGTTGGTCCGCTGCTTCGAATCCGAACCGGCGCACGCCCGCGTGTGGGTGACCGCACAGGCCGACGACGTCGCCGTGCAGTTGGAGGTCACCGCGCCAGAGGGGATGGAGCTCGACGTACTCGAAGACAGTTCCGTCTACGCGAAGAACGTGGCCGCCCGGGCGCAGCGGTGGGGCCGCTATCCGCTGTCCGCGCGGCTGCATGCGCTGTGTGCAGGCGGCCTGCTGTCAGGGTCGGCGGAGGTGCAGGTGGCCGACATCTTCGTGTTCCCGACCGCGCCGCCGCAGTCCACGGGCCTGCCGCGCACCGAGCTACCCGATCGACTCGGCACCCACCTCACCCGGCACATCGGGCCGGGCGTCGAATACGCCGACGTTCGCCCGTATCTGCCGGGGGATCAGTTACGCACCGTCAACTGGCCGGTCAGCGCCCGGCGCGGCAGCCTGCACGTCACGCAGCGGCTGACCGACCGTGCCGCCGACGTGGTGGTGCTGATCGACACCAGCACGCAGGCCGCCGGTCCGGCGACCGACGCCATGGAGCGCGCGGTTCGCGGTGCGGTGCAGGTGGTGCAGACCGCGTTGCGCAACGGCGACCGGGCCGGGATCGTCACCCTCGGGGCGCGCCGGCCGCGATGGCTGGGCGCCGACATCGGTCGGCGCCAGTTCTACCGGGTGCTCGACGCGATCCTGGCCGCCGGTAACGAATACGAGGTGAGCACCGGGACGCTGGCACCGCGAGCGGCCGTGCCGCCCGGGGCCATCGTCGTCGCGTTCTCCACACTGCTCGACACGGAGTTTGCGCTGGCGCTGCTCGACCTGCGGCGACGCGGCCACACCGTGGTGGCAGTCGACGTGCTCGTGGGTGCACCGTTCGAGCAGGAGCAGGATCCGATCATCACGCGGATGTGGGCGCTGCAACGGTCGGCGATGTACCGGGACATGGGCGTGATCGGCGTCGACGTGGTGTCGTGGCCGGCCGATGTCACCCTCGACCAGTCGATGCGTCTGGTACCCGACCACCTGCACCCGGCGGCGAGGCGCTGAGATGAACACGCGCAATCAGCCTGGCGCGCTGATGTTTTCGACGGCGTTCGGTTTCTTGATGACTGCCGCCGCGTGGAACGGCGCGGGCACCGCGGGCACCATCGCTGCGGTCGTGGCCGCCGTCACCGTGGTCCTCGGGCTCCGATACCGCTCCGCCGCAACTCTTTGCGTGCTGCTCGCGGGCACCGCTGTCGCTTTGTCCGACCCGGCACCGACGTTCGCGGCGCTGTCGGGCCTTTCGGCCGCGGCGTATCTGGTGTTGAGGCACGCGGCGGAAGCAGACATCGTGACCAGTACTCTGCCCACCGTGATCGGGATGGTGGGGTTCACGTTCGTCGGGATCGTCGCCACCGTGCTGCCGGTCGAGCTGCCTTGGCTTCCGCTGGTCGCTCCTCCCGTCGCGGTGGCGATCTTCCTGCTCTCACTGCTGCCGTTCCAGCGTGGCCAGCAGGCCGGTGAAGGGCAGCGGCATGGCTGATGACGCAGAGGATCTTGTGCGCGCCTGGAACGATCTGCTTGCGCGGCACACTTGCGACCCCGCCGCGGAGGCGACCGGGCGTGCGCTGATCGCGTCATGGTCCGAGCCGCACCGGCGCTACCACACGCTGGCGCACTTGCGCGAAGTCCTCACTCACGTCGAGGAATTGGCCGACCACGCGCAAGACCCCGACGCTGTGCGGCTGGCGGCCTGGTATCACGACGCGGTCTTTCAGGGCCGCTCCGACGACGAGGAGCGCAGCGCACAGCGGGCAGAAACCGACTTGGCCGCCCTCGGCGTGGACCCGGCGCTGGTCGCGGAGGTGGCGCGCCTGGTGCGCGTGACGGTCGGCCACCATCCGCAGAAGGGTGACCGCAACGGCGAGGCACTGTGCGATGCGGATCTTGCTGTGCTGGGCATCGAACCGGATCGCTACCGCGCCAACAGCGCCGCGGTCAGAGCCGAGTACGGCCACGTCGGCGACGCCGAGTTCCGCGCCGGGCGCACGCGCATCCTCCACGAGCTGCTGGCCGCGTCGTGGCTGTTTCACACGTCGTTGGCGCGCAGCCGATGGGAGTCGCGCGCACGAGCGAACATGGCCGACGAACTGAAAGCCCTCGAGGAAACGTCGGGTCAGCGAAAAATCTGATCCGCCGAAAAACTGTCACCGAATCGAGGCGGCTCGCTCCTACCTGTGAGGCGTTCCATCGAACGATCGCCCCCACACAGAGGAGACGACCATGAAGCAATTTCACGTTGGACTGCTGATCGTCGCTGGCGCCGCGGGTGCGATGATCGCCACCGCTCCTGCGGCCTTCGCGCTGTCGGAGTCCACCATCAAGAGCGAATGCGCGGCCGCGAACGGCACGTACACCACAACCGTCAGCAACGGCAGCCGCTTCTCGAAGTGCTGCTACAAGGACATCGACGGCAAGAAGTGGTGCGACGTGTATCTCGACGGTGTGTACGAGGGCACGGACCCGGCCAAGGTGCAGGTGGAACCGCCGCGTCCGCCTCGCGCGCTCCCTCCGGCTGTGGTCACCCCGCCCTCGATGGCCGCGGTGGGGTACGAATGACGGGTGCCCGCCCCGACCGTCCTGCTGCTGTCCACCTCTGACACCGACCTCATCACGGCACGCTCCAGCCGGGCCGCATACCGGTGGGCGAACCCGTCTCGGCTGGACATCGACGAGCTGCCGGAGCTGCTCGCTGGCGTCGACGTGGCCGTCGTGCGCATCCTCGGCGGGTACCGAGCCTGGCAAGACGGCATCGACGCAATGCGGGCCAGTGGCGTGCCGACGGTGCTGGTAAGCGGTGAGCAGGCACCGGACGCGGATTTGATGGACCGTTCTACGGTGCCCGCCGGGATCGCGGTGCAGACGCACCTGTACCTGGCCCACGGCGGCGTCGAGAACCTGCGCCAACTGCACGCCTTCCTGTCCGACACCCTGCTGATGACGGGGTACGGCTTCGCGCCGCCCACCCCGTCGCCGACGTGGGGTCGGCTCGACTGGGCGTCGCCGCATGCCGACGGGCCGACGATCGCGGTGCTTTACTACCGCGCACAGCATCTGGCCGGCAACACCGGCTACGTGCAGGCGCTGTGCCGGGCCATCGAGAACGCCGGCGGTCGCGCACTTCCGGTGTACTGCGCATCGTTGCGGACCGCCGAACCGGAATTGATCGAAGCGCTGGCGGCCGCCGATGCGATGGTGGTGACTGTGCTGGCGGCCGGCGGAGCGGTTCCCGCCGGCGCATCGGCCGGGGGTGACGACGACAGTTGGAACGTCGAACACCTTGCCGCCCTTGACATTCCGATCCTTCAGGGGCTGTGCCTGACCAGCCCGCGGGCCGCGTGGGAGTCCAACGACGACGGGCTGAGCCCTCTCGACGTAGCCAGCCAGGTGGCGGTGCCCGAATTCGACGGCCGGATCATCACAGTTCCGTTCTCGTTCAAGGAGATCGACGACGAAGGACTGATTTCCTACGTGCCCGACGACGAGCGGTGCGCCCGAGTCGCCGGGATCGCGATGCGGCAGGCGATGCTGCGCCGCGTTGCGCCGGGCGACAAGCGGGTGGCTGTTGTGTTCTCCGCCTATCCCACCAAGCACGCGCGGATCGGCAACGCCGTCGGGTTGGATACGCCGGCAAGCGCGATTGCGCTGCTGGACGCGATGCGCCGGCACGGTTATCGGATCGGTGACATTCCCGGGTTGGATGCGGGCGATGGCGACGCGCTGATGCACGCGCTGATCGAACGCGGGGGACAAGATCCCGACTGGCTGACCGAGGGACACCTGGCCGGCAACCCGATCCGCGTGGCGGCCCGCGATTACCGCGAGTGGTTCGATACGTTGCCCCGGTCGTTCGCCGAACAGGTGCAGCAGCACTGGGGGCCGCCGCCCGGCGAGTTGTTCGTCGACCGCAGCATCGATCCCGACGGCGAAATCGTCGTCGCCGCAATACGATCCGACAACGTCGTGCTGATGGTGCAGCCGCCCCGCGGATTCGGCGACAACCCGGTGGCGATTTACCACGATCCCGACCTGCCGCCCAGCCACCACTACCTGGCCGCATATCACTGGCTGCGCACGGGATTCAAAGCCCACGCGATCGTGCATCTGGGCAAACACGGCAACCTCGAATGGCTGCCCGGCAAGACTCTCGGCATGTCGGCAGCGTGTGGTCCCGACGCTGCGCTGGGCGATCTGCCGCTGATCTACCCGTTTTTGGTCAACGACCCGGGGGAGGGCACGCAAGCCAAACGGCGTGCGCACGCGGTGCTGGTCGACCACCTGATCCCCCCGATGGCGCGGGCCGAAAGCTACGGCGACATCGCTCGGTTGGAGCAGCTGCTCGACGAGCATGCCAACATCGCTGCCCTGGACCCTGCGAAACTGCCCGCGGTGCGGCAGCAGATCTGGACGCTGCTGCAAGCCGCCAAGCTCGACCACGACCTCGGCCTCACCGAACGGCCCGCCGACGAGCAGTTCGACGACATCCTGCTGCATGTCGACGGCTGGCTGTGCGAGATCAAGGACGTCCAAATCCGCGACGGGCTGCACATTCTCGGTCGTACGCCGGAAGGCGAACAGCTGCTGGACCTGGTGCTGGCGATTCTGCGGGCCCGGCAGCTCTTTGCGGGCGACCAGTCGCTGCCCGGTCTGCGGCAAGCCCTGGGACTCGCCGACGACGCCACCGACCGTGCCGACGTCGACGCGGTCGAAGCCGACGCCCGGGCTCTGCTGGCCGGATTGCAGAAAGCCGGCTGGGATCCGTCGGCCGTGGACGGCCTGACCGACCAGCCGGATGTCGCGCGGATCCTGCGGTTCGCCGCCACGCAGGTGGTGCCGCGGTTGGCTTCCACGGCGGCCGAGATCGAGCAGGTGCTGCGCGCGCTGGACGGGCGGTTCATCGCGGCCGGACCGTCGGGTTCGCCGTTGCGCGGGCTGGTCAATGTGCTCCCGACGGGACGCAACTTCTACTCCGTCGACCCCAAGGCCGTGCCGTCGCGGCTCGCGTGGGAAACCGGTGCCGCACTGGCAGATTCACTGCTGGCGCGCTACCGCGACGAGTTCGGCGATTGGCCGCGGTCGGTCGGCCTGTCGGTGTGGGGCACGTCGGCGATGCGCACCTCCGGCGACGACATCGCCGAAGTACTTGCGCTGCTCGGCATCCGGCCGCGGTGGGACGAGGCGTCGAGGCGGGTAACGGGACTGGAAGCGATCTCCCTCGCCGAGCTCGGCCGGCCGCGTATCGACGTGACAGTGCGCATCTCGGGCTTTTTCCGAGACGCCTTCCCGCACGTGGTGGCGATGCTCGACGACGCGGTGCGACTGGCGGCCGGTCTTGACGAACCCGCGAACCGCAACTACGTCCGCGCCCACGCCCAGGCCGATCTGGCTCAGCACGGCGACGAAAGACGGGCAACCACAAGGGTTTTCGGATCGAAGCCGGGGACCTACGGCGCCGGGCTGCTGCAGCTGATCGACAGCCGCGCCTGGCGCACCGATGCCGACCTCGCCCAGGTCTACACGGCGTGGGGCGGGTTCGCCTACGGCCGCGGACTCGACGGTGCGCCGGCGGCTGATGACATGGCTCGGCAATACCGGCGAATAGCGGTGGCGGCCAAGAACACCGACACCCGCGAACATGACATCGCCGACTCCGACGACTATTTCCAGTACCACGGCGGGATGGTGGCCACCGTGCGCGCCCTCACCGGCCGCGACCCGGCGGCCTACATCGGCGACAACACCCGTCCTGAGGCGGTGCGCACCCGCAGCCTGGCGGAGGAGACATCGCGGGTCTTTCGTGCCCGCGTCACCAATCCGCGGTGGATGGCCGCGATGCGACGCCACGGCTACAAGGGCGCGTTCGAGATGGCCGCCACCGTCGACTACCTCTTCGGCTATGACGCCACCGCAGGCGTAGTGGCGGACTGGATGTATGAGCGGCTGGCCGAGCAGTACGTCTTCGACGACGTGAACCGCAAATTCATGGCGGAGTCCAACCCATGGGCCTTGCACGGCATGGCCGAGCGGCTGCTCGAAGCCGTCAGCCGCGGCATGTGGGCACAACCGCAGGCGGCGACGGTCGACGGGCTCAAGCAGGTCCTGCTGGAAACCGAGGGCGAGCTCGAAGCCTGAGCAGTT
Source organism: Mycobacterium sp. NGS35 (assembly GCF_059812855.1). Classification (NCBI taxonomy): domain Bacteria; kingdom Bacillati; phylum Actinomycetota; class Actinomycetes; order Mycobacteriales; family Mycobacteriaceae; genus Mycobacterium; species Mycobacterium sp. NGS35. The sequence goes on from NZ_JCALDL010000013.1 coordinate 74,172, forward strand.
TCGCGTCGAATTCAACGCTATGGCGTGCCCTTCTCGCACTTTCTCTGCATAGCGTTGAATTCGCTGGAGCCGCGACCGCACCGCTAGGTTGGAGCGGTGCCGACCACATTCGAGGACGTCGCCAAGTCCAAGTACATCCTGCTGACGACGTTCACGAAGGACGGCCGGCCCAAGCCGACGCCCATCTGGGCAGCACCTGATGGCGACCGGCTGCTCGTCATCACTGAAGCCGACTCCTGGAAGGTCAAGCGAATCCGCAATAACCCCCGCGTCACACTGGCCGCCTGTGACGTCAAGGGCACTCCGAAAAGCGACCCCGTCGACGCCACCGCGACCATCCTCGACAGGTCGCAGACGAATCTGGTGTACGACGCGATCGGCAAGCGCTACGGCCTGATGGGCAAGGTGTTCAACCTGTTCAGCAAGTACGTGCGCGGCGGCATGCGCAAGAACGTCGGCCTCGAGCTGAAGGCGGCCTGACAGATGACCACCTTCGACGACGTCGCCGGCTCCGAGTACATCCTGCTCACCACGTTCACCAAGGACGGCAGGCCGAAACCGTCGGCGATCTGGGCGGTTCGCGACGGTGACCGACTGCTCGTCATCACCGACGACGACTCCTGGAAGGTGAAGCGAATTCGCAACACCCCGAGGGTCACCATCGCCAAGAGCAGCGGCCTCGGCAAGCCCAAGAGCGACCCGGTCGAAGCCGTCGCGCGGGTACTTCCGAAATCCGAGACGCACGCGGTCTACCAAGCGATCCTCAAGCGCTACTGGTATCACGCGTGGTGGTTCTACGCGCACACGTTGCTGCGCGGAGGCATCGACAAGGTGCACGTCGGCCTCGAGATCACCCCGGCCGGCTAGGAACCGAAACCCGGCGTGGCACGTTCTGCTCACATGGTGATTCGGTGGTTCTGGCTCTACGTCGTCCTCGAGCTCGCGGCCGTGGTTGGGCTCGGCTGGGCCATCGGAGTGGGCTGGACGCTGCTGCTCGTGCTGGCGTCGTTCGTCGGCGGTCTCGCGCTGGCCGGCTCGCAGGCCGAACGGCATATCCGCCGTTTCCGCAGCGGGCTCGTCACCGCCCAGGGCGCACTCACCGACGGGGCGCTGATCGCGCTCGGCACCGTGTTGGTCGTCATCCCGGGAATCGTCACCACCGCGCTCGGATTGCTGTTGTTGCTCCCACCGACTCGAGCGGCCGCCCGCCCGATGGTGGCGGCGCTCGTGGGCAAACGCGTCCCGCTCATCGCGCAGCGGCGCGACTACGTCGACGGCGAGGTCGTCGACGTAGTCGACTACGAGCCGCCGGCCCTACCGCGCACCCCTTGACCACACTGCTGCTCGGCGGCCGGGTGCACAGCCCGACGCACCCTGAAGCGACCGCACTTGCTGTTCTCGACGGCGTCGTCGCCTGGCTGGGCAGCGACACTGCCGGCCGAGACGCGTTCCCGGGCGCCGAGGTGGTCCACCTCGACGGCGCGCTCGTCACCCCCGCGTTCGTCGACAGCCACGTCCACACCACTGCCACCGGGCTCACGTTGACCGGACTCGACTTGCGGCCCGCCACCTCCTTGCAGCACTGCCTGGCACTGCTGCGCGGTTTCGCCCGTGCCCACCCGAACGGGGTGATCTGGGGCCACGGCTGGGACGAGTCGGCATGGCCGCAGCCGAATGCACCCACGACTGACGACGTCGACGCGGCCGTCGGGGGCCGGCCGGCGTATCTGGCGAGGGTCGACGTCCACTCCGCGGCCGCGTCCACCGCGCTGCGTGCGCTCGCGCCAAACTTGCGGCATTGCAAGGGGTTTCATCCTCAGGCGGCGCTGACCGCAGATGCGCACCACGCCGTAAGGGCCCTCGCGCGCAGTCTGCTCACCGCCGCGCAGCGGGCACAGGCACGGCTTGCGGCGCTCGACGCGGCCGCCGCGCTCGGGATCGTCGCCGTCCACGAATGCGCCGGCCCTGACATCGGCGGCCTCGAGGACTGGCAAGAGCTACGCATCACCACCCACGGCGTCGAGGTCGTCGGCTATTGGGGTGAGGCGGTCAGCGATGCCGACCACGCGGCCGATCTGCTGGCCCGCACCGGGGCGCGCGGCCTGGCCGGCGACCTCTTCGTCGACGGGGCTCTCGGCTCGCACACCGCATGGCTGACCCAGCCGTACGCCGACGCCCGCCACTGCCCCAACCCGCATGGCAACTGCTACCTCGCCCCAGAAGAGATCGCCTCGCACGTGCTCGCATGCACGCAGGCGGGCATCCCGGCGGGCTTCCACGCGATCGGTGACGCGGCGGTCACGGCGGTGGTCGACGCGATTGCCGCGGCCGTCGACCGCTGCGGGCGCACAGCCGTCGCTCGATGCGGGCATCGCGTCGAGCACTTGGAGATGGTCGACGCACAGCAGGCCCGCAAGCTGGCCGAGTGGGGCGTGACCGCAAGCGTGCAGCCCAATTTCGACGCGCTCTGGGGTGGCGACGACGGCATGTACGCCGCGCGGCTGGGCGCTCACCGAGCGCGCCGGTGCAACCCGCTGGCGCTGTTAGCATCCGAAGGCGTGTCCCTAGCGTTCGGCTCAGACACCCCGGTGACCAGCATGAATCCCTGGAAAACGGTGCGTGCCGCCGTGCACCACCGAACGCCGCGCAGTGGGATTTCGACCGAGGCCGCGCTGGCCGCGGCCACCCGCGGCGGCTGGCGGGCTGCCGGCGTCCGCGACGGCCTGGCCGGAACGCTGACACCCGGTGCGCCCGCCTCCTTCGCCGTGTGGGACGTGCCGTCGTTGCCCCGACTCGATCCCGACGACCCACTGCCGCGCTGCCTGCAGACCGTGCACTGCGGCGAGGTCATATATGGCTGACGCCCGCGTGCTCGAGCGGCTCGGCCCCGGCGTCCTGAACCGGATACCTCAGCTCGCGGCGGCCGTCGGCGCGGGCCTGCTGATGTGCGTGAGCTTTCCGCCGTTCGGTTGGTGGTACTGCGCAGTCGTCGCGTTCGCGATGCTGGGCTGGGTGCTGCTGCGGAATACCACCACGGCGCTCGGCGGCTTCGGCTACGGCTTTTTGTCCGGCCTCGCGTTCTACATCCCACTGCTGCCGTGGACTGGCGAACTGGTCGGCGCGGTGCCGTGGCTGGCGCTGTCAGCGGTGCAGGCGGTGTTCCCGGGGCTGTTCGGTGCGACCGCCGTCGCGGTCAGGCGGCTACCCGGCTGGGCCGTCTGGTTCGCCGCGCTGTGGGTGGGAGCCGAATGGCTCAAGAGCAGTGTGCCGTTCGGCGGATTCCCATGGGGCGTCGTGGCATTCGGACAGACCGACGGTCCGATGCTGTCGCTGGTTCGGCTCGGCGGAGTTCCGCTGCTGTCGTTCGCGATCGCGCTTACCGGGTTCAGCATCACCGCGCTGGTCCTCGAAGTCGTGCACTGGTGGCCGCGTCGCGGCGACGCCCCGCCGCGCGTGCTGCTGCCCGGCATGTGCATCGCCGTCGTGCTGTTCGCCGTCGCGGCGACCTGGCCCGGGGTGCGCCAGTCCGGCAGCGGTGCCGACACCGACCGAACCATCACCGTCGCCGCGATCCAGGGCAACGTGCCGCGGCTCGGCCTCGACTTCAACGCCCAGCGGCGAGCCGTGCTCGATTACCACGTCCGCGAAACCGTCCGCCTCGCCGACGACGTGCGGGCCGGCCGCGCCCCGCAGCCGCAGCTGGTGATCTGGCCGGAGAACTCGTCGGACATCGACCCGCTGCGCAATCCTGATGCAGCACAAGAGATTTCGACTGCCGCCGCGGTCATCCGCGCGCCGATTCTGGTCGGTGCGGTGCTGCAGCGGCCGGACTACTCCGAAGATAACCCGGCGTCGACGAACACCGTGATCGTCTGGGACGCCGGGCGTGGGCCGGGGGAGCGGCACGACAAGCAGATCGTGCAGCCGTTCGGCGAGTACCTGCCCTGGCGCGGATTGTTCTCCCATCTGTCGCCGTACGCCGAGCGCGCAGGCTACTTCGTGCCGGTCGACGGTGACGGGGTCGTGCACGCCGCAGGGGTGCCGATCGGCGTCACGACGTGCTGGGAGGTGATCTTCGACCGGGCCGCCCGGGAGTCCGTCGTCAACGGCGCGCAGCTGCTGGCGGTGCCCACCAACAACGCTTTGTTCGGCCAGCCGATGAGCGAGCAGCAGCTGGCCTTCGCGAAGGTCCGCGCCGTCGAGCACGACCGGTATGCCGTTGTGGCAGGCACCACAGGGATCAGCGCGATCATCGCCCCGGACGGCCATGAGGTGGCCCGCACGGACTTCTTCGAACCCGCCTACCTGGTAAAACAGGTGCACCTGAAAACGCATTTGACCCCTGCGACGCGGTGGGGACCGGTCGTGTTGTGGGTGCTGATCGCAATCGGCGGTGCCGCCCTGCTCGCCGGAATACTGCACAATGGGTGGTTCATACGTCGGCTCCGGCCGGGCGGTAAAGACAAAGGAGCGTCATGACCACCGGAAGCCCCGGCGGCCAACCAAGCCAGCGGACGTTGGCGATCATCCCGACCTACAACGAACGCGAGAACCTGCCGCTGATCGTGCAGCGGCTGCAGAACGCGCGGCCCGACGTGCACATCCTGATCGTCGACGACGGCAGCCCCGACGGCACCGGCGAGCTCGCCGACCAGCTCTCCGCGGCCGACCCCGCACGCATCCACGTCATGCACCGCACCGCCAAGGACGGGTTGGGCGCGGCATACCTGGCCGGCTTCGCCTGGGGCCTGGCCCGGCAGTACTCGGTTCTCGTCGAGATGGACGCCGACGGCAGCCACGCCCCGGAGGAGCTGTCGCGGTTGCTCGACGCGATCGACGCGGGTGCCGACCTGGCAATCGGCTCCCGCTACGTCGAAGGTGGGCAGGTGCGCAACTGGCCGTGGCGCCGGCTGGTGCTATCGCGCACCGCGAACTGGTACTCGCGCACACTGCTGGGCACCAGCGTCAACGACATCACGGCCGGCTACCGCGCGTATCGCCGGGAGGTGCTGGAGAAGATCGACCTGTCGGCCGTCGAGTCGAAGGGCTACTGCTTCCAGATCGACCTGACCTGGCGCACGATCAACAACGGCTTCACCGTGGTCGAGGTGCCTATCACGTTCGTCGAACGCGAACTCGGTGTCTCCAAGATGAGCGGGTCGAATATCCGCGAGGCGATCGTCAAGGTCGCTCAATGGGGCATCCAGGGGCGCAGAGACCGCGCGCGTGGAACCGCCCCCGCCCAGCGGCTCAGCCGCGGTGGTTGATTGCGCGGCTCAGCCGCGGCGGCGCTGGCGGATGATCTCCAGCCGCTCCTTGAGCAGCTCGTCGAGCTCCTCGATGGTGCGGCGCTCGAGCAGCATGTCCCAGTGCGTGCGGGGCGGCTTGACCTTCTTCGGCTCGGGGAGGTCGCCTTCGATCAGCGTGCCCTCCATGCCGTTGCGGCATAGCCAGGTGCCGGGGATTTCGGCGTCGTCGGCGAACGGTACCTCGAACTCTTCGCCGTTCTCGGTGCGATACCGCGCGATCTGACGCGGCGCCAGGTCGTGGTTGCGGTCGGTCTCATAGCTCACGGCACCGAGCCGGCTGCCTCTCAGGACTCGATCAGCCATCGTCAACACTCTCCATCTGTTGCATGTCCGCGCAATTACCCAGGTAAGCAACGCAGAAGGTGCGCTGGCAGTTCCCACGCGGTGGGCGACGCGACCTCCAGGATACCGGGCTTGCGCTGAAAAGCCGCTTAGAGTCATCAGGCGGTGACTACTTCTGCCCCTCGCATCCGCGGCGTCCGCCGCGCGCAACCGTGCCGCTGGTGCGGTCGCGACGTCGCCGACGCAGGAATCGGTCGCAAGCGCCAATACTGTCGCCAGTCGTGCCGCCAGCGGGCCTATGAGCACCGCGCTGCCGTGAAGGGCACCACTTTGCCTGCCGACGCGGTGGTGCTCTCCGCCGAGGAAGCCGCCCGCTGGTCCGACCGGCTTTACCAGCTGCGCTGCGCGGCAGAAGACGTCGCAACCGCACTCGACGAGGGCGCGGACAAGGCCGAATTGCGGGAACTGTGCGGCGCGTTGCTGGATGCGGCCAAAGCGGCCGACGGGTGGCGCTGAGCGCCTCTGACGTTAGTTGCCCATCGCCTGCGGGTACCTGGCAGCGGTGAACCCAGCCGAGGAGTTGCAAGCCGTCGCCCGACGACTGTTCGGTTGGCAAGAGCTCCGGCCGGACCAGCTCGACGGCATGCGGGCGATCCTTGCCGGCCGCGACGTCCTGGCGGTGCTTCCGACCGGATTCGGCAAATCGGCGATCTACCAGGTGCCGTCGGTCCTGACCGACGGCACCACACTGGTGATCTCGCCGCTGATCGCGTTGCAGCAGGATCAGATCGCCGCGCTGGAGGCCACCGACGAGCTCGAGGCCGTCGCGATCAACTCACGCCAGCGCGCCGCGCAGGCCGAGGAGAGCTGGGCCGCGGTTCGACACCAAGAGGCCGACTACGTCTTCTTGGCGCCTGAGCAGCTCGCCAAAGACGCTGTGCTGGAAGAACTTTCGCACGGACGGGTGTCGCTCGTCGTGGTCGACGAAGCGCACTGCGTCTCGTCGTGGGGACACGACTTCCGGCCGAGCTACCTGCGCATCCCCGACGCGCTCGCGCACCTGGGCCGGCCGCCGGTGCTCGCACTCACCGCAACCGCGAGCCCGGTCGTGCGCCGCGAGATCGTCGAGCATCTTCACCTGCGCGACCCTGTCGAGATCGCCGGCGGCTTCGACCGGCCCAACATCCGCCTCGAGGTGCACCACCATCTGCACGACGACGACAAACGTGGCGCTGTGCTGGCCGCCGCCCTGGAACTGGACGGCCCCGGCCTGCTGTACACGGCCACCCGCAAAGACGCCGAGTTCTACGCCCGCGAACTGGCCGAGCGCGGCCGTCGCAGCGCGGTCTACCACGCGGGGCTGTCCGCCGCCGAACGCGAAACGGTGCACGCGGGATTCGGCGATGACGAGTACGACGTGGTCGCCGCGACGTCGGCGTTCGGGATGGGCATCGACAAACCGAACGTGCGGTTCGTCATCCACGCGTCGGTTCCCGATTCGGTGGACAGCTACTACCAGCAGATCGGTCGCGCCGGCCGAGACGGCCACGAGGCGCTGGCCCGGTTGTTCTATCGGCCCGAAGACCTTTCTCTGGCAAGGTTTTTCACGACTCAGCGGCCCGACGACGGGTTCTTGCGGGCGGTGTACGACGCGCTCGGCGACAAGCCGAAACGGCTCAAACACCTGGGCGCTGAGCTGGATGTGCGTGGCCGCAAGCTGACCAATGCCGTCAACCTGCTCGAGCAGGCCGGCGCGATCACAAGCACCAAGAAGGGCTTTCGCGCCAGCGGTCAGGCCGCCGCCCTCGCGGTGGCTCGCGCACTGGAGGTGGCCGACGTCGCCGAGCGGGTGGACCGCACCCGTGTCGAGATGATGCGCGGCTACGCCGAGGCACGCGACTGCCGACGGCGCTTTTTGCTGAGCTACTTCGGCGAGACGCTCGCCGAGCCCTGCGGCAACTGCGACCAGTGCACGGAGGGGGACAGCACGTCCGCGCGCGACGAGGCAGCCGGGTTCGCTGTGGACGCGGAGGTGCAGCATCGCGAGTGGGGACGCGGCGTGGTGATCGGAGCAGAAGAGGACCGGCTCACCGTGCTGTTCGACGACTACGGCTACCGCACGTTGTCGGTGGCTGCGATCCGCGACAGCGACCTGCTGCGTCCTGCCCGCGCTGCAGGCTGACCAGCGAAACGCGGTCTGGAGGCGAGTCCCAACCGGCCGGACGGCTACGGCTTCGCTACCGTCGAAGGATGGCCGATGGCAATGTGCGAGTAACCATCACGAGCGGCACCGTCGAAGGGCACACGAGTGGTGGGGTGACCAGATGGCGGGCCATCCCGTACGCGCGCCCGCCCGTGGGCCGGCTGCGGTACAGAGCCCCGCAACCGCCGATCCCTTGGCGCGGGGTGCGGTACTGCCACGACTTCGCGTTCTGCGCCCCGCAGCGTCGCCGGTACACGCTCATCGGCTTGAACAAATATCAACCTGTCAGCGAGGACTGTCTGACGCTCAACGTGGTAGCCCCTGCCACGCCGTCGGACGAGCCGCTGCCGGTGATGTTCTTCATCCACGGCGGCGGCTACATGCTGGGCAGCTCGGCCACACCGCTGTACGACGGCGCGGCACTGGCTCGCCGCGGCTGCGTGTACGTCTCGGTGAACTACCGGCTCGGTGCACTCGGCTGTCTTGACTTGTCGTCGCTGTCCACTCCCGAGCACCCGATCGAGAACAACCTGTTCCTGCGTGACCTGGTGCTGGCCCTGCAGTGGGTGCACGACAACATCGGCCATTTCGGGGGAGACCCGAATCGAGTGACGATCTTCGGCGAGAGCGCCGGCGCGCACGCGGTCGCCACGCTGCTCGCCGTGCCGGCCGCCGAGGGCCTGTTCGCGGGCGCGATCTCGGAAAGCCCTGCCAGCGGCATGGTGGTCAGCGCCGAAGCCGCCCCCCGGTTCGCCGCCAAGTTCGCCGAGCTGCTGGGGGTCGACCGGCGTGATGCCGCCGCCACGCTGATGCACGCTGAGCCGCGCCGCTTGGTCAAAGCCTGCGACCAGCTGCTCGAGCATTCAGTTCAGGACATGTCCGGCGGATCGTTCGCCCTCGGCCCGACCGTCGACGGCGATTACCTGCCCCGCGATCCGGTGCAGGCGATGGCGCGCGGCGAGGCGCACCGGGTTCCCGTGGTCGTCGGCAACAACGCCGAAGAGTCGCGGCTGTTCACCCGCTGGTTGAAGATGATGCCGACGACGGAGCGGGCGCTCGAGCGACTGCTCGCCGACATCGACCCCGCCGCCCGCGAACGCATCCAAGCCGCCTACCCGGGCTATCCGCACCCCGACGAGTGCATGCGGCTGTCCGCCGACATGTTCTTCGGGTCGGCAGCGTGGCAGATCGCCGAGGCGCACAGCAAGCACGCGCCCACGTACATGTACCGGTATGACTACGCGCCGCGGACGCTGGCGTGGAGCGGGCTGGGCGCCACGCATGCGATGGAGCTGCTGGCTGTGTTCGACATGTACCGCACTCGGCTGGGGTCTCTGCTGACCGTGGCCGGGGATCGGCGTTCGGCGCTGCGGGTGAGCAACAACATCCAGTCGCGGTGGCGGCGGTTCAGCCGCACCGGCGTGCCGGGCCAGGGCTGGCCCAGCTACGACCACAACCGCGCGGTCATGGTCTTCGACAAGCACTCGCGGGTGGAATACGACCCGTACCCCGCCCGCCGCGAGGCCTGGCAGGACTTCAGCCTCGCCCGATAGGTCGGCACATGTCTGCGCTTCAGAGTCCATTCGGCAACTACCAGTTCGAGATCTATCTCAAGGGCATGGCCGGCCAGACGCCGGCCTTCCCGATGAGCTGGACCGAGCTCGAAGTGCAGGCGTCGGCGGCGATGGACGCCGGTGCCAACGGCTACGTGTTCGGCAGCGCGGGCACCGAGGACACCGAACGGGAGAACAGGGCGGCTTTCAATCGGCACCGGATCGTGCCACGCATGTTGCGCGACGTGTCGGTACGCGACCTTCGCACTGAGCTTTTCGGCGTCAAGCACGCGGCACCGGTGCTGCTGGCGCCGGTGGGCGTGCAGTCGATCGTGCACCCCGACGGGGAGATCGCCGCCGCCCGCGGTGCCGCCGCCACGGGAATCGGCTTCGTCGCATCCACCGCGGCGTCGTACTCGATGGAAGAAATCGCCGCTGCCGGCGCCGAGGTGCCCCGCTGGTATCAGCTGTACTGGCCCAAGGATCCCGAACTGACCGCAAGCTTCGTCGCACGCGCGACAGCCGCCGGGTACGGCGCATTAGTGGTGACGCTGGACACCGGGCTGCTGGCATGGCGTCCCCGCGACTTGCAGACCGCTTACCTGCCGTTCCTGCAGTCGGTGGGCATCGCAAACTACTTGTCGGACCCCGTGTTTCGCGCCGCGCTGCCGACACCACCGGAAGAGGATCCGACGGCCGCGGTGCTGCACTTCGTCAGCGTGTTCAGTAATCCCGCCATGAGTTGGGCCGATCTGGCTGCGCTGCGCGAAATGACCGACATGCCGATCGTCTTGAAGGGCATCTTGCATCCCGACGACGCGCGGCTGGCCCGTGACCACGGCGTGCAAGGCGTGGTGGTGTCGAACCACGGTGGGCGGCAGGTGGACGGCGCCGTCGCGGCGCTCGACGCGCTGCCCGACGTGGTGGACGCAGTCGGCGACCAACTCACCGTGCTGTTCGACAGCGGCATACGCTCCGGTGCCGACGTGGTCAAAGCGCTGGCCCTGGGGGCCAGCGCGGTGCTGCTGGGCCGCCCGTATTTGTGGGGGATGGCGCTGCAGGGTGCCGACGGCGTGGCGCAGGTGATCCGCAACCTGCTCGCGGAAGTCGATCTGACACTGGCACTTTCGGGCCATGCGTCACCGCGAACACTCAATCGCGATGTGCTGCGCGCCCGCTCGGCTTAGGGTCGGACAATGCGAGCCGCCGAGGTGACCGCCGAGTGGTTGAGCGCCCAGCTGCACGCTGAGGTTTCACAGTTCGATGTGCAGCGCATCGGAACCGGCCAGATGAGCGAGTGCTATCGCGTCGCGTTGCGCTACGCGAACGCCGCGGCAGGTCCCGATTCGGTGGTTCTCAAGGTCGCCGCCGCTGACCCGGTGAGCAGCCAAACCGGTTTCGCGCTGGGCCTTTACGAGCGCGAGGTCCGGTTCTACGCCGAGGTGGCCCCGCGGCTGGTGGGGCCGATCGCACCGTGCTACCACGCGTCGTTCGACGGGCAAGCGCAGACGTTCGCACTGCTGCTCGGTGACGCCGGACCCGCGGAAGTCGGCGACGAGATCGCCGGCACGTCGGTGGATCGGGCGCGGCTGGCGGTGTCCGAACTCGGCCGCCTGCAAGGACCCACGATCGGCGACCCGGCGCTCGCCGGAGCCGACTGGCTCAACCGCGAATCGCCGATCAGCCAAGCGATGCTGGCCCAGCTGTACGCCGGGTTCGCCGAGCGCTACACAGACCGGATCGCGCCGCGCCACCGGGAGGTTTGCGAGCGTCTGGTCGCCAGCTTCGACGCGTACGCGGCCGCCGAAACGCAGACGCCGCAAGGTCTGATACACGGCGACTACCGGCTCGACAACATGCTGTTCGGCCTCGAAGGTGCCGACCGGCCGCTGACCGTGGTCGACTGGCAGACCGTCAGCTGGGGGCCGGCCATGACCGACCTCGCATACTTTCTGGGATGCGCGCTGCCGGTGCCGTTGCGACGCGCGCACGCCGACGAACTGACAGCGCACTACCACACGGCGCTGGGGGCGGCCAGCGCACTGACACTTGCCGACGTGCGCGAAGGAGTGCGGCGGCAGAGCTTCTTCGGGGTGATGATGGCGATCGTGTCGCCGATGCTGGTGACTCGCACAGATCGCGGCGACGAGATGTTCATGACCATGATCGCGCGGCACTGCGAGCAGGTGCTCGACACCGACGCGCTTGCGCTGCTGCCGGAACCCGTTGCCTCCCAACCTCTTACCCCTGCAGCGGCCGACGAGTTCGCGCACCCTACCGGAGTGGAGCCGCTGTGGAACGAAAGCTGGTATTGCGATTTCGTCGACCCGGCGCAGCGCATCGGAGGATATGTGCGGCTGGGGCTGACACCGAATGAGGGCGTGGCCTGGTTCACCGCCCTGTTGTGCGGCCCTGAGCAACCGACGGTCGCGGTGATCGACTTCGCCGCCCCGATCGACGACCCATATAGCGTCAACACCGACGCGTTCGATTTCGCGCATACGATCGTCTCGCCGCTGCAGCGGTACCGGCTGGTGCTCAACGGCCACGGTCAACTGCACGACGATCCCGCCGCGTTGCTGCGCGGAGAGCCCGGCCGCGACGTCGAGGTCAGCATGGATCTGGAGTGGGTCACGGCCGGGACGCCGTATCAATACCGCGTCACGTCACGCTACGAAATCCCTTGCGCGGTAACAGGAACCGTCATTATCGGCGGCCAGCACACGAGAATCGATGCAGTGCCCGGACAGCGCGACCACTCGTGGGGGGTGCGCGACTGGTGGGGGATGGATTGGGTGTGGAGCGCCTTGCACCTCACCGACGGCACCCACCTGCACGCCGTTGACATCCGACTGCCCGGCGCCCCGCCCTTCGGCGTCGGCTATCTGCAACCGCCTGGCGCTCAACTGACCGAGCTGCAATCGATCAGCGTGCGAGCATCGTTCGGCCCCAACGGTTTACCGCTGACGACCGCGATCATCTACGACGACCTGGAGGTGGCCGCCGACATTCGAGGTCACGCCCCGTTGAGGTTGCAAGCCCCCGACGGCCGAGTGGCATGGTTCGCACGCGCATGGGCAGCGGTCACCACGTCCGACGGGCGCGACGGTGTCGGCTGGATCGAGTGGAACCGCAACGACGTCGACTAGATGACCTGCCTTCAGCGCTACCTCACCTTCGCCGCCGCGATCCTGGTGACGGGTGTCCTCAGCGGTGTGGCCGGCGGCTTCACCACCGTGTTGGTGCGGGCGATCGAACACCTCACCTACGGCTATCTGCAGGGTCCCCTGCTCACGGGCGTGAAAGACGCCTCGATACCACGGCGATTACTCGGACCTGCGCTCGGCTGCGCACTGGCCGGTGCGGGTTGGTGGCTACTGCGACGCAGGACAACAGTGCCCGGTCTGACCGAGTCCATCCGGCAAGGCCGCCCTTTTGCCCAGGGTCCGATGGCCGCTGACGCGCTGTTGCAGATCTTGGCCGTCGGCTCCGGTGCCTCACTGGGGCGCGAGCAGGCGCCTCGACTCTTCGCGGCCGCATCGACTGAGCTGTTGGTTCGGCTGGGATCGCTTGCGCCAGAGCAGCGTCGAATTCTGCTCGGCAGCGCAGCCGGTGCGGGCTTGGCCGCGGTGTACAACGTGCCTGCGGCCGGCGTGCTGTTTGCCTTGGGCATCGTGTTGCGCAGCTGGCGGCCGTTGCCGGTGCTGGTGGCGGTGGCGTCGTCGTGCATCGCCACGGTGACCGTGTGGCCCATCACCCACGGCGCGCCCACATTCGTTTGGCCGGACACTGCCTTCACATGGAAGGCCTTCCTGTTCGCAATCACCGCGATGCCGCTTGCCGCGCTCGTGGGCACGGCGTTCAACCGGTTGATCGCCCACGCTCGGGCGAAGGCGCCTGCGACGTCGTGGCTTGTGATACCGGCGATCAGTCTGGCCGGACTGGTCACGGGCACGGCATCGATCTGGATGCCACAGATGCCGGGCAACGGTAGGAGCATCGTGCTGGAAAGCCTCGCCGGCGGCGACACGCTGATCGGGGTGAGCGTGGCGGTGGTGCTCAAGCCGGTTCTGACGGCGTTGTTCATCCGCGCCGGCGCAGTGGGGGGCATGCTCACGCCGGCATTGTCGACGGGCGTCGCAACCGGCGCCTGTGTGGCGCTGGCCGTCAACCACCTGGGTGGTGAGGCCAGTGTTCCCACGCTGGCCTTGATCGGAGGCGCCGCCGTTCTCGGCATCACGCAGCAAGCACCGGTTTTCGCGGCCGTGTTCACCGCCGAACTGACCCATCCGCCACTCGAAGTATGGGTGATGCTGCTGTTTGCCGCAGTCGGCGCCCACGCGGTGCGAGCCGCGGTGGTGCGGCGGCGCTCGATGACCAGGATTCCCGCCGAGCACTGAGTCGTCACAAATCTGTAAGCGTCGGGTCGCAGGCAACGGGTATGCGGGCGTCATGGGTGAACAAGAATTCCACAAGGGTGACAAGGTGACCTGGAAGAGTCACGGCAGCACCGCAGAAGGCGCCGTCGAGGAGAAGATCACGTCTGACACGACGGCTGCCAAGCGCAAAGTGCGGGCTTCTGAGGACGAACCGCAATACCGGGTACGCAGCGACAAGAGCGGCAACGACGCGGTGCACAAGCCAGAAGCGTTGCACAAGAAGAAATCCACGTGACATGGCCGATGACGACGCCAAGACCTGGAGAGAATTCCGCGATGCCGTCAACATGACGGCCTCGGAATTACAGCGATGGCTTGATACTGACGAGTCGAAGAGTGTTGGGCAGAAGTCAGGAGGGTCAGAATCAACCGGCCATGAAAGCGGCCGGCGCATCGTCGCGATCCTCAAATCGAAGAAGTCGGAGCTGACCGACCACGACTTCGCCCATATGCGCAAGGTCGTCGGCTACACCAAACGCCATCTGGCGCAACGCCCTTCAGGGTCCGTGAATGACACCGCCTGGCGGTATTCGCTGATGAACTGGGGCCACGATCCGACGAAATGAGCGTCAGGCCAGGTGAGCGCTGCCGTCGCCGAGGTCGTCACGGCCGAGCCCCATTGGCGTCATCTCCGGGATGTCGCCGCCGGCGATGACGCGCCGCGTGATCGGCGTCAGCGCCTGGAAAAGCGTCTCGACTTCGTCATCGTCGAGCGCGTCGAGCGCGGCCAGCGCCAGGCGGTCTGTTTCCGTTTCCAGCCGATTTTTCAGTTCGATGCCCGCAGCGGTGAGCGTCCCGGTGTCGTCGAGTAATCCCCTTGCGGCCAAAGCTCTTTCGTGCTCCTGCCACGACGCCTCGTCGTAATCCCGGGTCCGCATGAGGTATTCGCGCGGCACTTTCCCGGCTGCGGCATGCAGCACATTGGCCTGCCGCCCCGAGATGGATGCCGCGGTCAGCAATGCGACGTGGCCGTCGCCGCGGTGCTCGCGCAACAAGGTGCAGGCGTGCCACAGCGCCGCGGCCGGCTCGTCGGGCCAGGGCAGCGCCTTGTTGGCCGCGAACAGTGGGCGGCCGTCGACGCCCAGATGCTCGGCGGCCCGGCGGGCGAGACCTGCTGCGGTGCGCACGGCGTCGTCGTCGCTGATTCCGTAACGGCGCAGCGCCGCGGCAGCCGAGTCGTAGCGTGCCTGCAGCGCCGCGTCGGGGCCGGCGACCGCCCATGCGCCGGTCAGCGACTTGGCCACCCGCTGCGGTGCGAAGTTGTAGAACACCGCGGTCACCACCTCGGGTGCGACCTTGCCCAGCGGTGCTGACCTCGCCGCGAAGTACCCCATCCAAAATCCGCGGTAGCCGAGCCCGTCGAGCGCGGCTCGAGCCTCGGGCGCGAAGTACGTCACGGCGTGCACGGGTTCGAAGCGGTTGAAGAAACGTCGCGCGAGTTCGGGCTGTCGGTCCACAGTGCGAGTTAACCTCAGGCATGCGGCCGATCGTCGTGATGGGCGTGTCCGGATCCGGCAAATCGACCGTGGCTGCCGCGTTGGCGCAGCGGCTCGGCGTGCCGTTCGCCGACGCTGACGACTTTCATCCCGCCGCCAACATCGCGAAGATGGCCGCGGGCATCGCACTCGACGACGAGGACCGCTTTCCCTGGCTTGACGCGATCGGCCGCTGGCTGGCCGATCGCTGCGACACCGGCGGGGTGATGAGCTGCTCTGCGCTCAAACGCAAATACCGGGATCAGCTGCGAAGCCATTGTGCGCGAACGACCTTCGTCCATCTGAGCGGATCTCCCGAAGTGATCGCCGCGCGGCAGGCGAGCCGGCCCGGCCACTTCATGCCCGCGTCGCTGATGGCCTCGCAATTCGCCACGCTGGAACCGCTGCAACCCGACGAGCACGGCATGACCCTCGACGTCGGCCACGACATCGACTCGATCGTCGCCGATTATCTGGCCTCCGCGCAGGAGAGGGGCACCCGGTGACGCGCACATTGCTGGCCGCCGACATGCCTGCGCCGGTGGCAGCATGGTGGCAGCTGATCCTCGCAGCGGCGGCGGGCATCGCGCTGATCGTCGTGCTGATCACCGCTGTCAAGCTGCATCCCTTCCTGGCGTTGATCTTCGGGAGCCTCGCGGTGGGCAGTGTGGCCGGCGAGAGCCCGGAGAAGGTGCTCAAGTCGTTCGCCGACGGCTTCGGCTCCACCGCGGCCGGAGTCGGAATCCTCATCGCGCTCGGTGCGATGTTCGCCAAGTTGCTCGCCGACTCCGGCGGCGCCGACGAGATCGTCGACACGATCGTCGGACACGCATCGCCGCGCGCTCTGCCCTGGGCGATGGCACTCGTCGGCGCGATCATCGGACTGCCGATGTTCTTCGAGATCGGCCTCGTGCTTCTGATGCCGGTGATTTACCTGGTGGCGCGGCGGTCGCAGTTGTCGCTGATCGCCGTCGGCATTCCCGCGCTCGCCGGGTTGTCGGCGATGCACGGCCTGGTGCCGCCGCACCCTGGACCGCTGGTGGCGATCGCGAACTTGCATGCCGACCTGGGCGTCACGCTGGCGCTCGGAGTCATGGTGGCGATACCCACCGTGATCGTCGCTGGTCCGTTGTTCGGCATGCTGGCCGGGCGCTGGGTGGTGGTCGACGTGCCCGCGACCTTCTCCACCGAACGCCCCGGTCCCGCACCGGTCGACGAAGTACGCGTCGACGGTCCCGAACGGCGTTGGCGCCGACCGTCTTTCGGTATCACGCTGTTCTCGGTGCTGCTGCCCGTCGTGTTGATGTTGGGCAAGGCCGTGGCGGACATCTTCATCGATGACGACAACCAGCCCGTCCGTGTGGTGTTCGACGTCCTCGGGACACCGTTGCTGGCATTGCTGATCGCGGTCGTGGTCGGGATGTTCACCTTCGGCGCGGGGGTCGGCATGTCGCGTGCCGAAGTGGCGACCTGCATCGAGTCCGGCTTGCCGCCAGTGGCCGGCATCATCTTGATCGTCGCCGCCGGCGGCGGTTTCAAGCAGATCTTGGTCGACACCGGAATCGGCACCATGCTCGCCGACTGGGCCAAGGGCGCACACGTCTCCGTGCTGCTGCTGGCATGGGTGATCGCCGTGTTGATCCGGCTGGCCACCGGCTCTGCCACGGTCGCGACGGTCACGGCCTCGTCGTTGATGCTGGGTCTGGTCGAGGAAATGAGCAGCGGTCAGGTGGCGCTGGTAGTGCTCGCGGTGGGCGCCGGTTCGCTGTTCTTCTCGCACGTCAACGACGCCGGATTCTGGCTTGTGAACCAGTATTTCGGCATGACGGTAGGACAAACCATCAAGACGTGGTCATTGATGGAGACGCTGTTGTCCGTCGTGGGCTTCGTGCTGGTGCTGTTGCTGGGGTTGGTGATCTGACGCCCGGCTCAGGCGAATTGCTCGTCGAGCCGCTTTTGCGCCTGCTTGGCCGCTTTGTCGGCCCGCTTCTGTGCCTCCTTGCTCAGCTTGTCGGCACGCTTGCGGGCCTTCTTGGCGGCCTTCTTACTCTGCTTCCTGGCGGTTTCGGCCAAGTCGGCGCCGCGCTCGCGTGCCACATCGGCCCAGTCGGACCCACGCTCGCGGGCCAGGTCAGCCCAGTCGGCGCCGCGCTCACGCGCCACTTCGGCAAGCTCGGCGCCGCGTTCACGGGCGACCTCGGCAAGCTCCGCCCCACGCTCGCGGGCGACCTCGAGTAGGGGAGAGACCCGCTCACCGGCGACGTCGGCGAGCTCGCGGCCGCGCTCGGCGCCTGTCTGCAAGCCTTGGCTGACCTTCTCTCCGACGGTGCCGAGCAACGCGCCGCCGGAGGCTGCGCCTACTGGCAACGCCGCCGACACCGCTTCGGATGCCCGCTTCGCGGCCCGACGGCCCCGCCAGCCGAGCGACGGCTTGCCCTCGGTATCCACCGACGCGATCATCAGCCCGCCAAGCAGGCTGAGATCGGTCAGGAAATCTCGCCGCTGTTGCGCTTTGCGCTGCGGATCGGTTTCGGTCCAGAACAGATGTCCGCCAAGGCTTCCCGGCACCACCGTGAGCGCCAGCGCCGCCGACGCAAGCCGCGGCAGTTTGCCGCTGGCCAACAACAGACCGCCACCGATCTGTACTCCGGCGGTCACCCGGGCCAATGTGAGGGGATCTTGAGCGACCTTGCTCGCCGCGGATGGCGGCAGTTTCTGCAAGCCCTCGGCGGTCGGACGGGCCGTCTCGGCCGCCTCCTCGGGGCTGCGAAGAGCCTCGATCCCTTGGCCAATGAACACAGCTGACAGCAGCGGACGCGCAACTCTGCGAACTAGCATGCCTCCGAATAACCTTCCTTCTCGCTTCGCAAACCCGACATCAGTGCTGTCCCGGCGCGTGGTTGTCGGTGACGCGTTGAAACACCGGCACCGCGATCCACAGGAACGCCATCGCCACGGCCGCGCATGCGCCGCCCACCCATCCGGCCGCCGCGCCGTACACCGCATAGAAGATCACGATGGTGACGCCGATCATCGCGATACCCAGCAGCACAACGCCGGCGATCGCGCACCGATGCGCGGTGGACACCAGCGTCCGCAGGCGCCGCTGCCGGAACAGTACGCGGTGAATGACCACTGGAGCGACCAGTAGCAGCGTGGCGCCGATGGAACACACCACCGTCGCCAGATACACATCCTTGATGACGTCGCTCAACGCAGAGAACCGCTGCTGGAACGGAAGCGTCAACAGAAAACCGGTGACCAGCTGGGCGCCGGTCTGGGTGACACGCAGTTCCTGCAGCAAGTTGCTCCAATTGCGGTCCAGCCGTTCGGATTCGCTTTCGTGCCGGGCGGAGTCATCCCACTGCTGATCGCGTTCCGGGTGGTCGACGTCCACGAAGTCATTCTTACCCGCGGATGCCGTATCTCAGTAGCACGGTCCCGGCGCGGAAGGATTTCGGTCGGTCCAGTAGCCGCAGCTGCGGGCGGCTGTCGGACGGAAACAACGGCCGCCCACGGCCCTGGATCGCCGGTTAGACGTACAAGCGGTACTCGTCGACCAGCCCTGCGCTGATCAGTGTGTGGACGAGTGTGATGCTGCTGGTGACCACGATGTCCTTGCCCGGCTGTCTCTTCAGCGCGCGCACCTGCGGTACGGGATCGCCGCGCAGCACTGTCGAGTTCTCCCATTCCGGGTCGTCCAGTGTCGACGAAACCACGTATTTGGCAACGGAACTCAGACAGTCGGTGATCCCCGTTCGGTCGTCGGTTCGAGCGGGCCAATAGTTGCGGAACGCTTCGAAGGTTTCCCGACCCAGCAGCAGCGCATCAGACTGGGCATCCTGACGGTGCATCTCTTCGAGCAGTTCGTCGTCCTGCGACGCGGGGTCGAACCAGTCGTCGAGCATCTCGATCGAGCCGTCCAACGTCATGTTCTGCGTGATGACGAGCGTGCGCATGGCTTACCCTTCAGGAGTCGGTTACCAGTAGTGACCGCGCCGGCGCACAAATATCATCGGTTCCCCGCAGTCAGGGGCGACCTTCGTGGCCTTCCCGCCCGTGCGTGCGGCGGCTCTCCTTCATCTCGGCTTCGAACACGTGGCGCCTGCCGCCCTGCAGTTCGTCACGCACCTGTTTCTCGTGGCGACGGAATACCGTCCAATAGTCGTCGTCGAATTCTTCGACGATCTGGAACGTCCAGCGGCCGTAAAGCACGTTGCGTCCCACCAGCTCGGCCTGCAGCCGATCCGCGACGGGGCCGTGCCCGGCCTCGCGGAGCTTGTCGCACGCCTCGCCGAGGAGGAGATCGGCGCGCCCCATCAGCTGATGAAAGGTATAGAGGTTGCCGCGGGCGCGTTCCACCCACTCCAGCGCTTCGGACACCGCGCCCACCGCTTCGACGGTCGCGTCGTCGACACCGGGAGGTCGACGGTGGTCGTCACGGGTCACGCTGTCTGCATCTGTGTCGGTCATGGCCGAGCCGTACCCGCTGCGTACGTGCAGCGAACTTTTCGTCACATTCCGGTTAGCGTTCGTGAAGCCGCCGGAATCAACTGCCGGTCACCGCGGCGTAGAGGGCATTGATCTGCTCGGTCTGTCGATCCGGGAGAGTGGGCCATGATTTGACGTTGTCGAGCAGCGACTGCGGCGGGTTGATCAGCGGGTTCGAGGCCAGCTTGGGATCGATCTTGTTGAGTTCGTCGGCCATGCCGGACAGCACCGGCACGTAGTGGGTGTGGGCAATCAGCTTGGCGTAGTTGGCCCGGTCGTAGACATAGTTGATCCAGGCCTCGGCCCAGTCCTGATGCTGAGTGGTGTATGGGATGACCATGGTGTCGATGAAAGCCGTTCCGCCCGTTCGCGGCATCACGAACTGCAGATCTGGGTTGTCCGCTTGCATTTGTACGACATCACCCGAATACGCTTGGGCCACAATCACGTTGCCGGCGGCCAGGTCGCTGGTGTAGTCATTGCCGGTGAAGTTTCGCACCTGTCCCTTGTCTTTTTGCTGCCTGACGAGGTCGACCGCTTTGCGCACGGCCTCGACAGTCGGGTCTTCCGGTGAATTGCCTTGCGACAGCATGATCATGCCCAGTCCGTCCTGCGGGTCGGAGAACAAACTGACCTTGCCTTTGAATGCCGGGTCCCACAGGTCGTCGACGGTTGTGATGTCGCGGCCCGTGGCGGCCCTGTTGTAGGCCAGACCCACCAACCCAGACATGTAGGGCGCGCTGAAGTTGCGGCCGGGGTCCAACGTGGCGTTGAGGAGATCGGGCCGCATGTTCTTCAAGTTGGGGATGTTGGCGTCGTTGAAGTCGTTGAGCCAACCGAGGTTGCGTAGCCGGCCCACCATGAACGACGTCGGCACCACCAGGTCGCAGCCGATGTCCTGCTTACGTGACAGTGCGTCTTTGACTTTTGCGAACCATTCCTCGTCGTCGTTGAAGTCCTCCTTGTAGTCGACGGTGATGCCGGTCGTGTTCTGGAATCCGGCGATGAATCCGTCGACCATGTAGAAGGGCCAGTTCGAGATCCGAAGCGAGGTGGACACCGGTCCGCTGGACCGGTTGGGGGTGCTACCGCAGGCGGCGAGGAACGACGGGCCCAGAGCCACTGCCGTCGCGGCGGCGGCACCGCAACCAAGGAACTGTCGGCGGCTGCTGGGTGGCATCCAAGCATCTCCTCGAGATCTTCGAATGGGGAATGTCGGTGGCTGACACCACATGGCGCTCGGTTCGGTCCACCTTCGCTGAAACCACCAGCGTCCGCAACCACGTCCGGCCGGCGTGCCCATCGGAAACGGTTGTCGACGCCCCTCTTGGAAGAGGCGAGTAGATTGCGCAGTCATCCGGCGTGGAGGAGGACCTATGAAGCTGCAGGACGCGTTGGACGCGATGTCGGCGGATGGCCGACCCGCTCATGTTTACAGCGAGCCGTACCACACCTCCGACGGGGCGACGATCATCGCTGTGTCCAAGGTCCGCGGCAGGATTGGGGGGCACGGCGACGCCGTCGCCGTGCGCGCAAAGCCGGTGGGACTGTTCGTCATTCGCGGGGCCGACGTGAAATGGCAAGCTGCGGTCGACGCAACGCCGATTGCGCTGATCGGCGTGCTCACGGGTTTTGTCGCGGCAACGCTGGGGACAGCGGCGATGATCCGTCGTCCGCCATGGCCGGATCTGAGGGGCACGGTCGGCTAGGCGCCGTGCCGGCAAGCCGCAGACGCTCGAAGAACAGCTGGCCGAGGCTGGTACGCGGCCGCACCACGGCCAGCCATATCAGCAGAGCAGCAACAGGAACGCCGATCCACCAACCGAGCAGGTGAATCAGCACGCTCGCGACGATCGCCGAACCCAACGCGCCGACGAACACGAACGCGAGCACGCTGACCACAATCTCGGCGACGCCGGGCGGATGATGCACGTCGGCTAGCCGGTAACCCTCGACGAGCCACGACGTCATGATCCACAGCAGCACCACGACGATCACCGACATACCGGCCAATGTCAGCGCCACCGGCGACGTCAACCACCGGCCCGCGCGCTCGACCGCGTCACCGGGTGACACATGGCGCGGCCACGACGCGAACACCGCTCGGTCGGCTGAGAAGAAGCGTTGATAGCCGCGGCCGTCCCAGCCGTGTACCAGGATGAAGAACATCCCGAAATAGCCGACGCCGACTTGCAGCCCCGCCGCGTAGCGCCGACCGGCGCGAATCAGCCTTGCGGTCACCCAGTAGCCGAGGATGCCTTGGCTCACGTTGGTGATCGCAAACAGCGTCACCAGCCATGCCGGTAGCGACGCGTGATCCCGCGCGACTTGCATTGTCTCCCAATCCGGAAACGCCCACAGCAGGTATGCACCGCTGGGCGCAAACAGCAAGGCGCAGTAGAGCACCGCGACGAAAAGGTAAGGCGACGAGAAATATCGCTGCCATCCGAGGCTTTCGGCGCCGGCGGGGCGGTCCTTGGCCAGCGCGATCTGGTGGGTCGCGGCCGCGGCGAACCCCGCACCGATGCCGTAGGCCCAGAAAACGTCCACCTCGACCATGCGAACCTCCCGTGTCGCTGTTGGAACGGCGCGTCTATCCCAGCCGGGCGAACCCGGCAGCGTCAACCCTGGACCACGTTGCGGAGGTGCGGCGACATGTTATGTATGTCATCATATATAGATGGCTTCTCCGCGAGAGCGCATGGTGCGGTCTGCGGCGCTGTTGATTCGCGAACGCGGCGCCAAAGCCACCGCCATCTCGGATGTACTGAGACACAGCGGCGCCCCACGCGGCTCCGCGTACCACTATTTTCCAGACGGCCGGACCCAATTGCTATGTGAGGCGGTCGATTACGCGGGGGAGTACATCGCCAAGCGAATCGCCGAGGGACGCAGCGGCCTCGATGTCCTCGACACACTTGTCGCCGCATACCGCGACCAGCTGCAGAGCACCGACTACCGCGCCGGGTGTCCCATCGTCGCGGTCGCCGTCGAAGCCGGTGACCCGGACAATCCCGACCGCACCGCGCCGCTGATCGAGCGGTCCGCGGCGGCGTTCGCGCGCTGGAACGAGCTCATCGCGCAGCGACTCGTCGACGACGGTGTTGCGCCGTCGCGCGCTGAGGAGCTGGCGATGCTGACCACCACGTCGCTCGAGGGCGCCATCGTGGTGGCACGCGCATCTCGAGATCTCAAGCCCATCGACATGGTGCATCACCAGCTGCGCGCTCTGCTCAAGTCGGAAACACAAAAGAGAAAGAGCCGCCGATGACCGTTGACTGGAAGCCCACCGCCTGCATTCTCTGCGAGTGCAACTGCGGCATCGTCGTGGCGCTCGACGGCCGCAAGCTGACCAAGATCCGCGGCGACAAGCAGCACCCGGCGTCGAAGGGTTACACCTGCAACAAGGCGTTGCGGCTCGACCACTACCAGAACAACCGCAGCCGGTTGACGTCGCCGATGCGCCGGCGCGCGGATGGCGGCTATGAGGAAATAGACTGGGACACTGCGATTTCCGAGATCGCCGCCGGCTTCGAACACGTCCGCGACACTTACGGCGGCGAGAAGATCTTCTACTACGGCGGCGGGGGACAGGGTAACCACCTCGGCGGCGCCTACAGCGGTGCGTTCCTCAAGGCTCTCGGCTCGCGGTACCGGTCGAACGCCCTGGCTCAGGAGAAAACCGGAGAACATTGGGTGGACCGGCACCTGTACGGCGGACATACTCGCGGCGAGTTCGAGCACGCCGAGGTATCCGTTTTCGTCGGAAAGAATCCGTGGATGTCGCAAAGCTTCCCGCGAGCGCGGGTGGTTCTCAACGAGATCGCCAAGGACCCGAACCGCTCGATGATCGTCATCGACCCCGTCATCACCGACACCGCGAAGATGGCGGACTTCCACCTGCGGGTCAAGCCAGGCACCGATGCGTGGTGCCTAGCGGCGATGGCCGGTGTGCTGGTTCAGGAAAACCTCTGCGACACAGCGTTTCTCGCAGACCATGTCACTGGTGCTGATGCCGTCCGGCAGGTGCTCGACGACGTGCCGGTCGGGGACTACGCCCAGCGCTGCGGTGTCGACGAGGAGCTGCTGCGCGCCGCCACCCGCCGGCTCGCCGCCGCCGCCAGCGTCGCGGTGTTCGAGGACCTGGGAATTCAACAGGCTCCCAACAGCACGCTGTGTTCCTACCTCAACAAGCTGCTGTGGATCCTCACCGGGAACTTCGCCAAACGCGGTGGGCAGCATCTGCATTCCTCGTTCGCGCCGCTCTTTTCATCCAGCGGAGTCGGGCGTACGCCTGTCACCGGCGCTCCGGTGATCGCCGGGCTGGTGCCGTCCAACGTCGTGCCGGAAGAGATTCTGACCAACCACCCGGACCGGTTCCGCGCAATGATCGTCGAGAGCAGCAATCCCGCGCACTCGGTGGCCGATTCGTCGTCGGTGAGGGCCGCGCTGGAGTCGTTGGAACTGCTGGTGGTTGTCGACGTGGCGATGACCGAGACCGCTCGACTGGCGCACTACGTGCTGCCCGCGGCGTCCCAGTTCGAAAAGCCGGAGGCGACGTTTTTCAACCTCGAGTTTCCCCACAACACCTTCCATCTGCGCCATCCGATCCTCGAGCCGCTGCCGGGCACATTGCCGGAGCCGGAGATCTGGGCGCGGCTGACCCGCGAGCTGAACGTGGTCGACGACGCCGAGCTGCGACCGCTGCGTGAGGCCGCCAAGCAAGGGCTGGAGGACTTCGCGCAAGCGTTCATGGCCGGGGTGAGCGCGAATCCGACGTGGAACAAGGTACTGCCCTTCGTGCTTTACGAGACGCTCGGACCTGCGTTGCCCGACGGGCTCGCCGGCGCAGCGGCGCTGTGGGGGCTTGCGCAGAAGACCGCGTTGACCTACCCGGACGCGGTTCGGCGCGCGGGACATGCCGACGGCAATGCGCTGTTCGAGGCGATCCTGAGCCATCGCTCGGGGGTGACGTTCACGGTGCACGAGTACGACGACGACTTCGCGCTCATTACGCATGCCGACCACAAGATCGCGCTGGCAATCCCCGAACTGCTAAGAGAGATAAGCGATTTGGCGGCGGAGCGCTCGCAGCTGACGACACCCGAGTTCCCCATCGTGCTGTCCGCCGGGGAACGGCGGCCGTATACCGCGAACGACATCTTCCGGGACCCGTCGTGGCGTCAGCGCGACGCCCACGGAGCGCTTCGGGTAAGTATCGAGGATGCACAGGCGCTGGGCCTGGTGTCTGGCGGACGCGCCCGCATCACCACCGCGGCCGGCAGCGCCGAGGCGGTCGTCGAGGTCAGTGAGGCAATGCTTGCCGGGCACGCGTCGCTGCCCAACGGCTACGGCCTGGACTTTGTCGACGAGGACGGCCAGACCCAAATTTCTGGCGTCGCTCCGAATGCTCTCACATCGAGCGCATGGCGCGACGCGTATGCGGGCACACCGTGGCACAAGCACGTGCCGGCCCGCATCGAGGCGCTCGCCGTCTAGCTGTTCTCGGCCAAGAAGTTTCGCAACAGCGCGGTGACAGCATCAGGTTGCTCCAGGGTGCTGGTGTGACCGCAGTTCGGAATCTGTTCCAGTCGTGCGCCGGGGATCAGCTCGGCGATGCGCTGCGCCTTATGCGGTGGGGTGGCGACGTCGTCGGCACCGACGATCACCAGCGTGGGTGCTGTGATCCGACCGATCTCGTCGTCGATCGGTGCGCGGTTGGCCACACCCATAACGGCCTTACTGACGCCGCTGCGCCGGCTGCGCTTCAAGCGCCGTTCCCATTCGGCGATAAGCGGCCGGCTGGCCGGGTCGGTGAGAAAGCTCGGACCGAACATGATGGGAAACACCGCTTTGCGCAGCGGCGGGATCCCGGTGAACCGGTATATCGTCCCGAGGAGCTTGTACCGCCTGACCTTGTCGGGGTCTTCGGGGCCGGCGCTGGTGTCCAGGAGCGTCAACGTGCGGATCAGCTCGGGCCGGCGGGCGGCGACGCGCTGCCCGATGAAGCCGCCCATGGACAGCCCGACATAGTGCACAGGAGCGACTCCCAGCAGCTCGATCAACGCCACGGCGTCATCGGCCAGAGTGTCCATGTCGTAGCCGCCCTTGGTGGCGGCGCTGTCACCTTGGCCGCGCCAATCGATGGCGATGCAACGGTATTCGCTTTGCAGCGCTTGGATCTGAGGATGAAACATCCAGCCGCTGAACAGCAGGCCGTGGCCGAAGAACACGGTGGGCGCATCGGGCCGCGCCGCCGGCGCCCGCGTGTCGGTGTAGTGGATCGTCGCGTCGTCGCGGCTGAAGGTCGGCATCGGTGTCCTGAATGTCGTTAGGAGAGAGCGGCTTTGGCGGCGGCAAGGTTGTCGGCGGCCAGAACCAGCCGGGTGTTGGTCGCCAAGTAGGCAGTCGTCAGATTGACGTCCGCGTTGCCGAGCTTCCGGGCGACCTCACCCAGCGCGCCCGGCCGGTCCTCGACGGGCAGCACAATCACCTCTTCTTCGGACACGATCTTGATACCTGCGCGTTGCAGCGCCTCGAATGCGGGAGTCGGGTCCGAAACAAGGATGTGGATCTCGGCCTGGCCGCCGCCACTGGGCATCGCGCAGAGCCCCTCGATGTTGGCGCCGGCCTGACCGAGGATGTCGCCGACGCGGGCGAGCTCGCCGGGCTCGTCGTCGAGATAGAGCGTCAGGTCGGTCGCCATCGCGCGCTCCTTTCGTGCCGTGGTCAGGCGATGTCCGCGACGAACACTCCCATGGACCGGGCGGCTCGCCGCGCTGCTGCCGGTAGCGCCGGGTCATCGGTGCCGGCCGGAATCACCCGCGGGTTGACGATGTGGACGTCTTTACGCACATCGCCTTTGCACAGCGCATTCACCACCGTCTCGTACGGCTTGCCGGACTTGCGTCCGCGGTGCTTGATGATCGCGAACGTCGGCAAATACGGGGCGATCTTCTTCATCACCGGGTTCATGTATTTGACCTGCAGACGTTCCACGACGGGTGGAAACCGCATCGGGACGCCGGGGGCGTTGTTGGGGTGATCCTTTGCGGACATGCGGTCACTTTACGACGTTGACCAGCCGGGGTGGCGGCGATGACCAGACGGCGCCGCGAATGACACCTGCGGCCGCCTTCCGTGTCAACGCGACGTAGGCTTCCGACGACGCCATGACCACGATCTATGCGACTCATCCGCGCTACGCCGAGCACGATCACCCGGGGCATCCCGAGAACGCCGAGCGCATCCGCGCGATTTGGCGAGGGCTGGACGAAGCCGGGCTGGCCGCGCGTATGCAAGCCATCGAGCCCCGGCCCGTCGACACCGAGCTGGTGCTCGCGGTGCACACCGCCGCGTATCTCCAACTGCTGCAGCGCATCAGCGCGACGCCGCGCACAACTTTTCTCGATCCGGACACGTACGCGGGCCCCGATGCTCTGACGATCGCGCTGCTGTCAGCCGGCGGTGCGGTCGGGGCCGTCGACGCGGTACTCAGCGGGATGGCGCACAACAGTCTGGCGGCGATCCGGCCGCCGGGCCATCACGCGATGCCCGGGCGTGCCATGGGCTTCTGCCTCCTGGGCAACGCAGCAATCGCGGCGCGATACGCCCAACGCCGATTCGGGATCGAACGCATCCTGATCGTCGACTACGACGTGCACCACGGCAACGGCACCGAAGCGATGTTCTACGACGACCCCACGGTGCTCTACATCTCGACCCACCAGTATCCGTTCTATCCGGCGACCGGTGCGGCGACCGACACCGGTACCGGCCGCGGCGAAGGCTTCACCGTCAACATTCCGCTACCCGCTGGCAGCGGTGATGTCAACTATGCCAACGCATTCGAGCGCATCATCTGGCCGGCCGCCGAGCGCTTTCAGCCGCAGCTCCTGCTGGTGTCCTTGGGTTTCGACGCGTATTGGAACGACCCGCTGGCCGGAATGCGGCTGACGCTGAACGGCTATTCGCATCTCGCCGGCGAAGTGATTCGCATGGCACAGCGGTTCTGCGACGGCAGGATCGTTTTCTTGCTCGAAGGAGGCTACGACCTCGACGCCCTGCGGTTCGGCGTGGCCGATGTGGCCCGACTACTGCTCGGTGAACCGTCGGCCCACCCGTCCGAGATCCCGGCCGACGGCCGTTCCGAGCCGGACATCGCGGCCCTGCTCGCGCGACTCGAACAGCTGCACCGACTCTAAGCGGATCGGCATGGCACCATGTCGCAGGTGGGCAACGGTTCCGCTTCTCAGCAGCGCCTCCGCGAGTTGAAATTAATTCGCCGCGTGCGCGATCGAATTGACCGCGAATACGCGATGCCGCTCGACGTCGACGCACTTGCGCGCGGTGTGAACATGTCTGCCGGGCACTTGTCACGCCAGTTCAAGTCGGCCTACGGGGAGTCGCCGTACTCGTACCTGATGACGCGGCGCATCGAACGGGCGATGGCACTGCTTCGTCGCGGCGACATGTCGGTCACCGAAGTGTGTTTCGCCGTCGGCTGCTCATCTTTGGGCACATTCAGCAGCCGCTTTACCGAGCTTGTCGGGATGCCGCCCAGCGTCTACCGGGAACGGACAGCACGTATGACGCAGGGGATGCCGTCATGTGTGGAAAAGCAGGTGACCAAACCGATCAGGAATCGAGAAGCACCCGCGGTCGGTCTGCACTTAGCCTGAGCGCCATGGACATCACCATTCACTCCAGCTTTCTTCCGCACGACGATCCGGAGGAGTCTCTGGCGTTCTACCGTGACACCCTCGGCTTCGAAGTTCGCCTCGACGTGGGCGCCGGCGCGATGCGATGGATCACTGTCGGGCCGCCGAATCAGCCCGAGACCTCGATCGTCCTGTATCCGCCGGACGCCACCCCTGGCCTCACCGACGACGAGCGGAGGGTCATCCACGAGATGATGGCCAAGGGCACCTTCGGCACGCTGCTGTTGGCGACCAAGGACCTCGACGCCACATTCGAACAGGTGCAAGGCAGCGACGCAGAAGTGGTCCAAGAGCCGGCGGAACAACCGTACGGGGTGCGTGACTGCGCCCTGCGTGACCCGGCGGGCAACATGATCCGCATCCAGGAAGTTCGCTGACCGATTCAACCGACTATGACAACGAACGCGAAGTCGACAGCACCAGCAAAGCAAGAGGCCGACAGCCACGACGTAATCCGCGTAATAGGCGCGCGGGAGAACAATTTGAAAGACGTCAGCATCGAACTACCCAAGCGCAGGCTGACTGTGTTCACCGGGGTATCTGGCTCGGGTAAGAGCTCGTTGGTATTCGACACGATTGCCGCAGAGTCACAGCGGCTGATCAACGAAACCTACAGCGCCTTCGTACAGGGGTTCATGCCGACGCTGGCGCGGCCCGACGTCGACGTGCTTGACGGCCTGACTGCCGCGATCGTGGTCGACCAGGATCGGATGGGCTCCGATCCGAGATCGACGGTCGGTACTGCCACCGACGCCTACGCGATGCTGCGCATCTTGTTCAGTCGGCTCGGACGGCCGCATATCGGCTCACCGCAAGCATTTTCGTTCAACGTCGCTTCCATCAGCGGAGCCGGCGCGGTGTCGATCGACCGAGGCGGACGAACCGTGAGAGAGAGGCGCAGCTTCTCTGTCACGGGTGGCATGTGTCCCCGGTGCGAGGGCCGCGGCTCGATCACCGATTTCGACCTGTCCGCGCTGTACGACGACACCAAGTCGCTCAACGAAGGTGCGCTGACGATACCCGGCTTCAGCATGGATGGCTGGTACGGCCGGATCTTCAGAGGTTGCGGATTCTTCGACCCGGACAAGCCGATTCGTAAATTCAGCAAGAAAGAAATGCGCGACCTTCTCTACAAGGAGCCGACCAGAATCAAGGTCGACAGGGTCAACGTGACCTACGAGGGTTTGATACCGCGAATCCAGAAGTCGTTCCTTTCTAAGGACATCGAGGCGATGCAGCCGCACATTCGCGCCTTTGTCGAACGAGCGGTCACCTTCAGCATCTGTCCGGACTGCCACGGCACGCGGCTGTCCGAGCTCGCCCGGTCGTCGAAAATCAAGGGCAAAAACATCGCGGAAGTCAGCGCGATGCAGATCACCGACACCCTCGAATGGGTGAAGGGCGTCGACGACGCCTCCGTGGAACCTCTGCTGACGGCGTTGAAGGACACCCTCGCGGGTTTTGTGGAGATCGGACTGGGTTACCTCTCCCTCGATCGGCCTTCGGGCACGCTGTCCGGCGGAGAAGCGCAGCGCGTCAAGATGATTTGCCAACTCGGGTCGTCGCTCAGCGACGTCACCTATGTCTTCGACGAGCCCACCGCAGGACTGCACCCCCACGACATTCACCGCATGAACGAACTGCTGCTGCGGCTGCGCGACAAGGGCAACACGGTCCTTGTCGTGGAGCACGAGCCGCAGACCATCGCGATCGCCGACCACGTTGTGGATCTCGGACCCGGGGCGGGCGCCGTCGGCGGTCAGGTGGTGTTCGCGGGGACGGTCGACGGGCTGCGGTCTAGCGGCACCCTTACCGGACGGCACCTCCATGACAAGGCGAAGCTCAAGGGCTCAGTGCGAGAACCCAAGCGCGCTCTGATGATTCGCGGTGCCAACACTCACAATCTGCGTGACGTCGACGTCGACATCCCGCTCGGCGTGCTCGTCGTCGTCACGGGGGTGGCCGGCTCGGGCAAGAGCTCACTCGTCGACGGGTCGGTGGCCGGGCGGGATGGCGTCATCACGGTCGACCAGGCTCCGATTCGCGGTTCACGCCGCAGCAATCCCGCCACGTACACGGGGCTTCTCGACCCCATCCGGACGGCGTTCGCCAAGGCCAACGGCGTCAAGCCCGCTTTGTTCAGCCCCAACTCCCAAGGCGCGTGCCCCAACTGCAATGGTGCAGGCGTTATCTACACCGACTTGGCGATGATGGCCGGCGTCGCCGTCACATGTGAAGAGTGTGAAGGCAGGCGGTTCGGCGCAGCGGTGCTCGAGTACAAACTCGGCGGTCGAGACATCAGCGAAGTGCTCGACATGTCGGTAGCTCAAGCCCTCACCTTCTTCAGTTCCGCCGACGTGAAACTGCCTGCCGCACAGCGCGTCCTCGAGCGCTTGGACAGCGTCGGACTCGGCTACCTGAGCTTGGGCCAGCCATTGACGACGCTGTCCGGCGGGGAACGCCAACGGCTGAAGCTCGCCGCCCAGATGGCCGGCGACGCAAGCATCTATATCCTCGACGAGCCAACCACCGGATTGCACCCCGCTGACGTGGAGCAGCTCCTCGGTTTGCTCGACGGGCTTGTCGACGCGGGAAAATCAGTGATCGTCATCGAGCACCACCAGGCGGTGATGGCTCATGCGGATTGGCTCATCGACTTAGGTCCGGGCGCCGGACATGACGGCGGACGAATCGTCTTCGAGGGCACGCCGGCGGAACTGGTCGCTGCGCGATCCACGCTCACCGGCGAACACCTGGCAGCCTACGTCGGGGCGAACTGATGCGTCTGCAACCTCAACCGGGCGGAGCGGCCCCTCCCACTCTCAACCTATAGCGCACCCCGGGTCTTGCCGCAAGACCCGGGTCATGCCGCAGAATCGCTGCCCTATGCCAACAGTCGCGGAGATGGGGGAGCGAAGAATGGGATTGTTGTCCAGTCATGCCGTAGTGGTCGCAGGCGGGGGCCCGACCGGTCTGAGCTTGGCCGGCGAACTGGCATTGGCCGGTATCGACGTCGCGATCGTCGAGCGACGCGACCAGCAGAGCCTGGTCGGCATGCGGGCAGGAGGACTGCATTCGCGCACTATCGAAGTCTTCGACCAACGCGGGATCGCTGAGCGGTTCCTTGCGCAGGGGCAAGTGGCGCAGGTGGCCGGTTACGCCCAGATACGCCTGGACATCAGCGACTTCCCCACCCGGCACCCCTACGGGCTTGCGCTGTGGCAGAAGCACATTGAGCGCGTTCTGGCCGACTGGGTCGAAGAATTCTCCGTGCCGATCTATCGGGGGCATGAGGTGACAGGTTTTCGGCAGGACGACACCGGCGTGGACGTCGAGCTCTCCGGTGGGCAGTCGCTACGGGCAGAGTATCTGGTCGGGTGCGATGGTGGCCGCAGCGTGGTCCGTAAGGCCGCCGGCATCGAATTCACCGGCTGGGATCCGACGACCAGCCACCTGATCGCCGAAGTCGAGATGGCGTCGGACCAAGGGGAGCCGGAGTGGGGGATTCGGCATGACGAGATCGGCGTTCACGGCCTCGCCAGAACCGAGGAGGAGAATCGGGTTCGGGTCATGGTGACCGAACGGCGCCTCGGGCCGGCGGGCGAACCGACGCTGCGTGAACTCAGCGAGGCGCTTGTCGGCGTGTACGGCACCGATTACGGCGTCCACAGCCCCGTGTTCATCTCGAGGTTCACCGACATGGCGCGACAAGCAGCGGCGTATCGGGACAAGCGAGT
Source organism: Mycobacterium sp. NGS35 (assembly GCF_059812855.1). Taxonomy (NCBI): domain Bacteria; kingdom Bacillati; phylum Actinomycetota; class Actinomycetes; order Mycobacteriales; family Mycobacteriaceae; genus Mycobacterium; species Mycobacterium sp. NGS35. The sequence continues at coordinate 106,381 of NZ_JCALDL010000013.1, forward strand.
GTTGTTGGCCGGAGACGCCGCACATGTGCATCCTCCGGTGGGTGGCCAAGGACTCAACACCGGTGTGCAGGATGCGATGAATCTCGGATGGAAGCTCGCCCAAGTGGTGAAACGCACATCGCCCGATGGTCTTTTGGACACCTACCACGCCGAGCGGCACCCGGTCGCCGCACGCGTGCTGCGCACCACGGTGGCGCAAATGTTGTTGCTGCGCGGTGACGAACGCACAACCGCGTTGCGTGACAACGTCGCTGAGCTCCTCGCCATGGAGGAGCCGCGAAAGCGCTTTGGCGCCATGATGTCTGGGTTGGACATTCATTACGATCTCGGTGACGGACATCCATTACTCGGTCGGCGCATGCCCGACCTCGACATCGTCACTGCCGACGGCCCGGTGCCGGTATACAGCCTCCTGCACACGGCAAAGCCGGTGCTGATTGATTTCGGCGACGGGGGCGGATTCGACATCACGGGTTGGGCCGATCGGGTCCAATCGGTCGACGCGCAATACTCTGGCGTCTGGGAGCTGCCCGCACTTGGCCACGTGACTGCTCCCAAGGCCGTGTTGATCCGCCCCGACGGATACGTCGCGTGGGTAGGAGGCGTCGGTGACAGCGGCCTACCGGCGGCGCTCGCCAGGTGGTTCGGTCCGCCGAATGCGCGGTAGCGCGATTGGTGGGCCGAAAGGCCATGTAATCAAAGGTTATTCGTTCCTAACCGATAAGCCGGGCGGCGACCCGTTCGCCGTTGTGGCGATGGTGACGAGATGAGTCGGATCGAGCCCGTCCCGCGTCGGGAAATCTACACTGAAGCAACGATCAACGGAGGTCGATGATGCTCGTATCAGGCTCCGAACTGGAGTACGCGCCCGGTTCGGATCAGAATCCGGCCTACACGTCGGGCTATCAGCTCGAGATTACGAACCTGTCGGACACTGAAATCCAGTTCGAAGGGCAGGCTCGCGTCATGCGGTATTCGTTCGCCGCGTTTTCGCCGCCAATGAGTCCGTCGGTGTTTCTTGCCGACGCGTGACAACTCAAATGGGCGAGTCTTCGGTCCGCAGAGAGCTGGAGCGTGCGGCCGCCGGGCGTGGTGTCGCGGCTGACGAAGCTCGACGCGCCCTCGATGCAGGTTCGGTCGAAGAGCGGCTGAGGGCTGCCATCCTTGCGCTCGCACGTCATCGCGCACCCGGCGGTACGACATGTCCGTCGGACGCTGCTCGGGCGGTGGGCGGCGAGGCGTGGCGCGACTTGATGGCGGAGACGCGCCGGATCGCCGTGACGCTTGCGCGGTCGGGTGCCGTCGAACTCCTGCAGCGCGGCAACGTGCTTGATCCGAGCACGGCATGGCGCGGACCCATCCGTATCAGGGCCGTGACAGCTGACTAGTGTCAGCACACCGTATGCGAGGATGCCCAGATGTCGACGGAGCCTGCGTATTTCACCTCAACAGGAAACGGCACCTTCATGCCGACACAGTTCGCACAAAGTCATTGGGGCGATGACCATCTCAACGGGCCGGCCGTCGTCGGGCTACTGGCGCGGGCGTTGGAACGCCGATGCGGGTCGCCGGAATTCATGCCGACACGGTTGACGGCGGACTTGTTCAGGGCGGCGCGCAATTCGTCGACCACCGTCGACGTCCGAATCGTACGAGACGGCCGCCGGGTGCGGGCCGCCGATGCGTTGCTTCAGCAGGACGGCCGCTTGGTGGCCAAGGCGACGCTGGTGTCCTATCGGCGCTCGTCTGCTCCACCCGGTCGCCAGTGGATTGCGCCGACGGCCTTCCCGACGCCCCCGATCGACAGTGAGACATTGCCGTTCGTCGGTAGTGACGAGGCGGGATGGACCCGATCTCCGGCGGCACATCAGAACGCCTCGCGAAAGCGCTTCTACAACAAGGGAATCAACGTCGTCGTGGGGGAGAGTGTCTCGCCCTTCGTGCGTGCCGTCATGCTCGCCGAAGCGACAAGCCTGGTGACCAACCTTGGTACGCAAGGCATCGGATACATCAACGGGGACCTGACCGTCGCGCTGGCACGGTTGCCCCTCGACGAGTGGATCGGCGTTCAGGGGGATTCACACTGGGCCGCCGAGGGCATCGCAGTAGGCACCGCGACGTTGTTCGACAGCCAAGGCGCATTCGGTTCGGGTATGACCACGGCGGTCGCCAATCCGGCGGCGCAGATCGACTTCTCGTCGCGGTCGTTCACGATGAAGGGCATCAACTACGAGTGAACCAGCGCGACGAACCGCTAGAAATAGTGCCGCCGACCGCCGACCGCCCGGCCCATTGCGCCCAGCGCGGCCAGGATCAGACCGATGACCAGGACGATGATGCCGATGGTCCACAGAATCGACAGTTTCAGCAGCAAGCCGGCGATGAGCAGAATGATTCCGAGAATGATCATGGCTGTTGCCCCTTTCCTTCCGCGCCGATGATCGGCGCTGGGCTGCCGGTGAACGACCGGCATGACACCAGGAGACCAGCGCTGAGCCGGTCCGCGGTACACCCCTAGGGAGGTAATGTCGGCGGCGTGGGGGCCGATCGGAAAGAGCCGATCACCGTGGCTGTCGTCGACGACTACGACGTCGTCGTCATGGGCGTGGCCAACATGCTCGAGCCCTACCGTGACCGCGTCGTCGTCACCGAATTGGACTCACAAGAGAACGTCGACGGCGTGGTCGATATCGCCCTTTACGACTCGTTCGCCCAGCCGGAGTCCGATCAGGAAGAGGTCGGTGTGTTGGTTGGCAATCCTCGGGCGCGCCGAGTGGTGGTGTACACCTGGAACTTTCAGCCAGACCTGATCGACAACGCGCGCGCGCAAGGGGCTCACGGTTACCTGTCGAAGACGCTGCCGGCCGGTGATTTGGTCGCGGCCCTCGAGGCGGTGCACGCCGGCAAAATCGTGATAAGTGATCCGCCCGCGCGGGCGCCTCGCGCGGCCGGTTTGGACTGGCCCGGGCGGCACGAGGGGCTCAGTGACCGGGAGGCCGAGATACTCGCGCTGATCACGCAAGGCAAAAGCAACGCCGAGGTCGCCGCACTGACATATCTGAGTCCCAACACCGTCAAGTCCTACATCCGCAACATCTACCGCAAGATCGACGTCGGCAGTCGAACTCAGGCCGTGCTGTGGGGTGTCGACCACGGCTTCATGCCCGATCACCACCGCATTCGACGATGGCGGCAGGCCGGCGACAGCCATCACTAGGTCGCTGCGATCGGCTTGGGGCGGGCGAAACCTGTTGCGGGCCTGCGTCGTTCGTGATTCAGCGCAGTTGCTGGCCGCTTGCTATCGGCTGCCGTTGCGAGCCAGATCGATCGCGTATTGGGTCATGAAGTGGCCCGGTGCTGGTTCGCCGCGTCCACATGATCCGTCGGAATCACCGGGACGTTTGATCCACAGGTAGGCGTCGGCATGTGGGCCCGCGGTGGCGGTCGTCGGCTGGGCGCCGAGTGCTCGGCCGCTGGGGTTGCACCAGTTCAGCGGGCCCTCAGGTGCCGGCCCGGCGCCGTTGCGCGACGTGTCGATGACGTAGTGCGCGCCATTGGTGAGCCCCGAAATCGCTTCGCCGTAACCGATTTCCTCGTCGGTGGTGTAGAAGTTCGAGGTATTGAGACTGAAACCGCGCGCGTGGTCGATGCCCACCTGATTGAGCCGTGCAGAGATCTCCTCGGCGCTCAGCCAGCGCGAGTGGCCAGCGTCGATGTACACGGCCGCAGCTGGATCCTTGGTCAATGTGTCGACGGCGTAGCGGATCAAGTCGAAGCGTTCCTGGCGCTGGTCGGCGGACAGGCAGTCGGCCATGTCGAGCGCGTCGGGTTCGAGAATGATCGTGGCGGGCGATGAGCCCAAGTCGGCGGCGAGACCGTCGATCCACGCCTTATAGTCGGCGGCCGTCGCGAAGCCGCCGGCTGCGAAGCTCCCGCAGTCGCGATGGGGAAGCGCATAGACGGCCAGAACGGGCATGCTGCCGGCGGCCTGCGCCCCATTGATGTATCTGCTGATAGCAGCACGAGGGACGGCTTGGTCGATCCAGTAGGCCTGCGGCGTGGTTGCGATGGCGGTCAGTTCGGGGCTCGGCGGATTGGCGTTGTGCGCCGCGGCCATGGCCGCCGAGTTGGGGTCGACGTACAGCGGCAGCGCGGCCAGAGGGTTCACCTCATCGGCGGCTAGACGCAGCGCCGGAGTGGGGCCATCGGGATGTCCGCAAAGGCCGACGGCGACAGCCGCAGCTGCCAGCAATGGGACGATCCGCCGCGCTGCGGCACGAGCAACTGAAGAAAGCACCTCCGAAAACTAGTGGGACAACGGCCGTGGGTGCCAATCGGAATAGGACGCCAAGTTTCGCCACGGGCGCCGACGCAACGTGCGGTGGTGTGAACGCATCAAGTGCCGGCTCACTGAGATCGGCCACGCGCATGCAAATTCGTCACAGTGACGTATGAAGGCGGTACGGCGCTAGAGCGCGCAGTCGGGTCGGCGATCGCTGACCCGATTCACTGAAGGTGCAGGGCTCGGCACGAAAACGCCAATGGGTACCAGCGGTGCTGACCGTGACGGCGAGCCCTGCGGTTACCTTTGCGACTTTCCGTTGCTGGTGGTGGTCTTTCATGGTGGTCGCGTTGTCGGTGCCTTCAATGCAGCTCTGATAAATGCCGATAAGCCACATTATGTCAAGTCAACCTCGGCGTTTTCATCGGATGAATCACGCCTACCCTGACCGACCTGTCCGGTCTCAGAGAGAATAGATAACCATGACATCGGGAAATGCCTTCAATAAGATTCCGCGCCCCGGTGGCACCGGTCAGCTGGCCGTACGTATGGTCTCACGCGTCGGTTACGGCGCGATGCAGCTGGAACGGCTGCACGACGAGCCCGCCGCAGCTGTCGCCCTGCTGTGCCGAGCGTTCGACCTCGGCGTAGACCACGTGGACACCGCCCAGTTCTACGGCGATGGCTTCGTCAACGGCCTCATTCGTGAGGCATTGCGATCCCAGTACGATGTCGTGGTCGCCAGCAAGGTCGGCGCTGTCTCCGACCCCGGCGGTCCATTCCCGCTGAAGGTGGCCCAGCGCCCCGAGGAACTGCGGGCCCAAGTCGAGAACAATCTTGCCTCACTCGGCCTGGAGCAGATCCCGGTGGTCAACCTGCGCCGCATGGACACTGGGATGACGATTCCTTACCCCGACGACCAGGCGGTCGACATCGGCGACCAGATCGCCGAGCTGATCGCGCTACGCGACCAAGGCAAGATCGGGGCGATCGGGCTCAGCAGCGTGTCCCTGGACACACTGCGTCGCGCCTTGCCCGCAGGCATCGTGTGTGTGCAGAACCTCTATAGCCTCGTGGCCCGCGACGACGAGGACCTGCTCCACCTCTGCGAGGCAGAGCAGATCGCCTGGGTGCCCTACTTCCCCTTGGGCGGCGCGATGCCGGGTATGGCGAAGGTCACTGACGAGGCGGCCGTACTCGCCGTCGCCGAGCGCCTGGGATGCACCGCGGCACAGGTCGGGCTTGCCTGGTTGCTGCACCACAGCCCCCAGACCCTACTCATCCCCGGAACCGCCAGCGCAAGCCACCTCGAGGAAAACCTCGCTGCCGGAGCGATCACCCTCGATGAAAAGGCCCTCGCCGCGCTCGACGCGATCCCCGCACACCCGACCACCTCGCCGCCGCACCGCCAGGACTGAATGCGACCACATACCCGAGGGGAACCGGCGACCGTTCAACGCTTCTCCACTGCGGCGCCTGAACCCATTTCATTTGCGACATGCTGCGGCAAGTTTGATTGTGTGATGTCCCTTGCGACGAGGGAATACGGCGGGATCGAATATGGCGGATTACCGGTAAGGTTCGTCGTATTACCTTGCAGTGCAACGGTTTTCGTCCGCTGACGACGATGATGAATACGCCGGTAAGCCCTCGGTGGCGTCAGGTAGGTCGCAGATCCCTTCCGGAGCCAAAGTGTCTATAGAGGGCGGTTGAGACGCCTGGCTGCCGCGACAACGGCTGGATGGTCGAGGCTCAGATGCTCGAGTTCGACGAGCTTGGGCCGTTCCCAGCTGGCGATGACGGTCCAAGTCGGCCGGTGGGAGGACCACCCCCTCGCGACATCACCGTTCCAGGGTTGCCTACGATAGCCAAGCCTCCAATACCAATAGTTGGTACATTTGTCGTATGGGTAGGAACACCTCGTTCAGCCTGGATGAGCACTTCAATGCGTTTATCGAAGACGAGGTCGCATCAGGACGATACCGCTCGGCGAGCGACGTCGTACGCGCTGCGCTGCGGCTGCTCGAGGAACGCGAGACCCATCTAAATGCCCTCCGTGAGGCACTGGTAGCTGGTGAAAATAGCGGCGCGTCGACGCCGTTCGAGTTCGATGAGTTTGTGTCGCGGAAGCGCGCCAGAGAACCTCGCGGACGGTGAGCCGATATGTCCTGTCCCCTGCTGCCCAGGCTGATCTGGAGCAGATCTGGGACTACACCTGCGAACGGTGGAATGACGATCAGGCCGAAGCGTACGTGCGGGTGATTCAGCATGCGATTGAGCTTGTGGCGGACAACCCGCTAATTGGAAAGTCCTGCGACGAGGTTCGGGCCGGCTACCGACGGCATACGGCGGGATCACACACGCTTTATTACCGAGTTGGCGCCGGCGGAGGTCTCGTCGACGTGGTGCGCATCCTCCACAAACGCATGGATGTCGACCGGCACCTCGACTGACGCGCGGGCGCCATGACCACACCGTCGTATGCGCTCGACACGACGTTGCGCACCCTGCTGCGCGAGCAGCGCTGCGCTCGTGCCACCTTCAACCTTCAACTCACGCGCACGCCATACGCTAAACGCGTCATCGATGGGTTGCGGCAATAGGAAGTCGCCGTGCCATGGCCGGCCTAACTACGGGCGTTGGAGACCGGCGTGGGCGAGCCAATCGCGGAACGACTGCAGCGCTGGATTGAGTCGGCGCACCGCAGCCAGATCTCGATCGCCGACGAAGCGGGCCGAGTTCTGCGCGTAGTACTGGAACATGTTGGCCATCTCGACGGCCCCTGGGAACCCCAGCGCACGGAACTGTTCCCAACTCATGGGTCGGTAGATGACCGGTTCGCCGAAGGCGTCGCTGAACGCCGACGCGTATTGTTCACCGGTCAGGTGATCACCGGCGATGCTCACCGTCTGACCGATCAACTCTGCGCCGCGCTTGAAAATGCCCAACGCGGTTTTACCGATGTCGGCGACGGCGATGCCCGACAGCGGTTGGTCAGCCATCGGGAGGCTGAGTTCCAGCGTGCCGTCACCGATCCGCGTCGGGCCGACGCCGCCGGCGAAGCTCTCGAAGAAGAACGTCGTGCGCAGGAAGGTCGTCGGGACGTCGTACTCGCGGAACAAGGCATCCGCCTCGGCCTTGGCGTCGAAGTGTGGCACCTTGTAGCGCCCCTCGACGGTCGGCACTTGGTCGTCGGCGCCCAAGACGTCGCGCGTGTCTTCCAGCGTCGACCAAATGACGTGCTTGACGCCGGCCTGCTTGGCTGCCAGCGCGGCGTTGTCGGCCTGCTGAAGTTCCATGTCGGCCCTGGTCCGTGCGGCGTCCTCTTCGGCGGTGCGTTCAGCCCAATAGTTGGTGACGACGAATGCGCCCTCGGCGCCGTCGAACGCTGCTCGCACGCTCGCCCCGTTATCGAGATCGGCCTCGACAACCTCGGCGCCTGCGGCCGCCAAGTCGCGCGCTTTCGCGGACCTGGCGCTGCGAGTGAGGACGCGCAGGCGATATTGCTGTGCGGGGTCGTCGAGGATGGCTCGGACGAGGCCACCGCCCTGCGATCCGGTGCCTCCGACGACGGCGATCAGTTTCTGCTCGGACATCATTACTCCCAATCTGTTGAGGGGTCGATGATTACGGCTACAGGCCGGGCACGAGGATGGTCTTGCCGTGCAGGCGGCCGGCATCGGATTCGTCGTGCACGGCCGCGGCCTGCGCGAGCGGGCGGCGGTGGGTGACCCCGATGCGCAACTGTCCGTCGTCGACGCGGCGCACCAGCTCGGCCAGTTGAGCGGCGTCGCTGCGCACGAAGACCCGCTGCGACCGGACGTTGCGCTCTGGGTTCTGCGGCCCGAAGACCATGGTGCCGACGTGGAAACCGCCGTCGGCGACGACGCCGATCAGGGCGTTGGTCTGTTCGTCGGTGGTGGGAACCAGGTTGAGGACGACGTCGAAGGGTGCGCCCTCGACCGAGACCGGGGATTGCGTGTAGTCGATGTAGTCCACGATCCGGTCGGCACCGTAGCCGCGCAGCCGGTCGGCATCGCGTTGTTTGGCGGTGGCCGTGACGACGGTTCCGGCCTGCTTGGCCAGTTGAATCGCGTAACCACCCACCGCGCCCGAGGCGCCGTTGATGAACACCGATTGGCCGCTGGTGAGGCCGGCTACCTCGAAGAGGGCCTGCCAGGCTGTCAACCCCGCTTCGGGCAGGGCGGCGGCGTCGGCGAGGTCGATTGACGTCGGGGCGGCTGCCAACGATTCGGCTGGGGCGATCGCGTACTCCGCGGCGGCGCCGTCGGCATCCAGCGGAAGGAACGCGACCACGGCATCACCCACATTCCAGCCCTGTACGCCCTCACCGATCTCGGCGATCGTCCCGGCCAGGTCGACACCGGGTATGTGCGGGAAGCTGATCGTGTACACCTCGGCCAGATAGCCGCCGCGGATACCAGCGTCCACCGGGTTGAACGAGGTGGCGGCAACCTTCACGAGCACCTGCTGGGGGCCCGGCACCGGGCGCGGGGCATCCTCGTATTCGAGTACGCCGCTGTCGCCATAGCGGTGGTATCGGACAGCCTTCATGTTTCCTCCTTGGTTAATGCTTCGAATCCGAAGCAATTGACATCCGTTTAACCGCTTCTATATCGAAGCAATTCCCGGGATCAGTGGCGTGCCGGAAACCGGCCGTACCGGGCCGCTGCGGCGATCAGGAGGTGCGCTGTCGGACGGGCATGTGGGTCGCGCTCCCGAGCGGCAACGCCGAGCGGAACTGTCGATGCGTGCAGGCGCCGCCCGGCGCCCGAAAGACTCATCCCAGCAGCCGTGATCGTCGGATGCGGGCCGCCGGATCCACCGCGTCAGCGATCGAAGTCGACGAATTGTGCGGCCGCGTCGCCGCGACATATGCCTCCGATTGCGAGGCATGGAGCTGCATGCGCCCACCCTACTAGTAGCGGAGGATTTCCTCCACTACAACGCCGCGGACGAAGCTAATGCACATGCGTTCTTTGGAATCTCCGACGTGCGACAACGCGGCGCCAGCTGTCAGTCACTTGCAGCGGCGATGCCACGCAGGAAGATCAACCGCTGTTCGGCCGCCGCGGCCGGCCAGTCCGGCACATTCGACATAGGGCGGGCCAGCATGGCCCCGAACCGAACGACCGCACCTGCGGTCACGTCCAGCCGTACGCTGCCGTCGCGATGGCCACGCGCAACAATCGCGCCCATCGTCTGATGCATCTGTTGACGGAGTTCCGCCGATTCGGTGTCCTCGGTCATCGGTGCGCCGTGCAAGGGAAGAACCAGCTCGTCGCGATGAGCGAACGTTTGGCGCAGGAAGCGGGCGATCGCATCATGTCCTGTTTCGCCATGCGCCAACGCGTCTTTCGCCTCGGCGAGAATCAAGCGGTAGGCGCGTACTGCCATCGCTTCGAGGAGCGCCTCGCGGTTGGGGTAGCGGCGGTAGAGCGTCCCGATGCCCACACCAGCATCGGCCGCGATTTGCTCGAGGGGCACAAATCTTCCCTCCGCCAAGCCCGCGCGAATCGCCGCAGCGATGACCCGTTCAGCGTTCTGCGCAGCATCCTTTCGGAGCTTACGAGGGGGCTGAGTGGACGCCATTTCGAGCAAGCGTAGTGCGACGGCCAGGACTTCTGATGTCAATGCGTGCCCGCGGTGCGCGATCCTTGCCCCGCCGAGCGTTCGTTCGAGTCCGACCGCCCTATCGCTACACGCGCCTCGTCCACCAACAGACGCTTCGAGGTTGAAGCACTACGCTGGCTACATGCCCGACGCCCTCGACGCCGCCGAGTTGCGGGCCTACTTCGCTCTCATGGAGACAGTGAGCCTTCTTCAGTATGCGGTGCGAAAGCAGTTGCAAGCCGACGGCAAGCTCAGCTACGTGCAGTTCGAAATCTTGGCCAAACTCGCCCACGCGGAGCATCCGTTGACCATGACCTCGTTGGCCGACGGTGTGGTGTACAGCCGATCCGGGCTCACCCATCAGGCCAAGCTGCTCGAGGATGAGGGCCTCATCACCCGAGCGACATCGCCAGACGACCAACGCGCGACAGTCGTCGATATCACCGAAAAGGGACGCGCCCTAGTCGCCAAGGTTCTACCCGGCCACATCAAGGTGGTACGCCAGCTACTGTTCGACGCTCTCGATCCCAGCGACGTGCACACTCTGGGACTCATGATGGAGAAAACCCGCGACCACATGCGTTCTCGCCCTCCTCGCTCCGTCGCAGCGCGAAAAAGCCGCGCCAGCGCATGACGAACCGTGTGATCGCAGTCGATGAATTCCCCGGGAGCACGGCGTCCCGCGTGGAAGCTGCATAGTGATTTTCGTCCCTAAATCAGACTGAAGCGGTCTTCGGGGCAGAACACGAACTACTCCCGCGATGAACTGCTTAATCGAATGTTCTTCGGCGCCGCGAATCTTCGCCGCGCCAAATAGGTCCGGTGCGCTCAGAGGTCCTCGTTCTCGGCACCTACTCTGACGGAGGGGTGCTCCGACTAGGCCCCGGTTCTGACGCACCACCCGGTGATCGCGTGGGGTTGATCTGTCAAGGGGTTACTGCATGCGGCTTCACCGGGAGAGCCCATCTACCCAACTATTTCCATGGGCAGCGATGCGGCAAGCGAGGCCAGCAGCTCCGCTACTCCCCTAGTGTTTGCGACGGCTGGCAGCGCTTCGTGCGGGGTCATCGCGCGGCCGACCCGAATTGATTTGTGCTCAATCTGGTTGATGCCGGTCACCGGTACCCTCGGAGCATGCGCACCGACGACGACACCTGGGATATCACCACAAGCGTGGGTTCGACAGCGCTTTTCGTCGCCGCGGCAAGGGCTTTGGAGGCCAAGAAGGACCATCCGCTCGCCGTGGACCCATACGCCGAAGTGTTCTGCCGGGCGGTGGGCGGCCATTGGGCCGATGTTGTCGACGGCCGCGGCGACAGTAAGTTGCACAGCGAGTTCGGCAGGCACTTCATCGACTTTCAGGCCGCGCGGACCCGCTACTTCGATCGCTATCTCGCCGAAGCGGCCGCCGACGGGGCGCGGCAGGTGGTGATTCTCGCGGCCGGCTTGGACTCGCGGGCTTACCGGTTGAGCTGGCCGGAAGGGACAGTGATCTTCGAATTGGATCAGCCGCGGGTGCTGGAGTTCAAACGTGAGGTGCTCGCCGAGCTCGGTGCATCACCGAACGCCGAGCGACGCGAGGTTGCTGTGGACTTGCGCCAAGACTGGCCGAACGCATTGCGTGCCAACGGCTTCGACGCTTCTGCACCGTCAGCGTTCTTGGCTGAGGGATTGCTGATCTACCTACCCGCGACTGCGCAGGAGCGGCTTTTCGCGGGCGTGGACGCGTCGTCCGCCCCAGGCAGCCATGTCGCGGTCGAAGAAGGCGAGCCGATGCCCGAGCAGGCGTTCGAAGCAGCCAAGGCCGCCGAGCGAGCCGCTGGCGAGGACGGAACCTTCTTCACCTTGATCTACAACGAGCAGTGTGCACCCGCCGAGCAGTGGTTCGGTGCGCGGGGATGGAAAGCTAACACCACACCGCTCAGTGAGTTGTTGCAGCAGGCCGGCCGTGCCTTGCCAGGACCAGAATCGGAAGCCGCTCAAATGATTCGCTCCAATTCACTTGTCAGAGCGGTCAAGGGCGAGAAGCCCAATGGCCCAGCCGTGAACTGATGGCGGTGGGTTCCGACACGCCCCTACCACCGATCCGCACACAGAGGCTTAGCAGCTTCGAGAAGAGTTCTGGCAAGACGTCATGACCATCCTTGACTGCCGCGAGGTGCGTGCCCCGTGCCCGCCCTCGTCTTCGCGGATCTGCACGTGGTGATGTGCTGTGTGTCGTGCTCTGTCACCTGTGCGCGATGCGGGGCTGCGGTGTGACGA
>NZ_JCALDL010000014.1:0-117388 GCF_059812855.1 Mycobacterium sp. NGS35
GTGTGGAGCCTAGGGGATTCGAACCCCTGACTTCTGCCTTGCAAAGGCGAAACATCATGCTGTTCTAACGCATTCGCGGCGGCTTAGCTGCTGAAACACATCAGCGTAATTCACGCTGATTATCTGTAACTGTGGCCAATTTGTGGCCAGAAGGTGGCCACGGCGGCCCGGTGCAGGTGTGCGCTCACCCAAAGGATCCGGGGGTCATGGCGCGCCCTTGCCCGGGGTGGTCTACCAACCGGGTTTGACGCCGGGCCGCCGCTGCTCACATGGCCCGGACCCTGTACCGGTTGAGCACGGTCTGCTCGGCGAGGGTCCAGCCGGTGAAGCCGCCACGGACGTCGCTGGTGAAGTCTCCGGCGGTGTCGCTTCTGCCGAGCTGTCCGGGGTTGGTGGTCAAGCGCGCGGCCGCTGTGACGATGACCGCAGCGACCTCATCATTGGGGAACCCGTCTGTGCCGAAGCCGCGCCCGCGGGTGTAGGCGTGGGCCATCGCGGTGATGATGTCGACCGCGTACGCGGCGGTGCTGTCGTCGACGTCAGAGCTGCGGTTGAGCAGCGCCAGCACGTCGTCGGCTTCGACCGCGGGCATTAGGCGTCGGTGAGGACGACGACAGCTTCGGGATGCAGGAGCCCGAGGTCGTATCGGGTGACGACGCGGATGCCGATCTGGTCGTAGTCGGCCCAGCGTTCGGTGAGGATCGTCACGGAAGGTGCGAGATCACGCGCCACGGCGATCTGGGAGGTGTCGGCCAGCACCGCCTTGCCTTTGGCGAGCTTGTTGGTGACGGTGACGGGGATGCCGAACAGCCGATAGGTGGTGTCGGCGGTGACGTCATCCTCGATGAGGTACCGCTGGTTGCCGTCTTTGAGCTTGCGCAGCGCGATGAAGTCGGCGCCGGAGATGAACCACCTGTTAGGGGTGACCTCGGCTGCGGAGGTCAGCGCGATCGCGTCGAGCAGGCTGTCGGCGTCGGTGACGTCCAGTTCCCCGGTCTGCACCCCTGCTTGGTTGGTCAGGCCGGTGATACCGCCGGCGGCTTCGCCTTGGGTCGTCGTGGTGACCGTCGCGCCGGTGGCGCCGAGCCGATCGACGCTCGTCGCGGCGAGTGCGCCGGTGAATGTGACGGTGTAGGGGCCGCCGGCCGACCCGGTGACGGTGGCGTTGCCCGAGCCGATCGTCGATAACCCCTGTAAAGCGGTCTGGACAGTCGAGGCGGCGGCGCCGTTGGCGAGGCTGGATGTGGCCACGCCGCGGTAGGACAGTGTGAACGGCTGCCCGGTGGCGACCGTGACAGTCTGCACCTCGTTGGTGGCCTGCCCGCGGCCCGTGAGTAGGGCGGTGTCGAGCTTGTCGGAAACCACCTTCACTAACCGGTTCTTGAGCGTGGCGTCGATCCCGATGACCGCTTGCCGCGCCAGTTCGCGGCTGTAGCGTTCGATGACTTTGATGCTCTTGCGGTCGGTCGGCATCAACACCACCTCGTCGAAGCTGGTGTCGTGATCGCTTGGGATGAGTTCGTTTTCGCCGACGAACCCGACCGAGGATGAGCCGGTCAGCTTGGGGATGCGCAGCACCCCGGCGGTGTCGAAGATTCGCGGCCCGCTGGACAGGACGACGGAGGCGGCTTCGAGGGGCTGCACAAGCAGGCTGGAAACCTGGTCGGCGAGCAACTGGGGATTAGCAGCGGTGGATTCAACCATGAGAGTCCTTATGTGACTACAGAATCGGGGCTTGTGGTACCCGTGTCACCAGGACAAACGGTGGGGCCGGCCACCAGGACCGGCCCCACCAGAATACCGCCTATTTAGCGAATCCGGCCAGGCCGAGCCGATTTAGGTCCGGGTGCCTTGTCGACGACCAGCGCGTAGGCGTTCGCCAGATCGACCCACTTTCCCGATCCCGTCTGGCTGTTGTCTTCCGCTTCGGCTTTGATCGCGTTCAGCAGCACCTCGGCGGTTTCGTTCTCGAGGTCACGTAGCGACATTTTCTGCTCCTATTGGGCTTGTTGCCGCAGGATCGCGGCGAGATCGACGCTAGACCCTCTCCCCGACACCGGGCCTTGACCGATGTCGCCGGTTGGTCGCCGGCTGGCCAGGTGCGGCTTACGGGTGAGCAAATCGTCGAGAGCGGCGTTCAGCGCGTCGGGGTCGTCGAGATGGCTTTCGGAAAACGGCATGTCGGTGGGGTCGGCTAATCTTCCGGTGGCCCGTACAAGCTCTACATGTAGCCGGTGTGCGAGCTGATCGGCGCGCTGGGCGCGTTGCCGGTATTTGCCGTTCTCGTGGCGTAGTTCCTCGACGTAGGCGCGGGGGAAAGTTTCGGGCTCTTGGTCGGACTCGTCAGCGGGTTCGTCACCGTCGTCGATGTTCAGGCCGTCGGCCTTCATAGCGTTGTTGACGGCTTCGTAGTCCTCGGCGGTGGGCTCCTCTATGGTGTCGTCAGGCTGATTTTGCGGCTCGGTCAAGGCTTAGTCTCCTCGTATACATTGTTGATTTGATGTTGTGTGCCAATACAATTCGCGGTTGACAGTTGCAACCCTTGTGGCTCTGAAACGGGTGCTCCTTTGGCCAGACGCGGCCCTCTCGCCACCACCACCGGCAGAGCTGGCAGGGGTCGGCGTCCATGTGTCGCGTCCAGCCCTCGACGAGCGGCTGTTGCGAGATCACTTCGCTCGCGGCGCGTTGCGCTGTCTCCAACGGTTCCGCGCGGGCCAGCCGCTCGAACCGCAAACCCGCTGTGCGCACCGGGTCGGCGGTTTCCGCCTGCTGGACATCCTCGGCGGCGGGTCCGGCTGCGTTGTCGAGGTCGGTGAGGATGGTGTCGGCGGCCTTGGCGAGCCGGTCGAGGTCATCGGACGGAGTGACGCCGGTAGTGACAGCGGGTGTTCCCGTGAGTGTTTCGAGCTGCTGCAAGATTCCGACATCGGCCAGTCCGACGGCCGCGGCGTTGGCGCGGTTGATGACGGCGGATATGAGCGCTATGGCGGCGTCGCGGGTGAACTGCCCTGTGGTGTACGCGGTGAAAATAGCGGTCACCGTGGTCGCAGTGGATGCGGCGAGTGCCGCGGTTTGGGTTTGGTAGTCCTCGACGCTCACGCGGTCCTCTGCTGCGCCGGTGCCGTCAGGGTGATGGCGGCGGTGTCGAGAGCTTCGGCGCGGCGCGCCACCCGTATCTGGGCGATTTCGTCGTCGTTGTAGCCCAACTTTCCGAGCGCGTACGAGGCGGGCAGCAGGCCCGCGCTGTACAGCTTCACAACGGCATCCGCTTCCTGGGCGACGGAGCGGGTGGCAGCGTCGGCCCATTCGACGCGGGCCTCGAGCTGTAGGGGGTCGCGGCCGTCACGCACGGCAACCATGAGTTTGGCGACCTGCTCCCAGGCCCGGCCGAACGTGGCTTGCCGAGCCTCCGCGCGCGCCGTCAACGACGCTTCGGCCGCCCGCAGCGCGTCGGCGGAGGCCGGGTTGTCGGTGAACACCCCGACGTAGTGCGCGGGCAGCGTGGAGACGGCCATGATTTGCCCGAGAATCACCCGGACGGACGCTTCATAGCCGGACAGGTTGGCTGCCTCGAGCTGGCCGAAGCGGGCTTGATCGTTCTCGGAAATCATCGCGCGGTTGCCCTCGGGGATGGGGTTGACCTCTGTTGTGACCGGCTGGCCGTCGAGGTGGAGGACCGGGTGGCCGGCGCTGTCGATGACGGGTTCTTCAGTGAGTTCGATGCCGGTGGCCCAACGGCGCGGCCGCCCAACGTATTCGGAGGTGACCATCATGTCTGCGAGGCTCTTATTCAGCGCGTCGACAAGGGGTTTGAGGTCGTCGATCTCCGAGCATCCGCGCTCGTCGAGGATTCGGTCGGAGTTGCGCAATGCGACCACCGGCGTCGTGCCCAATGGGTTGCTCAACTCCTCGATCACGCGAAATCCTTGGGTGGTGGCGCCTGTTTGGTTCGCGCGGTAGCGGGTGATGCGGTCGGGTTCGTACAGCACCGCCTCGGTGGTGGTCTTGGTTTCCCAGCGTTTCACGGCGGCGGTGATCTGGCGGGTTCCCGGATCAAGTTGCACCGCAACCTGTTTCGCGGACTCGACCGTGACCTTTGGTCGGCCGAACATGTCGGCCCACACGATTACGAACGAATCGCCCAGGAGCAGTGCTTCGCGGTGCGCCACACCGGAAAGCTGGTCGAGATCATTGCGTATCCAGTCGGGCCAGATGCCGGCGGCGTCGCCCGAGAACCCGGTGATGCGCAGCCGCTCCGCCAGCGCGGTGACCGCGAGCCGAGGAATGTTGGATGCCATGCGGCCGAAGCGTTGCCCGAGAGCGACTTTCGCTTCCGGCGACAGAAACGCAAGGGGTTGTTCCCCGCGGTAGTACAGGTTTAGCTCGTGGTAGCGGGCGGCGGGTTCGTCGAGGCGCTGCAACAGGGTGGTAAGTGTCGGGTTGTCGGTCATGATGCGAAGCTCCGTGTTCTCTTGCGGTTTCGGTTGGTTTGGTGCCAGGCGGCGCGGTCATAGGCGACGATCGCGGCCACGGCGGCGTCGATCTTGCGCGGACTGCCACGCTTGTCCTTCGAGACGAGATCACCCATCGGGGTCGGCTTGGCGACACAGTGCGCCATATGCGCGGACAGTCGGGGGTCGCCGTCGTGGGATACGGCGCGTGTCACGACGGCTTGATAGAGGCGGTCGGTGGCCGGCGCCATCCGCTGCGCGTGCGCGGTGTTCCACTCCAGCACCCGGTGTTCACCGTGCCGTTTAGCCCACGACTCGATCTCTGAGCGCCAACCCCAAGGATCGCAGGCAAGTTCGGTGACGTCGTACTTGCAGAACGCGATATCGACTGCGGTCGTTACGGTTTCGCGCGGGACGCGCCAGCGCGGATCGCCGGGGTTCTCCCACAACCCCTCGACCCAAATATGCCCGTCCAATGTGCAGCCGACCAGTGCTGTGCTATCACCGGATGCGGAGCCGTCGAACGCCAAAACGACACGCTCGCGTGGCTGCACAACCCGTTCGCTCGCGCACCCATCCCATGCACCCCACGGCAGCCACGCCTCGACGCCGGTCACCCATTGACCGAGCCGCAGTTGCCGGAAGCGGGCCTCGGAGATGGTGCGGCGCACCGCTTCGAGGCCGTCCTCTGATAGAAACGGGCGCCTGCAAGCCAACGCCGGGTTAGCGATCCGCCACGCCTTGTGGTCCTCGGTGGCGCACCCGTCCGGGGCGGCGTACTCGCGGAAGTAAAACGCCGGATCATCACCGCGGCGGCCGTGCTCGACGAGCTGCCACATCACACTGTCGGGTGAGCTGGCCGGGGTGGAGATCGCCAGCGTCAACGACTCCGGTCGCTTGCCGGACACCGACGTCACGGCCTCCCACACCTCTTGCGTGACCACGTGTAACTCGTCAACCACCAGCAGGCTCGGGTCATGGCCGTGCAGTGCGCCAGGTTCGGCCGGCAACGGCAACACGGTCGCATCGTTCTCGGGCAGATACAGCCGGTCGGCGTACACCTGCACCCGCTCGGCCAACACCGGGTTGAGTTCGACCATGCGCCGTGCCATCCGCAACACGATCATCGCCTGACGCATATCCGAGGCGACGCACAGGACTTCGGCAGACTCCGGACCGACGAACATCTCCGACAACGCCAACGCAGCCGCCAGTGCCGACTTTCCGTTACCGCGCGGCAGCGACACCAGGGCAGTACGGATACCCGGCGCGAACGCACCCGCAATGATCTCCCGCTGAAACGGCCGCAGCCGAAACTGCTCCCGAACACCAACACCCTTCGGGACAATCAGAAACTCGCCGATGAACCGCTCCCGCCGCTTCGCACGCGACGCCGGCCACCCAGAAAACGGCAGCGGGGCGGCCGCGACGGTGCCCTTCGGGCCTGCCCTCACCCGGCGCCTCCGGTGTGTAACTCAAACTTTGCCTTGGCGGTGCGGCGGTGGCGCTGTTGTTGGGGGGCGTGTCCCCTGGTGCCGATGGCGGCGCGGACTGCTTGACGTTCGACGTCGGTGCAGTGGCGGCCGCGGCGGCTGTTGCATGGTCGGCAGCGGACGGTGATGTTGGCGGGGTGGTAGGCGAGCTCGGGCGCTTCGGCGATGGGGATGATGTGGTCGGTGGTGAGGTCGTCGACCGCTCCGCAGTCGAGGCACCACGGCTGTCGTCGGCGTGCTGAGGTTGACAGGCGTTTCCAGCGTCCGCCGTTCATGTGCGGGTGGTCGCGCGGCAGTTCCTTCGCGGGTCGTACGGGTCGGTGCTCATGGCAGCGTGAGTTTGCTGACGGCTTACCGCATACGACGCAGGGTTTGAGGGTCACGATGCGTCGTCTCCGTGGAGGCGGGCCAGTAGCACGTTGGTCTGTTCGTCGGTGAGGTTCAGCAAATCGACGAGGTGGTCGTGAAGTTCGAGGGTTTGGTTGCGGTCGAGGAACACCTGCACGTCTCCGAGTGGGGCAGGGAGGGTTAGGTGCAGGGCTAGGAGGAGGCTGCGTTCGGGGCCTCCGATGACCATGAGGCGGACCCCTTCGGCGTAGGTGTTGATGACGTCGGTGGGGATGGTGGCGTCGGGGGCGTTGCGGATGGCGTCGCCTTTGGGGTCGTTGGTCACGGGCTGCTCCTGTTGCCGGGTCCAGAGGTCGGGGTCGGGGAAGATCACGCGGTGCTCGGTCATGACTGCTTCGTTGGTGTACGTGTCGTAGGTGTTGTACTTGGACGTATGCCCTCATCAGGGCTTTCAGTAGGTACAACAGGTACAACACCTAACGGCGTGTACTTGCCGATGCCGGTCTTGCCGACGTAACCGCTATCGTGCAGACGGCCTAACAGAACCGCCGCTTGCCGGTTGTCGATCTGTGGAGTCAGTTTTCCTTGTCCGTCGGGGGTCAAGAAGAACACCGCTTCGCTTGCCGTGATCGGCATCGTGTCGGGTGGCAGACGGAGTTCACGTGTGGGCGGGACGATGAAGGCGGGTTCGTCGTTCATGTTGATCTCTCGTTCTTTGTCGCGGTCCCAGAACTGAGCCGGAAAAATAATCTTGCGGCGGGTCATGTGGACTCCGGTTGTGAAAGTGGTGAAAGTGGTGAAATCCCAGGTAGGGGCTGATCTGCGGTTTCACCGGTTTCACCAGTTTCACCACTGAGTGGTGCATAGACGCCTCGGCCGAGTTGGGCGACGTAACCGCCGTCGCGTAGTCGGCCGAGCAGGTTGCCCGCCACGCGGCTGTCGATGCCCAGGTGTTCGGCGAGGTCCTTGGGTGTCGTCGCGGTGCGGGTGTTGACGAACTTCACGGCGTCGAGGGAGCGGTCACCGAGACGGGCTTGCTGGCGTTCGGCGCGGGTGGTGACGGTGGCGGCGGCATCGAGGATGTCTATGCCGTCGAGGGTCCAGATGCCTTTGTCGGTTTTGACGGCGTACTCGTTCTCGGCGATGTCGCGACCGGTGACGGCGAGGACACCTTCGTCGCTTTTGCGTTTGCGGCGCAGCACGAGGATGTAGTCGGCGCTGCCGCTGATGCCTTGAGTGCCGGACACGGTGTCGAGCCAGTCCTCTGCGGCGAGTTTGCGGGTGTGGTGGACGGCGACCAGCGCGGCGCCGGGTACGGCGTCGATGGTGGCTTTGATGCGGCTGCCGAGTTGATAGTCGGCGATGTAGGGATCGTCTCCATGCCGGCGCTGGGGACGTGCCTTACCGAGGGTATCGAGAAGTACAAGCGGCGGGGCGGGGTCGTCAGCGTGGCGGGTCAGCCATTCGGTGATCGTCGGGATGACGGTGCCGGGGGTGATGTCGGTGATGATGTCGAGCCGCTGAGGAAGTGCCTGGTCGGCGTTAAGGCGGCGCATTCGGTGCTGAAGGCGCCGGGGCCCGTCCTCCAAAGCCAGGAGCAGCACCGCACGCGGTTGGACGGGGATGGCCCCGAGGGCTGTTCCGCCATAGGCGCACGCTAGGGCGATGCCGGCGGTGAACCACGATTTGCCGGCCTTGGGTGAGCCGGCCATCACGCCGAAGCCTTCGGTGATTAGGTGAGGAACGTGCTCCACCAGATCGGGGAAGGTCATCTTGTCCAGCTCGGCTGCCGACATCATGCCCGACAACAGGGTGGCGGCCTGGGGGTGTTCGCGGTGCTGGTCGTCTTGTCGGCGCGCATTGCGTTCACGGGTCCGGCGGGTAGATCGTTCCTCGGGGGTGGGCAGCGGAATGGGGCCGCCGTCACGGGCGGCCCCATTCACGCGTACCTTCCGAGGCAGATCGTTGGGCGTCGGCATGTATGTGCCTGACTCGGCGATCGCCTTGCCCTTGGCGATCATCTCGGCGGTGGTGTTCATTGTCAGGCTGACACCTCCCACAGTTCGCTGAGCTGTACGGCGAGGCGCTGGTCGTCGCCTCCGCGGGACCACATCACCCGCATTGCGGCGATGTTCGGCGCGGGCGTCAACCCCTGCGTGAGGAGGTGTTGCGCAGCGTCGCGGTAGCCATCGACGTAATGATCGGTGATCTCGTCGGGGTTGTGGCAGCGGCAGCCGCGTGCATCACGGCAAGGGCAGCAACCCATTTCGGGAAGCCGGTAGGACGCCGATCGGCGGCGGTGGGCCTGCTCAACCGCCGCGTTCACTGGTCGGCCTTCGCGATGAATGCGCCCAGGAGCATATGCAGGATTCCGACGTAGGCGTGAATGACGCGATCTTCGTTGTCGTAGAGTCGGCCCATCGTCGGGTCGGTGCTGAGTAGGTCGGCGACCCGCCAAGCCATCCGCCGCAGCCCTCGTGTGAAGTCGAGAATGGCGAACATCGCGACGTGGTTGGCGTCTTCGTCGGTGAGCCGGTCCAGCAGCCTCAACTCGGCGATGGACTCGGCAAAGGCCATCACGCCCTCGCTGTTCCAGGGAATCTCGGCGGACGCGATGCTTGGGTCGTTCGCGATGATCTCGGCGGCTTCGATGAGCCGCTGGTAGCGGTCACCTGCCTGCACCGGGGGGACGTAGTTGCGGCAGAAGGTGCACAGGCCGCCGTCTCCGTGAACGGGCACTGTGCAGTGCTTGCAGAGATTTCGTGGCATTATGGAGTTCTCCAATCGTCGGTATTGATCTACGGGTTGGATGCAGCGGTCCCCGCTCGACGCGGCAACGTCGGGGTCAACGGGGGCCGTTGTTATTTCCGTGGTCATCAGGCGGCGTCCCCGCCAGATGATCTGTTCGCGGACAGGTAATTCATGACGTCATCACGCAGGTAGCGGATTCTGCGACCGACACGGGTGTACGGCACACCACGATGTAGGTAGCGGTCCTGGGCGAGGCTTGCCTCAGTTGTGCCCAGAAACTCCGCCAACTGACGCGCTGTAGCTACCTCAGGTAGCGACGCTTCCACCACTGGCATTCCTTTCGATTTTGATCCTTCGGTGTATCGAAGTTGATAACACCCGCTTTCACAGTGCATCACGGCTGTTTTGTTGTCAAGGCGGATCGCGTGACTTATCAACTTTGATCTCGTAGTCTCCTCGGCATGGCCAGCGACGACAGCGGTTCTGGTGCGAACAAACGGACTCTTGGAGTGACCGGTGACACCGTCCGTGCGAATATCAGGCGTATCCGCGAGCTGAGGAACTTGTCGATTAACAAGCTGTCCGAAGCCTTGGACACCCTTGGACGACCGATACCGCCGCTTGGTATCCGCCGCATCGAGTCGGGTGACAGACGCGTCGATGTGGATGACCTCGTTGCTTTCGCCTTGGCGCTTAACACCTCGCCGTCTGCGTTGCTCCGTCCGACTGCCGATGATGTCGATGACCGGGTGACGGTAACCGGATCCACGGAGAGCCATCGCGCGGAAGACGTGTGGGATTGGATCATCGGTGAGAAGCCGCTCTTGGCGTGGCGCGGCCTCGATGAAAATAGTGTGTGGGTTGAGTTCGTTCATACGTCGTGGCCTAGTTGGCGCGTTCGCGAGATGTATGACCGCGCTTATCAGGAGGCGGTGGCGCAAGCGCGTGCGGATGGTATCGACCTGGGCACATGGATAGACAGGCTTTCCGGGCGAGAGACGGCGTCTGATGGCGACGATTGAGAAGTACGAAACATTGAGCGGCACAACGCTTTACCGCGTTCGGTACCGGACGCCGGATCATCGGCAGACACAGAAGCGCGGGTTTCGGACGAAGCGGGATGCGCAGGCGTGGGCCGATCAGCTAGAGGTCGACAAGCGTCGCGGTTCGTATGTGGCGCCGGCCGCGGGTCGGGTCCGATTGGGCGAGTACGCGCGGGAATGGCTGGACTCGAAACACAAGCTGAAGCCATCGACGCGGGCCAGGTATCAAGTAGTCGTCGACGGCTTCATCGACGATCACGCGGATATCGCGCTGGGGGACATCAGCCGTTCGCTGGTGCGGGATTGGGTCGCTGATCTGAGCGTCGATCTGTCGCCGGCGTCGGTACACAAGACGATCGGGGTGTTGCGTCAGGTGTTGGCGATGGCGGTCCAGGAGAACCGGCTGGTGACGAATCCGGTTGACGGAGTCGAGTTGCCCGCGGTGCGGCCTGTGGAGCAACGCTTCTTGACGCTTGAGCAGCTACACCGGCTTGCGGCGGCGGCTGGCCGGCATCGACCGTTGGTGTACGTGCTGGGGACGTGCGGGCTGCGGTTCGGTGAGGTCGCCGAGCTACGTTGGCGTGATCTCGACTTACAGAGGCGGACGGTCCGGGTGTCACGGTCGGTCGCGCTCGTAGGCGGGGAGTTCGTCGTCGGGTCGCCGAAAAACGGGAAGGCGCGCACGGTCAGCTTGC
The DNA here is from genome assembly GCF_059812855.1 of Mycobacterium sp. NGS35. Lineage (NCBI taxonomy): Bacteria > Bacillati > Actinomycetota > Actinomycetes > Mycobacteriales > Mycobacteriaceae > Mycobacterium > Mycobacterium sp. NGS35. Next base: position 10,782 of record NZ_JCALDL010000014.1, read on the forward strand.
CCGCGTTCGTCGCTGACCTCCTGGTGCCAGGTGCCGCGGACACATTGGTGTTCCCCGACACCGAGGGGGGATACATGCGGGGGACGAATGTGCGGCGCCGGTGGTGGGCGCAGGCCGTCGCCGAGGCCGGGTTGTTCCCGCGGGTCGAGAAGAACGCGGCGGGCGAGGACGTCACCATCTACGACTTCAAGCTGCACGAGCTGCGGCACACCGCCGCGTCCCTTGCCATCCAGGCCGGAGCGAACATCAAGGCGTTGCAGAACATGTTGGGTCACGAGTCCGCCGGGTTGACGCTCGACCGCTACGGACACTTGTACGGTTCCGACGTCGAGGCGGTCGGCGTGGCCATCAACGCGCTCTTAACTCGAAAGTGTGGCCAAAATGTGGCCACGGACGATGCTTCGGCTACTCCGCATCACAGCGAAAATACTTCTGAGCTGCGGATTTAACAGTGGAGCCTAGGGGATTCGAACCCCTGACTTCTGCCTTGCAAAGGCAGCGCTCTACCAACTGAGCTAAGGCCCCTCGGGGTGGGTCGGCAGCGTGTGCCAGACCTCGGCGGCCCGCCGCGATCGCGCCCAGATCACCAGCGCCGCCAGCGCGGCGAGCACCACAACCCATCTCATTTTCGTGGGGCTAGGAGGACTCGAACCTCCGACCTCTTCGTTATCAGCGAAGCGCTCTAACCGCCTGAGCTATAGCCCCGAACGACCGACGAGATTACCGCAACGGCACCTGCTCCCGTTAATCGCGATCGGCGAGCGTCACCTCGACTCCGCCGACTAGATCGGTGGTGAGGTTGTAGATGAACGCGCCGACGGTGGCCATCGCCGTCAACAACACGATGTTGACGAGGCCGATCAGCGCTGCGCTGCCGAAGATGGTGCCGCTGGACACCAGCTCGCTGTTGGAGGTGTTGTTCAGCAGGTCGCCGACGTTGCTGTTGAGCTTGGCCCACACGCCCATGCCGCCGAGCACCAGGTACAGGAACGCGACGGCGATCATCCACACGAAGAACAGCGCCACCGACAGCACCAGCGACACCTTCAGCACGCTCCACGGGTCGACCCGGCGAATCTGCATGCTGGCCCGTACCGGTCCGCTCGTGCGGGTGCCCACCTGGACACGGGGACGCGCTGGACCCGCGGGCTCGCCCTGCCTCTCGGTTGCGGTCGCCGGCCGCGGCGGACGCGGCGGGACCGGGCCGGAGAGATCCGGGAGCTCGCTGCGCACGTTCTCCGCGCGCGTCGGCACCTCTGTGCGGGCAGGTGCGGGGACCTCCGCTTCCGCGGGCGGCGCACCGGCCGGCGATCCCGAGATGAAGCGGTTGATCCGCTCCTCGATGCCGGCCGGTTCGTGGGGGCCGGAAGCCTCGGGACGCCGCGGCGGCTGCTGCGGCGGGCGGGCCGTGGCCGCAGAGCGCTGCCAGGGGCGCGGGCCGTCGCCGTTGCCCGGCTCGTTCGGTGAGCTCACCTACCGCTCCTTACGTGGTCGAGTCCGGTCGGGCCTATTGCTCGTCGCGCAAGCGCTCGTCGGCCTGGGCACTGTCAGTTTCCTCGGCGTTGCGTGCGATGGCTACCAGTGTGTCGCCCTCGCCCAGGTTCATCAATCGAACCCCCTTGGTCTGCCGGCCGGCCTTGCGGACCTGCCGTGCGGCGGTGCGGATCACGCCGCCGCCCGAAGTGATCGCGTACAACTCGGTGTCGTCGTCGACCACCAATGCGCCCACCAGCGTGCCACGCCGTTTGTCGTATTGGATGGTCAGCACCCCTTTACCGCCGCGGCCCTGGACGGGGTACTCGTCGATGGCCGTGCGCTTCGCGTAGCCGCCGGACGTGGCGACCAGCAGATAGGTGCCCTCGCGCACGACGTTCAGCGACAACAGCGCGTCGTCGGTGTTGAACCGCATGCCCTGCACGCCCGAGGTGGCGCGGCCCATGGGGCGCAGCGCCTCGTCGCTGGCGGTGAACCGGATCGACTGGCCCTTCGCGGACACCAGCAATAGGTCGTCGTCGCCGGAACACAACACCGCGCCGACGAGCTCGTCGCCGTCACGCAGGTTGATCGCGACGATGCCGCCGGATCGGTTCGAGTCGAAATCGCTGAGGCGCGACTTCTTCACCAGCCCGTTGCGGGTGGCCAGCACCAGATACGGAGCGTCGTCGTAGGACTTGATCTGGATGACTTGTGCGATGCGTTCGTCGGGCTGGAACGCCAGCAGGTTGGCGACGTGCTGGCCACGCGCGGTGCGGGAGGCCTCGGGCAGGTCGTAGGCCTTTGCGCGATAGACCCGGCCTTGGGTGGTGAAGAACAGGATCCAGTCGTGAGTGGAGCAGACGAAGAAGTGGTTGACAATGTCGTCTTGCTTGAGCCCGGCGCCCTGCACGCCCTTGCCGCCGCGCTTCTGACTGCGGTACAGGTCGGTCTTGGTGCGTTTGGCGTAGCCGGTTTCGGTGATCGTGACGACGACGTCCTCGCGCGCGATCAGGTCTTCGTCGGACACGTCGCCGTCGGCGGCGATGATCCGGGTGCGCCGGTCATCGCCGTGCTTGTCGGCGATCTCTTTGAGTTCGTCTTTGACGATCCCGCGCTGACGCTCAGGCTTGGCGAGAATGTCCTCCAGGTCGGCGATTTCGGCCTCGATCTTGGCCAAGTCGTCGACGATGCGTTGCCGCTCCAGGGCCGCCAGCCGCCGCAACTGCATGTCGAGGATGGCTTGGGCCTGGATCTCGTCGATGTCGAGGAGCTCGATCAGCCCTTGGCGGGCCTCGTCGACGGTTTGCGATCCGCGGATCAACGCGATCACCTCGTCGAGCGCGTCGAGCGCCTTGACCAGGCCGCGCAGGATGTGCGCGCGTTCGTTGGCTTTTCGCAGCCGGTAGCGGGTGCGGCGGATGATGACGTCGAGCTGATGGTCCACATACAGCCGGATCATCTGGTCGAGCCGCAGGGTGCGCGGCACGCCGTCGACGATGGCGAGCATGTTCGCGCCGAAGCTGGTCTGCAGTTGGGTGTGCTTGTACAGGTTGTTCAGCACAACCTTGGCCACCGCGTCGCGCTTGAGCTCGACGACGATGCGGATGCCGACCCGATCACTGCCCTGGTCTTCGATATTCGCTATGCCGGAAAGCTTTCCGTCGCGAACCTGCTCGGCGATGGACGTGATGAAGTTGTCGTGGTTGACCTGATAGGGCAGCTCGGTGATCACCAGCGAGGTGCGGCCGCGCGAGTCCTCTTCGATCTCGGCAACACCGCGCATGCGGATGGACCCGCGCCCGGTGGTGTATGCGTCGGTGATCCCTTGTGTGCCAACGATCAAGCCCGCCGTGGGGAAGTCGGGTCCCTTGACGTACTTCATCACCGCTTTGAGCGTGGTCTCCTCGTCGGCGTCGTAGTTGTCCAGGCACCAGAACACCGCGTCGGCCAGCTCGCGCAGATTGTGCGGCGGAATGTTGGTGGCCATGCCGACCGCGATGCCGCCGGAGCCGTTGGCGAGCAGGTTGGGGAACCGGCTCGGCAGGACGGTCGGCTCCTGAACGCGACCGTCGTAGTTCGGGACGAAATCGACTGTCTCCTCGTCGATTTCACGCAGCATCTCCATCGCCAGGGGAGTGAGCCGCGCTTCGGTGTTGTGGCTGACGAACCCGTTGGTGACGAACGCGTGGTCGTCTGTATCGATGCGCAGGCTGTAGACCGGTTGTACGCCGGCGTCGGTCACCGAAGCGACGCGCGCGTAGTAGTACGGCGAGCCCACGTGCGGAAAACACACTTGTTGCTGCGATGTCGGGGATTTTTTGCCAACAACTGTGTTCTCGGCCAGCATCACCACCACGTCGCCGGCCCGGATTTCCTCGATGAGCTTCCATTCGTGCTTGCCCCCGACCACGCACAACAGCGGGTGGTTGGGCGTGCCGGTGACTTCGAAGCCTTCGACCGTACGCACGGTGTAGGTCTGGTGATCGCCGGAGTGAAACAGCCGGTCGGCGAGCACCGGTTCGCCGTGGCGGCCAACGACTTTCAGCTCGATGATGTTGTCCGAGTTCGGCCTCGCCCCGGGCACCACGTCGCGAATGCGAACGGAATCACCATCCGGCAAAGCCACCAACGCATCACCGGTGACGCAATACCTCATCGCCGCCGGGGGATCGTTGCCCGGCGAACCGAAGTTGCCCTGACCGTCGACAAGCGGGTAACGCAGCGACCACGGCTGCGCCATGCGCACCAACGTGTCGTAGATCGACGCGTCACCGTGAGGGTGGTAGTTACCCATCGTTTCGGCAACGGAGCGCGCGGATTTCGCGTGGCTGCGATCCGGACGGAACCCCGAGTCGAACATCGCGTAGAGCACCCGGCGGTGCACCGGCTTGAGGCCGTCGCGCACTTCCGGCAGTGCACGCCCGACGATCACGCTCATCGCATAGTCGATGTAGCTGCGCTGCATCTCCTGCTGGATGTCGACCGGTTCGACCCGGTCGGCGGACTCGTCTGGCGGCAGCGTGGTGTCAGTCATGAGTTCCTTTGTGGACTAAACGTCGAGGAAGCGAACGTCTTTGGCATTGCGGGTGATGAATGAGCGACGGGCCTCGACGTCCTCGCCCATCAGGATCGAGAACAGCTCGTCGGCCGCGGCCGCGTCGTCCAAAGTAACCTGTCGCAGTACCCGCACCGACGGGTCCATCGTGGTCTCCCACAATTCCTTGGCATCCATCTCGCCGAGACCTTTGTAGCGCTGGATGCCGTCGTCCTTGTTGATCTTCTTGCCGGCCTTCAGACCGGCTTCGAGCAACCCGTCGCGTTCCCGATCGGAGTACGCGAACTCCGGCTCGGCGCGCTGCCACTTGAGCTTGTACAGCGGCGGCTGGGCCAAGAACACGTGCCCGTTTTCGATCAGCGGCCGCATGAACCGGAACAACAGCGTCAGCAGCAGTGTCGAGATGTGCTGGCCGTCGACGTCGGCGTCGGCCATCAGCACGATCTTGTGGTAGCGCAGCTTGGAGATGTCGAACTCGTCGTGGATGCCGGTGCCCAGCGCAGTGATGATCGCCTGCACCTCGGTGTTTTTCAGCACGCGGTCGATGCGCGCCTTCTCGACGTTGATGATCTTGCCCCGCAGCGGCAGGATCGCCTGGAACATCGAGTCGCGGCCGCTCTTGGCTGAACCACCCGCCGAATCGCCCTCCACCACATACAGTTCCGACTTGCGCGGATCGGTGGAGCGGCAATCGGCGAGCTTGCCGGGCAGCCCACCGATGTCGGTGGCGCTCTTGCGCCGCACCAGCTCGCGGGCCTTGCGTGCTGCGATGCGCGCCTGGGCTGACGAAACCGCCTTGTTCACAACGACTTTCGCGTCGGCAGGATTCGCCTCGAACCAGTGGGTGAGTTGCTCGTTGCAGACGCGCTGGACGAACGACTTCACCTCGGTGTTGCCGAGCTTGGTTTTGGTCTGGCCTTCGAACTGCGGCTCGGCGACCTTGACCGAGATCACCGCGGCCAGGCCTTCGCGGATGTCGTCGCCGGTGAGGTTGGGGTCCTTGTCTTTCAACAACTTCCGGTCTTTGGCGTACTTGTTGACCACCGACGTCAACGCGGCCCGGAACCCCTCCTCGTGAGTGCCGCCCTCGTGGGTGTTGATGGTGTTGGCGAAGGTGTGCACCGACTCGGAATAGCCGGCGTTCCACTGCATCGCGACCTCGACCTCGTGACCCGGACCCTTGCCGGAGAAGTCGACGACACTGTTGTGAATCGGCTGTTTGGTGCGGTTGATGTGCTTGACGAAGTCGACCAGACCGCCGGGGTAGTGGAACTCCCGCCGCTTGACCTTGTGGGCGGTGGCCTCGGCTGCTTGTTCCTCGGCGGTCTTCGGCGCCTCGGCGGTGTCGCTGACGACCTCGTCGACCACTTCCACTTCCGACACCCGCTCGTCGGTGAGGGTGATGGTCAGCCCCTTGTTGAGGAACGCCATCTCCTGCAGCCGCCGCGCGACGGTTTCGAAGTCGTATTCGGTGGTTTCGAAGATGTCCGGGTCGGCCCAGAACCGCACCGTGGTGCCGGTCTTCTTGGTCTTCTCGCCCTGCTTGAGGGTGCCGGGCACCGAGTGGTCGTAGGACTGGAACCACTCATAGCCGTCGCGTGAGATGTCGACTTCGAGCCGGGTGGACAGCGCGTTCACCACGGAGACGCCGACGCCGTGCAGCCCGCCGGACACCGCGTAGGCGCCGTCTTCGCCGCCGAACTTGCCGCCGGCGTGCAGCTGGGTCATCACAACGTCCACGGTCGGCGCGCCACTGGCGTGCATCTCGACCGGGATACCGCGACCGTCGTCGGTGACTTCGACGCCGCCGTCGGCAAGCAGCCGCACGTCGACGCGGCTGGCGTAGCCGGCCATCGCCTCGTCGACCGCGTTGTCGACCACCTCCCAGATCAGGTGATGCAAACCGCGCTCACCGGTGGAGCCGATATACATGCCGGGCCGCTTGCGGACCGCCTCCAGCCCCTCGAGGATGGTGATGGATGAGGCGCCGTACTCCGTTTGTGCTTTCTTCTTCTGGGCAGCCACGGTCGGACAGGTCTCCTTGGGGTTCGCATGCGAGCGGTTCGGTCACCGCGAGCGGGGTCTTCGCCCAGTCTACCGGTAACTGCCGCCAGCACCGATTCTGAAGCGGTGTTTCTACACAGCTAAAAACGCCGTGTACGAGATTTCGCGACCAGCGGCGCGTCCTGACGCTTGCGGCTTTTCTTTTCGCGGTTCAAGCGGCTCTCAGCGATGCTTATCCGTAGGTGTCGCGCGGTCCACGCCCCGCCACCCGCAGCGGTCCTTTTCGCCACGACGGTGCCACCGGTCCGGTGATCTTCAGCGACGTCACGACGCCGTCGCCGACCGCGGCGGCGATCTTCGCGAGCAGCTGGGCCTGCATCATGCGCAGCTGGGTGGCCCACGCTGTGCTTTCGGCCGTCACGCTGAGCACCCCGTCGTGCAGGGCCGTAGGTGTGGCGTGCTCGGCGATCTGTTCGCCGACCACCGACCGCCAGCGCCCGAAGACCGCTCCTTCGGCCACCCGGCCCGACCATCCGCGCGTCGCCGCGACATCGCGCGCGGCCGCGCCAAGTGGTTGGGGATCTCGGACGTCGGGACCGGGGCCGGACCATGAGCGCCGGTTGCCTTGCCGCCCGGCCACGCGTGTCGTGCCGGTGCCGCGGCGGCCCTGCCCGATGTTCTTGCCCTGCGCGCGGGCGGCGCTGCGGGCCTCTTCCAGCGTGCGGCGCACCAGATCCATCGCGTCGTCGCTCATGACATCACCACCGACATGCGGCCGGCGTCGTCCTCGCACAGCCCGATCATGATGCGCTGGGCCTCGAGCTGTGCCGGAATGTCCTCGACCACTGCCGCCGTCACCAGCACCTGCTCGGCTTCGGCGGCAACCGCAGCCAGCGCCCGTCTGCGCGTGGTGTCGAGTTCGGCGAACACGTCGTCAAGTAATAACACGGGCTCGGTGCCGTCGGACCGCAACAGCTGGTATGCCGCCAGCCGCAATGCCAAAGCCATGGACCACGATTCACCATGGGAGGCAAAGCCTTTCGCGGGCTGCGCACCGAGGATCAGATCGAGGTCGTCACGATGGGGGCCGACCAGGCAGACACCGCGGTCCAGTTCCGCGGAACGGCGCGCCGCCAGTGCGGCCAGCAGCGCCGCTTCCAGATCCGCTGTGTCGCCGGGGCCTAACTCCGCGTCGATGCTCGACCGGTAGCGGACGTCTGCGCTGCGCGACCCGGGTGCCAGCAGCTGGTAGGCCTTCTCGACTTCGGGTCTCAGCTCGTTGGCCAATGCGATGCGCGCAGCCAGTAGCTGTGCTCCATGCTCGGCCAGGTGGCGATCCCAGACATCGAGGGTGTGCAGCAGCCCGTCGTCGCGGGTGCGGTGTCCGGCAGCGGTTTTCAGCAGAGCTGTGCGTTGGCGCAGCACCCGGTCATAGTCGGCGCGGACACCGGCCAGCGCCGGGCGCCGAAGTGTCGCGAGGTCGTCCAGGTACCTTCTGCGCTCGCTCGGATCGCCGCGCACCAGGGCCAGGTCCTCGGGAGCGAAGAGGACGGCGCGCAGCACGCCGAGCACTTCACGTGGGCTGCGAACGGGGGAGCGGTTCAACCGAGCCTTGTTCGCCTTACCGGCCGTGATCTCCAGGTCGACGGACAGCTCACGGCCATCGTTGACCACGATCGTCGAGACCACCGCGCGCGGTCGGCCCGCGCGAATCAACGGTGCGTCGGTGGCCACCCGGTGCGAGCCGAGGGTCGACGAATACCACAGGGCCTCAACAAGATTCGTCTTCCCGTAGCCATTCGGCCCCACGAACACAGTCCGCCCGGGCGCCAACTCCAGGTCCACTTCCGACCAGGACCGGAAGTCGCGCAATCCCAAGTGCCGCACATACATGGGCTGCGAACTATCCCGATTGGCTCACCCGATGAACGGCGTGACCACCGAATTGATTACGCAGAGCGGCAACAGCTTTCATGGTGGGGGAGTCCTCCTGGCGAGACAAGAACCGCGCGAACAGCGATGCAGCGATCCCCGGAACCGGTACCCGCAGCCGAATGGCCTCTTCGACGGTCCAGCGGCCCTCGCCGGAATCCTCGGTGTAGCCGGTGATCTGTGTCAGCCCGGGGTCCTCCTTGAGCGCTTTGGCCAGCAGTTGCTGCAGCCAAGACCGCACCACCGTGCCGTTGGTCCACGCTTGGTAGACGGCTTGCGGGTCTTGAATCAGGTCCTCGGCGTTCAGCAGTTCGTAGCCCTCGGCATAGGCCGACATGAGCGCGTACTCGACACCGTTGTGCACCATTTTCGCGAAGTGGCCGGCACCCACCGGCCCGGCGTGCACGAAGCCGTCTTCGCGCGGGCCCGGCGGCCGCAGCGCGTCGAAAATCGGCATGGCCCGCGCGACGTCGGCGTCGCTGCCGCCCACCATCAACCCATAACCGGCCTTCAATCCCCAGATACCGCCCGAAACGCCGGCATCGAGGAACGCAATCCCCTTCTGCGCCAGGAGCTTTGCATGGGGACCGTCCTCCGTGTACCGCGAGTTGCCGCCGTCGATCACCAAGTCGCCCTCATCGAGCTCCTCGGCCAGCGACGCGATGGTTCCGTGGGTGATCGGCCCCGAGGGCACCATCACCCACACCACCCGCGGGGGCGTCAGCGCTTCGGCAAGCGCAGCCAGTGACGGCACATCGGTGACTTCGGGCCGCGGGTCGTATCCGACGACGTCGTGGCCGCCGTCGCGCAATCGTTCGCGCATGTTGAAACCCATCTTGCCCAGACCCACCAGGCCCAGCTGCATGTATGCCTCCCTCTTGTGGAATCGCGCGGACAGGATCAGCGCGTCAGCCGGGTAGCCGAACGGGCATCAGCAGGTAGACGTAGTCCGACGGCACGGCCGGGAACGGCCCAGCGGCGGGACGCGACGTGTCGTCCCCGGCGGCCGGGCGCAGCACGGCGGGCCGGCTGGGGGTGGTGAATCCGAACGACACCTTCTCGCTGTGGAGCGAAGTCAGGCCGTCGGTCAGGTACGTCGGGTTGAACGCGATGGTGAGCGGGTCTCCCGAAAACTCCACCGGCAGATCCTCTTCCGCGCGCCCGACGTCGTCGGCGCCGGCGGCCAGCCGCAAACTGCCTTCGCTGAACTCCATGCGGACTTGCGCGCCGCGGTCGGCGACCAGCGCCACACGTTTGATGGCTTCCACGAGTTCGGCGACGTCCACGGTGGCGACGGCGGTGTGTTCGGTGGGCAGCAGCTGGCGGAACTTCGGGAATTCTGCGTCGAGCAGTCGCGTGGTGCTGCGTTTGCCTTCGCTTCGGATGCCGAGCAGCCCCTCCTTGCCGACATTTGCGCCCGCACCCAACGCGAGCCCGACCTCGGCGCCGGTGATTCCGGCTCGGGCGACCTCGGCCAGTGTCTTGGCCGGCACCAGCACCGCGGCCTCGATGTCGGCCGATGACGTCGACCACGTCAGTTCGCGAACCGCCAGCCGGAACCGGTCGGTGGCAGCCAAAACAACTGTCTCGCCGGAGATTTCCACGCGGATGCCTGTCAGCATGGGCAACGTGTCGTCGCGCCCGGCCGCCACGGCGACCTGCGCGATGGCCTCGGAGAACAGTTCAGCGGAGATCACCCCGGTTTCCTCCGGCAGCGCAGGCAGCGCCGGATAGTCCTCGACCGCCATGGTGGGCAGCGAGAACCGGGCGCTGCCGCACGTCAGCGCCACGCGGGTGCCGTCGACGCTGACGTCGACCGGTTTGGCCGGCAACGCCCGGGTGATGTCCGACAGTAGCCGTCCGGACACCAAAACCTTTCCGGGAGTGGCGATTTCAGCGGGTACCTGAACCTCGGCCGACACTTCGTAGTCGAACGAGCAGATGGTCAATCCGGTGTCGGTGCCTTCCAGGAGCACACCGGCGAGCACCGGCACCGTCGGCCGGGTCGGCACGTTACGCGCTACCCACGCCACCGCATCGGCGAAGTCCTCGCGGACCAGCCGGAATTTCAAGTCGGTCAAGCCGACCGTCGTCGTCGCCACCTCACACAGCCTTTTCTTGGATCACTGTTCGTCACACACTTCGTCCGCGGTTCCCGGGCCTCACAACCAGGTGACCGTCGTGTACCTACGACGACCGTAATGGCTGTCGAGGCACCACCGTAGAGCTTTCGCCCGCTCGATAAAAGCTAATCGATCAGCCCGACAAGCACTGTCCGCCGGCCCCGCCACGGGTGTGCAGAACCGTTGTCCCCAGCGCCTTCTTCTGATCGAAATCTAGAGAGATAGATAAGCAACAGTAGTAGGGCCTGTGGAATCTGTGGATACCTCGCGTTTGTGCTGAAAGGGTGCCGCACCGCGTTGTGTACGGCCGGTGCACGACTGTGCCCCTAGGACTCTGGCGATGTGCATGGCGGGCGGCTGTCCACGTCCCGGTGCACAGTCGGCGGCGTTGTCGCGGAGTTGTGCACAAGGTTATGCACACGCGCGGTGCCGAAAAAAGGGGTGCACGCGGCCGAGGTTCTTGGCGCCGGCACGGTCGAATGTGGGATGAGATCAGCGCTTGGAGCGCTGGCGGATGCGGGTGGTGAGTTCTTTCACCTGATCGAAAACCTCGCGACGCTGAGCCATCTCGCCGCGGATCTTGCGCTCCGCGTACATCACCGTGGTGTGGTCGCGGCCGAACGCCTGGCCGATCTTTGGCAGCGACAGGTCGGTGAGCTCGCGGCACAGATACATCGCAACCTGGCGAGCCTGTGCCAGCGAGCGGGTCTTGCCGGGCCCGCGCAGTTCCTCGATGGTGGTTTCGAAGTACTCGGCGGTGGCCGCCATGATCATCGCGGTGCTGATCTGCATGCTTTCCGCATCGGAGATCAGATCGCGCAGCACTATTTCGGCGAGTGCGCGGTCGATCGGCGTCTGGTTCAGCGACGCGAATGCAGTCACCCGGATCAGCGCACCCTCGAGTTCGCGGATGTTGCGTTCGATGCTGCTGGCGATCAGCTCCAGGACGTCGTCGGGCACGTCGAGCCGGTCCATCTGTGCCTTCTTGCGCAGAATCGCGATGCGTGTCTCCAGCTCCGGCGGCTGGACGTCGGTGATCAGACCCCACTCGAACCGCGTGCGCAGCCGGTCCTCCAACGTGGCCAGCTGCTTGGGCGGCCGGTCCGACGAGATCACGATCTGCTTGTTCGCGTTGTGCAGAGTGTTGAAGGTGTGGAAGAACTCCTCCTGGATGCCTTCCTTGCCTTCGATGAACTGGATGTCGTCGACCAGAAGCACATCGATGTCGCGGTAGCTGCGTTTGAACGCGACCTTGCGGTCGTCGCGCAGGGAGTTGATGAAGTCGTTGGTGAACTCTTCGGTGGAGACGTACTTGACCCGCATGCCGGGGAAGAGGCGCTGGGCGTAGTTGCCGGCCGCGTGCAGCAGGTGGGTCTTGCCCAGCCCGGACTCGCCCCAGATGAACAACGGGTTGTACGCGCGGGCCGGCGCCTCGGCGATGGCGAGGGCGGCGGCATGTGCGAAGCGGTTCGACGCACCGATGACGAACGTGTCGAAGGTGTAGCGCTTGTTGAGGCTGACGCCCTGTGACTGGCCGGCGGGATTGTGGGCGGGTTTGTTCAAGAAGTACGACGGCCACGACTCGTGCGCGCTGGCCAACGCTTCGGTGTCGTCGTCGACCTCGTCGTCGCTGTCGAGATGCGGGTCGTCGAGCTGTGGCCCGGCGGGCGGGGGTTCGTCGGCGTCCCCGGGCTCCGGCGGCGCAATCCGCACGCCGAGCTCCACACGTTGGCCGAGCCGGCGGCTCAGCGCGTCGATGATCTGGTTGCGCAGGTGGCGTTCGATCTCGTTCTGGACGAAACTGCTGGGCACCGACAGCAGCGCGAACCCTTCGGCGATGGTCAGCGGTTTGACCAGGGTGAGCCATGCCCGCTGCTGTGGAGTCAGCGGTGGACCGGTGCGGTCGCCGTTGCTGGCTGACGAGCCGTTCGGGATGTCGCCGTTGAGTTCGGAGACGACGGTGTTCCATACCTCGGCGAACGGCGCGTCGGGTTCAGCGGTCAACGACGAGAACCCCCTTTGGCGTCGGTCGAGGGTCGACAAAAGTAACGAGGTCAACTGTCCACATAGTTATCCACAGGTGTGGACAGGACAGCGGCTCGCTTCGATGTCGCTCGGCGTGAGTCTTCGGCCGCTCCGCATGGAAACGGCACTGCCAGAAGCTAACAGGTTTGGCGAAGGCTGGCCAACCGTTCGGCAACATTGCCGACGACAAGCCGGCGTGTCGCTTGACGATGGTGACGGTTGTGACAACAGTGATCGCCGCTGTGGTGCCCGGACGCCGTTTGACCGGCGGTATCGGTGTCAGTACCCTCAAACGGTCGCCCGAAAGTCGGCGATACGGCAGCGAACCGGGGGAGTGTCCACCGGGGTCCGCGCCGGTTAGCGAGCGAGACGAGCTTACGAGCGGCATCCGCGTCAGCTTCGGCATGGTGGGTTAGACGATGCGCGAGTCGACGAGGTGCCAGACGCATGAGGAGAAAATGCCGTGGCCAAGGGCAAGCGCACCTTCCAGCCGAACAATCGCCGGCGCGCACGCGTGCACGGTTTTCGCCTTCGGATGAGGACCCGCGCGGGGCGCGCGATCGTATCCAACCGCCGGCGCAAGGGCCGGCGGACGCTGACTGCTTGAGTCGGCGCGGATAGCGACGACGGTGCTTCCGGCGCACAACCGGATGACGCGGTCGACGGAGTTCGGCGCCACTGTCAAAAACGGGGTGCGGGCCGTCGAACGGGATCTCGTGGTGCACGCGCATCGCTGTGACCGCCCCGACGACGTCGGCCCGCGGATCGGCCTGGTTGTCGGTAAGTCCGTCGGCTCCGCCGTGGATCGGCACCGGGTGGCGCGACGGCTGCGTCATGTCGCGCGCAATCTGCTCACCGAACTCGACCCGGCGGACCGGATCGTGATCAGGGCGCTGCCCGGCAGCTGCTACGCGATCTCGGCGCGGCTGGAACAGGAGCTGCGGTCGGGTCTGACGCGTGCCCGGGTGCTGCCGAGGAGCCAACGGTGAGAGCGGACCTCACGGCGGCGCGTCGCTGGCCGGTGCGCTGTGCAATCTTCGCGATCGAGCTGTACCGCACCTACGTGTCACCGCTGCGCTTGCCGACATGCCGGTTCATGCCGACCTGTAGCCAGTACGCGGTCGAGGCGCTGACCGAGTACGGCTTGGTCAAGGGCGGCTGGCTGACCGCGGTGCGGCTGGCGAAATGCGGACCGTGGCATCGCGGCGGATGGGACCCAGTCCCGGAGGAACACAACAGCATTCATCGGTGCGGCGACGTGGAAGCGCTTGCCCGAAGCCCAGAATGTGCAGCCGACGGCTGGGAGACCCCAGCGCAGCGAGGGGAGAGCACGTCCCGTGTTTGATCTGTTCAGCCTCGACATCATCTACTACCCGGTGTCGGCGATCATGTGGCTTTGGTACAAGGCCTTCGCCGCAGTGCCGTTCCTCGGCCCGTCGAGCTTCTTCACATGGGCGCTGTCGGTGATGTTCCTGGTGTTCACGTTGCGCGCGATTCTGTACAAGCCGTTCGTTCGGCAGATCCGCACCACCCGCCAGATGCAGGAGATGCAGCCGCAGATCAAGGCGCTGCAGAAGAAGTACGGCAAGGACCGGCAGCGCCTGGCGCTGGAGATGCAGAAGCTGCAGCGCGAACACGGGGTCAACCCCATCCTCGGGTGCCTGCCGATGCTCGCGCAGATCCCGGTGTTCCTCGGGCTCTACCACGTGCTGATGTCGTTCAACCGGACCCAACACGGCATCGGTCGGCTGGGGCTGAGCCCCGATCAGAACCGCCAGATCGGCAACTACGTGTTCAGCGTCGCCGACGTGAACCACTTCCTCGACGCCAACTTGTTCGGTGCGCCGATCGGGGCGTCGATGACCCAGTCGGCGGGAAGCATCGCAGCGTTCCACGAATTCAACCGGCTGTCGGTGATTTTGATCGGGGTGCCGCTGATGCTGCTGGCGGGCTTCGCGACGCACATGAACAGCCGGGCGTCGATCACGCGGCAGAGCCCCGAGGCGGCGGCCAACCCGCAGACCGCGATCATGAATCGCCTTGCGCTGTACATCTTTCCGCTCGGCGTCGTCGTGGGTGGTCCGTTCCTGCCGCTGGCCATCATCATCTACTGGTTCGCCAACAACATCTGGACGTTCGGGCAGCAGCACTACGTGTTCGGCAAGATCGCCAAAGAGGAAGAGGCGAAGAAGCAGGAAGCGCTCGCCCGACGGGCGGCGAATGCACCCGCACCCGGCGCGAAACCGACCCGGCCCAAGAAGGCAGCGGGGGACGGAGCCGGTGACGGCGCGGTGAAGTCCGACGCCGACGCCGCGGATGGCCGCTCGGGAAAGAGCGACAGCGCACCTCCAAACGGTGCAGCCTCGGACGGCGGAGGCGGCGTCGGCCGGACGCCGCGACCGGGCGCGCGTCCGAAGAAACGCAAACGTTGAAGCCGGATGCCGCGACAGCGGCGGGCACATAGGGGAGAGGGACACGGATGAGCGACGCAGAGACCGCCGAGCGCGAGGACAACGTCGACGACAACGTGAACGACGACTCGACGGGCGATGTGAGCGACGAGGCGGCCGGCAGTACCAAGGTCGACGACCTCGAGGAGCGCTTGGTGGCCGAAGGCGAGATCGCCGGGGACTATCTCGAGGAGCTACTCGATTTGTTGGACTTCGACGGTGATATCGACCTCGACGTCGAGGGCAACCGAGCCGTCGTCAGCATCGACGGTGGCCAGGACTTGGTGAAGCTGGTCGGCCGCCGCGGTGAGGTGCTCGACGCGCTGCAAGAGCTCACCCGGCTGGCCGTGCATCAGAAGACAGGCGAGCGCAGTCGGTTGATGCTCGACATCGCGAACTGGCGCCGCCGCCGCCGCGAGGAGCTGGCCGCCCTCGGACAAAAGGTGGCCCAGCGAGTGTTGGAGACGGGAACCCGCGAGCAGCTCGCCCCGATGACGCCATTCGAGCGCAAGATCGTGCACGACGCGGTGGCGGCGATCCCCGGTGTTCGCAGCGAGAGCGAAGGTCAGGAGCCCGCGCGGCGCGTCGTCGTCCTGCTGGATCAGTAGGCCCGACTTACATCGATGTAGTTCGATGGCCGCGATTGTCCCGGCCGCCGCGGAGGGATGTTTCACGTGAAACATGGCGTGCCGCCTGATCCCCCGCCCGCTGCGGGTCGTCTACTCGGAGATCGCCTCGGCTTGGCGATGCGGTACGCCGAGCTCCTCGTCACTGCCGGCGTCGAGCGGGGACTGATCGGCCCACGGGAGGTCGACCGCATCTGGGACCGCCACATTCTGAACAGCGCGGCTATTGCTGAGCTGCTGCCGCCGGGTGCGCGAGTAGCGGACATCGGCAGCGGGGCTGGCCTTCCCGGCATACCCCTCGTCCTCGCGAGGCCGGACCTACGGATGTCGTTGGTGGAGCCGATGCTGCGCCGCGCCACCTTCTTGCTGGAGGCGGTCGACGCGCTCGGGCTCGGTGTCGCGGTCGTCCGCGGCAGAGCGGAGGAACCGGACGTTCGCGCTCAGGTCGGCCCGGCAGACGCCGTGGTGTGCCGGGCGGTCGCGTCGCTCGATAAGTTGGCGAAGTGGTCGGTGCCGCTGTTGGTGCGCGGGGGATTGCTCATTGCGATCAAAGGCGAGCGAGCCGAGGAAGAAGTGGAACGGTATCGGCGTGTGATGGCGTCGTTAGGTATAGAGACTGTCAGGGTGGTGAGATGTGGCGGGGACGACTTAGATCCGCCGACGACCGCAGTGGTCGGGGAGCGGACCGACGCGACCCCACGGCAGACGCGAAGGCGAGCGCAAAGCGGGAGGCGACCGTGACGACGGGCGACACGTCCAGAGAAGCGGCCACCGCGGACGCGAATGTTTCACGTGAAACCTCGATAGCGGGGCCGGGGAGCGTCACCGACGTAACGCCGAGCAACCCCGCCGCCGACACCGACTCCCCGTGGCGCGCCGACCCGGCCGACACCCCGATCGGCGCCGCCGCGCACCGGGCCACGCAGATTCTGCACACCACGCACCCCCGCCTCCCTCGACCGTCGCGCCGGCGGATCTTCACGGTCGCGAATCAGAAGGGCGGCGTCGGCAAGACCACCACCGCGGTGAACCTCGCGGCGGCTCTCGCGCTGCAAGGCCTCAAGACCTTGGTCATCGACCTCGATCCGCAGGGCAATGCGAGCACCGCCCTGGGCATCGAGCACCGGCACGCCGGCACGCCGTCGTCATACGAGATGTTGCTCGGCGAACTACCGCTGGCCGACGCGATCCGCAAGAGCCCGCACAGCGAGCGCCTGTTCTGCGTCCCGGCGACCATCGACCTCGCCGGCGCGGAGATCGAATTGGTCAGCATGGTGGCGCGGGAGAACCGGTTGCGCACCGCGCTCGCAGCCCTGGACACCACCGACTTCGACTACGTCTTCATCGACTGCCCGCCGTCGCTTGGCCTGCTGACCATCAACGCGCTCGTCGCGGCACCCGAGGTCCTCATCCCCATCCAGTGCGAGTACTACGCGCTCGAGGGGGTGTCGCAGTTGATGAACAACATCGAGATGGTCCGAGCGCATCTGAACCCGGCGCTGACTGTGTCGACGGTGGTGCTGACCATGTACGACGGCCGGACCAAGCTGGCCGACCAGGTGGCTGAAGAGGTCCGCCGGTACTTCGGTGACAAGGTGCTGCGCACCGTCATCCCGCGCAGCGTCAAAGTCTCCGAGGCGCCGGGCTACAGCATGACGATCATCGACTACGACCCGGGCTCACGCGGAGCGATGAGTTACCTCGACGCCAGCCGCGAACTCGCGCACCGCGACGGCCCCGCTGGGCCACCGAGTCGCTGACAGACCAACGAAGAGGAGGCACTGATGACCCAAGCGTCACGCCGCAAGGGCGGCCTCGGCCGCGGGCTGGCATCGCTGATCCCGACCGGCCCCACCGAGACCGGTGCGGCGGGCCTCGGACCGCGCATGGGTGACGCCGCCGCGGACGTCGTGCTGGGTGGTCCGCCCGCGGTCGACGCCGCGTCCGTCGGTGCGGTGTACCGAGAGATCGACCCGGCGATGATCGTGCCGAACCCGCGTCAGCCGCGACAGGTGTTCGACGACGAAGCCCTCGCCGAACTCGTGCACTCCATCCGCGAGTTCGGGTTGATGCAGCCGATCGTCGTGCGTGCTCCCGATTCGGCCGGCCGCTATCAGTTGGTCATGGGGGAGCGGCGCTGGCGAGCCGCCCAGCAGGCCGGCCTCACCGCGATCCCCGCTATCGTGCGCGAGACCTCCGACGACAACATGCTGCGCGACGCTTTGCTGGAGAACATCCACCGGGTGCAGCTCAACCCACTCGAGGAGGCGGCGGCCTACCAGCAGCTGCTCGACGAGTTCAACGTCACCCACGACGAACTTGCCGCGCGGATCGGCCGGTCGCGGCCGTTGATCACGAACATGATCCGACTGCTGCGGTTGCCGATCCCGGTGCAGCGCCGCGTCGCTGCGGGCGTGCTCTCGGCGGGCCATGCCCGCGCGCTGCTGGCACTGGAGGGGGGTCCGGACGCACAAGAGGAGATGGCGGCCCGGATTGTCGCCGAGGGGCTTTCCGTGCGCGCCACCGAGGAGGCGGTCACGCTGGCCAACCGCGGCGACGCCACACCCAGTACCGGCCCGCGCCGCAAACCGATCCAGATGCCGGGCTTGCAAGACATCGCCGAGCGACTGTCGGGCGCGTTCGACACGCGGGTCACCGTGAGCCTGGGCAAGCGCAAGGGCAAGATCGTCGTCGAGTTCGGATCCGTCGACGATTTGCAGCGGATCGTGGCGCTGATGGACAACGCGAACCGCTGATTTCGCCCGTGCGCTGACACCGGGCCGATACGTCACTGTGACGGCATCAAGACCGGATCGCGACGTGCAAGTGACCTCCGCGCGAAAGATTGTGTGGCTCAGGAATTTTCACGCTGCGGGGGAGTCGACCAATGCAGAACCGCCGAAACTGGCCCATACCGCCCACCCTCTTTTATTCTGGAAGCGCTGCCTTGGGCAGCAGCATCCCATGGAGGCCTCAGAGCGTAGTGTCTGCCCGAATCACGCCACTGCGGCTCGAGTATTTCGAGCAGCTTCCTAAGCATGCCCGGCGCTGCGTGTACTGGGAAGTCGACCCGACTGCGCTGGGCAGCGACGACCACTTCGCCGATCCCGAGTTCGAGAAAGAGGCCTGGCTGTCGATGGTCATGCTCGAGTGGGGTGCGTGCGGCCAGATCGCGGTCCCGGCTCGGCACGAACGCACCGATGCCGAAGACGGCGGCGAAGACACCGCCCTCGACGCGCCGTGTATCGGCTACGCGCTGTACGCGCCGCCGGGCGCGGTGCCGCGCGCGAGATGTTTCCCCACCGCTCCGGTGAGCCCGGATGCGGTGTTGCTGACGACGTTGGGGGTCGAGCCCGAACATGCCGATACGCTGTCGCGGCGCCTGATCGCGCAGGCGGTCGCTGATCTGCAGCGCCGCGGCGTGCGGGCGCTGGAGGCGTTCGGTCGCACCGCCGAAGCCGACGAACTCGTCGACCATCGCGCCGCGCCGGCAGACGTCAAGCCGGTGGTCGAGCCGTTCGGTGACTGCTCGTTCGACCAGTGCATGATCACCGCGGACTTCTTGCTCGACGTCGGCTTCACGGTCGTCGCCCCCCATCCGTACTTCCCGCGGCTGCGGCTGGAACTCGACCAAGGCTTGGGGTGGAAGGCCGAAGTGGAGGCGGCGCTGGAGCGGCTGCTGCAGAGCGCGCAGATGGAGCCGGTGGGCGCCGGTGCCTGCAGGGTGGACGCTACCGACTGAGCCGGCTGGTCTGTTCCACCGACAGTTCGTGCGCCAGCAGCTCGGCGAACGTGAAAGTGCCTGTGGGGCGGTCGTTTTTGCCGAGCAGATAGAGGCGCTTGACCGCGGCCAGAATTCCTTCGGCGATCGAGTCGCGGGTCTGTGCGGTTACCAACATCGCGCGGTCGCGTGGATTCGTGATGTAGCCGATGTCCACCTGAACCGTCGGCATCCGCGTCAACCGCAGCAGATCCCAGGTGCGGCCGTGCGCGCGGCAGTCCAGTAATCCCGTGCGCGCCACCACTTCACGCTGAATGAAGTCGGCGAGGTTGCGCCCGATCGTCGACACCGAGCCGTGCGAGTTGCCGAAGTGAAACGACGCAACACCGTTGGGCAGCGGACTGGGCTGGGTGGCGCAGCGCAAGCTGATCATCAGATCGGCGCCGACGGTGTTCGCCGTTGCGGCCCGCTCGGCATCCGACGGGCTGCGGTTGGCCGGGCGGGACAGAAACGTTTCCATCCCGATCGCGGTCATCCGGCCCTCGAGCCGTGAAGCCAAGTCCCACAAGATGTCTGACTCGCTGATCGGCCCTGCGGGCCCTTGCACGATCGCGCCGTGATCGTCACCGCCGCGGCCCGGGTCGATGATGATTCGCTTGCCGGACAGCCGTGGACCGGAGCTGCGCACCAGCTCCTCTTCCCGAATCGCATGCGGGGAACCGCCGGTCACGCGGGAACCGAGAAAGTACAAGGAGCGCAACGTTTCTGGGCCGCAGATACCGTCCGGAGTGAGCCCGTACTCGCGCTGGTAGGACATCAGTGCGTTGTGCGTATGCAAACCGAAGTGGCCGTCCACCAGCCCGGTGTAAAAGCCCAGATCTTGCAGTCGGGCCTGCAGCGAGGCCACGTCGTCGCCGTACATCGGCGCGCCGAACTGGTGATGCAGGACCCGTGCGCCGAGCCGGTATGACGCCTCTTTCAACGCCCGGTACGTGGCTTCACCGACGACCCCGTCGACGAGCAGGCCGCGATGCTGCTGGAACGCCCGCACGGCTTGGTCGAGTTCGGCGTCGAACAGCTCGGGGACCGAATGCTTTCCGGTGGTCAGGTCCGCGTCGGGATCCTCCAGCCAACCGAGCGACGCGAGCGCGCTGCGGATTTCGGCAACCGCGCTGCTGCGGTCGCCGCGGCGCAGAGTCGACATAGAAGGCCTTTCGGTCACGGTCGTCGAGCCAGACGTCACGTCGCGCGGTTGTCGTGTTCTCAATGCTTCTCGCGCAACCGGCTCATCGCCGAACTACACATATTGTCGCAGACGGTTCTCCGAATCGAGAAAACGCCAGGCGACCCGGCGGGCCGCCTTGTCGGCTAGATCTCGTCGGCGAGCTCCCGCAACAGGGCCGCCTTGCTCTTGGCGCCGACGATCCGTTTGACCGGCTGGCCACCCTTGAACAGGATCAGCGTCGGGATCGAGATCACCTGGAAGTCGCGGGCGGTCCCCGGATTGGCGTCGATGTCGATCTTGGCGACGGTCAGCGCGCCGGACTTCTCTGCGGCGATCTCCTCGAGCACCGGGGCCACCATCCGGCACGGCGAGCACCACGTCGCCCAGAAGTCGACCAGGACGGGCCGCTCGTTGGCGAGGACGTCCTGGGCGAAGGAGTCGTCGGTGACGGCGATGGTCGCAGTGGATTCGGTCACAGCGGTGCTCCAATCAAGTTGTCGGCGGTGTCGGTGTGGGCGGTCTCGGCGAGCCAGCGTTCGGCGTCGATAGCCGCGGAACAGCCGGTGCCGGCCGCGGTCACCGCTTGCCGGTAGGTGCGGTCCACCAGGTCGCCGGCGGCGAAGACCCCCTCCGCTGAGGTGTGGGTACTGCGGCCGCGCACCAGTACGTAGCCGTCGCCGTCGACGTCGATCTGGTCGCGGACCAGATCAGAACGGGGATCGTGGCCGATCGCGACGAAAACGCCGGTGACGTCGAGCGTGCTGTCCTCGCCCGTTCTGGTGTTGTGCACGCGAAGCCCGGTGACGCTGCTGTCGCCGAGCACCTCAGAAACCACGGTGTTGGTGAGGAAGCGGATCTTGTCGTTGTCTTCGGCGCGGGCCAGCATGATTTTCGACGCACGGAACTCGTCGCGGCGGTGCACGATCGTGACGCTTCGGGCGAAGCGGGTCAGAAACGTCGCCTCTTCCATTGCCGAGTCGCCGCCGCCGATCACCGCGATGTCCTGCTCGCGAAAGAAGAACCCGTCGCAGGTGGCACACGAGCTGACCCCGCGGCAGAGCAACTCCTGCTCGCCCGGTACGCCGAGGTAGCGCGGGGCAGCTCCCATCGCCAGGATCACCGCGCGGGCATGGTGGGTTTCGTCGCCGACGGTGACGGTCTTCACCGGCCCGGTCAGCGACACCGCGTCGACGTCTTCCATGCGCAGGTCGGCGCCGAACCGCAGTGCCTGCTCGCGCATTTCGTCCATCAACTCGGGGCCGGTGATACCGGCGCGGAATCCCGGAAAGTTCTCGACTTCGGTGGTTGTCATCAGCGCGCCACCGAATTGCGAGCCTTCGAACACCACGGGGGACAGCTGGGCGCGGGCGGCGTAGATCGCCGCGGTGTAGCCGGCCGGTCCTGAGCCGATGATGATCAGGTCGTGGACGGTGGGGGACGACGCCATGTCAGCCTTTCTGCCCGTGGTCTGCTCGCCATCGTGTCGGACTCCGGGGGCGATGGTTCAAACACCAGGGTATGTGGCGGTGTTCCCGGCCCTTGTCATGGCGCCCGTGTCATGGACGGCGGATCCGGGTGTCGGCGACCAAGCCGGTGTCCGCCGAACTGCAGTTCGGCCGTACCGCCAGCGCCGCGACGGTGTCCGGGTTGTCACCGGGCAGCACCAGTACGACGGCCGGCGCACCGCTGATCTGGACTTGCCGGGCACCCAGCACGGGGCCGGCCGCCGGGTATCCCAGCCCGCTCAAGCACGACGAGCGGCGGCGAGGGTCCGCGAGTCCGCCGAAGTCGGGTGGCTGGTTGAGCATCGCGATAATTTCGTGGTCGGCAAGCGGCACGGTCGGGGCGGACGGTGCGGAGGTCAGCTGCTGAGGCGAGAACGCGGTCCCGGGGCCGCTGTTTCGAAGGAGCATGGCCGTGCCCAGGCCGGCCGCCGCAACCGCGGCGGCGACGCCCACCGCGGCGCTGATCCGGGCGGCCGTGGTCCGCCGAGGCGGCGACGTGGCGCGCAAGGCGCAGACCACGCGCGCGGTGACCGCCGTCGGGACCTCCGGCGCCGAGTCGGCGTCGGCGCCGAGGCGGGCGAGGTCGGCGCGGATTCTGTCGACCGCAGGCACCGCCGGTCTGCCGCTGTCCATGCACCTGTTGTACCGCGGCCGGGCGACGGACTTGTGTTATCCGGCGGCGCTGCGGGCGGCGTCGGGGTGAAAGTAGCGCAGCATCAACGCCAGCCGGGCGCGCCCGCGGGCGCATCGGCTTTTGACCGTGCCCTGCGGTACGCCCAGCAGCCTGGCGGCGTCGGCCACCGAGTACCCCTGCATGTCGACCGCGACGACGGCGGCGCGCTGCTCGACCGGCAGCCGCATCAACGCCCGCTGCACTTCCACTGCGGTGTCGGTGCGCGAGCTGGGGTCGCTGACCGGGTAGACATCGTCTTCGATCTGGACGGTGACGTGAGTCTTGTTGCGCCGCAATCGATCAAGGCAGGCATTGACCACGATGCGGTGCAGCCAGCTGCTGACGGCGGCGTCGTTGCGGAACGAAGCCGCGCTGCGATGCGCCGACAGCATGGCGTCCTGCAAAGCGTCTGCGGCGTCTTCCCCGGTGCGGCTGGTGAGCCGGGCCAGCCGGTAGAGCTGACGTTGATGGCGTAGGAACAGCTCCTCGAATGCGTAGCGGTCGCCTGCGACGTGTGCGGCGAGCAATTCTGCGTCGGAACGTTGCTGTGATCCCCCGAAGCACCCCACAGCCGAACCTTAAGCCGACGCAGGGGCACCCCTGAACGCTAACTGGGAGATTGCTGACGATCGCAATCAGTCGTCGGCTATGTACGGTTAGCCCGCGTTCCGCGCATCGCAGATCGGTCCACGTGGTGCGGTTAGCCGATGCGGTCTGGGTCGCGCGCAAACTCCATCGATGGCATTCACTGGACGACGGCTACGTGGTGCCTTCGAGCGAGACCTCGTAGATATTGGAGACGCTTTGGCCGTCTGTGCTGCCCAACGTCGAAATCCACACCAGCACATGCGATGTCGCGGTCGACGTGTTGACCGGGATCCGGTTCGGGCCGGGCTGCACCGGGGTGGGAGCGGTCAGCGCCGCGGTGTCATCGAGGCTGCCGGGCGAGGCACTGTTGGCGGCACGGATTTGAATCTGCGTGCCGGTGCTCGACAGGTTGATGTTGACCGCGGTGAGCTTGGTGGGCTGGGCAAGTTGCAACATCAGCCCGACACCGTTCTTGAAGTTCGGAAACGGGACGCTGTCGGTGTAGACGTCGGTCTTCCACGCGGTCGACGTGTTGCCGTCGATGGCCAATCCGGCGTCGCCGGGGTTGTCCGGGCCACCGCCCGGTGAAAAGACTTCTGCGCGAACAGGTTTGATGGTGTTGCCGCTGGTGCCCGGCGCCGACGGCAGACTGCTGGTGGGATTGAGGCCCAGCTGATCCTGGGTGCTCGAGTAGCCGTCGTCGAAGCCGTTGAACAGCGCTGCGGCCAACAACGTGGCCACCACCAGGATCGCGCCTACCACACCGAGTCCGATCAGCAGGCTTTTCCGGCGCCGAGCGCGCTCGTCGTCGTCCAACGCACTCGAGTTACGAAAGCCGTAGCTGCGGAAGCGCGACGACGGTGCCGGCGCCTCGACCGGGGTGATCAACTCGGTGCGGTCGGCATCCGCAGTGGCCTGCTGTAAGACATTCAAAAGCGTTGCAGCGCTTGAGATTCCGCCCGCCTTCTGGACAGATCGCGCGGCGGCCGCGGAAATCTGGAACGGAATCGTGTTGTCGACGACTTTCGGCTCGATCGGATTGCCCGCCGGATCGAGGTCGGCCGGCGCCAACCCGCTGGGCACCCCACTTTCGGGTAATGGCCAGCGATCCACCAGCAGTGCGTACAACGCAGCACCGATGCCGCGCAGGTCGCTTTCCGGCGTCGCGTCGGGCATGGTCGCCGGAAAGGCCAGCGCCACATTGCCTTCGATACTGACGCGCACGCGGCTGGGGTGGTCGATCGACAATGCGACACCGGCGCGGTGAGCCGCTTCGGCGGCTGCAGCCAGTGACTGCATCGCCCGGGCGCCACCGATCGGCGACGGCGAAGTGTCGGCCACCTCCTTCAGGGAACCGCCGCGGATCCACTCCGACACCACCAGCCCCCCGTGGCGGGTGCGTGCGACGTCGAGCACGCGGGCGATGCCGGGCAAGTCGATCCGGCTCAGCCGCAGCGTGCGGGCGAGGATGTCCTGGACGACATCCGCGGGCAGCTGTCCATCGGGGTCGACGAACGTCAGCGCCACCTGACGGTCCAACGCGGTGTCCAGGGCCTGCCAGAACTGCAGGCTCTCCGGTCCGCCGTGGAACACCAGCAGCCGGTAGCGGCCGTCGGCGATGATCGCGCCCGGGATGAGAGGGACGTCGGCTTCTGAACGTGACGAGTCGGCCGTGTCGCGCGGCGCGGCGATGCCCATCGACTCCCGCGTCGGGTCGCCGGCGAAATCGCCCGGTGAGCGATCTGGACGGCCAAGCCCCGTCGTCTCGAGATGTTCGGTCGGCTCGGCGGGCACGTCAGGCTGGAAATCGTCCGCCGCCGGCCGCTGCAGCCGGGTGGTCGCATCCGAGGCGGTCCTGCCCGCGTCCTCGTCGGTCACCGCCATCCTCTCCCGCGCGTCGGCGCGCACACCGCCGGCCCCGCGCGGGCCGGGCTGGGGCCGCATCAGGGGGCTTCGCGCCAACGAAAACCTCTGTTCAGAGTACGTGAGGGTGGTATCCGGGCGAGGCCGGTCCGAAACCGGAATTGCCTCGCGAGCTGTGTTCTGCGCAAAGCGGTGCAGGCGCCGGCGCACCGCGGAAACCGCCGCGTGAGCCTCGGGCACCTGGGCGCTGAGCATCACCGCGGCGATGATCGGCGCCATGATCAGGCCCAGCAGCACCAACCGCACCAGCGATCCGGCGCCGCCGCCGTGCTCTGTCAGGCGGTGGAACCCCAGCAGCCGGTCGGCAACGTAGGCGGCGAGCGCTGCCAGCAGCGATGCGGCGGTGGTGACCAGCACGGTGCGTACCACCTCGGCGGTGTAGAGGTGGCCGTGCGTCAGGTTCAGGGCGGGGCGCAGCAGCAGGTAACCGGCGATCGCACCGGCGAGGAAGCCGAGCCCGTTGGCAAGGCCAAGGTACCCGGCGACCATCTCGGGATTGTCGATCACGTGATGTGCCGTGAGCTGTTGCACCGCAAGGGATGCGGCGATCTTCACGGTGGTGATCACGACGATGATCGCGATCGGCGTCCACGGCCGCTGGCGCGCGTAGAACACCCGCAGCTGCAGCAGCACCAGTGCGTACGGGATGAGCGTGAAGGCTGACAACGCGATCGCGCTGCCCAGGTAGCCGGCGTCGACGGAGCCGAACTTGCCGTAGGCGAAAAGTGCCGAGCCGATTGCCGATCCGCCCACGGTCATGACCGCGACCGTCGGAATCAGCGTCACCATCGTGAGTCGGGTGGCCAGCGCGAGGTCGTCGAGCACGGCCGGAATGTCGTCGGCGGCGGCGTTGCGGGACAGGCGCGGCATCACCACAGTCAGCACCGTCACGCCGATCATGCCGAACGGCAGCATCAGCACCAGCCAGGTGTAGTTGTAGATCGCTGGGCCGGAAGCCGCTGCCCAGCTTGCGATCTGGTTGCCGACCACCAGACCGAACTGGCTGATCAACACGTACAGCACCATCGCGGCGGCCATCGCGCCGAACTGTTTGAGCCGATCATCGAGGCCCCACAGCGGACGCAGGCTGATGCGCTCGCGGGTGATCGCCACCAACAGCACCACGGTCTGCGCGGCCACCCCCAGCGTGGTGCCGATGCCCAGCACCAGAAGTTTGGTGTTGCCCGGCTCCACCGAGAGTTCGCCGGGGACAAAGACATACACGCCCAGCGTCGCGATCGCGACGAGGTTGTTGACCACCGGTGCCCAGGCAGGCGGCCCAAAGATGTTGCGGTTGTTCAGGATTGCCATGAACACCGACGACAGCCCGTAGAAAAGTACTTGAGGCAGGAGCAGATACGCGAACGCGATGGTGAGCGGCTTGTCCACCTGGGGGTCGCTGCCCAGCATCAGCCGGACCAGCAGCGGCGCCCCCGCGACGGACAGCGCGGTGGTGACGATCAGCAGTGTCGTGGCCAGCGTGACCAGCCTGCGCACGAATGCGGCGCCGCCGTCGGGATCGTCGCGTTCGGCACGGGCCAGCACCGGCACGAAGATCGCGGTGAAGGTGGCTTCCAGCACCAGCGCGGCGACCATGTTGGGCAGCTGATTGGCCACCGAGAACGCACTCGACAGCGCGGCGCCGAGGATCGCGGCCAGCAGCACGATCCGGGTGAAGCCGGTGATGCGGCTGACAAGGGTCGCGAACGCCATGCCCCAGGACCGCGACACCACCGCCGCGTCGGTCAACTCGGCCCGAGCGGCAGTGGGTGATGCGGCGCTTGAGCCCGCAGCGTCGGGCCGGGCCGCGGCGGGCCGGCTGCCGGCGGTCACTGCGGTTCCGGCCGGTCGAGGTCGGCGGGATCGGGCTGGCCGCGGAACCGGTGCCACAACCGCCGCCCGGCCAGCGCCACCAGCACCGCCGCCGCCGCCATCGTGATCGCGAACAACACCTTGCCGTAGGCGTTGGAATGCACCGACAACCGCACCGGCTCACCCAGTTGCAGACCGTCGGGTGTGCGCAGGGTGACGTCGACGGCGACGCGTTGAGTGAAGTTGACCTCGATGGGCACCCGCAGCGGCAGGTATCCCGGCGGGAGTTCTTGCACGCCGATATCGGTGGCTGTCATGCCGGGCGGAGTGTCCACCTGCAGCCGCACCTTGATGGGCACCGGCAGGTCGTTGCGCAGCGCCAGCGGCAGCGGACTGTGCTCGGTGGCCAGGGTGTAGGACCCGCCGGGGTTCACGATCGTCACCGCCCCGAACATGTCGTCGACCGCGACGTCGACGGCCGACATCCGTTGCCGCGCTTCGTCGTTACGGGCGTCGGACGCGATCGCCTGGCTCAGCGCGCGCAGCATGTCTTCGCGCAGCGGCGCGGTGTACTGGGTGCCGCTCAGCCCGGTGCGCGGGTCGGTGGTCAACGCCGACGTCAGCCCCCACAGCCGGCCGACCTGACGAGTCATGTGGGCGGTCACCGCGTCGTCGATGCGATTGCGGCCGGGGCTGGCCATCGTCTGCGAACTCGACGTCGCTGTCGCGGCGGCCTCGCCGATCAGCGCTTGGAGCGGGCGGGGCGCGGCCAGGCCGGCGTGCACGGCCGTCGCCAAAGCGGTCATGATCGCCTGCGCGTCAGGCGCCTGTAGATCCCACGCCAGCGGTGGCATCAAGATCTGGCTGCGCGGCGCGGTGTCGGGGTTGAGCCCAAGCCATAACATCGCGCCGATTGCGTCCTGGCGGCGCGCCGCCTCCGAGTCATGACTGTTAGGCACGACCAGCGAGTGGTCCAGATACGACGGCGACACCGGGCTGCGGCCGGCCGCGGCGAGCGCGGCGCCGACCGTCGGATCGAACGGTGCCGCGACCAGCCGGTCGGACAGCCGGTGCGGGTTCACGTTCGCCGGCTGCGGCTTGCCGTCGATTTCGTCTTGCGCGGTGCAGTCGGCGGCGGAGATCGCGACAGTGGGGCCGTGCGCGGTCAGCAGCTGGGCTGCTGCCGAGGTCAGCGTGCCGTCACCCATCAGCGTGACACCGCGCGTGGAGTTCACCCCGAGGATCTGGTCGACGACGTCGGCGGCGTTTTCCGTCGCAATAGCCGCCAAACCGGGGTCGCCGACCCGCTGCAGCGCGTCGAGGTCGGCTTGGGCGTACGGCGTCGGCGCCACACACATCCGCCGAGCCAGCGCGCGCAGCCGGTCCAACCAGCTCGTCGCCGCGGCCTGACCGGCGCCCGGATGGGTGGGGGAGTTGCGGTCGTCGGGCTTGTCGGTGACGACGTAGCCGGCCGTCATCGCGTTGACGGTCACGAGCAGGTCGGGGTCCACCGCCAGGCACAGCGCCCCGCCGATGCGACCGCCGGGGTCCACGGTCGGTGAAGTGGCGAAGTCCGCGGCTGACAGCAAGATGTCCAGCCGCCCGCCCGGGGCCAGCGACGTCGCCAACTCGTCGTCGACGAGCCGGACCGGCGTCACACCGCCCGGCGCGCCGGGGGCGAGCCGCGGCCGGTCGGCCAGTGGCCACAGCATCGTCACGGCGACGGGTTTAGACGTGTCGGGCGGCACCACCGACGTCAGCGCATCGGCCGACTCCACCGACGGGTCCGCGGGCACACCGAGCACCGGCAACAGGAAGCGGCCGTCGTCGAGTCGGGCCGGCTCGCCGTAATCGGGGGTGCCGTTGACGTTGACGAGCAGCGGGTACACGCCGGGCTGGTCGATGCCCAGCGACGGCGCCGACGACGAGCGCAGCGGATACGCGAGTGTGAAGCCGCTGGACTGGCCGCGTTGCAACTCGGGAGCCACGGTGACGAAGTCGCCGACCGGGCGGTATTGGTCAGTACTGCCGTCGAGGTTGGTCCGCAGCCCCTGCGGTGACGTGACCGGCCCGGCGTGCTCGAGGCGGACGACGATGTCGCGCACCGAGCGGTCGCCGACGTTGCGGACGGTGCCGTTGACCGTGACAGTGGCGTCTCCCGTGGTCGTGACGATCCCCGGGGTGACGCGGTCGATGCTGACTTCCAGGAAGCGGACGTCGCCAGGTTCGCCTGCCGCGGCGCGCGGCCCCAGGGCCATCACCGCGGGCATCGCGACCAGCATTGCCGCGACGACGAGCCGCAAAGCCGCTGCGGGTGCCCGCAGGAGTGCGCGGCGCCGCGAAGGTGTCACTGCCGGCGCCTGTGACCGTTCGTCCGGTCGGACTCGCCACTATCTGCTTCTTGCGCAAGCGGCTCGCGAGCTTCGCGCAGTCGCTCGCCCTCTGGCGTCTGCTCGTCGCGCCGCCGTCGGGTCCGGCTGTGTGTCTGGCGCCGCCGCCACGGTGTGCTGTGCGGCAGCGGCGGCAGCGCGCCGGGCCCCTTGGTGTGCAGGGTCTGGATCAGCTCACCGGCTACCTCCGCGAGCCGGCGTTCGTCGGCGTAGGCCAGCCGCGACGGCAGCTCGTCCAGCGGCACCCAGGCCACCTCGCTGACTTCGAGGTCGCGGTCGGACAGCTCGCCGCCGAGGAAACGCAGGAGGTAGTGGTGCACGGTCTTGTGGACGCGCCGGCCTTCGGTGACGAACCAGTAGTCGATGCTGCCGAGCGAGGCGAGCACGTCGCCCTGGATGCCGGTTTCCTCGGCAACTTCCCGGATCGCGGTCTGCTCGGCGGTCTCGCCGAGTTCGATGTGGCCCTTAGGCAGCGACCACAGCATCCGGCCGCGCCGGTCGATGCGGCCGATCAGTGCCGCCATCTGGCTGCCGTGCGGATCGTCGAGTCCGTCGACCACCAATCCACCCGCAGAGGTTTCGTGCACGGTACGCAAGCGGTCCGGCGATCGGCGGCCGCGTTTTGCCGGTTTCGTGTCACTGCTTGGGGTGGGGGTTTGCTTCGTGGACTGCGGGGCTGCGGTGTCAGTGGGGGCGGCGGCACGCTTGCCTCGGCGCCGACCTCGGCGCCGTCGCGGCCTTGCCTGTTCGCCGTCCGACACCCAAGCGATAGTAGCTGTCATGACATTTCACTCCTGGCCCACGCGCCGGTGGACGGGGCGCACCGTATGGCTGGGGAGTGCGCATTAGGGTAGTCGAACGTGCCTGAAACCGCCTCCGACGCCGAACTGCTCGCCGGCGCCGCGGTTGCACTGAATCAGCACGCGGACACGCTTCGCTCCCTGGGCTCGGTGTTCGTCCGGGCGAACCGCGAACTGTATCTGGTGGGCGGCAGTGTGCGAGACGCGGTCCTGGGCCGGTTGGGCGCCGACTTCGACTTCGCCACCGACGCACCTCCCGAAGAGGTGCAGCAGATCCTGCGTCCCTGGGCGGATGGCTTGTGGGACATCGGCATTGAGTTCGGCACCATCGGGGCTACCAAAGGCGAGCACCGGTTCGAGATCACTACCTTCCGCTCCGACACCTACGATCAGGTGTCGCGCAATCCGGACGTGCGGTTCGGCACCAGCATCGACGAGGACCTGGTCCGCCGCGATTTCACGGCGAACGCGATGGCCGTGCGGATCACTGCGGACGGCCCGGCGGACTTCATCGATCCGCTCAACGGGCTGGCGGCGATCCGTGATCGGCTCCTCGATACGCCGTCCGCGCCGGAGGTGTCGTTCGGCGACGACCCGCTGCGGATGCTGCGGGCGGCGCGGTTCGTCTCGCAGCTCGGCTTCTCCGTCGCGCCGCGGGTGCGTGCCGCCATCGAGCAGATGGCGCCGCAGCTAAGCCGGATCACCGCCGAACGGGTGGCCGCCGAACTCGACAAGTTGCTGCTGGGTCAGGACCCGGTGGCCGGCATCGAGCTGATGGTCGACACCGGCATGGGCGACGTGGTGCTGCCGGAGGTCGGCGCGATGCGGCTGGCGATCGACGAGCATCATCAGCACAAGGACGTCTACCGGCACTCTCTGACCGTCCTGCGGCAGGCGATCGAGCTCGAGAACGACGGCCCGGATCTGGTGTTGCGCTGGGCGGCGCTGCTGCACGACATCGGCAAGCCGGCGACCCGCAAGCTCGAGCCCGACGGCGGGGTCAGCTTCCACCATCACGAGGTGGTCGGCGCGAAGATGGTGCGCAAGCGGATGCGCGCCCTGAAGTACTCCAAGCAGATGATCGACGACGTCTCGCAGCTGGTGTATCTGCATCTGCGTTTTCACGGTTATGGGGACGGCAAGTGGAGCGACTCGGCGGTGCGGCGCTACGTCACCGACGCCGGCCCCCTGCTGCCCAAGCTGCACAAGCTGGTCCGCGCTGACTGCACCACCCGCAACAAGCGCCGCGCCGCGCGGCTGCAGGCCAACTACGACGATCTCGAGCGACGCATCGCCGAGCTCGCCGCCGAGGAGGATCTGCAGCGGGTGCGGCCCGACCTCGACGGCAACGAGATCATGCAGCTACTGGGGATCCCGGCCGGCCCCCAAGTCGGAGAGGCGTGGCGGTACCTGAAGGAGTTGCGGCTGGAGCGCGGCCCGCTGTCGAAAGAGGAGGCCACCGCCGAGCTGCTGAAGTGGTGGAACGCGCGAAGCTAGGGCGGCGTCCAACCGGCATGGAGTACTGCTTCGGTGCCGGTGACGGCTCCGCGTCGATGTGGGTGGGCACACCGGACACCGACCTCGACGGCGACGGTGAGCTGGACGCATTGCGGCTGGATTTCGACGGCGACGGTCGCCTCGACGACGCGATCGCCGACCTCGACGGCGACGGGCTCGCCGACCACGTCGCACTGGATGTCGACGACGACGGCACCGCCGAAAGCTGGTTCACCGACGACGGGTCGGGCACGTGGGCGGTGGCGACGCAGCGCTCCGGTCAACTGCGCTGGTTCAGCCTCGACGGCATCGAACACACCGGTGGCCCGAGCGTCGACTTCGACGGCGACGGGCAGGCCGACGACCGGCTGGTCGACAGCGATGGCAACGGACTCGCCGACCGGGTGCTGTGCGACGACGGCGCAGTCGGCTACGTGGACACTGACGGCGACGGGCGCTGGGACCTCGAGCTCGCCGACACCGACGGCGACGGTGTCGCCGACATGTCGAAACAGCTGTAGCGATCCGCCTGGTGTGTACATTTATGTGTATGGCCCGGCTGAATGTCTACGTTCCCGACGAGTTGGCCGAGCGCGCCCGTGCTCGAGGGTTGAATGTGTCAGCGCTGACCCAGGCCGCAATTGCCGCCGAACTCACGCGAACGGCGATGGCGAGCTGGCTTGGTGACCTGCCCGTCGTCAGCCGACCCGTTGAGCATGAGACGGCGATCGCCGCGCTCGACCAGGCGCGCGACGAGTTCGGCAGGTGAGCGAGGCGAGTATCGTCCTTGACGCATCGGCCATGGTTGACCTGTTGCTGGGTCGCATCGGAGCCCGCGATCGCCTGGAGATTGCCCAGGTTCACGTGCCGGCACATTTCGACGCCGAGGTGCTCTCCGCGGTCGGCCGGCTATGGCGGGCGGACCTGGTCGATGTCGAAGACGCCACCGCCTGTGTTGAGGCTCTCCAACGCGCGCCGTTCACACGCCACCCGTCCGACAGCCTTGTCGTCGGTGCCTGGCGCCGACGGAACAGCTTTCGCCTAGTTGACGCGCTCTACGTCGAGCTTGCTGAGCGACTTGGCCTTCCGCTGCTGACCACAGACACGCGATTAGCGAATGCATACTCCGCAGCGGAATTGCTCTGATGCCGAGAGCGACGCTTTGCGTCGGCAGGTTCAGCGGCCGGGCCCGGGCGGGCCGGCGAACGCCTGCGCGATCGTCAGCCAGTGCGCAGCGTCGTCGCCCTCTGCCTTGACGTCGAGTGCCGACAGCGGCCGCCGTTGCGTCACCAAGTAGCAGAAGTCCAACGCTGAACCGGTGATCCGCTGACGAGCATCCTCGGGGCCCCACGTCCATGTGGAACCGTCGGGAGCGGCCAGCTCCACCCGAAACGGCTCGGCCGGCACAGGCAGGCCGTGCACCGCATACGCATAGTCACGGGTGCGCACCCCGAGGTGTGCGATCGAACGCAGCCGCGCGGTGGGCTCCCGCTGCACCTGCAGCGCGTCAGCCACGTCGAGGCCATGCGCCCACGTCTCCATCAACCGCGCGGTGGCCATCGACGAGGCGCTCATCGGCGGCCCGAACCACATCAGCTTGCGGGTCGGCGGTACCGCGAGCAGCTCGTCGTGTAGCCGCCGACGCGTGATGCGCCAGTCGTCGAGCAGCTCGGCAGGCGACCGCCTCGACTCCTCTTCGGCCGCGGCGTCCACGAACCCGGTGGGATCGGCGGCCGCGGCCGCCAGCAGCTCGCCGAACGCGGGTTCGTCGGTGACCGACGTCAGCGCCACCCGGTCGGTCCACAACAAGTGACCGATCTGGTGCGCAATCGTCCAACCGGGCGCGGGTGTGGCTGTCCGCCAACGGCTTTCAGGCAGCGAGGCAACCAGGGCGTCGAGTTCGTCACTCTCTGCGCGCAGGTCGTCGACGATAGGAGCCGCATCCGCCATGCCGCAAACATTAACCCTCGGCAGAGCCCACGTGCCGCCGGCCGACCGCGGCGTGCACCACCATGCCGGCCAGGTAGGCACCGGCCGCCGCCAAGGCGAGTGCGGGGGAGTGGCCGTCGGCCGGTACCAGGGCCGCGGCCGCCGCGGCCGCCGCCACGAACGTCAGCCAGAAAAGCGAGTCCTGCACGGCGAACACATGGCCGCGGCGGGGGTCGTCCACGTCGATCTGCATCGCGGTGTCCGCGCACAACTTGACCACCTGCCCGGCTGCGCCGAGGAAGAGCGCGCACACCAGCATCACCGGCAAGACCAGTGCGGCGCCGACGAGCTGGACCGCGGTCGCCGCTGCGAGCGCAATGTTGGCAGCGGCGATCCGGCCCACGCGTCGCACGAGCGCCGGCGTGAGCAGGGTTGCGGCGAACGCGCCGGTGGCCGCGGCGGCAAGGAACACCGCGGCCACGCCAAGGCCCGCGACGCCTTGCGCACCGGTGTGCCGCGCGATCACCAGCAGCAGCAGCGTGTTGACGCCGAACGCGATGCGATGTGCAGCAAGTCCCGACAGAGTCGCCGCGACACTGGGTGTCGCGACGACGGTCCGCAATCCGTGCAGCCAGCCGGTGGCCACGGCGTAGACGGCCGAACCGTGAATGGATCGCGCGGTCTCGTCTGGGCCGAGGGTGTGCGGCGGGAACCGCAACGCCAGCAGCAGCGCCACAAGAACCGGGGCGGCGACAACGAAAATGACTGCGGCAGAAGCGGTGTCGTTGGCGCCGAAGAGCCAGCGGGTCACCAGCATGAAGTTGGCGCCGACGAAGCTGGCGACGGCCCCCACCGCAGTGGCGAGCGCGTTCATTCGCACCACTTGATCGCGCGGCACCACATGAGGCAGCGCCGCTGACAACCCGGAGGTGACGAACCGGTTGACGCCGTTGACCAGCAGGGCCCCGGCGAGGATCACATGGCCGCCGGAGCCGATGGCCAGCAGCGCGCCCACACCGACGACGAGGATCAGCCGCGCGGCGTTGGCACCGACCAGCACGAAGCGGCGGTCCCACCGGTCCAGCAGCGCACCGGCGAAGGGCCCGAGAAGCGAATACGGCAGAAACAGCACCGCGAACGACCACGCGACGTCGCCCGGCGTCGCGGCCCGATCAGGGTTGAACAGCAATGCTCCGGCAAGCCCCGCGTTGAACAGCCCGTCGCCGAACTGGCTGGCGACGCGCAGAGCGAGCAGCCGCCCGAACTCGGGCATGGCCCGGACCGACCGCCACACCGCGGCCGGTGCGTGCACGTCAACCACTCAATTCACTTCCTGCCAGCCGCCGCCACAGAGCGAGCCGAACCTACAGTACAAATATCGAGCCCAGCATCCGCCGATCGCCCCAATTGCGCTGTGCTGGTGACATGATGGTGACGTGGCTTACTCAGAGGATCCGGAGGATTACGCTCCCACTACCAATCGGGTGCGCTCCGGCACTCTGCTGTTGGCCAACACCGATCTGCTCGAGCCGACGTTTCGGCGCAGCGTGATCTACGTCGTCGAGCACAACGACGGCGGCACACTAGGTGTGGTGCTCAACCGGCCGAGCGAGACTGCGGTGTACAACGTGTTGCCGCAGTGGGCAAAGTTGGCGGCCAAGCCCAAGACCATGTTCATCGGGGGTCCGGTCAAGCGCGACGCGGCGCTGTGCTTGGCGACGCTGCGGGTGGGTGTCACCTGTGACGGTGTGCCGGGGCTACGTCACGTGCAGGGCCGCGTGGTGATGGTGGACCTCGACGCCGAGCCCGACTCGATCGCCCCGTTGGTCGAAGGGGTGCGCATTTTCGCGGGCTACTCGGGGTGGACCATCGGTCAGCTCGAAGGCGAGATCGAGCGGGATGACTGGATCGTGTTGTCCGCGTTGCCTTCTGACGTGCTCGTCGAGCCGCGAGTGGACCTTTGGGCGCGGGTGCTGCGGCGTCAGCCGTTGCCGCTGTCGCTGCTGGCAACCCATCCCATCGACGTCAGCCGCAACTAGCCGGGGGCAGTTTCCGGCACGCCTTGCCGGGACAGCCGACCAGCGATCACCGCGCACACCAGCAGCTGAATCATGTGAAACACCATGAGCGGCAACATGATCAGACCCACACCGGCCGAGCCGAAGAGAACCAGGGCCATCGGCAGACCTGACGCCAGGCTCTTCTTCGATCCGCAGAACAGCACGACAATCGCGTCGCCCCGGTTGAGCCGCGCTAGCCGGGCCAGCATCGAGGTCACCGCTAGCACCACCGCCAGCAAGGCGCCACAGACCGCCACGAGTGCGGCCAGCCGCCACGGCGTCACCGCGCTGAAGACGCGTTCGGTGATACCGGCCGAGAATGCGGCGTAGACCACCAGCAGGATCGAGCCGCGGTCCACCACTTTGGTCAGCGTCGTGTGCCGGTATACCCAGTCCGCGACCCACGGCCGCAGCAGTTGCCCGACGACGAACGGCGCCAGCAGTTGCAGGACGATGTCCACCACGGCGGTTCCGTCGAACCGCGCACCGCCGCTGGTTCGCATCAACGCGACCACCAACAGCGGGGTCAGGATCACACCCAGGATGTTGGAGATCGTGGCGCTGACGATCGCCGCCGCGACATTGCCGCGAGCGATCGACGTGAACGCGATCGACGATTGCACGGTCGACGGCACCAGGCACAGGAACAACAACCCGGTGTAGAGCTCGGCGTCGAGCAGGCTCGGTTCGAAGACTCGCGCCGCCAGGCCGAGCAGTGGAAACACGATGAACGTGACCGCGAGCACCATCAGGTGCAGGCGCCAGTGCCGCAGCCCGTGCAGGGCCTGCACCGGCGACAGCCGCACGCCGTACAGCAAGAACAGCAGAGCGATTGCGACTTTGGTGGTCACTGACACGACGTCGGCGCCGACACCCGTTGCCGGGGCCAGCGCGGCCAGCCCGACGGTCGCGAGCAGGGCCAGAACGAACGAGTCGACGGGCAGCCGCGGGATCCGCGCTATCGGCACGACTGTGTGCAGGAAGCGCAGGGTAGGTCACGCTGACAGGAACCACCGCGCTGCAAGGCGACGTGCGCATAGCGGGCGCCCTGCCACACCCCGACGGCGACCGTGCCGACCGCTCCGGTGATGCACAGCGCCAGCAGCCCGACCGAGGGCCGGCTCGACAGAGCGACGACACCACCGGCGGCCAGCATCATCGCGGCCGCCAACTGGGTGGGTGCGACCGCACGCAGCACCTGTTGTGCACCACCGGCCGGAGCCGGCCGCGCCAGCGCCCGGGCACCCAGTACTGCCAAAAATCCGGCGGCGCACAGGCACAACACACCGGCAACGAGCATGCGGTCACAATACGAGAGCGCCGAAAGCCCCGCAGAGGGCGCCTACCGGGTGGGTGCAGGGGCGGGCTGGGCTGCCGGCGCGGGCGGTGCTGCTGTCGCCGGTGCGACCCGGAAGCCATTGACGATCGCGTCCGTGGCGTCGGCGGCGGACGGCGCGCCCTGAATGTTGGCCAGCGACGTCACCGACAACGACACCAGGTACCGGTCGGCGCCGGCCGTCGCAATCACATGCCGCCGCGACGTGTTCAGCGTCATGTCGTTTTGGCGGTAGGTGCCCTCGATGATCGACGACGGGAACCCGTAGAAGTCCGCAAACGACGCGTCGGTGGTGCGCCAGGCCGGCAGCGACTGGCTGTCGACGAACCCGTGGGTGATCGCTTCCTTCGGGTCGAAGTCGCCGACCAGCTTGTAGACGACCAACTGCGCATTAGGCGTGTAGAGGTCGGGGCTGGTTCGGTTGGCGATCACCGCGAACGCGTCCGGCACGTTCGGGTCGGGCACCTGCGTCCAGCCAGGCGGCATCGGCAACGTGATGTTGAAAGCCTGGAAGCCTTGTGCGCGTTGGGGTTCCAGCTTGACGTTCTTGCTCTTCAGGAAGTCGGTGATGGTGCCCGACGTGGCTGGCACCAACGTGGGCGCGGGCACGGCGGGTGTCGCGGCGGTGACCCCGGACTGCGGCACCATCGGCGCGGAGGGCGCTCCGGCGACGGGCGCGCTGGGCGCGGGAGCGAAGCCGACCGGCGCGCGCTGCACGGGCGCGGCAGCGACCTGGGGGACCGCGTGCGGTGCCACCAGGCCGGGCGCGACGGTCACGGTTTGGGTGACCGTGACGGGCGTCGGCACGGGCGGGGGCAGTGGTTCGGCGCCGGCGCTGGGGATGGACAGGCAGACGACACCGGCAGCGCCTGCGGCGCACGCTCCCGCCGCCGCTAACCACATTCGGTGCTTCGCGATGCCACCGTCTCGTCGCGCAAGTCGCTCTTCGCAGTTGACCATCAGGCTCCCTCCTCCTTCCCCGCGCGCGCGGCGAGAGCCGACGGTAACAACCGTCACTCTGGTACCACTAGAGCTGGAACCGACCTCTGATCGGTCCGCAACGCAACCGAGACCTGGCCATGCAGCCCGGACGCTAATGCGGACGACCGTGATTTACCGATGCAGGTGAGACCCATGGATAGACGACGTCGACGTATTCATCACGGGACACAACCAGGGTGGGCGCAGGCGTCAACATGTCGACGTAGTTGTGACCCGCGCAGCCTTTCCTGCTCAAATTATCCAACTCCAAGACGATTTCACGGGCCTTAGCGATATCGAGTCGCCATACCACATGGGTCTTGTCGAGGTCGATATTGGCCGCGCCTGACTGGATGCGAAATTCGTGCGTCACGCCGGCGTGCTCGAGAAGTGATGTCCCTTGATGCAAGGCGTCGCTTAGCGCGGCTCGAAATGTGTCAACGCCCGCGCCATCCATGGTCAACAGCACCGCGTCATGCCCGTATTCGAACTCGGGCAGATAATTCACACGAATAACACTCATCAAATTTCTACCAATCGCAGCCGATTGTGCTGACGGGGCGATTTGTCTCGCAGCGCCGGCGAGGCTAGTCCCATAGATTTGATCACGGTGACTCCACCTGCCCCGGATTGGGTGCACTGGCGATGCTTGCCAGTAGCGACTGGTGAAGATTTTCGGTCAGTTTGTTGACTTCAGATTCCAGCGCCGACGACGTGTCGGTGCCGATAACGAGCGATTGCTCGATGAGTGCGCCGCCCGCGGCGCTGTTAACGGCATAGTTGTGGATGTCACATCGAACGACGCGGTCACCACTGCGGAGAAGACCTGAGGCGCGGGTAGCTACCACGCCGTATCGCGGTTCGAAAAAGAGTTGATGGCAACGGATTTCCGTGACTCCACCGTCACGCAAGATGCGATCAGCGTTGTCAAGCATCAGCGATTCGGGCACTGTGCCGGGCACCCGATAGAGGTTAAGAACCTCACAACCATCCCAGTAGGTACGGTTACTCAACCGGCGCAGCAGTAGACGTGTCACGGTAGCGCCATCAACGGTGGCAACGGTCCAGGCGGGTGGGACTTTGAGTTCAGGAAGCCAAAGATATAGGTGCTCCGTCGGCACACCCACTAGTGGGCCGACAGCATCGGAAATCTCCAGGGCCAGGGAAGATACGGAAGTAGGGTCTAGTGGCGTCGTCATGATCTACGGCTGCTCAGGCGAGTGCGACGGCGCCCAGCAATAACAGCAATAGCAGTCCGCCGCCGGCCACG
Organism: Mycobacterium sp. NGS35; assembly: GCF_059812855.1. Classification (NCBI taxonomy): domain Bacteria; kingdom Bacillati; phylum Actinomycetota; class Actinomycetes; order Mycobacteriales; family Mycobacteriaceae; genus Mycobacterium; species Mycobacterium sp. NGS35. The sequence goes on from NZ_JCALDL010000014.1 coordinate 50,183, forward strand.
GCAGCACCTTCGCCGGGATCGGGAGACGGCGCATCGATATGCGGAACGCTGATATGGGGTATGAGGTCCGGACCAGATGCCGGCGGCGGTGCCGGCATGGTCGCGCCGTGGAAGGGTGTCAGCAACGGGTCTTGCGGCGGTCCGACAGCCCCGGGAGGTGCCGGGGCTGAGGGGTCCAGCAACCACGGCGGCAGATCCGTAACGATGGGGGGCCCGCTCGGTGTCTTCTTCACGGGCGGTAGTTCCCCGATGGGGATGTTCTCCCAATCAGAACCCGGCCCCGGGCGAGGCTTGTAATCCCAGTGTGGATTGTGGCGCTCGTCGCCGGGGAAGTATCTCCACTCTCCGCCGTGCTCGTCGTAAAGGCTCTGACCGCCTCGTGCGGCCGCACTGGGACGGCTGGCCGGTCCAGGTGCCAGTTTTCCGTCGACCGGAGGACGAACCCCTTCGGGCGGTATGCCCTCCGCTGGTGGCTCGGGCGGTGGGGCTGGCTGATCGGGTCCTTGTTTCCAGACGTGGTCGAGACCCTCTATGTATTCCGATAGCCGTGCGGCGGCGTTGGTCAGCTTGCCTGCTACTTCGGTGTCAGTGGCGAGCAGGGACGAAACTCGGGCGGCAATATGCTCGGCATGTATTTGAGCTTGGGTTTGGCGGGCTGCGCGCACCGCGGGGTTTAGACCAACTGCTCGGTCGGTCACCGCGAAGTGCTCCTCAACCGTGAAGCCGTCGGCTTCTGCCCGAGCGACCGCGCGCAGCACGGCGTGTTTGGCGTAGAAAATGTCCTCCGCGCCGGTGTGGGCGATTTTTGCTGTGGCCCGCAAGTTATCACCCGCGTCGGTCGCCATGCGGCGGTCTTTCGCGGTATGAACGTAGGCCGCCTCTGCAGCGTCACCGTGCCATTCGGTGCCTCCGGGAGATTGGGCTTCGCGATGAACTGCGGTGAACGAGTCCTCCCACTGCTCGGCGCAGCTTTCCCAGTGCGTGGCGGCTTCGTGCAGGTGTGGTATCCCAGCGGCGCGCTTCAGACAGCGTTACCACGCTTCCCCCACGGCATCGACAGTTGAGGCGTTGGTGGCCTCCTGCACGACGTACGCGTGTGCTGCCGTCCTCGCATTCGCGCCGGTGCAATCGACCCACTGTCCGAAGGTGGCGCTAACTCTGGCGACCGTTGCATGGATATCGGCGACCGCCGCAGCGGTGGCCTGCTCCGTGGCTGGTACGCGCGGGGGCGTCGAGCCGGTAGCAGCTACCTCGGCAGCGCGACGCCGGCACATGGCAGCGAAGTCCAGCAACCGATCGGAATCAACGGCAATCCGCCCGTTCATAGAACCTCCTTATCCCTGCTACCTGATCCCTGCGACTGGCATGCCTTGTGACCGCTGCCGGGTTTGAAGCCGGCGGATCGAGCCGCCCAAATCAACGCTACGACAGCGTGCGCGACGACTGAGACAGGAACTGCTCACACTGGGATCGCCAGCACCGGGGCTTGCGCGGCACCGTCTGCGGGCGCGCCATCAGAGGCCGCTGACTAACCTGTGGGGGTGACCGACTCCCCGTCCCCTACCGGCCCACGCGCCGAGGCCGACGTGCCCGAGTTCCGCTACACCGCGGAGCTCGCCGGCAAGATCGAGCGGTCATGGCAGCAATACTGGGCCGAGACCGGCACGTTCAACGTGCCCAATCCGGTCGGGTCGCTGGCACCTGCGGACGGCAGCGCCGTGCCCGACGACAAGATGTTCGTCCAGGACATGTTTCCCTACCCGTCAGGCGAAGGCCTGCACGTCGGGCACCCGCTGGGCTACATCGCCACCGACGTCTACGCGCGATACTGCCGGATGACGGGCCGCAACGTGTTGCACGCGTTGGGTTTCGACGCCTTCGGCCTGCCCGCCGAGCAGTACGCGATCCAGACCGGCACGCATCCGCGCACGCGCACCGAAGCCAACATCGTCAACTTCCGCCGTCAACTGGGGCGGCTGGGATTCGGTCACGATTCGCGACGCAGCTTTTCCACCACCGATGTCGAGTTCTACAAGTGGACGCAGTGGATCTTCCTGCAGATCTACAACGCCTGGTACGACGACGACGCGAATAGGGCCCGGCCCATCGCCGAGCTGATCGCCGAATTCGAGTCAGGCGCGCGCACATTGGCGGACGGCCGCAGCTGGGCGGAGCTCTCGAAGGGCGAGCGCGCCGACGTCGTCGACTCTTTCCGGCTGGTCTACCGCGCCGACTCGCTGGTCAACTGGTGCCCCGGCCTAGGCACCGTGCTGGCCAACGAAGAGGTCACCGCCGAGGGCCGCAGTGAGCGCGGCAACTTCCCGGTCTTTCGAAAACGATTGCGGCAGTGGATGATGCGCATCACCGCCTACTCCGACCGGCTGCTCGACGACCTCGACCTGCTGGACTGGCCGGAGAAGGTCAAGACCATGCAGCGCAACTGGATCGGCCGCTCCACCGGCGCAGCGGCCTTGTTCGCCGCCACCGCGAACGATGGTGCACCGGTGGACATCGAGGTGTTCACCACGCGGCCGGACACGCTCTTCGGCGCCACCTACATGGTGCTGGCGCCTGAACACGACCTCGTCGACCGGCTGGTAACCGACCACTGGCCGGAAGGTGTCGATCCCCGCTGGACCTTCGGTGCCCAGAACCCGAGGGCGGCCGTCGCAGCCTACCGGCGTTCGATCGCCGCGAAGTCGGACCTCGAGCGTCAAGAGAACAAGGCGAAAACCGGTGTCTTCCTTGGCACCTACGCCACCAACCCGGCCAATGGTGAGCGGGTGCCCGTCTTCATCGCCGACTATGTGCTGGTGGGCTACGGCACCGGCGCCATCATGGCGGTCCCCGGCCACGACCAACGCGACTGGGAGTTCGCTACCGAGTTCGGGCTACCTATTGTGGAAGTCATTGCCGGAGGCGATGTTTCGCGCGAGGCCTACACCGGGGAGGGACTCCTCGTCAACTCCGCCTACCTCAACGGTCTCGACGTGCCCGCCGCCAAGGAGGCGATCACGCGGCGCCTGGAATCCGATGGCAGAGGCCGAGCCCGGATCGAATACAAGCTGCGCGACTGGCTGTTCGCTCGCCAACGGTACTGGGGCGAGCCGTTCCCGATCGTCTACGACGAGGACGGCCGCCCCCATCCGCTGCCCGAGTCGGAACTGCCCGTGGTGCTACCCGACATCTCCGACTACTCACCAGTGCTGTTCGACCCCGAGGATGCCGACAGCGAGCCGTCGCCGCCGCTGAACAAGGCCACTGACTGGGTGCACGTCGAACTCGATCTCGGCGACGGAGTCAAGACCTACACCCGCGACACCAACGTGATGCCGCAGTGGGCTGGCAGCTGCTGGTACGAGCTGCGTTACACCGACCCGCACAACTCAGAACGGTTCTGCGCCAAAGAGAACGAGGCGTATTGGATGGGTCCCCGGCCCGCCGAGCACGGCCCGAATGACCCAGGCGGCGTCGACCTTTACGTCGGCGGCGTCGAGCACGCGGTGCTGCACCTGCTGTATTGCCGGTTCTGGCACAAGGTGCTGTTCGACCTGGGGCATGTGAGCTCATGTGAACCCTACCGGCGACTGGTCAACCAGGGCTACATCCAGGCGTTCGCCTACACCGACTCCCGCGGCGCCTACGTGCCCGCCGCCGAGGTCGTCGAACGCGACGGCAGGTTCTACTACACCGGCCCGGACGGCGAGATCGAGGTATTCCAGGAGTTCGGCAAGATCGGTAAGAGTTTGAAGAACTCGGTGTCGCCCGACGAGATCTGCGACGAGTACGGCGCAGACACCCTGCGAGTGTACGAGATGGCGATGGGACCGCTGGAGGCGTCAAGGCCTTGGGCCACAAAGGATGTGGTGGGTGCGCACCGGTTCCTGCAGCGGGTGTGGCGGTTGGTGGTCGACGAGCAGACCGGCGAAACCAGGGTGTCCGAGGAATCCGTCGACGAGCAGACGCTGCGGGCGCTGCACCGCACTGCCGCCGGTGTCGCCGACGACTATGCGGGCCTGCGTAACAACACAGCGATCGCCAAGCTGATCGAGTACACCAATCACCTGACCAAGCAAGGAATCACGACACGCGCTGCGGTCGAGCCGCTGGTGCTCATGCTGGCCCCCGTGGCGCCGCACTTGGCGGAGGAGATGTGGCGGCGGCTCGGCCACGACGGGTCGCTGGCGCACGGCCCGTTCCCGCAGGCCGACGAGCGCTATCTGACCGAGGACACCGTCGAATACCCCGTTCAAGTGAACGGCAAAGTGCGCGGCCACATTTCAGTGCCTGCGGACGCGGACAAGGACGCGCTGGAGGCTGCTGCTCTGGCCGACGAGAAGGTGGCGACGTTCTTGGCCGGTGCGACGCCGAAGAAAGTGATCGTGGTCCCCGGCCGGCTGGTCAACCTCGTCGTCTAGGCGCTCACCGGGAAACCCGAGGTTCAGCCGCGGTGACGGATCACGACCTCGTGCACGTGTCCGTCCGGCGGGGTGGCGACGATGTCGGCGATCGCCCGGGCAACCGTCTCAGGCCGTAGGTAATTCGCGGGATCGTAGTCGCCGCCTTCGAATTCGCGGAGCTGACGCTGCATGTCGGTAGCAATACGCCCCGGGTGAACCGACGTCACCCGCAACGACGGCTCCTCCGCCCGCAGCGAATCCGCGTACGCACGCAGCGCGAACTTGCTCGCCGAGTAGGACGCCATTCCGGGCAACACATGCAACCCTGCGCCTGAATTGACAAACAGCACTTGCCCTTTCGCGCGGCGAAGCGCAGGCAGCAGCGCATGGGTCAGCGCCACCGCGCCGATCACGTTGATTTCGAACGTCGTTCGCCAGTCGGCGATGCGTGACTCGGCGAGCCGGTCCGGAAACGCCACCCCGGCGTTGTGTACCAGGACGTCGAGCTCCTCACCGACGTCGAGATCGAGCGCGTCGGCGTCGGTCAGATCCAACGGCACCACAGAAGCGCCTACTCGCCCCGCGACGGCGTCCAACCGCTGGGACGGCCGCCCCGCGAGCAGCAGCGTATGCGTGGGAGCGAGGGCATCGGCGATGGCGGACCCGAGGCCGCCGCCGGCCCCGGTGATCAGCGCGGTCGGCATGCCAGCCACCTTATCGGCTCGCTTGGCAAGCGAGCGGGCGTGACCGGCCGCATCATAGAACCGATGGCCCCCGATCCCAGCTTCTCGCCGACGCAGCTCGCCGCCCGAGCGGCCTATCTGCTACGCGGCAACGACCTGGGTGTGATGACGACGGCCGCGCCGCTGCTGTATCCGCACATGTGGAGCTGGGACGCGGCGTTCGTCGCGGTGGGTTTGGCGCCGCTGAGCGTCGAGCGCGCGGTCGTCGAGCTGGACACGCTTCTGTCGGCGCAGTGGGCGAACGGGATGATCCCGCACATCGTGTTCGCCAACGACGTCGACGGCTATTTCCCGGGTCCGGCCCGATGGGCCTGCTCCGAGTTGGCCGAACATGCCCCGGCACATCACCAGACGTCGGGCATCACGCAGCCGCCGGTGCACGCGATCGCGGTCGAGCGCATCCTCGACCACGCCCGCCGGCGCGGCCGCTCCACGCGACAGGTCGCCGAGGCATTTCTGGACCGCCGCTGGGACGACTTGGTCCGCTGGCACCGATGGCTCGCCGAGGCCCGCGATCAGCGCGGCCGCGGCCGCATCACGCTGTATCACGGCTGGGAGTCCGGAATGGACAACTCACCGCGATGGGATGCCGCCTACGCCAACGTGTCACCCGGTGCGGTCCCGGCATATCGACGCAAAGACAACATGATCGTGCTCGACCCGTCGCAGCGGCCCACCGACGGCGAATACGACCGCTACCTGTGGTTGCTCGAGGAGATGAAATCCGTCCGCTACGACGACGAACAGTTGCCGACGGTGATGAGCTTCGTCGTCGAGGACGTGTTCGTCTCCGCGATCTTCTCGCTGGCCTGTGAGGTGCTGGCCAACATCGGCGAGGACTACCACCGGCCGAACGCCGACATCAAAGACCTGTACAGCTGGGCTGAACGCTTCCGCGCCGGAGTGGTCGAAACCGCAGATGAAAGAACCGGAGCGGCAAGGGATTTCGATGTTCGCGCGAACAAGTGGATCGTCACGGAGACCGTGGCCCAATTCGCCCCGCTGTTGTGCGGCGGCTTGCCGCACGACCGGGAGCGCGCGCTGCTGCGGTTGTTGGAAGGTCCGAGGTTCTGCGGTCATCCCGACCTGAAGTACGCGTTGATCCCGTCGACGTCGCCGGTTTCCCGCGACTTCCGGCCGCGGGAGTACTGGCGCGGGCCGGTCTGGCCCGTGATGACGTGGTTGTTCTCGTGGGCGTTTGCGAGGCGAGGCTGGGCTGAACGCTCGCGCACGTTGAGCAGAGAGGGATTGCGCCAAGCCAGCGACGGCACGTTCGCGGAATACTACGAGCCCTTCACCGGTGAGCCGCTGGGCAGCATGCAGCAGTCCTGGACCGCCGCAGCGGTGTTGGACTGGCTCGGGTAGAGCTAGGTGGCAGACTGGCCGCCCAGCCGCTCCAGCGGTGCGAGGGCACGCGCCAGCAGTTCACGGTCTTCGGCCGACAGCGCGGCGAGCATCTCGGCCAGCGCGGCGCGCCGGTTCGCCAGCGACTCCCGATGCACGGCTAGACCTTTCTCGGTGATGTCGACTAGCACGGCGCGCAGGTCGGACGGGTCCTTCGACCGCTTCACCAAGCCGAGCTTCTCGAGCCGGCGGATAGCCACGGTGGTGGTCGGGGTCCGCACCCGCTCGTGGGCGGCCAACTCCGTCATGCGGATCGGTCCGCGGTCGATGAGCGTCACCAAAATCGACAGCTGAGCCAGCGTCAGGTCACCGGTCGCCACTCGAGTGGTGTCGCCCCGGCGCAGTACCGAGAACAGCTTGGAGAGCACCCGGTGCAGCCCTTCGGCCAGCTCGGTGACCTGCTGCTCGGTCTCGACCATAATTCGCCAGTCTAACCTGTCGGTGGCTGCCAGGACCCTATCCGGCAATATCTCCGAAAGTCATAACAGCTGCGACAAAAACCGTTGTAGACGCTCAGTCTCGGGTGCGTCGAAAATGCGCTCTGGCGGACCGGATTCCACCACCCGGCCATGGTCCATGAAGACCACGGCGTCCGACGCGGAGCGGGCGAAGCCCATCTCGTGGGTGACCACGATCATCGTCATACCCTCAGAGCCTAGGTCGGCGATCAACGCCAAAATGCCCTTCACGAGTTCCGGATCGAGCGCCGAGGTCGCTTCGTCGAAGAACATCACCTGCGGCGCCATCGCCAACGCCCGCGCAATCGCCACCCGCTGCTGTTGGCCACCCGATAACGTCGCGGGCCGGACGTCGGCCTTGTGCCGCAAGCCAACTCGGTCCAGCTGTGCCAACGCAAGTTCACGGGCGGCCTCTGCCGAGAGCCGTTTGAGCTTGCGCGGCGCCAGCATCACGTTGTCGATCACAGTGCGGTGCGGAAACAGGTTGAAGTTCTGGAACACCATCCCGATCCGCTGTCGCAACTGGTCGGGGTTGTCCTCGAGCACCGACCGGCCGTCGAGCAGGATGTCACCGCGGTCCGGTTCGTAGAGGCGATTGAGGGTGCGCAGCAGCGTCGACTTGCCGGACCCGGACGGCCCGATGACGGCGACGGTGCTTCCTGCCGCCACGTCGATGTCGACGCCGCGCAACACGGCGTTTTTACCGAACGACAAATGAATCTCTCTGCCGGACAACGAAACCGGCTGCGGACGTGCCACCTCGGCCACCACTTACACCATCTCCTGAGCCTCGGCGAGGGGGTCTTCCGGTTCGGCCACCGCACGGCCCTGCCGTAGCCGGTTGTCGATGTAGTTCACCAGATGCGTCAGCGGAATGGTCAGCGCCAGGTAGAACAGCCCGGCCGCCACCAACGGCGACAGGTTGCCGGTCTGCGCGTTGAGGTCGCGGCCCACTTGGAACAGCTCACGCTGTCCCGCGACCAGACCGAGAAAATACACCAGCGCGGAGGCTTTCAGCAGCGAGATGAACTGGTTGACCAGTGCTGGCAGGACCCGCCGAATGCCTTGCGGCACAACGACAAGGCGCATCGCACGCCGGTAGCTGAAGCCGAGCGCGCGAGCCGCCTCCATCTGTCCGGGTTCGACGCTTTGGATACCGGAGCGGAAGATCTCACCCACGTAGGCCGCCGCCATCAACCCGAGCGCCGCGATGCCCAGCGGATACGGGTTGTTGCCGGTCAATCCGCCCACCACCGGCCCCACGCCCAGACCGATCAGCAGAATGACCACCACCTCCGGCAGACCGCGGAACACGTCGGTGTACACCCGCGCCGGCCAGCGCAGCCACCGGGCCCGCGAGATGCCCGCGACGGCCAGCACCATGCCCAGCACCACCCCGATGATGCTGGCGCTGATCGTCAGGATCAGCGTGTTGGGCAGCCCGGTCTTGAACAGGTCGGGGATCGCCTGCTTGTAGAGACCCCAATCGAAGAACGCGTCTTTCAGTTGCGCCAGCGTGGATTTCGGGGCGGGGGCGGTGCTGGCGCGCGGAGTGTGGCTCGCCGCGATCGCCGCGAAGTCAGGCAGGACCGGCTGCGGCGCCGACTTCGAGCCCGGCTTCCAGCCTGGCGGCAGCGCCCGAGGCACCCACTCGGAATACAGCCGCGACCAGGTGCCGTCCGCGATCACCGCGTCCAAACCCGCGTTCAGCGCGTCGATAAGCGGCGTGTTCTCTTTGGCGACCGCCCACGCCACGAAATTGTCCAAACTGAAAGTGTTTTCGACGATCACGGCCTGGTCCCCGGGGCGCACGGTGCCTACCGCCTGCTGCGACGGTGCCACCCATGCGTCGATTTGACGTGTCTTGAGGCTGCCGTACACCGTGTTGTAGTCGGGAAACTTCACCGGCTGCAGATGCAGGGTGTCGATCACGTAGGCCTCTTGCACGGTGCCTTGCACCACGCCGATCCGCTGGCCGGGTGCGAGCTTGTCGAATCCGGTGATCGGCGAGCCGGGCGGCACCACCAGTGAGAAGTATCCGAAGTCGTAGCCGTTGGTGAAGCCGACGGTCTTCCGGCGCGCGTCGGTGGTGGTGATCGATGACGAGCCGACGTCGAACCGCCGCGACGCCACCTGTGCGAGCAGGCCGGAGAAGTCGGTGCCGACGAACCGCACTTGCAACCCGAGTTTGGCCGCGACCGCCCGCAGCAGTTCGTTGTCGAATCCGCTGAACTGGCCGGCCGAGTTGATGCAGACGCTGGGCGGGGCGTCCGACAGGGTGCCGACGACGAGCGTGCCGGGTGTGCCGAGGCCCAGCTTGGTGACGTCGACGGCGCTCAGCGGTTCGACGGTCGCGGTCGTGTACTTGTCTTCGGCCGAGCCTTTGGCAGCCTTGGCGAGATTGGTTGGCAGCGGGCTGGCGGCTTGCACGCCGGGTGGCGAGCATTGGTCGGCCGCCGCTGCGGGCGCACCGACAAGCGCAGTCATCAGCAGCACGGCGGCCAACGCCCAAGCGCGAATCACACGCCGAGCGTACGGTTGTTCGCGCGCGGGCTCGCGCTATGTGCGCACCAGCAGTGCGTCGGGCGTCATTCCGAATGCCGGTGCCACGCGAAGATGTACAGCGCCATCGCCGTCACCAACGCGAGCAGCACCCACAGCACCAATGCCTGGTCGATCCACGCGCCCGGTGGTGGAGCACCGGGCAGGATGTTGCGCAGCGGCACGATCGCAAACAGCATGGCCGCGTACCAGGTGGAGAACGGCGGCACGAACTTCTTCTTGCCGCGCAGCATTTGGATCGCGACGAACAACGCCATGATCGGCAGGCTCAGCAGCACCACGCAGATGCCGAGGTCGAAGAACAACGGCCCCTGCGCCCGGTGGAGGGTGAGCGTCACATTGTCCCCGTCGGGTGCCGACTGGGTGGCCGGTCCGCTGCGCCTGGCCGAAATGTCCCAGCCTTCTATCGATCCGGTCACTTCCACGCGTGCCGACACGTAGTCGCGGTTGTCACCGTCGCCCACCAGCACGTCGGCACTGATCTCGTCGGTGGTGTAGGAATCGAACGGCCAGCGGTCCGGGTGGCCGTTGGCGTCGATCGTCGTCTTGTACTGCGCGGTGGTGGGTTTGCCCTTCTTGTACTCGAGGTCGCCCAGCTCGTTGGCCGGGTACATCCGCACAGCGATGTCCTGCTTGACCACGTCGAGGTTGGTATCCATCAGCGAATCCTCTGGATACACAAGCACTTGCACGTCGAGGCGGTTGTCGGTGGTGTGCAACGCGATGAGGTTCACCACCACCACCGTGTCGTCGGTGGTGCCGAGGTTGGCCGGCGGAAGCGGCCGCGCGGAGCCGCTCAGCGCGTGATACCCGAGTAACGATCCGACGTAGAGTGCGGCGAGGATGAAGACTATGCCGCCGACTGCTGCGAATTTCCGCCAACGAGAGCGCCGAACCGGCGCGGGCGGCGTCTGAACGACCACCCGGGAAATCTAGCGTGAGTTGTTTTGTCTGCGTGGCTTATTGAGCCCGGCGAGCCTTCCACCGGCATAACGCCTCGGCTTGGCTCAGGTCGTAGTCGGGACCGTTGACGCCGACCGTCAGAAACGTGACGCCCAGATCAGCCATCGCATCGGCCTCGGCCAGCAGGGCGTCCTCGGAGCGACCCTGAACGCCCGCGGACCGCTCGATCGACTCGGGGTCGCGGCCCACCGCGGCGCAGTGCTGCGCCAAGACCTCGGCTTTGCGTGGGTAGCTTTCGCGGTCGACGAACCCGTGCCAGATGTCGGCGTGCTCGGCCACCAGCCGCAGCGTCTTCTGCTCGCCCTGGCCGCCGATGAGCACCGGAATGTGCCGGGTCGGTTGCGGATTGAGCTTGGCGAACCGTGACTCGATGCGTGGCAGTGCCTCGGCGAGGTCTCGCAGCCGGCTGCCCGCGGTGCCGAAGGGGTAGCCGTATTCGTCGTAGTCCTTCTGCTTCCAGCCGGAGCCGATGCCCAGGATCAGCCGGCCGTTGGAGATGTGGTCGACCGTGCGCGCCATGTCGGCGAGCAGCTCCGGGTTGCGGTACGAGTTGCAGGTCACCAGCGCGCCGATCTCGATCCGTGAGGTCTGCTCGGCCCACGCGCCCAACATCGTCCAGCACTCGAAGTGTGGTCCGTCGGGATCGCCGTAGAGCGGAAAGAAGTGGTCCCAGTTGAACGCCACGTCGACGCCGATGTCTTCGGCGCGGCGGACGGCGTCACGGATGTTCGCGTAGTTCGGTGCGTGCTGCGGCTGGAGTTGGACGCCGATGCGAAGAGGGAAGGCCATGCGGCCACGGTATCGCGCAGCTCAGTGGCGGCAGTTCTCGTACCTGTCGATCAGAGCCTGTTCGGGCGGCGACGGCCGGTAGTCGCGCCTGATGCACGTGCCGATCGACACGGTGACCGGGCCGGTCGCCTGCCCGTAGAAGCCGAGCCGGCCTTGGTACTGGTTGGTGGCCGAGTACAGCACCGGCGCGGGCAGCCGCGCGACGACCGGCAGGTGCTGCTCGGCGAGCCGCAGCGCCAGCGCGGTGTCGTCGGCGCCGATCTTCTCCGACGCCCATAGCGGTCCGGTGACCGCGCCGTTGATCGTGAAGACGTCGGCGTGCGGGATCGACTGGTCGGCGTTGAGCGTGTCCCACAGCTCCATCTCGGCAGGGGTCGGCAGTCGCCGCGAGGTGTGAATCTCGGCAGGGTGCTGCTTGCCGGCGTTCACGGTCCATTCACCGGCGGCCATGTCGGCGAAGTTACTGGCCAGGGTGCCGACGGCCGCGGCGACCGCACGGTAGTCAGCAGCGTCGGGCAGTTGGATGGTGCCGGAATTCGGAACCGTCGCAGTGGCGGCGCGCAGTCTGACTGTGCCACCGGGGAATTGGCGGCGCAGCGCTACCCAGCTACCCGCCTGCTGAACGACTTGCTCGCGGTTGCTTACCGGGCGACCGCCGTTGTCCACGCGGAACAGGTTGTCGCCGGTGCGGATGTCGAGCTCGGTGCGGTAGCCCTTGTAGTCGTTGGTGGCCATGTCGTCGATGTAGGACGACGTGACTGCGGCCACCTGATCGGCGGTGACCTCGCCGGCCACGTCGACGTCGAATTCGGCGTACGCCGGTCCGCGCGCCGCGTCGTCGTCGAACGTGGTGTGCACCTGCGTCACACCCGCCAGCGTGCGGATGCGCTGGCTGAGCTTGTCCACCTCGGCGCTCCGATCGGGCGGCGCCGCCGTGCACGCGGCCAGGACCAGCACCACCACCGCCAGCCATCGCCATCGCACCAGCCGATTCTGCCAAGGCGACCGCATCCACGTCGCTGAGCCGGCCGCCCAGCGCGTAATACATCAGTTCGCGGCCCTGTCGCTCCGTCGTCACCAGGCCGGCGGCTTGGCGCACCTCGAGATGTTTGACGATGGCCTGGCGGCTGATCGGCAGTTGTCGTGCCAGCGCGGAGGCCGACGCCGGCGCGGCACCCAGCCGGGCCGCTGCACGAGGGACCACACCTGCTCGGCGCTGGCGTCGATGTCGACGGTCCGCTCGATCCGGTCGAGTTGCTGGTCGGTCTCGGTCATGATGTGAACGAATGCGACCCTGCTGTTGTACTTCTATGACCGAGTTGCGCCGAGCACTTCGCGCAAGATCTCGACGAGCACCAGCGGCTGGTCGCTGTGCACCGAATGCCCGGCGTCGGCCACCACGTGCACGCGCTGGAATCCCGGTGCGGTGCGGGCGAATTCGTCGGCGTCCTCGTCGTTGACGAAGGCGGACCGTGCGCCCCGCACCAGCGTGGTGGGTGCGGACAGCGCGGGCACGGCGTCCCACAACCGCTGGAAGCCGGAGTAGTCGGCGTCCTGACGGAAGGAGTCGTAACGCCACGTCCAGGTGCCGTCGTCGAGGCGCTTCGAGTTGTGAAAAACCCCGCGGCGCAACGACTTTCGGTCTCGGTGCGGTGCCGCGGCGACGGTCACGTCCACCATGGACTGAAAGGTCGGGAAGGTGCGCTCGCCCTGGATCAGCGCCACCGTGCCCTTCTGCTCGTCGGTCATCTCCGCGTGACGGGCCGGGGAGGTGGGGGTGACGTCGACGAGCACCAGCCGCCGCACCAGGTCGGGCGCCTGCGTCGCCAGCCGGATCGCGGTCAGCCCGCCCAGAGAATGGCCGACGAAAACGTCTGCGGCCGCAGCCCATTCGCGCAACACAGGCAACAGCGTCGCCGCGTTCTGGAGGGGCCCGTAATCGCCGTCCTCCCGCCAGGCGGACCGGCCGTGCCCGGGCAGGTCGACGGCCAGCGCCGGCTCACCGAGTCCCAGAATGACGGTGTCCCAGGTATGCGCGTTCTGCCCGCCGCCGTGCAGGAACACCACCCGTGGCGGCGCGGACCCGAACCGCAACGCGCTGACGGGTCCGGAGTCCAGCCGTTCGACGACCGGCAGCGGACCGCTGACACCGGCCTGCTCGGCGTTTTCGGGCAGCAGCGCGAATTCGTCGAGACCCAACAGGTCGTCGTCGGAGATCTCCGTCACGGCGACGACACTAGCCGCGGATGAAGTCCTCGAGCTGGGCGCGGGCCACGTCGTCGGGCATCTGTTCCGGCGGGCTCTTCATCAGGTAGGCCGACGCCGGGATGATCGGGCCGCCCAGTCCGCGGTCCTTGGCGATCTTCGCCGCCCGCACCGCGTCGATGATCACGCCTGCCGAGTTCGGCGAATCCCACACCTCGAGCTTGTACTCCAGGTTCAGCGGCACGTCGCCGAAGGCCCGGCCTTCCAGCCGCACGTACGCCCACTTGCGGTCGTCGAGCCAGCCCACATGGTCGGACGGGCCGATGTGGACGTCTTTGGTCTTGAACTCGCGCTGCAGGTTGCTGGTAACGGCCTGGGTCTTGGAGATCTTCTTGCTCTCCAGCCGCTCACGCTCGAGCATGTTCAGGAAGTCCATGTTGCCGCCGACGTTGAGCTGCATCGTGCGGTCCAGCTGCACGCCGCGGTCTTCGAACAGCTTGGCCAGCACCCGGTGGGTGATCGTCGCACCGACCTGGCTCTTGATGTCGTCGCCGACGATCGGCACCCCGGCGTCGGCGAACTTCTTGGCCCACACGGGGTCTGAGGCGATGAACACCGGCAGCGCGTTCACGAACGCCACACCGGCGTCGATCGCGCACTGGGCGTAGAACTTGTCGGCCTCTTCGGAGCCGACCGGCAAGTAGGAGACCAGCACGTCGGCCTCGGCGTCGCGCAGCGCCTTGACCACGTCCACCGGCTCGGCGTCGGACACGTCGATGGTGTCGGCGTAGTACTTGCCGATTCCGTCGAGGGTGGGTCCGCGCTGTACCACCACGTCGGTGGGCGGCACATCGGCGATCTTGATGGTGTTGTTCTCCGACGCGAAGATCGCCTCGGACAGGTCGAAGCCGACCTTCTTGGCGTCGACGTCGAATGCGGCGACGAACTTGACGTCGCGCACGTGGTAGGGGCCGAACCGGACGTGCATCAGGCCGGGAACCGTCGAGCTGTCGTCAGCGTGCTGGTAGTACTGCACGCCCTGCACCAGTGAGGACGCGCAGTTGCCGACGCCGACGATCGCGACGCGCACCTCCGAACCGGCGCCGGTCTTATTGCCACTCATGAGCGGTTCTCCTTACTCCTGCCACTTGACGTTTTTGTGCGGTGCGAGTGGTTACTCGGCGAGTCCTTGGGCTACTCGTTCCGCGGCGATCAGATCGTTGAGCCATTTCACTTCCCGCTCGCTGGACTCCAGGCCCAGCTGATGCAGTTGGCGGGTGTAGCGGTCGAACGAGCTACTGGCCCGCGCGACGGCTTCACGCAGACCTTCCCGCCGCTCCTCCACCTGACGGCGCCGGCCCTCCAGAATCCGCATCCTCGCCTCTGCGGGGGTGCGGTTGAAGAATGCGAGATGCACGCCGAAGCCGTCGTCGGTGTAGTTCTGAGGACCGGTGTCGGCGACGAGCTCGGCGAACCGCTGCCGACCAGCCTCAGTGAGCCGGTACACCCGGCGCGCACGGCGCACGGGAGCTCCGGCCGGTGCCGCATCCTCCGCGATCAGCCCGTCGAGCTGCATCCGGCGCAGCGCCGGATAAAGCGAACCGTAGGAGAACGCGCGGAAAGCACCCAGTAAACCGGTAAGGCGTTTCCGCAGCTCGTAGCCGTGCATCGGCGACTCGAGCAGAAGTCCCAGGATGGCGAGCTCCAGCACCGAGTCACCTCCTTTGCTTGGCCGTTACGACCCGTCGACACCTCGGGCCATAGTATCGCGCCGATATATTCGCGGCCAGCCCCCGGTCAGCCCCGGGCCAGCCCCCGCCAGCCCCGGGCCATGCCCGGGCCACGCTCCTGCGCGAGGGTGCGTGTCTGCCCACCGGCACGCCGGAGCCGGGCGTGCAACACCGCACGCTCGCGCCGCGCGCCAGGCGGCCAGGCGGCCAGGCCCAGGTGCCCGTCAGGACGGCGGGTATTGGCTGAGGATGTCGCCCTGCGGACCGACGGTCAGGTAGCCGCTGCGCTCATAGGTCGTCGAAACGTAGATCGCGATCACCACCGCGTCAGGAGTCGTCGGATCCTTGCTGGGCTCGATGTTCATGTAGGTCGACTTCACGTCCTTCTGCTCGATGCCCAAGATCTGCGGCGCACCCCGCAGCCGGCCGATGATCGCAGGCACGTCGAACTTCGCAAGGTCGACCAGACGCTCGCCGTCGCTGATCGCGCTCACCGACGGATCGCTGTCCCAACCGCCCCGATACGTGTACCGAAGCGTGCGCCGCTCGTCGGCGGGGTCGGCGCGCTCCATCGACGCGTAGTCGGGGTAGATGGTCAGGCTGAATCCCAGCGTGTCTCCCCACTTCTTGCGGGCTTGGGTGAACAAGCCGGTCAGCCCGTTCGCCGAGTGCAGCAGCCGCGGCGGCGCCTGGACGTTGGCGGCGATGCCGTCGGGCGCAGCGCCCGGGTCGTTGCTCAGCGGTGACGCACTGCTGCCGAAGAGGCCCCAACCGATGCCCACGCCCAACAGCACCAGCACCGCCGCCACGGCGATCCGCATGCCCCAGCCCGCATCACCAGTGCGGGCGCGCGGCGACTTGAGCCGAGGCAACTGCACCGGCGCATTGCTGGTCTGGAGGTCAGACACCAATGCGTTCAATTCGCCCAGCGTCATCGCGTTGGTCGCAGCACTGACCCGCTGACGGTGTTCTTCCATCGACAACTGGCCTTCGGCGAGCGCGGTGTCGAGCACCTGGCAAGTGTCGTTTCGGTCGCTGTCTTTGGCCCGGGTGCTCATCGACTGCCGCGTCGCCACGACGATGATCGTAAGAGCGCGCCCACCGATTCGACGGGCAACTGCCCAGCGCAGCCAGCGGCGACAGATCGGCTGCCCCTTCTGTGCTTCCACCGTCGGTGGAGGCACGTACTCTGGTCACCGTGCGATTGCAGCGACAAGTGGTGGACTACGCGCTTCGGCGCCGGTCCCTGCTGGCCGAGGTGTATTCGGGGCGCACAGGTGTCACCGAGGTCTGCGACGCGAATCCCTACTTGTTGCGGGCAGCCAAGTATCACGGCAAGCCCAGTTCGGTGATGTGCCCGATCTGCCGCAAGGAACAACTGACTCTGGTGTCGTGGGTGTTCGGCGATCACCTTGGCCCGGTCTCCGGGTCTGCCCGCACAGCCGAAGAGCTGGTGATGCTGGCGGCCCGATACGACGAATTCTCGGTACACGTGGTGGAGGTATGCCGGACCTGCAGCTGGAACCATCTGGTCAAGTCGTATGTGCTGGGAGCGGTCCGTCCTCCGACAGGATCGCGTGGCACTCGGACGGCGCGCAGCGGCGCGCGCACGGCCAGTGAATAGGGGAGAGCGTCCCGACCGGTCAGCCACCGACAACCGTCCCGGAATGGCGGCTGACCGCGCCGCCCGCCCTCCGCAGCGGCCCGGCCCGGCCTACGGTCCGGCTCGCGCGCCCCGACCTCCGGCACCGCGACCGTCGCGCCGCACCACTCCCGTCGACGGCGGTCCTACAAGCGTCATCCCACCGGTCGGTGAGCACACCGAGCCGCTGCGCGACGAGGTCGACGTCGTCAAGGCCGCGCTCGACGGTGGACCCCCTCCCAAGCCGCCGCACGGCCGTCCGCCCGGGGGCGGCCCCCCATTCGGGCCCAGACGTCCCGCGCGTCACATCAACTGGAAGTGGGTGCGGCGCGGTGTCATCATCGCCGCTGCGCTGCTCATCGTGCTGCCCCTGGTCACGTTCTCGATGGCTTACTTCATTGTCGACGTGCCGCAGCCCGGCGACATCCGCACCAATCAGGTGTCCACCATCTTCGCTAGCGACGGCACCACTGAGCTCGCGAAAATCGTTCCGCCAGAAGGCAATCGGATCGACGTCAGCATCAGCCAGGTGCCTCAGCACGTGCGCGACGCGGTGATGGCCGCCGAAGACCGCGACTTCTACTCCAATCCCGGGTTCTCGTTCAGCGGTTTCGCACGCGCGGTGAAGAACAACGTGTTCGGCGGCGACACGCAGGGCGGCTCGACGATCACGCAGCAGTACGTCAAGAACGCGCTGGTGGGTTCGCAGCGTGCCGGCGTCGGCGGTTTGGTCCGCAAGGCCAAGGAATTGGTGATCGCCACCAAGATGTCCAGCGAGTGGTCCAAAGACCAAGTGCTGCAGGCGTATCTGAACATCATCTACTTCGGCCGCGGTGCGTACGGTATCGCGGCGGCATCCAAGGCCTACTTCAACAAACCCGTCGAGCAGCTCACCGTCGCGGAAGGTGCGTTGCTGGCAGCGCTCATCCAGCGGCCGTCCAGTCTTGACCCGGCCGTGGATCGCGAGGGTGCCGAGAAGCGGTGGAACTGGGTGCTCGACGGCATGGTGACCATCGGAGCACTGCCGCAGAACGAGCGGGCAGCACAGGTGTTTCCCGAGACGGTGGCGCCAGATCAATCTCGCATGGAAAGCCAGACCACCGGGCCCAACGGTTTGATCGAGCGCGAAGTCACCAAGGAGCTCCTCGACCTGTTCAACATCGACGAGCGCACGCTCAACACTCAGGGCCTGCAGATCACCACCACCATCGATCCCAAGGCGCAGTCGGCCGCCGAGGACGCGGTGAACCGTTACCTCGAGGGCCAGGACCCCGACATGCGCGCCGCGGTGGTGTCCATCGATCCGAAGACCGGAGGCGTCAAGGCCTACTACGGCGGCAGCGACGCCAACGGTTTCGACTTCGCCCAGGCAGGCCTGCAGACCGGCTCGTCGTTCAAGGTGTTCGCGCTGGTGGCCGCGCTCGAGCAGGGCATCGGGCTGGGCACGCAGATCGACAGCTCGCCGTTGACGGTCGACGGGATCAAGATCACCAACGTCGAAGGCGAAAGTTGCGGCACCTGCAACATCGCCGAGGCGCTCAAGCGGTCGCTGAACACCAGCTACTACCGGTTGATGCTGAAACTGAAGAACGGCCCGTCCGACGTCGCCGACGCCGCACATCGCGCCGGCGTTGCCGAGAGCTTCCCCGGCGTGGAGCACACGCTGTCCGAGGACGGCAAAGGCGGTCCCCCGAACAACGGAATCGTGTTGGGCCAGTACCAGACTCGGCCCATCGACATGGCATCGGCGTACGCCACCATCGCGGCCTCGGGCATCTACCGGGCCCCGCATTTCGTGCAGAAGGTGGTGAACTCCCAGGGCGAGGTGCTGTTCGACGCGTCGACGCAGGAAAGCGGCGGCGACCGTCGCATCGACGAAGGAGTCGCCAATAACGTCATCTCTGCGATGCAACCGATCGCGGGCTACTCCAACGGCCACAACCTGGCCGGCGGCCGGCCCTCGGGCGCCAAGACCGGCACCACCCAGCTGGGCGACACCGGCGCCAACAAGGACGCCTGGATGGTCGGGTTCACGCCGTCACTGTCGACGGCCGTGTGGGTCGGCACTGTGCGCGGCGACAAGCCGCTGGAGAACAAGTGGGGATCACCGGTGTGGGGGTCGACGTTGCCGTCCGACATCTGGAAGGCGACCATGGACAACGCGCTCGACGGCACACCGAACGAGAAGTTCCCCAAGCCAACGATGATCGGCGGGTATGCCGGCGTGCCTGCCGCCCCGCCACCTCCGCCGCGATCGACACCGCCGCCCTCCTCGGCGCCCACTCCCACGCCTGGTGAGGTGATCCAGCCCAGCATCGAAGTGGCCCCCGGCATCACAATCCCGTTGGGACCGCCCACCACGGTTCCCGCGGCGCCGCCGCCTGGCGGCGACAACGGTGGACAGGGTCCGCTGCCCGGGCCGCCACCGCCGCCGTGACCGACGCGGCGGCAGAGCAGCACGCGGCTGCGGTGGTTTCGCCGCAGCCGCTCGCGGCCGACCGGCGCAGCCTTGACGACCGCGATTTCCCCAGCCGCACAGACCCAATCGGCGCTGCGCTGGCCGAGACCATCGGCGGTCCGGTGGGCCGGCATGCCTTGATCGGCCGGCAGCGGTTTCTGACGCCATTGCGGGTCATGTTCCTCATCGGGCTGGTGTTCCTGGCGTTGGGTTACTCGACCAAGGCCGCCTGCCTGCAAAGCACGTCCACCGGCAGCGCCGACACCCGAGTCGCCAACTGGCAGAACAACCGTCAGTACTACGAGTTGTGTTACTCCGACACGGTTCCGCTGTACACCGCAGAGCTGCTGAACCAAGGCAAGTTTCCGTACAAGTCCAGCTGGCGCGAGACCGACTCCGCCGGAAAACCCAAGACCCAGTACGACGGGCGCCCCGCGGTGCGGTACATGGAATATCCGGTGCTGACCGGGCTCTACCAGTACGCGTCGATGGCGCTGGCCAAGACGTACACGGCGCTGACCAAAGTGGTGGGGATACCTGTGATCGCCGAGGTGGTGATGTTCTTCAACATCTCCGCGTTCGGGCTGGCGCTGGCGTGGCTGGCCACCGTGTGGGCGACGTCCGCGCTGGCGGGCCGGCGGATCTGGGATGCGGCGCTGGTCGCCGCCTCGCCGCTGCTGATATTCCAGATTTTTACCAATTTCGACGCGCTCGCAACGGCCTTCGCGATCGGCGCGCTGCTGGCGTGGGCCCGTCGAAAACCCGTCTTGGCCGGCGTGCTGATCGGCCTGGGCGTCGCGGCCAAGCTGTATCCATTGCTGCTGTTGGTGCCGCTGCTGGCACTCGGGGTGCGCACGGGCCGGTTGCGCGCGGTGGCCCAGACCGGCGCAGCCGCCGCGGCCAGCTGGCTCGTGGTGAATCTGCCCGTCATGCTGCTCTTTCCGCGAGGGTGGTCGGAGTTCTTCCGGCTCAACGCCCGTCGCGGTGACGACATGGATTCGCTGTACAACGTGATCAAGTCGTTCACCGGGTGGTCGGGCTTCGACGGCAACCTCGGGTTCTGGGAGCCGCCGGTGGTGCTGAACAGCGTCGTCGCTGCGCTTTTCGTCGTCGCTTGTGCCGCAATCGCTTACGTGGCGTTGACGGCCCCGCGCCGACCCCGCGTCGCGCAGCTGGCGTTCCTGGTGGTCGCGGCGTTCTTGTTGACCAACAAGGTGTGGAGTCCGCAGTTTTCCCTGTGGCTGGTGCCGCTGGCGGTACTGGCGCTGCCGCATCGGCGAGTCCTGCTGGCGTGGATGACCATCGACGCGTTGGTGTGGGTGCCGCGCATGTACTACCTGTACGGCGATCAAACGCGCGGACTGCCGGAGCAGCCGTTCACCGCCACCGTGCTGCTGCGTGACATCGCGGTCATGGCGTTGTGCGCGGTGGTGGTCTGGCAGATCTATCACCCCGAACGCGACCTCGTCCGGTTCGGCGGCCGTATCGACGACCCGTCCGGCGGCGTCTTCGAGAACACGCCTGACGCGCCGCCCGCGTGGCTGCCGTCGTGGTTGCGCCCCCGCGCCGCCGGCCCACCGCCCCTTGTGCGCGAGCGTGCGGGTCTGCGCGCCGACACGCCGGTCTAGGGCGTACCGCAGCGCACGCTCGGCCGGAGCGAACCAGTGCGATTTCGCAGATCAGCCGCCATTCCTGTAACCTGATCCGGTTGCCGACGCAGGCGACCCTCCTGCCACGGATACGCCGTGGCCGCACACGACCAGAGGAGGTGATGAGGTTCCCATGCGTCCATACGAAATCATGGTCATCCTCGACCCCACCCTTGACGAACGCACCGTGGCTCCGTCGCTGGAGGCGTTCCTCAACGTCATCCGCAACGACGGCGGCAAGGTCGACAAGGTCGACATCTGGGGTCGGCGCCGGCTGGCCTACGAGATCGCCAAGCACTCCGAGGGCATCTACGCGGTGATCGACGTGACGGCAGAACCCAAGACGGTGACCGAGCTCGACCGTCAGCTCAGCCTGAACGAGTCGGTGCTGCGTACCAAGGTGATGCGCACAGACAAGCACTGAATGCGTACCGCACGTCAGTTGCTCTGCGTAGGCTCGCGCACGACAAGCACCGTGCCTGACTGCTCCGTTTACGCGAGGAGCGACATGAGTCGAGGAGGATCTCGTGGCTGGTGACACCACGATCACCGTCGTCGGAAACCTGACGGCCGACCCTGAACTGCGTTTCACCCCCTCCGGCGCTGCCGTCGCCAACTTCACGGTCGCGTCCACGCCGCGCATCTACGACAGGCAGAGCGGGGAGTGGAAGGACGGCGAGGCGTTGTTTCTGCGGTGCAACATCTGGCGGGAGGCGGCCGAGAACGTCGCTGAAAGCCTCACCCGCGGGTCGCGGGTGATCGTCACCGGTCGGCTCAAGCAGCGCTCATTCGAAACCCGCGAGGGCGAGAAGCGCACCGTCGTCGAGGTCGAAGTCGACGAGATCGGCCCGTCGCTGCGCTACGCCACAGCGAAGGTCAACAAGGCCAGCCGGGGCAGCAGCAGCGGTGGATTCGGCAGCGGCGCACGGCAATCCGGCAACCAGGCCACCAACGATGATCCGTGGGGCAGCGCCCCGGCGTCGGGGTCCTTCGGCGGCAGCGACGACGAGCCGCCCTTTTAATCACAACGAACATTCACGAAGAGTCGAGGAAGAAAACCGATGGCGAAGTCCAACAAGCGGCGCCCCGCGCCCGAGAAGCCGGTGAAGACACGCAAGTGCGTGTTCTGCGCCAACAAAGCTCAAGTGATCGACTACAAGGACACCGCGCTGCTGCGCACTTACATCAGCGAGCGCGGCAAGATCCGGGCCCGCCGAGTGACCGGCAATTGTGTGCAGCACCAGCGTGATATCGCGATCGCGGTCAAAAACGCGCGCGAGGTTGCCCTGCTGCCGTTCACCTCATCGGCCCGCTGAGCAATCCACGAACAGGAACGACGATGAAGCTCATACTCACCGCCGAAGTCGACCATCTCGGTTCGGCCGGCGACCTTGTGGAAGTCAAAGACGGTTATGGCCGCAACTATCTGCTGCCGCGTGGCCTGGCCATCCTGGCCACCCGTGGCGCGGAGCGTCAGGCCAGCGAGATCCGGCGTGCACGTGAAGCCAAGACGGTGCGCGACCGCGAGCACGCCGACGAGCTGAAGAAAGCCCTCGAAGGCATTGGCTCTGTGTCACTTCCGGCACGCACTGCGGGTGGTTCGGGCAAGCTGTTCGGCTCGGTCACTGCGGCTGATGTCGTGTCGGCGATCAAAAAGGCCGGTGGCCCCAGCATCGACAAGCGGACGGTGCAGATGCCTCAGGCGCACATCAAGTCGATCGGCAGCCATCCGATCGTGGTGCGGCTGCACCCCGAGGTACAGGCCACGGTGACGCTCGAGGTCATCGCCGAGCAGTAGCCGGCCTCGGCGCGCTATCCGCGAATCCGACTGGACTGCATCGGTTTTCGGTTCGCTGCCGGCTGCGCGCCGCGACCTGCCGCCGCCGGAGCTTGCGAGCTAATTGTCGGCTATCGCAAATACTTGGGCTACGACGTCCTCACCACGGGTTCTGGCGGACGCCCGGCCCGCGCACCTCGCCGCTGGACGCTGCCAGCAAACTAGCCGCGGCTGCGACGCCGCAGCGAATCTAACCATTCGTTAACCTGTACCTCAACTCAAGGCAACACAACACGCCCGAAACGGCAACCCGGCGAGACACGCCGTAGCGATTCTCATCCACAGGCCACACACCGCGAGAAGTCGGCTTCAGCAGCGAGTATGTGGACAAATATTTGCGTCATCCACAAGTTGTCCACAAGCCGTCAACATGACGCAGAGCAGATATCCACACGCGATACACAGGTTCATCAACAGCACCGCTTTTCAGCTCCGCCAGCAACCTTTAACGTCGGAGCGTCCCGGGGTAACCCGGCGCGTCGAGTCGGTGAGTTGTCGGCACCGTGACTTATCGTCGAGACAGCCGTGCGAACGTACGTTCGGGAGGAGGTGGGGCGCCGTCATGGCCGTGGTCGACGATCTCGGGCACTCTGGCTTAGGCGTTCCTCCGACCAGTGAGGAGTTCGGCCGTCAGCCGCCCCAAGACATCGTCGCCGAACAGTCGGTACTGGGCGGCATGCTGCTTTCCAAGGACGCTGTCGCCGACGTCGTGGAAAAGCTGCGGCCGGGTGACTTCTATCGTCCTGCCCACCAGAGCATTTACGACGTCATCCTCGATCTCTCGACGCGGGGTGAGCCGGCCGACCCGGTGACCGTCGCAGCAGAACTCGACCGACGCGGACTGTTGCGGCGGATAGGCGGCGCACCGTATCTGCACACGTTGATCTCCACGGTGCCCACCGCCGCGAACGCCGGCTACTACGCCGGCATCGTCGCGGAGAAGGCGTTGTTGCGTCGGCTGGTCGAGGCCGGAACGCGGGTCGTGCAGTACGGATACGCCGGTGCCGACGGGTCCGATGTCGCCGAAGTGGTCGACCGCGCGCAGGCCGAGATCTACGACGTCACCGACCGGCGGTTGTCGGAAGACTTTGTGCCGCTTGAACAATTGCTGCAGCCCACCATGGACGAGATCGACGCGATCGCGTCCAGCGGTGGCCGGGCGAGCGGGGTACCGACGGGGTTCGTCGAGCTCGACGAGCTCACCAACGGACTGCACCCCGGCCAGATGGTCATCGTCGCCGGCCGGCCCGGTTCAGGTAAAAGCACACTGGGACTGGATTTTCTGCGGTCGTGTTCGATCAAGAATCAGATGGCCAGCGTCATGTTCTCGCTCGAGATGAGCAAGTCGGAGATCGTGATGCGACTGCTCTCGGCCGAGGCGAAGATCAAACTTTCCGACATGCGCTCGGGCCGCATGGGCGACGACGACTGGGCGCGGCTTGCGCGGCGGATGAGCCAAATCAGTGAGGCGCCACTGTATATCGACGACTCGCCGAACCTGACGTTGATGGAAATCCGCGCGAAGGCCAGGCGGTTGCGCCAGAAGGCAGACTTGAAACTGATCGTCGTCGACTACCTGCAGTTGATGACGTCGGGCAAGCGGTTCGAGTCCAGACAGCAAGAGGTGTCGGAATTCTCGCGTAACCTCAAGCTGCTGGCCAAAGAGCTCGAGGTGCCGGTAGTTGCGCTCAGCCAGCTGAACCGCGGCCCCGAACAGCGCACAGACAAGAAGCCGATGCTGGCTGACCTCCGTGAGTCGGGGTCGCTGGAGCAGGACGCGGACATCGTGATTCTGGTGCACCGGCCAGACCTCTTCGATCACGAGAACGAAGAGCGCCTCGGCGAAGCGGATCTCATTGTGGCCAAACACCGTAACGGTCAAACGAAGACGGTCACAGTGGCGCATCAGCTGCATTACTCGCGCTTCACCAACATGGCGAGGTAGAGGCATTCTGTTCTGGCTTCTCAAGTAGATGTCCAATTCTCATGTCAAATTTCCACCTGATGTCCAATTGGACCTTTGGATGAGAATGCAGGCAGTGCGGAGCCGCCGCGATTGCGACGAGAGTAGGAAGCGCAAAAAGTCATGAGTCGTCCGCCTGTCAGCGCGGATATCGCGGCACGGTTCGCTCAGCTGTACAAGGGAGGCGTCGACAGGCCAACGCATCCCCAACTTTCAGCGGTTTTCAGAAGGTACGGATTCGATGACGTTGCACCACACCATCATTCGCAAGGCGGGGGACCGAACAAAGAATCCCGCGTGCGAAAGGTGCTCGAAGCCGTTGTCCGGAGGCCCCGGGACGCGCGTCAGATCATCGAAGCGTTGTTGGTGGACCTCCGTGCGCTGGGATGTGTTACCAACGGAGTCATTGAACAAGAGGTGATCTCGAGAGTTGCCACGGCGTTCGCGGCCCAAGGCGCCCGGACTCCTACATATCGTCGATACACGTCGCCGACGCCGGTGACGCAGTGGAAGCCGCCCTCACCTGCCGCGACGGAACCTACAACGTCGTCGACGACAAGCCGGTCACCAAGCGCCAATACGCGCAGGCGTGCGCCGATGCAGTCGGGGTTAGGTTGTGGGTCACAGTTCCTGGCCGAATCGGCCTGTCCATGGGTAACCGCCTGACCTCGTTGACTCGCTCACTGCGTGTCAGCAACGCCCGATTCCGAGGCGCTGCCGGGTGGCGGCCACGTTACCCCGGCGTCAGTGAGGGCTACCAAGCCATGGCGCACGCTTGACGGTCAGACGGGAACTCGCCGACATGGGTGCCACTAACACCGTTCCACCGCCGCGCCGAAGCGCTCAAAGCCGTTACAGCACAAAGCCGTTAGAGCCACACCACTGACGTCGCCGCCTTCGCAAGTTCCTCGCCGGCCCCGGAATTCGACTACGGCGGCCAGCGCGCGGCACGCTTATTGACGGCCGACCCTATCGAGTGCTTCGCGAAGCTCGTCGGCTTTCTCTGCTGTCAGATTGCACGCGGTATTGATCTGACCGGGGACCGCCCACACTCGGTCGCGCAGCTTTTCGGCCGCCGGCGTCAGATCGACAAGGACCCGTCGTTCATCCTGGGCATCACGTTTGCGGCTGACCATGCCGGACTGCTCGAGGCGCTTCAGCAGCGGAGTGATGGTCCCGGTGTCCATGCCGAGCTTGGCACCTAGCTCGCCGACCGATCGGGGTGCATCACCGAGCAGCTCGAGCATCACCAGGTACTGCGGGAACGTCAGGCCCAGCGGCTCGAGAAACGGCTTGTGCATCCGCACGAGCCGATTGGCCGCGCCGTAGAGCGCAAATGACAGCTGCTCGTTGACGGAGTGACTTTTCTTGCGGCGGCTGCGGCTCATAACCTCTGCTGCAATAGTATCTAGTGCACTAGATAATTCGGCGACTCGCGCTGATCGCTCTCATGATCCCGCCCTATTTGGAGACACGCAAGATGCCTCAGGCCAGGCCGTTTCACGACATCGTCCGCGACCGTCGCTCGATCCGCAGCTTCCTTCCCACACCCGTTCCTCGCGCCCTCATCAATGAGGTGTTGGAGGACGCCCGTCACACCCCATCGAACTCGAATATCCAGCCCTGGGATGTCCATATCGTGTCGGGGTCGACGCGCGACAAAGTCAGCAGCGCAATGCTCGCCGCAGAGGCGGCCCAGCAGATGAGCCCTGACTTTCCTTGGGCGGTCGACGAACTCTACGGCGTTTACCGCGAGCGGCAGGTTGCCCAAGCCGCCGCCTACTACCAAGCCCTCGGCATCCCTCGGGAGGCCCGCGAGGAACGACGCGTGGCAATGCGCCGGAACCTGGAATTCTTCGGCGCACCACATGCCTGCCTGCTCTTCATGCCCCACCTCTACGACGGCGTTCGCGTCGCCGGCGATATCGGGATGTATGCGCAGACGTTCCTGCTGTCACTTGCCGCGCATGGCATCAGCGGAGTGCCGCAGACGTTACTCGGCTTTTTCGCCGAACCTATTCGCGACGTCTTGGGCATCGACGCGTCGATGAAGCTGCTGTTCGGAATCTCGTTCGGCTACCCGGACATGTCGTCACCCGCGGCGGCGTACCGGATTGACAAGGCACCCCTCGAAGAGACGGTTACCTTCCACGATTGAGGCAAGATCGGTCGCAGTCGCTGACGTCACGGATGCAGATTCCACTGGCCGCAATCTTGGGCCAAAACGTCGTTGACGTCGACTTCATATCCGCCGACCAACGGGCCGGGATTCGATTTGGTACTCACGATGCGTTGGTAGAGAACGGCCGCCGGGTGGACCTGGTTGCCAGACCAGGCCCGCGTCTGCCATGCCCACCGGCGCCCGGGCGTGCGCGAATTCCCGACCACCCCATCGGCGATGGCCCACTGGCACACGTCGATTCCGCCATAGACGCCGGTGCGCTGCACACCCAGCACCGAATTGATTCCCCGAAACCATTGCAGCGCAACGTTGTTCCAGGTAGTTCGGTCTATGTCGTCGTCGATGGAGAAGAAGATCGGTGCGCTCTGGCCGCCACCTGCAGCAGTGTGCAACTGCCAGGCCGTCTTGGCGTCTGCGACACCCCCGGCGAACCCGCGGGTGAAGTCCGATGGTGCGGTCCCGCCAGGCTTCCCGTATTGGTAATTGCTGACGATCACCAGCCCCGCTTTCGTCAGCGACTCGGCATAGGGCCGGGTGATCGGCTTGGCGCCAAAGGTCGAGCCAGGCCGCGACAGTGACACGTAGTTGATCACCCCGGCGTAGCCCGCACCTCGAATGTGTTCGGCGGGAATTTGATGCGCGGCAAAGTCGATCAGTTGGGGAGCGGCGGCCGCAGCAGTTGGTATCCGGGCCCCTGCTACTCCAATCCCGGCCAGCACCGACGCAGTGGCCGCGTAGCGCAGTGCGTCGCGCCGGGAAAAAGATCGCCGAAGACTGAACGACTCCGGCGGGTGCTCCACGGCTGGATGTTAACAGTGAGACTGTTGTTAATGATGTAGCCTTCTGGGGCGATTCGGTTACAAAGCAATCGCGATATGGCCGCTCACGCTGCGGTGGCTTGCACTCGTGACCGAAGAAGCTGCACCCCCGGGCCGTCGAGCTCGTCGAGGTAGGGCACGCGGCCGGCCATGCTCATGACCAAGGCAAGGGTTGATCCGGTAACCAGAGGACCGCTGCCCGCCGCAAACGGCCCGTCGTCTGCTCGCAACTGAAGCCCAGCCACCCGGCTACGACTGGCAACTGCGAAGTTGCGTCGGGCGAAGAACTCGGCCACTGGCGTCAGCGCGTCGACGCTAGGTGACCGCTCCAGCCCTAACGGCTGACGGATATCTTGCGCGTGCACGACGACCTCACCCAGATAAGCGGGGATGTGGCCGGAGGGCGCGGTGGTGCTTGCTATGACGGCGCGGAACCGATCAAGTGTCGCGGCCGGGGTGTCACCGCGGTGCTCGGCCAGCCGCCGCTGGTTGTGCACGTCAGGGCGCATACGCGCTCCCAGCATGCTGCGCAGCCACTTCCACCGGTTCAGACTCGCGGCCGCCGTCAGGTGTGCGACGACGTCTTCGACATCCCAATTCCCGCACAAGGTGCCGTGCCGCCACTGCTCGTCGCGCAGGGCTGCGAGGTCCTCCGCCAACGCCGCACGCTCGGCGTGCGCCAATGCCCACAGATGGTCGTGCCGGGGTCTGGCCATATCGCTCCATTCGTCATTTCGGCCTCGATGCCGTCACTGGACGTAGACCCGCGCCGGCCGCAAGACTCATCGAGGACGTCAGGGGTACCCGTCGCTCCCACGAGGCGCCTGGAATCACGAGTGGAGCGCGCGCGTTGGTTGCCAACATGCCTACCGGGATCGTCGTCATGGCTCGCCCCGATGCCCCCAATCTCGTCGATGACGTAATCGCACAGGCACGACGAGCCCACGAGCTCGGCGTCGCTCAAGTCTGGCTGCCGCAACAGATGAACTATGACGCCATCGCGCTCGCAGCGCTCGTGGGAGCCGCCGTGCCGGGGTTAGGCGTGGGCACCTCGGTGGTGCCCGTCAATCCTCGCCATCCGCTGATCATCGCTTCGCTGGCACAAACGGCGCAGGCGGCCGCCCATGGCAACTTTAGCCTGGGGCTCGGTCTGGGCGCACGCGAGATCGAACGCCAGGCCTTCGGCATCGCCTGGCCGAACACCATCACACGGCTGCGTGAGCATCTGACGATCCTGCGCTCCGTGCTCGACGCGGGAACCGTCGATTTCCACGGCAGCGAACTCAGCGCTAGCCCCAGCTGGCCGGTGCAGGTGGCCGGCGGTACTCCGATCCCGATATACGTCGCAGCGATGGGGCCTAAGGCATTGCAGGTTGCCGGCGAACTGGCTGACGGGACGTTGCCGTATCTCGCCGGGCCTCGGACCCTCGCCGAATTCATCGTGCCCGAGATCACCAGAGCAGCGCAGCAAGCCGGCCGTCCCCTACCGCCCGTGATCGCCGCGGTGCCCGTGCTGCTGTCGGAGGATGCCGGCTCCGCTCGCGTGATCGCGGCGCAGCGGCTGCGCGTCTACGAGTCAATTCCGTCGTACCGCAACGTGATTGCCCGAGAAGGTGTCACCGATATTGCTGATCTCGCGGCGGTCGGACCCGAAGAGTCGGTCCTGTGCCAGCTGCGCCGTTATCGCGATGCTGGAGCCACCGATGTGGTGATCAGCCCGCTGGACCGAACGAATTCCGCGGATCGCGAAGCGCTTTGGCGCCTTACAGCGGCGCTCTGAAACGAAAATCGGGTAGTGGATGTCGAAATCTTCGTGACGGCTCCGTCCCACAGATGAGTGACCAATTAGGGTCACCACTTGCGAAGGGAGAAAGTCATGGCGAAGTACCTGATGCTCAAGCACTACCGAGGCGCGCCGGCAGCGGTCAACAACGTGCCGATGGACCAATGGACGCCCGCCGAGATCGAGGCGCACATCAAGTACATGAACGATTTTGCGGCCCGGCTGCAGGACAGCGGCGAGTATGTCGATTCTCAGGCCTTGGCACCGGAAGGTGTTTGGGTGCGCTACGACGGCGAGGGCAAGCCGCCCGTGACCGACGGCCCGTTCGCCGAGACCAAAGACCTGATTGCCGGCTGGATGGTCGTGGACGTCGACAGCTACGACCGCGCAATCGAATTGGCTGGTGAATTGTCGGCCGCACCTGGCGCGGGCGGCACGCCGATCCATGAGTGGCTCGAGGTTCGGCCGTTCTTGACGCACACGTCGCCCGACACCGAGTGATGGCCGCCCACGCGGTGGACGGGACGCAGCTGCGGGAGCTGATTCCCGGCGTGTTGGCTGCGCTGGTCCACCGCGGGGCAGACTTCGCGACCGCCGAGGACGCCGTCCAAGACGCCCTCATCCGGGGCATCGAGACGTGGCCGGACCAGCCGCCGGACGACCCGAAAGCGTGGCTGATCACGACCGCATGGCGACGCTTCCTCGACATCACCCGCTCCGACGCTGCTCGGCGCCGCCGCGAGTCCTTGGTCGCCAGCGAGCCGCGATCCGGTGCGGGTGGCCCAGTCGATGACACGCTGCACCTCTACTTCCTGTGTGCCCACCCGGCGCTCAGCCCGTCCTCGGCCGTCGCCTTGACGCTGCGGGCGGTCGGTGGTTTGACCACGCGTCAGATCGCCCGGGCCTACATGGTCCCCGAGGCCACGATGGCGCAACGGATCAGCCGCGCCAAGAAGACTGTGAGCGAAGCAGGACTGAGCAGTTTCGGTGACCTGCGCACCGTTATGAAGGTGCTCTACCTGATTTTCAACGAGGGCTACAGCGGGGACGTCGATCTGGCCGCCGAGGCAATTCGGCTGGCGCGGCAGCTGGTCAAGATGACCGACGATCCGGAGGTGCAGGGACTGCTCGCCCTGTTCCTGCTGCACCACGCGCGACGCCCGGCCCGCACACGTGCCGACGGCAGCCTGGTGCCGTTGTCCGAACAGGACCGCAGCCTCTGGCGGCGCGATCTGATCGCCGAGGGCGTCGCCATCGTGCAAGCCGCACTAGCGCGTGACCGGCTCGGGGAGTACCAGGCACAAGCTGCGATCGCGGCGCTGCATGCCGATGCGCCATCAGCCGACGAGACCGACTGGGTTCAGATTGTCGAGTGGTACGACGAGCTGGTTCGACTCGCGGACAGTCCCGTGGTTCGGCTCAACCGCGCCGTCGCGGTCGCTGAGGCGGATGGACCGCATGCGGGGCTTGCCGCACTGGCGGAAGTGGACCCATCCGTTCCTCGCTACACCGCTGCGATGGCCTACTGCTACGAACGCGCTGGTGAAATCGGCACGGCCGCAGAACGATACGTGGAGGCCGCCGCGAAGGCGCCGTCCGTCGCCGAACGCAATCACCTCACTTTCCGGGCGGCCACGCTGCGAAAGCAGCTCCTAGACGACGGTCGCAAGGCATGAAACGACACATCCCTGTGTTGTGGAGTCGAAGACCGTATCGTAATCTCAACCTAGTTGATTAGCACTTCTACAGGAATCCTCACCGTCCGCGCCTGTCGCCGCTCATGAAAGGGTCACGGATGCAACGGGTTTCGTTCAGACGGCGACTCCGCCGCCGCTGGATGATCGTCGTTGCGGTGGTCGTCGTGGCGGTGGCTGGATTCGCGGTGTATCGCCTGCACGCCATCTTCGCCTCCCATGACGTCACGTCGACATCCAGCGGGTCTGAGAACGAGATCATTCCGTTCAATCCCAAACACGTGGTCATGGAGGTCTTCGGGCCGCCCGGCACGGTCGCCACCATCACCTACCTCGACGTGAACGCCCAACCGCAGCGCGTCGACGATGCAGCCCTGCCCTGGACGTACGACACCACCACCACTGAGCCGGCCGTGGCTGTCAACGTGCAGGCCCAGGGCAACAGCAGTTCGATCGGCTGCCGAATCAAGATCGACGACGTGGTCAAAGACGAGCGATCGGTGAACACCTTGAACGCATTCACTTACTGCCTGGACAAGTCCGGATGAACATGCAACGGATTCCAGACCTCATCCGGCGGTACTCGGTGCTCATCGCGCTGTTCTGGCTAGGTCTGGCGGTGGTGACCAATGTCTTTGTCCCGCAACTAGAAACCGTTGCCGAATCGCACAATGTGTCGCTGAGCCCGCACGACGCACCGTCGCTGCAGGCCAGTAAAGAGATCGGCAAGAAGTTCGGCGAGTTCGACTCCGACAGCTCTGCGATGATCGTGTTGGAGGGTGATCAGCCGCTCGGCGCCGAGGCGCACCACTACTACGACGGCTTGATCGACAAACTCTCCCGAGACACCAAGCACGTCGAGCACATCCAGAATTTCTGGGGAGATCCGCTGACCGCGGCGGGCTCTCAGAGCGCCGACGGCAAGGCGGCATTGGTTCAGGTGTACCTCGCCGGCAATCAGGGTGAATCGTTGGCCAACGAGTCGGTCGATTCGGTACGCGACATCGTCGACCACACGCCACCGCCGTCGGGCATCAAGGCCTACGTCACCGGACCTGCGCCCCTGATCACCGATCAATTCGAGGTGGGCCGTCACGGCACGCTGAAGACCACGCTGATCACCATTGGGGTCATCGCGGTGATGTTGTTCTTCCTCTACCGTCGCCTCACCACGGTGTTGCTGGTGATCTTCACCGTGATGATCGAATTGACCGCGTCACGCGGCGTCGTCGCCGTCCTCGCGAACGCAGGCATCATCGACCTCTCGACATATTCGACGAATCTGCTGACGCTGCTTGTCATCGCCGCCGGAACCGACTATGCGATCTTCATTCTCGGTCGTTTCCACGAGGCGCGTTACGCCGGCCAGGACCGTATTGCGGCGTTCAGCACGATGTATCGCGGCACCGCTCACATCATCCTCGGTTCCGGCCTGACGATCGCAGGCGCGGTGCTCTGCCTCACCTTCACCCGGCTTCCGTACTTTCAGAGTCTCGGAGTACCCGCCGGGATCGGCGTCCTCGTCGCGGTCGTGGCGGCGCTGTCGCTGGCGCCTGCCCTGCTGGTTGTCGGCCGCCATTTCGGCCTGTTCGAACCGGCGCGCCCCATGCGTACGCAAGGTTGGCGACGCATCGGCACCGCCATCGTCCGCTGGCCCGGGCCTGTTCTGGTGGCGACGGTCGCCATCGCGCTCATCGGCCTTCTCGCGCTGCCGAACTACAAGACGAACTACGACAACCGCCACTACATGCCGGGCAATGCCCCCGCGAATGTCGGTTACACGGCCGCCGAACGCCACTTCTCCGAGGCGCGGCTGAATCCCGAAGTGTTGATGGTCGAAGCCGAGCACGATCTCCGGAACCCCACCGACATGATCCTGCTGGAACGTGTCGCGAAGGCGGTCTTCCACACTGACGGCATCGCACAGGTGCAGTCGATCACCCGGCCGCTCGGCACACCGCTGAACCACACGTCGATACCGTTTCAGATCAGTGCCGGCAACGCTTCTCAGATCAACAACCTGCCCTTTCAGCAGGCCCGCGGCGCGGATCTGCTCAGGCAGGTCGACGTGATCAACGACTCGATAAACGTTCTGCGCCAACAGTATGCGTTGCAGCAGCAATCCAGTGCCATTACCGACGAGCAGGCCAAAGCATTCCAGCAGACGGTCGCCACAGCGCAGGAGTTGCGCGACAAGATTGCCAATTTCGACGACTTCTTCCGGCCGCTGCGCAACTACTTCTATTGGGAGCCGCACTGTTTCGACATCCCGGCCTGCTGGGCGCTGCGCTCGCTCTTCGACGCGCTGGACGGCATCGACGAGTTGACCGACCAGTTGGCCAACGTCTCGGGGAGCATCACCAAACTCGATGAGCTGCAACCCAAACTGTTGGCGTTGATCCCGCCGCAAATCGCCAATCAGCAGACCAACCGTGATCTCACGCTGACCAATTACGCCACCACCTCAGGCATCAACGACGAGACCGCGGCGGCGCTGCAGAACTCGACTGCCCTGGGACAGGCGTACGACGCGTCGAAAACCGACGACTCGTTCTACTTACCGCCAGAGGCGTTCACCAACCCGGAGTTCCTGCGCGGGCTCAAGCTGTTCCTGTCACCGGACGGTAAAGCCGCCCGCATGATCATCACCCACGACGGCGATCCCGCGACGCCGGAAGGCATTTCGCACATCGACGGCATCAGGCATGCCGCGCGGGAGGCCGTCAAGGGCACCCCTCTGGCCGGGTCGAAGATTTACATCGCCGGCACTGCCGCCACCTACAAGGACATCCAGGACGGCGCCAAATACGACCTCATGATCGCCGGCATCGCCGCGCTGAGCCTGATTCTGCTCGTCATGATGTTCATCACCCGAAGCGTCGTGGCCGCATTCGTCATCGTGGGTACCGTGGCGCTGTCGTTGGGAGCCTCGTTCGGGCTCTCCGTGCTGATATGGCAGGACCTCTTGGGTATCCAGCTGTTCTGGATCGTGTTGGCGCTCGCCGTCATTCTGCTGCTGGCAGTGGGGTCGGACTACAACCTGCTACTGATCTCTCGTTTCAAGGAGGAGATCGACGCCGGCTTGAACACCGGCATCATCCGCGCCATGGCCGGCTCGGGAGCGGTGGTGACGGCGGCCGGGCTGGTGTTCGCAGCCACGATGGCCTCGTTTGTCTTCGCCGACTTGCGGATTCTCGGTCAGATCGGGACGACGATCGCGCTGGGTCTGCTGTTCGACACGCTGATCGTGCGGTCATTCATGACGCCGGCTGTTGCCGCGCTACTCGGCCGCTGGTTCTGGTGGCCGCTGAGGGTGCGTCCACGGCCCGCCAGCCAGATGCTTCAGCCCTACGGATCACGGCCCGCGGTTCGTCAACTGCTGCTCTGGGAGGACGACGATGCAATCGCGGAATCACCGCGGCGTTCGTGAGGCGGGCTGAAATCGGTTGCATCTGCGTCGTTTTCAGCGACTGGCTCGACTGACACGTTGCGCAGGTTTGCTTTCAACCGTGCGACCCGGTGCAGCTGAGCGGCCATATTCATGGAGGTGAGCATCGGGATGCCGCCGATGAACGTCCGAAATGAGGGGTGGCCGCCGTCCAGATCGAGAACGAACAGACAGCCGACCACATAGAAGAAGCCCATGGTGAACAAAGCCGCGGGTATCGCGTAGGCGAGGGGTGACCGAGCGTCGGTCACCAGTTCGGTCGCATACTCCAATTCCTCTTGCGACAATCGTTGCCGCTTGCGAAGTTTGGCCAGCACCGCTTTGTGGGCGCCGACTTTCTCACCCAGCGGATGAGACGTCCGCCTCTCCAGCCGGCTGATGTACAGGAAAACGCAAGTGGCAAAGACGATTTCCATCACGGCGGCGAGAATCGTCAGATCGCCCCACAGACCGAGAGTCAACTCGTCGCTCCTCGACTCCAGTGCATCATCAAGAGAACGTTACCTGCTCAGTGCCCACGCCCGAAGACGCGGCGAGTGTGCGGAATCGGACAGCTGCCACGGCGTGTCGCGTGCGAAACCGCAACGCGGCGGAGCGGACGGGCCGGCTATCAGCGGAAGCGGATGTTCACCGTGGCCAGGCCGAAGATTTTCCGGCCACCGGACTTGGCTCCGACGATGACGACACCGCTGCGGGTCGCGGGATCCAGCGACTTGATCCGGCCGCTGAACTCGATGTCTGCACCTTCGGCGGCGGAGACGATCGCCGGTGCGGACAGCCGCACTGCGTAACGGGTGACCGCTCCGGGATCGCCTGACCAAGCGGAGACATATCCGGCACCCAGGCCCATGGTGAGCATGCCGTGGGCGATCACGTCGGGCAGCCCGGCGAGCTTGGCGATGCTCTCGTCCCAGTGAATCGGGTTCGCATCGCCGGCCACGCCGGCATAGTTCACCAGGTCGCCGCGCGACAGCCGCGTGTGGTGCACTGGCAGCTCGTCGCCGACGTGCACCTTCTCAAGAGGCGGAGTCCCCGGGGTACGGGTGGCGCCTGTTTCGGAGATGCGGATCTCGCCCGCAGGGCGGACTGTCTTCTCGTAGGCGGCATCGGACTGACCGACTTCGAGGATGTTGACGTCGTGCATCATCGCGCTCGCTACGGCAGCCTTGATGGTCGGATCGACGTCCTCGGCGGTCACGCCGACAACGGTGGTGTGCAGGGTGTGCACCCGCTCGCCGGCAGTGTCGGTAAAGGTATTGGTGACGGTGATCAGATCTCTACCGGCGATCCGGCGCACCGAGGTCAATTCGACGTCGATTTTCAGTTCGTCGCCGGCGACTATCGGGCGGTGTTGCTCGAAGACCTCTTCGGTCTGCATATACGTGTCGTAGCCGACGACGACCTCTTCGAACATGCGGCGATTGCAGGTCATGCCCGGCACAGAGGTGAACGTCAGCGGCGCGACCAGGTCCGGATAACCCAGCTTCACTGCGGCGTCGACGTCCCAATGCGCGGGGTGATAGTCCTGCACAGCACGCGCGTATTCGCGCACCTTCTCGCGGCCGACCAGGTACGTGCCGTCCATCTGGTAGTAGTGGCCGACCCGCGACTCAAGCGGCGACACCTCTGCTGCTGCGGTCATAAATCTGCTCATCTGTTCTGTCGGCTTGTCGGTGTGGCCAACCAACTGACACTAACGCGCGGGCGCGGTAGCGATGCAGCCGCCGACCGGCCGCCCGGCCCAGTGGCGCCCCTACGCTGGTGTCGTGTTGTTTTTCCTCTTCGGCTACGGCAGCAAGCAGCAGTACCTAGGTCCTGGACAAGTCCGCACCTGCCCTCGCTGCCACAACACCACGCAGTGGAGCCGGATGCGGCAGTTCAAACAGTTCAGCGTGTTCTTCATTCCGATCGCACGGTGGAATCGCAGGCAGTACGAAGTGTGCGGGATCTGCGGTGCTTACATTGCCGGTTGAGTGCTCGCGCGTTGGATGCCCGCTTTCACCACATAGTGCTTGGCTCTAGATGTGGAGCGCGAGTAGGTAGCCAAGTGGAGCCATCGCAAAGTAGGCGGCGACACCGATGGGTATGCCGATGAGCGGTGTCCGTTGCAAGATCCCAGCCACGACCGCGCTCACGACAGCCCCGGCACTGCCTGCAATCAGGCACATCCATGGAATCAGAACAAGCACGTTCTGGCCTGCTGCCGATAGGTGGCACACCTTGTCGGCGCTGCCGTCATGGCAGTGGTCAGTGGCCATTGCCAGCGGCAACATGAGTACGATGGCGAGGCCAAACCCCAGCATCTCGAGCACCGTGAAGACGCCGACGAACCAGGCCCAGTGTTTGTTGTGCCGGCGTGGGTTCTGCTCGGAACCGGTCGCGCCGCTCTGAACCGGGGAACTGTGGACCACCGGCGCATTGCCGGCGTCGGTGCTGTCGGTTCCCACTGCGGTAATCTTAAGCGGCGTATCCAGCCGTTCTGCAGGCAATTCCGCGGTGGGCCACCGTCAGCGATACGTCGATTGAAAAGCCGACGTCGGTTGACGCGCTTGGCCGGCTGAGTAGCGAGAACTTCGAGACGGAGAAGGAGATGAGCCATGCGTGGTGTTGTGATGCATTCCCCGGGCGACGTGCGGGTCGAAGACCGAGACGACCCGCAGATCGTCGAACCCACCGATGCCGTTATCCGATTGACCGCGACCTGCATCTGCGGGTCCGACCTCTGGCCGTACCGCGGAGTCGAGGCGGCAGACCACCAGGTGATGGGCCACGAGTACGTCGGCGTCGTGGAGGAAATAGGCGCAGATGTCAAGAACGTGACAGTCGGCGACTATGTCGTCGGATCGTTTTTCGCGTCGGACAACACCTGCGATATCTGCCAGGCGGGATACCAAAGCCGTTGTGTACAAGCCGTTTTGATGGGTGCTGCGATCGGGACCCAGGCTGAACGTGCCCGTATTCCGCTGGCCGACGGCACCCTGGTCGTTCTGCCCGGTCAGCCGGACCCGGCGCTGGTGCCGTCGCTGCTCGCGGCGTCCGACGTGCTGGGCACCGGTTGGTTCGCCGCCGTCGCCGCAGAGGCGGGGCCGGGCAAGACCGTCGCCGTGGTCGGTGACGGCGCAGTTGGTCTGATGGGTGTGCTTGCGGCCAAACAGCTTGGCGCCGAACACATCATCGCGATGTCACGGCATCCCGACCGGCAAGAGCTGGCGCGGTTCTACGGTGCCACCGAGATCGTCGAAGAGCGGGGTGACGACGGCGTGGCGAAGATCAAAGAACTCACCAAGGGCCTCGGTGCTCACAGCGTCATCGAGGCGGTCGGCACTCAGGAATCCATGCTGCAGGCCATCCGCTCGACGCGGCCAGGCGGGCATGTCGGCTTCGTCGGCGTTACCCACGGCGTGGAGCTTCCCGCTGACGAGCTCTTCATATCGGCAGTGCATCTGCACGGCGGCCCTGCGCCGGTACGGCGGTTTCTGCCGGAGCTGGTCCGATTGATCTGGGACCGAAAGATCGATCCGGGCAAGGTTTTCGATCTCACCCTTCCGCTGGAGGAGGCGGCCGAGGGATACAAGGCGATGGACGAACGGCGCGCCGTCAAGGTGCTGCTGACAGTCTGATCGTGTATCACATGATGTGGCGCGGGATCTCGGCAGTGATGCGGTCCAGCAGGGCGGTGTAGCGATTCGCCTCGCGGTGCCTGCCCGGTTTTCCGCTGCTGACCAGCCCGGCGGCAAGTTGCCGTTCGGGATCCGCCCAGACGGCGATATTGGTCAATCCGGTGTGGCCGAATGCCGCAGGTGCATCGCGGCCGAACGGCCCGAACCGTTTCGACCCGAGCATGTATCCGGTGCCCCACCGCAGGGGGGCCAGACCGGTGGCGAGATCCGGTCGCAGCCGGCGGCATTCGGTGGTCGCCGCCCGTAGGGTGTCCGGCCGCATCACGCGCACACCGTCGAGTTCGCCTCCGCGACGCAGGATTTCGGCGAAGCGCGACAGTTCGTCGGCCGTCGACACCGTGTTCGACGACGGCACCACGCCAGTGAGGAACAGCGGCGTGTTGGAGAACGGGATGATCTGCTGGGTGGTACCACCGACCGCCATGCGGAAAGCCGCGGCGATCGGCTTCGGAAGCGGCTTGCCGGTGACGTGGCTGGGCGCCACCAGCGGTACATCCCGTTGCGCCACACCGTAATTCGTCCACCGGAATCCGAGCGGCTGAAGGATCTCAGTTGCCAGGATATCGCGAATGTTCTTGCCCGTGGCCGCCGAGACGATCTCGCGCACCAGTGGACCCCACGTCACACCGTGATAGATGTGCACCAACCCCGGACGGTACAGCGGCTTCAACTCGCCCAGCATCGCGCGGGCGTAGTCGCTGTCGTCCATGCGTTTGAGGTCGGGACGCGGACCGGTGGCGAACGGTACTCCCGCGCTATGGGTGATCACGTGCCGGATCGTGGTCCGGTCCTTGCCGTGGCTGGTGTAGTTGGGTAGGTAATCGCACACGCGGTCGTCGAGGGAGAAGTGTCCGCGCTCGACGAGCATGTGTACGACGGTCGTGGTGATGGCTTTCGCAGCCGAGTACACACAGAATGGCGTTTGCGTTGTGACAGGAACCTTCTCGGCATCCGGCGGATCGGTGGGGGCGTTGCCCCAGCCGTGGCCGATCGCCCGGTTCAGCACCACCTTGCCGTTGTGCCGCAGGCACAGCTGGATGGCGGGGTGCATGCCGGCTTGGTACCAGTGCCGCGCTGCTTGCCAGATCCGCTCGACCGCCGCCGACCCGATCTCTGAGTGATCTTCGGGGCCCACGGCAGTGACGGCGTCGAGATCAGCCGGGACTCCGATTCTGCCGTCACCGGTCACGTGACGTCCTCCGCAACGTGGCGGACAGATGGTGTTGCAGCGGCTGGCCGACTGCCGCCATCTGCAGGGCGTAGCTCAGCTCGGCGCCGTCTACGCGAATCGAACGGCGCACTGCCGTCACCTCTTTCGCCGACTCGGTGCATGCCACGGTCGTGGAGGCCATCACCATCTCGATGGTGGTCCCAGTGACCGTCAGTGTGCCTTCTTCGATCTCGGTGATGCCGGTCGGGTGCGCCAGCACCCATTCGACGCGTCCCGCCGAGGGCACCCGCACGTATCCGGTCTCGGCATGCAACGGACGCCCGCCGTCGTCGGCTTTGGTCCTTTGACCGTATGTCAGGAACGGCTTGCCGGCGTGGTCGAACGTGACTTCCTCGACGTAGCCGAACGGCTCGATCGTCGGGTATTCCCCGCGACCCCGACCAGTCCAGGTGCCCAGCAGGGGAGCGAGTACGGCGATGTCGGGATGGAGCGCGGCCACGCTGATCAGCGTACGGATGTCGCAGTGGAACCCAGGTCAGAAGTTTGTCGGTGCCAGGACATCCGGTCCGTACTTCTGGGCGATCAGCTTCCACGGATCGGCATAGGGCCCGCGCCGTTCGATCCAGCGCTGAACCATGAACAGCAGCCGCAACGCGGGTCGCAGCACGGGTCCCAGTGCCTGTAGGACGATGCGACGGCGGCCTTGTGCAGCGGTGATCCACGCCTTGGTCTGAGACCAGTCGTGTTGTTGGAACTGCAGGAGCGCTTGGGATTCGGTGGTGTCGAAGAAACCGGTGAAGCTCCACCCGCGGTCGTCGCCGGGATCGCCGGGCAGGCTGGCGGACGGGCCGAGCCGCCCGATACCGAACGCTTCCATCATGTCGTCCTCGACGTCACGCTGAGTGTGCAGATGGGAGTCGTCGCCGCCGATCAGCAGGATTTTGCCGTCGATCGTCTCAGCCCGGTCGACAGCGTTGGCAAACGCCAGCCCGGCATCACGCGCATCTACGGTATGTAGCCGATTGTCGCCCGGCGTGGCACGGATCAGAAGGAAGTAGTCGCGGTCCAGACTCGAACCGGCGTCGGGCGAGATCACACCAGCCAGCCGCAGGGCCGCCCACGGCAGACCGCTTTCCCGAACCACGGCCTCCGCCAGCAGCTTGTCTTCGCCGTATTGGTCGATGGGGCTCGGCGGCGTGTCCGGCGTGATTCGCTCGGGGTAGCGGTACGGATTGCGGGAACCGTACACCGCAGCGCTGGATGCTTTGAGGAACAACGGTGGCGTGGGCAGCGCTTTCGCTGCCTCCACGAGATTGCTGGTGCCTTGGACGTTCACCTTTCTGGCGAATCGCGGGTTGCGGTACGACGCCGGCGAAAACACCGCCGCCAAATGGACGATCGCTTTCGGCTGGTGTCGGTTGACCACCTCGTGCAGGGCGTCGGCGTCGAGCAGGTCGACGTAAGCGGGCACCAGAGTCCCGGGATGGGACTGACGCGACAGCTTCTCCGCCTCGGCGACGGTCTTGTCGTTGCGCAGATCCATCGCGACGACGGTGCGGCCGCGGCGGAGCAGAATCTCCGTGCAGCGCCTGCCTATCTGTCCGAATGCACCGGTCACCAGCACCGTGTCGACGGGCACGCCGCTCACCGCGCTACCCTCGGTGCGAACCTGGCGGCGACCATACGCATTCGGTCTGAAACCCGCACGCAGACAAAGGGATTGAAGACGTCTTCGCGCAACCGGGTCAGCGTGGATGTCTTGATGCGCCAACGCCCGTCGGCCTTCTCGTAGGTCTCGTGGTAGTGGCCATAGCCCGCCAGGTTCACGCCTGGTGCAAGGCGCACCACGTCCTGCAACGCCCACACGCCCCGCGCAGTGGCGGCGGATGTCAGCTCGATCTCGGGTGCATGCACCTGATGCACCGTCGGCTGTGAGCGTTTGCCGAGTGTCCTGCGCAGAAAAGCGACGAATTCGTCGGCGCCGACGATCACCTTGCCCCCGGCTTGCGATGTGTCGCTGACGAAGTCGTCGGTGAATAATTCCCGCCACGCGCCCCAGTCCTTGGCGTCCAGGTACCGGCAGTACCGGGCCTTCAACTGCTTGATCGCCTCGATCTCCCGCAGAGCGTCCACGTCCATTGCAGGGTGACCTCCTGACATCCTCACCAAAGAGCGTGACAGTGTAAGCCGAAGTCGTAAAGTCGGCAGGAACGGATCGTCGCTGAGGAGTCGTGGTGCGGGCAGTGGTGGGCAGGCAGGGGACCGCGACATCGTGTTGAGCCACGAGTTCGTCGGCGAGGTGATCGGACACGGTCCCGGCTGTACAGATCAACATCCGATCGGCAGGCGGGTCACGTCCATACCGATCCGCTTGGTCAACGGCGGCGCCGACGGCACGCTTGACGCGATCACGTCGGGACGGCTGGACCCGCTGCCCAGTGTCGGCAAGGTCATCACATTGCACGAGGTTCCCGACGCGCTCGAGCTGGCCCGCAAGTCCGACGGTCCACCCCGCATCGTCGTGCACCCGAACGGAGCTCCAGCATGACGAATTACGACGACCGGCAGGATATTTCGGACCTGCTGGTGCGTTACGCCACCGGAATCGACCGCCACGACTGGCCGTTGTTTCGCACGGTGTTCACTGCGGACTGCCGGCTCGACTACGGCGAAATCGGTACCTGGGACGGCGTCGAAGCGGTCACGGCGTTCATGGAGGCCGCGCATGCCGG
Organism: Mycobacterium sp. NGS35; assembly: GCF_059812855.1. NCBI lineage: Bacteria > Bacillati > Actinomycetota > Actinomycetes > Mycobacteriales > Mycobacteriaceae > Mycobacterium > Mycobacterium sp. NGS35. Next base: position 92,494 of record NZ_JCALDL010000014.1, read on the forward strand.
GGTCCAGACGCTGCACCGGATGAGCAATCAGGCGATCACCGTCGACGGGGACCACGCACAGGCGCGTACCTACGTGGACATGATCCTGGTCGGCGACAACAACTCTGGCGTGAATGCGATCGGCTACTACGACGACGAGGTCGTGCGCACCGATGGTGGCTGGCGCATTGCCCGGCGCCAATTCACGGCCGTCCGAATGGCCCCACTGAGCTAGGAGAGCCGTGACATTCGCCGGTACATATGGACCGTGGGCTTTGGTCGCGGGTGCCTCCGACGGTGTGGGTGCCGCGTTCGCGGAGGCACTTGCCGACCGCGGGGTCAACGTCGTGCTGCTGGCCCGCCGTCAAACCGTGTTGGAGGAGGTGGCTGAGGGCATCACCGAGCGCACCGGCGCTCAAACCCGGGTACTCGCAATCGATCTCGCTACTTCTGATGCAGCGAAACGTGTCATCGACGCGACCCAGGATCTCGACATCGGCTTTTTGGCTTACTGCGCCGGCGCAGATCCGAACTTCCAGCCGTTTCTGGCCACTTCGATAGCGACGGCCGAGGCCATGGTGCAACGCAACTGTGTGGTTCTGATGCAACTGTGCCATCACTTCGCGGCGCCGATGGTGAAGCGCGGCAGCGGCGGCATTGCGATCTTCAGCTCGGGCGCTGCGCTGGCCGGCGGCCCCAACATGGCGGTCTATGCCGCCACCAAGGCATTCGACATGGTGTTCGCCGAAGCGCTGTGGGCAGAACTGCACGACAAGGGTGTCGACGTGCTCGGCCTGGTTCTCGGGAAGACCGACACCCCGGCGCTGCGGCGGCTCGAGTACGAACGCGGCTTGCTCAGCTCGCCCGACGAATCGCCCGGCGACGCCGACAGTGTGCAGACCGTCGTCACCGAAGCGTTCGCGGATCTCACCTGCGGCCCGACGCTTTTCGTCGGCGACACCATGCGCGCCGCCGCACAAGTGCTGCAGTCGTTGACCCGCAACGAGGCGGTCAACCTGATCATCGCAGCCAGTGCCGCATCGATGGGCGAATGACGCCGTGCTGCTTCACTCCTCGGATCCGGTAGGGTGCGCGAAGTCACGCTGATTTCCCCCGCGGGAGGCGCTATGCCGGGTCGGCCATTTTCGTTCGAGGTGAATATGAGCAGCCGCGCGCCGGCTGCGGCGTTGTTCCGGCTCGAGACGGACGCCAGCACCTGGTCGCAATGGGCCAAACCGCTGATCATGCAAGCCGGCTGGGCACAACAAGGTGATCCGCCGCCGGCCGGGGTGGGCGCCGTCCGCAGAGTCGGCATGTGGCCGGTCCTGGTGCAAGAGAAGACACTTGAGTACGAGCAAGACCGCCGCCACGTCTACGAGCTGATCGCTCCCCGCACCCCTGCGACCGGTTACCGGGCAGAAGTGCTGTTCACTCCCAATGCGACGGGCGGCACCGACCTGCGGTGGAGCGGCTCCTTCACTGAAGGGGTGCCCGGCACTGGGCCGCTCATGCGCGTGATCCTTGGCAGTGCGGTCAGGTTCTTCGCCCGGCGGCTGGTCAAGGTCGCCGAGCGTGAATTGCCGACGCAGCCGTGAGTGCTACTTGGGCGCGAACCGCTGCCCGGCGTCCAGCCGGATGCACTGCCCGTTGAGCATCTGGTTCTCCACGATCGCCACTGCCAGCTTGGCGAATTCGTCGGGCCGACCGAGACGGCGGGGGAACGCGGCGTCCTTGGTCAGCTGGGTGGCGAACTCGTCGGGAATGCCTTGCGTCAGCCCCGTCGCGAAAAGGCTTGGCGCAATGGCAAGTACGCGGATCCCCAGGCTGCCCAGATCCCGGGCCATGGTCAGGCACATGCCGGCAATCGCTGCCTTGGCAGCGGTGTAGGCGACCTGGCCGATCTGGCCCTCGAACGCCGCGATCGACGACGTGTTGATGATGACGCCGCGTTCGTCGTCTTCGGGTTCGTTCTTGCTCATGTGCCATGCGGCGAGCCGGCTGACGTTGAACGTGCCGATCAGGTTCAGGTCGATGGTGGAGCGGAACGAATCCAGGCTGTGCGGGCCGTCCTTCTTGACGGTGCGCTCACCGATGCCGCCGCCCGCGGTGGTCACAGCAATGTGCAGGCCACCCAGCGCGTCGACCGCCTGCTGCAACACCTGCTCGGTGCCGGCGAAGTCGGTGACGTCGACGGGGAAGAAGCTTCCGCCGATCTGGTCGGCCGCCTCTTGGCCCTTCGATTGCGGGCGGTCCAGCACCGCCACGCGCGCGCCGCGCTTGGCCAGTGCCTCGGCGGTTGCCCGGCCGAAGCCTGATGCGCCGCCGACGATCACTGCCTTCTTCCCCTCGATCTCCACCTGGCTTCCTTTCCACAAAGCGGCCGAACTGTAAAGCAACCTAGCTGACGGGCTGAGTTGGGCAGAAGGCGGGCGGATTCACAATCCATACCGCTGCCGGACGCCGTGGAACCGCGCCCACATCTGCGTAGTCCGCTCCTCGACGGTCACCGTCGCCGTGTCCGCGGGCAGGGCCTGCGCAAGCTCCGCCCTCTTGACGAGCCGGGTCCTCAGCGCCGCCGGCTGGCCCTCGAGCATGTGCCGATAGGTGATGTTGCCGCGTTCGAAGCCCTGGGTGTCGATCCAGTTGTGGTAACCGGGATCGTCATGGGCCACGATCAGCCGGACCTTGCCGTCTTCGTCGACGACCGTGCGGCTGGGCGTGTAGCTCACCGGCCGGTACAGGAAGTCCATGCTGGTGAAGAACACGCCCATGTTGGTGAACGACCACAACCCCTCGTGCATGTCGAACTCGATGATCAGCGCCTCGTCCCGCGCTAGCACCCAGTGCATGTTCACCGCCGCCCGGCCGCGTTTGGCGTCGGCGCTCGTCGAGGCGGGCTGGGGAAATCGGTTGGGGTGCTCGGCGTCGACTCCGCCGTGGGTGAACGGAAACTCCGGCCAGTCGCTCATCAGGCCTGTGATGAACTCCCCGGCCCAGTGCATCGCGGCGATCATCGTCTCGGGAGTGGGCACGGGCCGGGGTGCGGCCATGTCGACGCGTTCGATGGACAGTCGGGCGGGCCGTTCGTCCCAGCGGTCAAATCCCTGACGGATGAACAGTTTTCGCGACTCGGCAGTGGTAGCCAGCCAATCTGGTTCCCGCGGGGATCCGCCGACGTACAGCTCGAAATCACCGTCTGAGTCCGTCGTCAACTGATGGCCGAACAGATTCGCCTCCGGAACATCGCCGAACGGCTCGTGCAGCACAGCGGGACCATCAGCACGAGAGCCCTGCACCGTGATGTTGAAAAACCTTGCGGTACCGCGATTCCCGGTGATGCGGTACGTCGACCGCCCGTCGATCCACGCCTGCTGATAGGTGAAATCGGCACAGTCCCCTCCGAGTTTGCGCAGAGGTGTGCAGAACGCGTGAATCACCGGATACTGGGTGTCCTTGGTTTCCAGCGCCAAGTCGAAGGCCTGCCCGAGGTTTTGGGTGAGGAACCGGAACGCGTCGGCGCGGTGCAGGCCCGACGCAGGGTTGTGGTCCTTGAACGCCCGCTGACCCGCGGACTTCAACTGCTCGCAGAACTGCCTCCACGCCGCGCTCAGCGCGGTGTCGTCGGACCCGTCACCGAAAGCCATTATGCACCGGCCCTTTCCAGCATCGCCGTGAGAACTGCGCATGCCCGCTGCACAGCGGCGAACCGGCCCTCCCGCTCGATCCGCGGACCGATGAGCTCGATATCGAAACCGTGCGGATAACCGCCCGCGAGCGCTTGATTGACGAACGCCTCGATCGGGATGGCGCCGTCGCCGGGCACCGCCCTGGCCGGCAGCGCACGGTCGCCCAGCACGTAGTCGCTCAGCTGGATCAGCTGGGTTCGCGGCAGCGCGCGCTCGACCAGCTCGCCGAAACCGGCTTCTGCCCAGCAGTGGAACAGATCAACGCAGATGCCGATGCCGGCCATCTCGGCGAGGGTAATCGTGTCGCGCAGCGTGTGGGCGATGTGAATGTCGGCGTACAGGCTGGACGCCGGCTCGATCGCCAATTCCACGCCCACCTGTTCTGCCGCTCGCACGCACGGCTGCACCGCCGTGCAGAACTGCGCGGCGGCCTGCTCCCACGTCGATGTGCCACGCCCGCCGGTCAGCATGTAGATCACCCGCGCACGCAGTGCGGCCGCTGCGTCGACGACACGCAATAGCCGGTCAGTGGACGAGAACACATGGCAGACCGTTTCCACGGCGTAGCCGCCGTCGCCGACCACACCGGTGAGCCCGGGTTCGAACAGTTGCGTGTCGATCAGGCTCAGCCGCCGCAATCCCAATGCGCGCCAATGCGCCGCCAACTCGCCCAGCGGTGCGCCGGCGAACGAGACGCTGTGCACCGACAGGCGGTGGTGCGTCGCCGCGTCAGCCACGGTTCTCGATCTCTACACCGAAACGGTCACGGAATGGCCGGAATTCAGCATGCAAGGCGTCGAGGTCCTCGCCGATGTCGACCAGCAGCTGAGCGGAATAGGAGAACTTGCCGTGCCGGTCACCGGGATTGTCGGCCAGATACGCGCGCATCGCGGCGATCGCATCGTCGCCGAGCGGCCAGCCGGCGAACTCGTAGAACCGTCGGACCGTGCCGACGGGGTCGGCGATGAAGTCGGTGTAACGCACATGGAGGATCCGCGGATCGTCGACCAGAGGGTTGGTCATGGTGTTGGCGATGCTCTCGCGCGTCAGTTCGAGGTGCATCTTGGCCGCCGCGTGCAGATCGATCGGCCCGACGATGCCCTCGAGGATGTCGGCCATCATCATGGCGCGAGATGCGGCGACCTGAACGGGGTCTCGGTGCAGCCACATCAGCGACGCGTCTGGATAGGCCGCGAAGAACTCTTTGAGCCGGAACCCGTGGAAACCCTTGAGCACCCAGTGCTTTCGTGGCCGCCGGTACTGGAATTGCTGCAGCATCGCCTTGTGGATGCGGTATTGCGCGGCCGGATCGGTGGGCAGCCCGCCGACCACCGTCTGCATCGGCACCCGCCACCACGCCGTCGGCGTCATCACCCGGAAGTCGAACGCCCAGGTCCGTTCGTCCTCGGGCAGGCCGTCGCCGAGCATGTCGTTGTAGGGATGGCTGTGCAGCCATTTCGGCATCTGGGCGTTGATCTCTCGCCAGTCGGCGTCGGCCTTCGCGCGGCGCGGATCGTCGGGACCGGTGAGGCCGGGAGGCGGTGACGGATACATCACCTCCCAGAAATGAAGCGCCCGCGCCGTCGGGTCGACGGACATCAGCGCGTGCATCAACGTGGTGCCCGACCGTGGCTCGCCGGTGACGAACATCGGGCGTTCGATCACCTCATCGGCAACGGGGTAGCGGTTGCGGTCCTCGAAGAACTCCAGCCGCGAGGTCAGCAGCCAGTGGCACACCTCCGCGGCGCGGCGCTTTCCGTCGTCATCCAGTCCGAGGCTGTTGAGGTGCTCGACGGCCAGAGCGAATCGCTCCGGCAGCGTGGGGTCGCCGTAGTCGTCAAGACCCGTCTGCGCCTCGGCCCGCGCCAGCATCTCCGAGGCGTTCAAGGGCGCGCTCACGCCGGAACTCCGCACAGCTGCAACAGTTCGTCCTCGGCCGCCCGGACGTTGTGTGCCGACGCGGCCGCATAGTCCAGACCGGCCATCGCCCCGTAGTCGAGGATCTTGGGCACGCGCAATCCCGCGTCGACGTAGGTCTTGACGACGCGCGCGACCTGCTGCGGTGTGCCGTGCGGCACGACGGCCAGGATGGCCTCCGGATCGACGCGACCGAGGAAGTCGATGATCCGCTCCCGAGTAAGCACCCCGGGGTCGATGTCGAGAGAGCCGCGCCAATTCTCGCCCATCGGATGCTCGAACCCGAAGCGGCGCAGAACCTCTGCGGAGACCTGCAGCAGAAACGCCTTGACCAGCGGCGCCTCCAAGATTTGCGCCAGTTGGGCGTCGTCGCGTCCCATCAGGCAGACTTGGATGTAGCACGGTGTGATGGCCATCGGATCACGTCCGGACCGCTCAGCCGAATCCCGCACTGCGCCAAGCAGTTCCGCGTAGTGGTCCGGCGTCCAAGCACCGGCCGGCCACCACCCGTCGGCGTAGCGTCCGGCGATCTCGAGCATCCGCGGCCCACTGGCCCCGATCCAGATTTCCGGGAACTGCCCGCCGTAAGGCTCGGTGTCCAACCGCGCGTGGCGCAGCCGGTAGAACTGTCCGTCGAAGTCGACCGGGCCGTCGCTTTCCCACAGCAGCCGGATGACTTTCACCGCCTCCTCGAAGCGGCTGACCGGGCGGGCGAAGTCGAAGCCGTACGGGACGACGTTCTCGCTTTCGCCGCTGCCCAGTCCGAGGATGAACCGGCCCTTGGCCAGATGGTCGATGGTCAACGCAGTCTGCGCCAGCATGGCGGGGTGGCGACGCACGGTGTCGACCACGCTGGTCGCCAGCGGCGTGTGCTCGGTCAGCACGGCCACCGCCGCGGCGACAGCCATGCCGTCGAGGTGCCGGTGCGGCGACGGTGACGCGGTGGCCAGGTCGGTGAACTCGGGAGTCCAGATGGAGTCCGGCCAGAAGCTGACCATGTGATCCGGCAGCCATATCGAGTGGTAGCGCCCTGCGTCCAAGCTCGCGAGCTGCGAGAAGTCCACCGGAAGCGTGGTGCGGAAGAATGCCGCAGGCTGCACCGCGGCGCTGTCCGCGATCATATGGGCGACCAAGGCGACGGAAATATCATGCTCATCATCGAGAATGATATTCTCCGCGTCGAGACCCGGACCCATATTGCGGCAGGAGGCCCATTGATGTTCTCGGCGATTCTGATCGACAAGGGCGACTCCGGGCAGACGGTGGAGGTCACCGAGCTCGACGAGGCGCAACTTCCCGACGGCCCGTCAACCGGCTGGGTCAGCGTCGACGTCGAGTACTCCACGCTGAACTACAAGGACGGCTTGGCGATCACCGGCAAGTCGCCGGTGGTCCGCAAATTCCCGATGGTTCCGGGGATCGACCTCGCCGGCGTGGTCACCGACAGCTCGCATGCGGACTTCGCGAAGGGCGACCGGGTGGTGCTCAACGGCTGGGGGGTGGGCGAAACGCACTGGGGCGGGCTGGCTCAGCGCGCCCGCCTCAACGGCGACTGGCTGATTCCGCTGCCGTCGGAGTTCACGGCGCGGCAGGCGATGGCGATCGGCACCGCCGGCTACACGGCAAGCCTCTGCGTCGAGGCGCTGCTGGCCCACGGGGTAGCGCCGGACCAGGGTGAGGTGCTCGTGACAGGTGCTACCGGCGGAGTCGGCAGCGTCGCGGTCGCGTTGCTGAGCAAGGCCGGCTTCAAAGTGGCCGCGGCCACCGGAAAGAGTTCGGAGACAGAGTATTTGCAGCGGCTCGGCGCGACCACGGTGGTGGATCGTGCCGAGTTGGCCGAGGCCGGCAAGCCTCTGCAGAAGGAACGCTGGGCCGGCGTGGTCGACGCGGTCGGCAGCCACACACTCGCGAACGCATGCGCGCAGACCCGCTACGGCGGCGCGGTCGCGGCCTGTGGTCTCGCGCAGGGCATGGACTTCCCCGCCAGCGTGGCCCCGTTCATCCTGCGCGGCGTCTCGCTGCTTGGCATCGACAGCGTGATGGCGCCGCGCGGCCGGCGGCTCACCGCATGGGCGCGGCTGGCACGCGACCTGGACGTGGACGCGCTCGAATCGATTGCTCGGGAGATCGGGCTGCAAGAAGCGATTTCCGCGGCGGGGGACCTCATCGACGGCAAGGTCCGCGGTCGCATCGTCGTCGACGTCAACCGCTGAGGAGACGCAAATGGCCGAGCTCGATCTGTCCGACGTCGACCACCGGGTAGGCAAGCCCGTCGGTGGCGGGCAGTTGTGGGATCCCTGCAGTAGCAGCGACATTCGTCGGTGGGTGATGGCGATGGACTATCCCAACCCGCTGCACTGGGACCAAGAATTCGCGCGTGCGTCGAAGTTCGGCGGCATCGTCGCGCCGCAGTCGATCGCGGTCGCGCTGGACTACGGCCATGGCGCCGCACCGGCGTGCGTCGGCCATATTCCCAACAGCCATTTGATCTTCGGCGGCGAGGAGTGGTGGTTCTACGGCTGTCCGGTACGGCCAGGTGACCAGCTCTTCCAGCAGCGCCGCTTTCACGACTACAAGGTGGTGCAGACGAAGTTCGCCGGGCCGACCATGTTTTCTCGTGGCGACACCGTACACACCAATCAGCACGGCGTGCTGGTGGCTCGTGAGCGTTCGACGGCAATCCGGTATCTGTACGAAGAAGCCAAGAAGCGTGGCATGTTCGAAAGCCAGCTCGGCGAGGTCAAGCGGTGGACTCGTGACGAGCTCGTCGGCATCGAGAAGCTGCGCCGGGACTGGCTGGAATCCAACCGGGCGGGCGTCTCCCCGCATTTCGACGAGGTGAAGGTCGGAGACACGTTGCCGCGCCGCGTCATCGGGCCGCACAGCATCGCGAGCTTCACCACCGAATATCGTGCGTTCTTGTTCAACATTTGGGGCACGTTCTACTGGGTCACGCCCGAAGGTGTCGACGATCCGTGGGTGTACCAGGATCCCGGCTGGGGGGAAGAATTCCGCTTCGACGAAGAAGACGCCAAGATCGATCCGCGCAAGCGTGACGGACTCTACGTCGGACCTTCGCGAGGCCACATCGACGCCGACAAAGCCAGCGAGGTCGGAATGGCCCGCGCCTACGGCTACGGGGCGACCATGGGCGCCTGGTGCACCGACTACCTGGCCTACTGGGCCGGCCACGACGGCATGGTCCGCCATACCAAGGCAGACTTCCGCGGCCCCGCCTTCGAAGGCGACGTGACGTATTTCGACGCCGAGATCGTAGGCAAGGAGCCGGAATCCGTCTGGGGCGTGCCACTGGTGAATGTGCAGCTGCAGCTGACCAACCAGAATGGGGAGCGGCTGGTTGACTGCACCGCCGAGGTCGAGCTGCCGGTGTGATGACAGAGCCGCTGTCCATCGTCTCGGGACCTCCGCTGAGCAGCGAGCCGGGGCTCGGGGCGCTGACGTTGCCGGGCTTCCTCCGCGAGGTCACCGAAATGTACAGCGCCCGCGAGGCTTTGGTGTTCCGCGCATCCGGCGGTGTGACGCGTTGGAGCTACACCGATTTCTACGACCACGCCGTCGACGTAGCCCGCGCTCTGCGCGCGTCGGGCGTCGGCAAAGACACCCGCGTCGGCGTGCTGATGACCAACCGGCCGGAATGGCTGGCTGCGGTGTTCGGCATCGCGATGGCCGGCGGGGTGGCTGTCACTTTGAGCACGTTCTCCACAGCCGCTGAACTCGACTATCTGCTTGCTTCGTCGTGCATCTCGGTGCTGCTGTTCGAGCGCAACGTGCTCAAGAAGGACTTTGCGGAGATGCTGGCGGAGTTGGGCGCGACGTCGCTGCCCGCCCGCGCCTATCCGTTTCTGCGGCAGTTGGTGGTGGTCGGCGACGACGCGCCGGGCGTCGAGACCTGGGATGACTTCCTGGCGCGGGGGCGCGACGAACCTCGTGAGCTGGTGGAGGCGACGGCCGCGGCGGTCCGGCCCAGTGATGCTGCCGTGCTGTTCTTCTCGTCGGGGTCCACCAGCAGACCCAAGGGCATCCTCAGCGCGCATCGCGGTGTGTCGATCCAGCTGTGGCGGTTCCGGCGTATGTACGGGTTCGGGCCACAGGACTACGTGCGCTGCTGGTCGGCCAACGGATTTTTCTGGTCGGGCAACTTCGGGATGTCGGTCGGCTCCACGCTGGCCGCGGGCGGCTCGTTGGTTCTCCAGCCGACGTTCAACGCCGCCGAAGCGCTGGAGTTGATGCAGGCCGAGCGAGTGAACTTTCCGTTCGCGTGGCCGCATCAGTGGGCACAGTTGGAGAGCGCACCGAACTGGAACGACGTGGACCTCAGCAGCATGCGGTTCGTCGACTTCAAGACGCCCGTCGCACGCCATCCCACGGTGTCCACCAAGTGGTTCGAGCCCGGACACGCCTATGGCAACACCGAAACCTTCACGATCACAACATGTTTCCCTGCGAACACCCCGCCCGAGGTGCATGCCGAAAGCAGCGGCGAGGCGCTTCCCGGCGTGACACTGAAGATCGTCGACCCCCTCACCGGTGACATCGTGCCGCGCGGGCAACGCGGCGAAATCTGCGTCAAGGGTCCGACGCTGATGCTCGGCTACATCGGGACGCCTCTAGACGAAACCCTGGACGCTGCAGGGTTTTTCCGTACCGGCGACGCCGGGTATCTCGACGACGTGGGCCGACTCTACTGGGAGGGCAGGCTCACCGACATCATCAAGACCGGCGGTGCCAACGTCTCGCCGTTGGAGGTCGACGAGGCGCTGGCCGCCCATCCCAGTGTGAAGGTGGCCCGCACCGTGGGCGTACCGCACGATTCACTCGGCGAGGTCGTCGTCGCCTGCGTCGTGCCGCACGACGGGTCGGCGCCGGACGCCGACGAGATTCGCAGTTTTCTGAGAGAACGGCTGGCCAGCTACAAGGTTCCGCGGCACGTGCTGTTCTTCACAGACGACGAGATCGCCCTGACCGGCAACGCGAAGATCAAGACGGGAGATCTTCGGCAGCTGGCCGCCACGCGACTGGCCTAGCCGTCCGCCGCAGTGCTGAGCTCGTAGGTGTTCAGATAGCGCTCGACGAACGCAGTCGCCTCGGAGTGCCCGCGCGTGATGCCCAGGCCCTGCTCCATCCCCAGGATGCGGGAGAGGCTTGCGACGATCATCGACATCACCACCGGTGGAAACGCTTGCATGTCCACCCGGTGCGCCCGCAGCACCAGCGCCATCGCGGCCTCCTCCATGTCCCGGAAGCGCTCGGAGTACGCGATGATTTCGCTGCGAATTGCCTTGCGGTGGTTGGCAAGAGCCATGAACTCCATGAGCAGCTGGCTGCCCTGTGCGCTGTTCAGCTGCCACAGCGCGCGAAGCGGCTCACCGTCGGTGAGCGCTGCACGCAGACGTTCGAGGTTGGCTTCTGCACCCGCCCGGAAAACAGCCAGGAACAAGTCGTCCATGCTGGGGAAGTAGTAGTGCACCAGTGCCGGCTTGACACCGGCTTTGGCAGCCACCCGCCGCGACGTCGCGGCGGCATAGCCGTCTTCGAGCATCAGTTGGGCAGTCGCCCTGATCAGCGCTCTGCGGGTACCTGAATCCCGCACGCCGGCTTTCGCAGATGTCATCTCGGCCTTTCCCTGCCCTTGACCGACCACTCTACGTGGTGCTACACATACCGCAAGGCAATTATTGGGCGATCGCCCAAAAATGAGAAGGGCTGCGATGGCGGGACGGGTCGAGGGAAAGGTCGCGCTGGTCACCGGCGCGGCGCGCGGTCAAGGCCGCAGCCACGCCGTGCGACTGGCGCAGGAGGGCGCGGACATCATCGCCGTCGACATCTGCCGGCCGTTCGACAAGTCGCCGGCACCGGGCGCCACGCCAGAAGACCTGGCGCACACCGCGGAACTGGTCAAGAACCTGGACCGGCGGATCGTCACGGCCGAGGTCGACGTGCGCGACTTCGAGGCGCTGAGAACCGCCGTCGACGCTGGTGTGTCGCAACTCGGCAGGCTCGACGTGATCGTCGCCAACGCCGGAATCGGCACCATCGGTTCGCGGCTCGACAAGATAAACGACGACGTCTGGCAGGAGATGATCGACGTCAACCTGAGCGGAGTGTGGAAGACCGTCAAGGCGGGCGTCGGCCACATCAAGGCCGGCGGTCGAGGCGGCTCGATCGTGCTCACGAGTTCGGTGGCGGGCCTCAAGGCGTATCCGCACACCGGGCACTACACGGCCGCGAAACACGGTGTCGTCGGGCTGATGCGGACGTTTGCCGTTGAGCTGGGCCAATATTCGATTCGGGTCAACTCCGTGCATCCCACCCATGTGAACACTCCGCTGCTGTTGAACGAGCAGACGTACCGGCTGTTCCGGCCGGATCTACCAAATCCCGGGCCCGATGATCTCGCCCCGGTGTGCCAGACGTTCCACATGTTGCCGATTCCCTGGGTGGAAGCCGAGGACATCAGCAACGCCGTGTTGTTTCTCGCCTCCGACGAATCGCGTTACGTCACCGGCGTCACGCTTCCTGTCGACGCCGGCAGCTGTCTGAAGTAGGGATCATGACCATCGCGAACTCCACCGCCGTCTATTACGACCCGTACGACATCGACATCGTCACCGACCCGTACCCGACCTACGCGCGGCTGCGTGACGAGGCGCCGATCTACTACAACGACCGCTACGACTTCTGGGCGCTGTCGCGCTTCGCCGACGTCGAGAAGGCCCTGTTGAACTGGGAGACGTTCTCCAACCAGCGCAGCGACATCCTGGAGCTGGTGAAGTCGGAGTTCGACATGCCCAAGGGCGTGATGATGTTCGAGGACCCGCCCGTCCACACGATGCTGCGCGGGCTGATGTCGCGGGTGTTCACGCCGCGACGGATGGCTGAGATCGAAGACCAGATCCGCCGGTACTGCGTGAATTGCCTTGACCCGCTGGTAGGTTCGGACAGCTTCGACATCATCGCCGAACTGGCCGCGATGATGCCGATGCGGGTCATCGGCATGCTGCTCGGCATTCCGGAGTCCGATCAGGTGGCGGTGCGCGATGCCAACGACGCCAACCTGCGCACCAAACCCGGTGTACCGATGAAGGTTTCCCAACCGGACCGGATCGCCGACGGGCGCATCTATGCCGACTATGTGGAATGGCGGTCCAAAAATCCCTCCGACGACCTGATGACGGCGCTGCTGAACGTGGAGTTCGAGGACGAACAGGGCGTCACCCGCAAGCTCACCCGAAAAGAGGTGCTGCACTACACCCAAGTGGTCGCAGGTGCCGGCAACGAGACCACCGGACGGCTGATCGGCTGGCTGGCGAAGGTGCTCGCCGAACACCCGGACCAGCGCCGTGAAGTGGTCGAGGACCGGTCGTTGTTGCAACGTGCGGTCGACGAGACGCTGCGCTTCGAGCCCACCGGGCCGCATGTCGCGCGGTACATGGCAAAGGATTTCGAGTGCTACGGCACCACCGTGCCCGCGGGCAGCGCGATGCTGCTGCTGTTCGGCGCGGCCAATCGCGACCCACGCCGCTACGAAGACCCCGACCGGTTCGACATCCACCGCGACAACATCAGCCACCTGACGTTCGGCAAGGGACTGCATTACTGCCTCGGCGCGAACTTGGCCCGGCTGGAGGGGCGGGTGGCACTCGACGAACTACTGAATCGCTGGCCCCAGTGGGACATCGACTACGACACCATGAAATTGGCTCCGACGTCCACCGTTCGCGGCTGGGAACGACTGAGGTTGCTGCTGCCCTGACATTGCCGTCGGCACGCTCGCGGTGTTGACTGTCGGTACGCCGTGGCGGGCGCGGAGGTGATGGTCGATGGCGCGGATCGATTTCCAGGCCAAGACACCGTTGATCGGGATGTCGATGGTGTTCCTCGCGATGTTCATTGTCGCGGTGACCGCTTATCTGCACGCCGGGTGGTACTCGATCATCGGCTACGCTGCTGCGGCCGGCATCGCGGTGTTCGGCTTCGTGTTCACATTTCGTGACATCCCGAATCCGCCTGTCGCCGGTCAGCAGCAGAACACCGACGAGTGAGGAACCAGGTCGATGGCCGCCACCCCCGCATCGCGCACGCCGTCGGATTACGACCGGTCCGCCTTCACCCACGAGGAGGCCGGCTACCACAAGGGTCTGAAACCGCGCCAGCTGCAGATGATCGCGATCGGTGGCGCGATCGGCACCGGGCTGTTCCTGGGTGCCGGTGGTCGGCTCGCAAACGCCGGCCCTGCATTGTTTTTGGTGTACGGGATCTGCGGCGTGTTCGTATTCCTGATCCTGCGTGCGCTGGGCGAGCTTGTGCTGCATCGGCCGTCATCGTGTTCGTTCGTATCCTATGCACGCGAATTCTTCGGTGAGAAGGCAGCTTTCGTCGCCGGCTGGATGTATTTTCTGAACTGGGCGATGACGTCGATCGTCGACTCGACCGCGATAGCCACGTATTTCCATTACTGGTCGGGGTTTTCAAGCGTTCCGCAGTGGCTCATAGCGTTGATCGCCCTGGCCGTCGTTCTGGGGATGAATCTGATTTCGGTGACGCTCTTCGGCGAGCTGGAATTCTGGGCGGCACTGGTCAAAGTGCTTGCGCTGCTGACGTTTCTGGTGGCAGGCACGATCTTTCTGGCCGGCCGTTACCACGTGCAGGGCCAGCCGACCGGGTTCAGCGTGATCGCGAACCACGGGGGTCTGTTCCCGACGGGACTGTTTCCTTTGGTGATCGTCACCTCGGGGGTGGTGTTCGCCTATGCCGCCGTGGAGTTGGTGGGCACGGCAGCCGGTGAGACCGCCAATCCCGCGAAGGTCATGCCCCGCGCGATCAACTCGGTGATCGCCCGTATCGCGCTCTTCTACGTCGGCTCGACCTTCCTGCTGGGCCTGCTGTTGCCGTACTCGGATTACAAGCCCGGCGAAAGTCCCTTCGTCACATTCTTTTCCAAGATCGGCGTCAACGGTGCCGGCACCATCATGAACGTCGTTGTCCTGACGGCAGCGTTCTCGAGCCTGAACGCGGGTCTGTATTCGACCGGCAGGATCCTGCGTTCGATGGCGATGAACGGCAGCGCGCCGAAGTTCACGTCGCTGATGAACCGGCGCGGTGTTCCGTACGGCGGCATCTGCCTCACCGCCCTGATCGGGTTGTTCGGCGTGCTGCTCAACGGCGTGGTGCCCGAGATGGCGTTCGAGATCGTCCTGAACATGGCCGCGTTGGGCATCATCGCGTCATGGGGCACGATCGTGCTGTGTCAGCTGCAGCTGTACCGCTGGTCGAAACAAGGCATCCTGAATCGGCCCACTTTCCGGTTGTGGGGTGCACCCTGGACCAGCTACCTGACGATGGCGTTCTTGGTCGCGGTCCTCGTTCTGATGGCACTCGACCCGCCGATCGGCACGTGGACGGTGTCCACCCTGGCAGTCATCATTCCTGCGCTGATCGCAGGTTGGTATGCGGTTCGGGCCCGCGTGCTGGCCGTCGCCCGGGATCGCATGGGTTTCACCGGGGAGTTCCCCGTTGTCGCGAACCGTCCACTGCCGGACACCAAACGTAAGGACTGACCTAGTCGAACTGCGGCAGAACCGTCGACGCGAACAACTCCAACGTGTCGTCGGCGGCGCGGTCGTGGGTGAACAGCACGATCTGGCGAAAGCCAAGTCCTTTCAACTCGCCAAGCCGTTCGACAACTGTCGGCGGGGTGCCGATCAGCCCACCTTCATGCAGCCCGAATGCTGGTACGCCGAAACGCCTTTCGGCGACCTCGCGCACCTTGGGCAACGACGCCTCGTCGGGAGCCAGCGCCATCACCGCCTCGATCGACAGCACGATCGAATCGAAGTCGCGCCCGATCTGCTCGCACAGTGATCGCAGCACCGACACCTTGTGTTCCAGCTCGCCGAGCGCGTACGTCGGCACATTCCAGATGTCGGCATAGCGCGCGACCAACGGCAGCGTGTACTTTTCACCCACACCGCCGACGATGATCGGCGGCCGCGGTTGCTGAACCGGACCCGGCTTGATCGGCATCGCCCGCACGGTGTAATGCGTTCCGGCGAAGTCGATCACGTTGTCGCTGAAGGCCTGCGTCAAGATTTCCAGCGTCTCGCCCAGCCGTTCCGAGCGCTCGCGAAAACTGCCCCACGGCAGACCTGTGCGGTGGTGTTCGTCCTCGATCGAACCGCTGCCGATGCCTAGATACAGCCGGCCCGCTGAAATCTGATCCAGCGTGGTGGCCATCTTGGCCAGAACCGCGGGATGGCGAAACTGATTGCACAGCACCATGTGTCCGACCCGCAGCCGCTCGGTGCGGCTCAGCAGCGCCGTCGCCACCGTCCAGGCCTCCATCGACGCCACGTCGGGCATGCCGGGTCCGTACAGGTGGTCGTACAGCCACAGCGAACCGATGCCCAGCTCTTCGCAGCGCAGCGCGCGGTGCAGGATGTCGGCGTACGAGAAGCCCATCTGCGGCACGTAGATGCCGATGTCGAGATCAGACATGGCCGGTTATGTCAGCGCGGCGGCGAGTCGGCGCCACTGCTCACGCGGGAACGCGGTGGGGTCCGCGTCGAGCGCCTGGATGCAGACGTGGTCGGCGCCGGCGGACCGGTGTTCGTCGACCCGGCGGGCGACGGCGTCCTCGTCGCCCCACGCGATCACCGCGTCGAGCAGCCGGTCGCTCACCGAGGACAGGTCGTCGTCCGAAAACCCGAGTCGCCGAAGGTTGTTCGCGTAGTTGGGCAACGCGAGGTAGGAGCGCAGCCAGTTCGCGCCGATTGAGCGTGCGGTGTCGCGGTCGTCGCACAGGATCACCGTCTGCTCGGGATACAGCACCGGGCCAGCACCCATCGTCTCGCGGGCGAACGCCGTGTGCTCCGGTGTCACCAGGTAGGGGTGTGCGCCCGCGGACCGCGTGGCCGCCAACTGCAGCATCTTCGGCCCAAGCGCGGCCAGCACGCGGTGCTCGGCAGGCACCGGCGGCGACGCGGCGTCCAACCCGTCGAGAAACGATCGGGTGGCCGCCAACGGCCGGCGGTACCGGCCGGGCTCTTTGGAGTCGATCAGCGGCGCGTGGCTGACCCCGATTCCCAGCAGAACCCGCTCTCCGTGCGCTGCGGTGAGCGAGGCGAAGGACTGCGCCGTCTCGTCAGGCGTGTGCATCCACAGGTTCAAGATTCCGGTGGCGATCACCGTGCGCGTTGTGCACTCCAGCAGGTGCGCCACCGAATCGAACACCGGTCCGCCGACGTCGGGAATCCACAACGCCGAATAACCGAGTTCCTCGAGTTCGGCAGCGGCCTCGCCCACTTGGGCCTTGTCGCCGTACCGCAGCTGCGAACTCCATATCCCAACACCGGACAGTTTCACGCCCTTGACGGTAACGTGCGTCTTTGCGATGAGTAATGCAAGGTGCGCCGGCAAGACCGCGCTGGTGACTGGCAGCAGCCGGGGTCTGGGTAAGGCGATCGCCAAGCGGCTGGCCCGCGAAGGGGCGACCGTCGCGCTTACCGCGCGGACGATGGAGCCCGACCCCAGATATCAGGGTTCGCTGAGGGACACGCTCGACGAGATCACCGCAGACGGCGGCGCGGCGATCGCAGTGCAGGCCGACCTGTCCAAGCCAGAGGAGCGGGACCGGCTGTTCACCGAGGTCGTCGAGCAGATCGGCGCGCCCGACATTCTGGTCAACAACGCCGCCGTCACCTTTTTGCGGCCGCTGGACACCTTCCCGGACCGACGGGTGCGGCTGATGTTCGAGATGCACGTGCTCGCGCCGCTGCACCTGACTCAGCTGGCCATCCCGGCGATGCGGGAACGCGGGCGCGGGTGGGTGCTCAACGTCACCTCGGTCGGCGGCGATTTGCCTGAGGGGCCCCCATTTTCCGAATTCGACCGCACAGCCGGCTTCGGGATCTACGGAACCGTGAAGGCGGCGTTGAACCGGCTCACGAAAAGCCTTGCCGCCGAACTGTATGACGACGGCATCGCCGTGAATGCCGCAGCACCGTCGAACCCGGTCGCCACCCCGGGCGCCGGCACCCTGGATCTGGCCAAGACGGACACCGAAGACATCGAGCTCATCACGCAGACTGCGCTGGAGCTGTGCACGGGCGATCCGAAGACGCTCACCGGCCGCATCGCGCACACACAGTCGTTCCTGCCCGAAACCGGTTGGCTGCGTTAGCCTCCACCGCGCCGAGGACACACTTGTTGGCGTGAAAACCGTGCAATAGCGTCAACAACTGTGTTCTCGGCGGCTCAGTTGCGCGGTATGCCCGCCAGCTTGTCAGCGAACTTGGCCTCAGCCGCCTCGCGCAGCCGCAACAGGTGCTCGGACGGGAACACGTCCGGCGCCGGCGTGCGGTCTTTGAGCAGCAGACGAGCGAGCGTCACCTTGTGTACCTCGGTGGGCCCGTCGGCCAGTCCGAGCACGAACGACTCGACAAGGTACTGCACGAACGGCATCTCGTGCGTCACGCCCAGCGAGCCATGTAATTGCAATGCCCGCGCCGACACGTCGTGCAGCACCTTCTGCATCATCGCCTTGACCGCGGAGATGTCGGTACGAACGGCCTTGTAGTCGTTGTGCTGGTCGATCTTCCACGCTGTCTGCAAGGTCAGTAGCCGGAACGCCTCGATCTCCATCCACGAGTCCGCCACCATCTCCTGCACCAACTGCTTGTTGGCCAGCATCTCGCCCTGGGTGTACCGGGATACCGCTCGCTCGCAGATCATGTCGAAGATCCGCCGCACCAGCCCGACGGTACGCATCGCGTGATGAATCCGGCCGCCGCCCAAGCGGGTCTGGGCGACGACGAACGCTCCGCCGCGCGGACCCAGCATGTGGTCGCCCGGGACGCGCACGTTCTCGTAGCGCACATAGCCCTCGCGGCCGCCGCCCAGAGGCTGATAACCCAGGCCAACGTTGCGCAACACGTTGATCCCGGGTGTCTCCGCCGGCACGACGAACATCGAATACCGTTGGTAAGGCGGCGCATCGGGATCGGTCATCGCCATCACGATGATGAACGACGCGATCGACACGAACGACGAGAACCACTTCTCTCCGTTGATCACCCAGTGGTCGCCGTCCTGGACGGCCGTGGTGGTGAACACCTTCGGGTCCGCGCCACCCTGCGGCTCGGTCATCGAGAAGCATGACACGATCCGGTTGTCCAGCAGCGGCTCGAGGTAACGCTGCTTGAGTTCCGGTGTGCCGTAGTGGGCCAGGATTTCGCTATTGCCGGAGTCAGGGGCTTGCGAGCCGAAAACGATTGGCGCGCACTCCGAGCGGCCCAGGATTTCGTTCAGCAACGCCAGCTTCACCTGGCCGTAGCCGGGTCCGCCGAGATGCGGGCCGAGATGGGTGGCCCACAAGCCACGTTCTTTGACGATTTCCTGCAGCGGCGGAATCAGAGCTTGGCGCACCGGGTCGTTCAGGTCGTGAGACTCGTTGACGATCAAATCGATCGGCTCGCACTCCTCGCGGACGAAGTCGTCCACCCATTCCAACTGTGCGGCCCATTCGGAGTCGGTGGAGAAGTCCCACGCCACTAGTCGTCCTTCCTGCTCTGTCTGGCGACGCCGGCGTCGACCAGCTCGGCGATCGCGTGGTCGTCGAGGCCCAACCGCCGCAGCACCTGGCAGGTGTGGTCGCCGGGCAGAGCCGACGGAGTAGGTTGTGCCGGAACGGTTTTGGAGAACCGGGGTGCGGGCGCCGGTTGGAGCACCCCGCCGACTTCGACGTACGATCCCCTGACCACGTTGTGCGGATGATGCGGGGCCTCGCTGATCGACAGCACCGGTGCTGCGCAGCAATCGGCCGAGTCCAGTTCGCGTTCCCACTCGGCGCGGGTCTTCTGTCGGAACCGGGCCGCGAATGTCTCGCGGTGAGCACTCCATGCCGACGGATCGTCGTAGTCGTGCGGGATGTCGAGGTCCATTCGCCGGCACAGGTCCGCGTAGAACTGTCGCTCGAGCGCTCCGACCGCCATGTGCTTGCCGTCGGCGGTTTCGTACACACCGTAGAAGTGCGCCGCGCCGTCGAGAAGGTTGTCGTACCGATGATCGCGCCACGTGCCGGCGGCCACCATCCCGTGGTACGGAGCCATCAGCGCAGCGGCACCGTCGACCATCGCCACGTCGAGCACTTGACCCTCGCCCGATTCGCGGGCGTGCAGGATCGCGCTCAACAAGCCCACCGCCAAAAGCATTCCGCCGCCGCCGTAGTCGCCGACGAGGTTCAGCGGCGGAACCGGTGTGTCTTGGGTGCCGATTCCGTGCAGCGCGCCCGCCAGTGCGATGTAGTTGATGTCGTGGCCGGCGCGGTCGGCGTACGGACCGTCCTGGCCATAGCCGGTCATCCGCGCGTATACCAGCCGGCCGTTGACCTGGTGCAGCTCGGCGGGCCCGATACCCAGGCGCTCGGCCACCCCGGGACGAAACACGTCGACGAACGCGTCGGCGTCTTCGACCAACCGGTGCACGAGTTCGCGGCCACGCGGGTCCTTGACGTCGAGCGCCACCGAACGCTGGTTGCGGCGCACGGTGTAGTCGATGGGCAACCCGCCGTCGACCTGACGTGGCTGATCCACCCTGACCACGTCGGCGCCGAGGTCGCCGAGCAGCATGCCGCAGAACGGGCCCGGCCCCAAGCCGCCCATCATCACCACCCGCACGCCGCGCAGCGGCCCGCTCACGTGGACCACTTCCGGCGCAGCGCGGCGGCTTCGTCAGTCGCGTGGCTGAGCACCTGGTTGCGGTTCTCGAGCTCCAGGGCCGACGCCAGGCTGGCGGCGTCGGTGTTGACTTGCAGTGCCCGCTTGGTCAGCTGCACACCCAGCGAAGTGAGACCGGCGATGGCACAGGCGATTTCGAGGGCGCTGTCCAGCAGGCGGTCCGCTTCCACGACCCGGCTGACCAGGCCGCGGCGATCAGCCTCCTCGGCAGACACCGTGCGCCCGGTCAGCATCCAGTCGGCGGCCACACTCGAGCCGACGATACGGGGCAGGAAGTAGCTCATCCCCATTTCCGCTCCTGAGAGCCCCAGCAAAATAGCCGCGTTGCCGAATGTCGCTGTGACAGAGCAGATCCTGATGTCAGCAGCCAGGCACAGCGCAAGGCCGGCGCCGACGCACGGCCCGTTGACCGCCGCGATCACCGGCTGGGGCAGGTCCCGAATCGCTTGGGGCAGTGCGGCCATCGACTCCTGGAAGCGCAGCCGCTCGATCGCCGGGTCGTTCGCTTCCGGAGCGCTGGCGCCGAATCCGCGCACGTCCATGCCCGAGCAGAAGCCGCGGCCCGTGCCGGTGACCACGACGACGTTGACCGACGTGTCGGCGGAGAGGGCTTGCAACGTTTGCAGGAGTTCGGAGCGCATGGTCTGGTCGATCGCGTTCAGCCGCTCCGGACGGTTCAGCTGCAGCAGGGCGACGCCGGGCCGGACGAAGTCCACGTTGACTGTCGAAGGCACCTTCGGACTGTAAATCACTGGCCGATCGCCGCGGGGACGAGGAGGTAGAGCCAGCCTACCGGGGCCGGCGACTTGGGGGTCATCGCGACTTGTCGATGATCGTTTCGGCGAACCGTGCTGTGCCGGCCCACAACTTCATCGGCGGTAGGCCGTGACGTTGGCGACGAGCGCGACGGCGCCGTCGTCGCATATTGCCTGTGCTGTCGCGACGCCGCTTCGCCGTCCGGCATGCAAAACCTCTGCGGTGTAACGAGATTCGGCACCGCCGCGGAACGGGCGCAGGTAGTTCACCCGCAGCGACGCGGTGTCGAGCGGGCCGTCGGGGCGGCCGGCGCTGAGTGCAGCTGACGCGGCGAGTTCCAATCCGGCAGCGGCAATTCCGCCGTGCACGATGCCCATGCTGTTGTCAAGTGCCGCGTGGGGGTCTTGGTACAGCACCGGCGGATCGCACTCTCCGATGCGCAGCGCCATGATCTCTGCCAGCCCAGTCGGCGCCGGGTCCGCCGTCGTCTGTTTCGGCGCCTGCGGGAAGTGGCCGGGAAGCCGAATATGAACCGACCGCACGGTGCCCACACCGATGATCGCGTCACGGTGGGTGACGTTGCAGATACCCAGCGACGTGCTGCCCTTCGGTCCTACTGGCCGTGCCGTGCCCACGACGGGGATGTCGGGCGCCTGTGCGATCGCCGCCAGCGCGTCCGGCGCGAGGTCCAGCGTCAGCTCGCTGGACACCGTCCACTCGTCCGGGCCGCGGCGATAGTGGTTGACCAGTCCTGCGACGAAGTCGACGAGCACGGCCAGCGGCGCGACGGTGGGCGCGCCGGTCACCGGGTTCTCGAGGCCGGCCATCGGGATCGCACCCACGAACGGGTCCGGGCTGTCGACGAGCGTCTCCATGCCGAACCTGCCCAGCGGGGTGTTCGGTGGGTGCAGCATCGCGGTCAAGGGTAATCATGGCGGCATGGCCGACGACGCGCTGGACGAGTTGTACTGGGTGACGCCGGGCAAGTTCACGGCCACCCGCAGCAGGCTCGCGGCCGCCGCGAAGGATCGCGGTGACACGCAGGCCGTCAAGCAGATCACCGCCGCCCGAAAACCCACGCAGGCCGCGTGGGTGGTCAACCGGCTTGCTTTGAGCCAGGGCAAGGCCACGCAGCGGCTGAGGGATCTGGGGGAACGGTTACGCCAGGCGCACTCCGCGTTGGAAGGCGACCGCATTCGCGAATTGTCCGCCGAACAACGCAAGCTCATCGACGAACTGTCGCGGACGGCATTTGACGCTGCGGAGATCGCGGACCCGTCGGCGGCGCTGCGCGAGGACGTGACGGCCACCTTGCAAGCCGCGGTTGCGGATCCCGACGTGGCCGCGCGGCTGGGTCGGCTGACCAGGCCCGAACAATGGTCGGGCTTCGGTGATGACGCGTTGGCGGCTTCGGTGGCCGCTTCGAAGCCGGACGTCGAACAAGCACCCGATCAGACGAAGATCAAGCGAGCCCGGGCAGCGGTGACGGCGGCCGAACAGGCGAAGGCCCAGGCCGATGACGCGGTCGCCGCGGCGCGTAGGCGCTACGACGAAGCCGAGCGGGACCTGCGCGCCGCTGAAGACGCCAGCCGCGACGCCGCAAAGCAGCTGAAGGATGCACAGGCGCAGCGCAAGCAGGCAGGCGGCTGATCGCCGAGCCGGTAGCCAGCGCGGGAAATCGCGAGAGCGGGCCACGCGGAATACCGTTTCGGCGCCCAGCGTGGGCGGCTACACCTCGATGCGTGAGCCCATCACCACGGTGCGGTCCAAGGGCAGGCCGAAGAACGCGGCGGCATCGGCAGTGATGTACGACGTGGCGATGAACAATTTCTTGCGCCATTTGGCCATCGTCGGCGCGTTGCCCGTGACCAGCTCCAGCTTCGACAGGAAGTACGACGCGTTCTCGACGGCGAGTTTCCCCTCGGTCTCGCTGGGGTCCAGCAGCCGTAAAGTCCTTGGCACATTGGGTCTTTCCATGTAACCGAACCGGGCGTTGACGTGGAGGATGCCGTCTTTGGCATAACCCAGATCGTCGATCTGAGCGCGCTCGTCGTCCGAGATACGCGGCACGGGCAGAGTGTCGAGCGACAAGATCACGACGTGCTCGTGCAGCACGCGGTTGTGTTCGACGTTGGCCCGCAACGCCAGCGGGGCGGTTTCACTGCCGCGGTTCAAGAACACGGCTGTGCCCGGAATGCGCACGAGTGGCGGCTGCCGGTGCGTGATCTCGTCGATGAAGCCGCGAAGCGGGCCTTCGGCTTGCGCACGTGCCCGCGTCACGATCTCGCGGCCGCGCTGCCAGGTGGTCATGACCGTGAACGCGGTGATGCCGATCAGCAGTGGCAGCCATGCGCCGTGCACCAGTTTGGTGAGGTTCGCGGCGAAGAACATCAGGTCGACGGCCAGCAGCGTGCCCCCGCCAATGAGCACCAGCCACAACGGAGTTCGCCATCGTGTGTAGGCGAGGTAGAAGAACAGCAGCGTCGTGATCGTGATCGTTCCGGTCACCGCCATTCCGAACGCGTAGGCCAGCGCACTGGAGCTGCGGAATGCGAACACCAGCGTGAGCACCGCGACCAACAGCATCCCGTTGATCCACGGCACATAGATCTGCCCGACCGTCGATTCCGAAGTATGGGCAATCCGCAGACGCGGCAGATAACCCAGTTGCGCGGCCTGCGACGCCACCGAATACGCCCCGGTGATCACTGCCTGCGATGCGATGACCGTCGCGGCAGTGGCCAACAGCACCATCGGAATCCGCGCCCATTCCGGGGTGAGAAGGAAAAACGGCGCACTGCGGTTTTTCTCGTCGCCGAGCAGCAACGCCCCCTGACCGAAATAGCTCAGTGTGCAGGCCGGCAACACCAGAAGCAGCCAGGCGCGGACGATCGCCGGCCGGCCGAAGTGGCCCATGTCCGCGTAGAGCGCTTCGGCGCCGGTCACTGCGAGCACCACTGCCGCCAAAGCGAAAAACGCGATGTGGAAGTGACCGGCGATGAACGCCAGCGCATACGTCGGTGACAACGCCTTGAGGATCAGCGGGTGGTCGACGATGCTGCGTATCCCGCACGCGCCGATGGCCACGAACCAGACGATCATCACCGGTCCGAACAACCGGCCAACCGTACCCGTGCCCCGTCGCTGCACGGAGAACAACAGCACGATGATCACCGCGGTGACCGGCACCACCCAGTCCTCGAAGCCCGGCTCGACCACCTTGAGGCCTTCGACGGAGGACAGCACCGAGATGGCAGGGGTGATCATGCTGTCGCCGAAGAACAGTGCGGCGCCGAAGATTCCGAGGCTGGCCAGGATCATCGCCGTGTGACGACTCCTGCCGCTGGCCCACTTTCGCACCAGCGTGATCAGCGCCATGATGCCGCCCTCGCCGTGGTTGTCGGCGCGCATCACCAGCGTGACGTACGTCAGCGTGACGATGATCATCACTGACCAGAAGATCAACGACACGATGCCGTAGATGTTGTGCTCGGAGATCGGTACCGGATGCGGATCGTGTGGGTTGAACACCGTCTGGATCGTGTAGATCGGGCTGGTGCCGATGTCGCCGAACACCACACCGAGGGCTCCGACCGTCAACCCCAGCCGCGCCGTCTGCGCACCGCTGGCCGCGCGCGGCTCGAAGTCGGTCGTGGATTCGGTGCGCACCGCAAACCGTCCTTTCGTCAGCTGAAAAGACTAGTGCGCCACGGCCGGCCGGCTAGTCAGATTCGCCTCGGCGCGCCCGGCATCCGGCATGTGCCGTCAGCTTCACCGAGCGTGAGCACAGCGCGAAAAACCGGG
>NZ_JCALDL010000015.1:0-100212 GCF_059812855.1 Mycobacterium sp. NGS35
CCGGAATTTCGCAGTGGACTCACGTTCGACGAAGCGCGCCGGCCTGGTCACGGCTCCGGGACGTGGAAATACTCGTCGCGGCGGCGGAACGCCTCTTTGGTGCCCACCTCGGCGCGGGTCTTGACGAAGTTGAATTCGCCCGGGGCGAATTGCAGGTTGGTGCCGAACGCGTGGAACAGGTAACTGGCCACTTCTTCCCCCTGGTAGGCCTGGCTCTGCTCGACCAGCCGGAAAGCCTCCTTGGCGATCACGACCCCGTCGGCCGGCATCTTCGCAGCCTTCTCGGCCCAGTACCGGGCGCGCGCCCCGACGCGCTTTGCGTCGCAGGTCTCGGTGAAGACCCCGAGATGTTCCACCGTGCCGGCCTCGACAATGTCGCCGGTGAGCAGCAGACGCCTCGCCAGCACCGGGCCGAGGCGGTGGAAGAACATGTGCAGGCTGCCCAGCGCGGGCCCGAGGAAGCGGGTGGCCGGCATGCCGATCTTGGTGTCGCGGGCGACCACCGAGATATCGGTCATCAGCGCCATTTCGAAACCGCCGCCCAACGCGCAGCCGCTGATCTCCCCCACCGTGACCTTCGGAAAGCCCATCAGGTTGTGGTAGAAGCCAAAAGACTTGCGGTCCACGGCAAGTCGGCGGCGCTGGCTGGGACGGCCCTTGGCCGGTTCGGAACTTCGCCCGTACCAGCCGTATGCGTTGTTCATGTCCGCCCCGGCCGAAAAGACTCCGTCCGCGCCGCGCAGCACCGCCACCGTGACGTCGTCGTCGTCGGCGACCGCGTCCAGGCAGCGGGCCATCGCGTCGCGCATCGTGGCGTCGTAGGCATTGCGCTGCTTCGGATTGTTCAGCGTGATCGTGGCGATGCGCTTGTCCCGATCGACGTCGAACAGGACGCGATCGTCGTCCGATGAAGTCATCCGCCGGACTCCTTCCTCTTGCCCGCTGCTATGGCTGGCCATTGCTCGAGATCCGTCTGGCGTCAATGGTTTTATCGCTGCCGAAGGCAAGCGTGGTGCGCCGGGCCGCCGCCAGATGCGCCTGCGCGATGCGAATGGCCCGAGCCTGGTTGCCGTCGCGGATCGCCTCGAGCAGCAGCTGATGGTCGCGCAGCGCTGCGCGCCTCGTCCTGCGGGCCGCCGCGGCGTCCGCCGGCGCACCGCCGTGCCCGTCGTCGCTCCACACCGCCGACTCGTGGGCAGACCAGATGAGCTCCAGCGAACCGATCAACAGGATCATCGGCTCGTTGCCGCATCGAGCGACGATCGCTTCGTGGAAGCTGCGCGCGTTCGGGACGAACTGCGCGGCATCGTCGAATTCTGCTGCCTGCCGGCGAACCTCAGCTTCAAGATGCGGCACCACTTCGGTCATGCGGTCAGCGCGTGCCGCGCACATCCCCGCGCAGATCGGCTCCAGATGCAGCAAGGCTTCGCTGACATCGGCCGGGGTGGCTGCACGCGACTGCAGCACCATGCCGATCATGTGAGCGGTCCGCTCGGCGGAGGGCAGATGCACCACCGCACCCCCCACGTTGCCGCGGCGCACCGAGATCAAGCCGTCGGATTCGAGGATGTGGATGGCCTCCCGCAGCGCCGGCGGACTGACGCCGAACTCGTGAAAGAGCGTCTCCTGCGAGGGCAGCACGTCGCCTTCCTTGAGGCGCCCCGACAAGATGTCGTCGCGCAACCGCGACGCCACGATCTCCGCCACTCGCGGTTGGCGGATGCGTTGCAGCTGTGGCCTCATCGAATCTCCCCCCGCCGGCCGAGCCGAGATCCCGATAGCTTCTCGGGTGGCAGCGCCACCGCCGCGATCTCACCGGTGCACAGCACCTCGTCGTCGAGCAATAGTCGGGCGGTCGACGTGACCGAGCTGTCGACCTCCGACCGGGTGATGTCGAACCGCAACTCGGTGAGAATCGGTGTGGGCCGGCGGAACGTCACCGTGAGTGAGCGGGTGCGGCCCGACAGCGCAGCGGCGCAATTCTGGTGCTGGGTAACGCAATCGAAGAACACTGCGAGGAATCCGCCGTGGACCAGCCCCGGCGGCCCCTCGTAGACCACCGGGAACGTCACCGTTCCCGACGCGGTCCGGCTGTCGAGGTCATCGAAGCGGTATTCGGGAAAACAGGGGTTGTATGCACCGATGTCGAACGCATGGCCGAGGTAGACGCGGCCCGACGGCGCAGTGTCGGAGCGGAGCCGCGGCGTGCTGTCGGGTGGGACTGCTGACTCGAGCTCGCGCTCCCAAGCCGCGAATTGGCTCAGCATGGCCTGCACAGTCGGGTGCTCGTGCTCCAGCGACAGCAGCAGCCCGGTGAGCCGGCGAATGGCGGCCGCGGCGGCGACCGTCTGCGCCAAGGGAAGCTCACCGAACCGGCGATCGTCGTCGGCCATTCCACTGAAGGCCTTTCCTTGCTAACTTTTACACGATAGTGCTGAAGTACCCTACTGTATGGGCAACCGTATCGCTATGGAAAGGGCGGTCCTCCGGTGAGTGACGACGCTGCGAGCACCGGCTCCGAGGGTTCGGTGACCACGCAGCGCGACGGTGCGGTGCTGCGGCTGACGCTGCACCGCCCTGCCAGCCGTAATGCCTTGAGTCGCAGCATGATCGACACGCTCGTCGGCACGCTGACGCAGGCCGCCACCGACGATTCGCTGCGCGCGGTCCACGTCACCGGCGAGGGCGCCGACTTCTGCGCCGGCGCCGACTGGGTCGCCACCAACCAGGGCGGGCGGCCGCGCACGGGCGATCTGGTCCGTCGCATCCCTCACACCGCGCACCGCGTGGTCGAACTCGTCCACAGCATTCAATTGCCAGTGGTCTGCAGTGTGCGCGGCTATGCCGTGGGCCTGGGCTGCAACCTCGCGCTCGCCGCCGACTTCACCGTCGCCTCCACCTCCGCCGTGTTCTGGGAACCGTTCGTCGCACGCGGATTCACCCCCGATTCCGGAGCCACCTGGCTGCTGCCCCGACTGGTCGGGCTGACCCGGGCCAGACAGATGCTGCTGCTCGGCGACAAGGTTTCCGCCGTCGACGCCGAGAACTGGGGATTGATCTACCGCTGTGTCGACGAGTCCGAACTCGACTTAGCCGCCGACAACCTGGTAGCGCGTCTGGCCAGTGGACCGACCGTCGCCATCGGGCTGGCGAAGCAAGCGATTCAGGACAGCCAGCACGCGACACTGAGCCAAGCGATGAACCGAGAGTTGTATAACCTCGAAATATCTTGCCGCACAGCTGATTTCAAAGAGGGCCTGACGGCGTTTCGGCAACGGCGCGAGCCGGACTTCCAAGGCCGCTGACCCGAAGGGAACTCGATGTCGTTGTTCGACACCATCAGATACGAAGTCGACGGGCACACCGCCACCATCACGCTGAACCGGCCCGACGCGCTCAACGCGCTGAGCCCACACATGATCACAGAGTTGCGCTCCGCCTATCACGAAGCCGAAAACGACGACCACATCTGGCTGCTGATCGTCACGGGCACCGGCCGGGCCTTCTGCACCGGCGCAGACGTGAAGGCCATCCCGGGCGACGGCAAGGTGGTCAACGAACGGTCCTACCTGTCCACTTACGAGCAGTGGGAGGCCCCGCAGGAAGGCACCCCACCGTTTCGGACCATGGCCAAGCCGGTGCTGGCGGCCATCAACGGGCTGTGCTGCGGGGCAGGCCTGGACTGGGTGACCACCGGCGACATCGTGATCGCATCAGAGAAGGCGACGTTCTTCGACCCGCACGTCAGCATCGGACTGGTCGCCGCACGGGAGATGGTGCGGCTGGCCCGCGTGCTGCCCCGGTCGGTCGCATTGCGCATGGCGTTGACGGGCAAGCACGAGCGGATGAGCGCGCAGCGGGCCTGTGAACTCGGCATGATCTCCGAGATCGTCGAGCACGACCGCCTGCTGGAACGGGCCCACGAGATTGCCGACATCGTGAATTCCAATGCGCCGCTGGCAGTTCGCGGCACCAGGCTAGCCATCTTGAAAGGGCTGGACCTTCCGCTGCACGAGGCCGAGATGCTCGCCGAATCGTTCCGCGAACGCAACCTGCACACTCAAGACTCGATCGAGGGACCCAAGGCGTTCGTCGAAAAGCGCCAACCCAATTGGCAGTGCCGATGACCTTCGAGACCATCCTGCTCGACGTCGACACCTCCGATCGGGTCGCGACGATCACGCTGAACCGTCCCCAGTCGTTGAATGCGTTCAACCGGTTGATGTGTGAGGAGATGGCCAAGGCGTGGCAACTGGTCAAGCACGACGACTCGGTCAATGCGGTGGTGCTGCGCGCCGCGGGTGGCCGGGCGTTCAGTGCCGGGCTGGACGTCAAGACACCGTATGGGCAGCCGGCCAGCGTCTGGCATCACGAAGATCCCGGGGAACCGCTGAGCCCGAAATGGCAGAAGATGTGGAAGCCGGTGGTGTGCGCCGTGCAAGGGATGTGCACGGCGGGCGCGTTCTACTTCGTCAACGAGTCCGACGTCGTCATCTGCTCCTCGGATGCCACGTTCTTCGATTCGCATGTGAGCGCCGGACTGGTTTGTGCGCTGGAGCCGATCGGGTTGATGAGGCGCGTCGGCCTGGGCGAGACATTGCGAATGGCTTTGATGGGCAATGACGAACGCGTCAGCGCGCAGACCGCGTTGCGGATCGGCCTGGTGTCGGAAGTCGTTGCCGCCGAAGTGCTTTGGGAGCGTGCACACGCGATCGCCGCGACGATCGCCGCCAAGCCGCCTTCGGCGACCCAGGGCACGGTCAAGGCGATCTGGGAGTCTCTGGACAAGCCGTACCGGGCGGCGCTGGAGCAGGGACTGATCTACACCCGGCTCGGCAACCCGCTTGGGAAGGCTGAGCTGGCGGACACTACACCCCCACCGACTGAACCGAGGATCCGGTGAGCGGTCACCGGCTCAGCCGCCGCATCGCCGACGTACTCGACCTCGATCCGCAGGCGCCCGCGATCGAGTTCGACGGGCAGTGGGTTTCGTGGGGCGAGATTCGCGACGCGGCTCGGCGGCTGGCTGAGCTCGCCGACGCCGGCATGCAGATCGGGATGATGCTGCGCAACCGGCCGGCGCATGTGGCGGCCTTGCTCGGTGTGTTGTCGAGGGGCGGGTGCGTGGTGGTGGTCAACCCCTCCCGCGGCGACGACCGACTCAGAGCAGATGTCGCCGACCTTGCCGTGCCATTGCTCGTCGGTGAAGCCGCCAACTTGGCGAAGGTCACCACCGACGCCACGACAGTGGCGATCGGTGCCGTGGACGAGGAGCCGCGCATCAGAGCTTCCCGCTCTGTTGCTGGATTCGATGCTCGGCGTGCCGGTGTCGCCGTTCGGATGCTGACCAGCGGAACAACGGGGCCGCCCAAGCGAATCGACCTCACCTACGACATGCTGGCGCACAGCGTCATGGGGCCGACCCCGGTAACCGGGCTGCAGCGTCGGGTGGCGATCGTGAACTCGCCTCTGGTGCATATCGGCGGCGTGTTCCGGGTGCTGCAATGTGTCGCCGAGGCGAGGTCGTTCGTGCTGCTGGAGCGTTTCGAGTTGCACCGCTGGGCGCAGGCGGTGCGCACCCATCGCCCCGCGACCGTGTCACTGGTTCCTGCAGCGCTGCGAACGGTGCTGCACTCCGACCTCACCCGTGACGATCTGGCCGGTATTCGCGCTGTCACCTCCGGCACCGCGCCGCTGTCCGCAGACGATGCCGACGCGTTCACGGAGAAGTTCGGCATCCCGGTGCTCACTTCCTATGCGGCAACCGAATTCGGCGGCGGCGTGGCCGGCTGGTCCCTCGCCGACTATCAGGAATATTGGCCCGCCAAGCGCGGCAGCGCCGGCCGGGCCATGCTCGGTGCACAACTGCGTGTGGTCGACGAGACGGGCACGCCACTGCCGGCGGGCGAGGCTGGGCTGTTGGAAGTCAAACCCGGTCAGCTCGGACCGGACGCCGGGTGGATCCGGACCACCGACATCGCCCGCGTCGACTCCGACGGCTTCCTCTGGGTCCTCGGCCGCGCAGACCAGGCGATCATCCGCGGCGGTTTCAAGATCATTCCCGACGCCGTGCGTGCTGCTCTGGAACAACACCCGGCAGTGCACAGTGCTGCCGTCATCGGACGACCAGACGAGCGTCTCGGCGAGACGCCGGTCGCCATGGTGGAACTGAGACGCGGTTGCTCGGCCGACATGGACGAGCTGGTCGGATTCCTGCGTGATCGCCTGGCGCCGTACGAGATTCCGACCGCAGTCGTGATCGTCGATGCGATCCCGCGCACTGCGTCGGGCAAGCCCGACCTCGGCGCGGTTCGGCGGTACTTCGCCAGCGAGCATGTCCGATAGTTCGGTGACCGTCGGCCAGGTGCTGACCGTACGGTCACGCGACCGAGGCGACCACCTGCTTCTGGTGTGCGACGACGAGCGAATCACCTACGCAGAGGCAGACCAACGCTCGGCACTGCTCGCCCGCGGGTTGATCGCGCTCGGCGCCGGCAAGGGCACCCACGTCGGGCTGCTCTACCCGAACGGTGTGTCGTTCGTCGTCGCCATGCTCGCCGCGGCGCGCATCGGCGCCGTCGTGGTGCCGTTCTCCACCATGGCGACCGGCCGTGAGATCCAGCAGCAGCTGCGTCACAGCGACGTCGAATTCCTGCTCGCCACCGCGTCATTCCGCGCGCACGATTACCGCCAGCGGCTGTCCGACGTAGCGCCGCAGATCGAGTTCGATTCAGCCCGAAGGCTTTTCCTCGGCGCCGTACCTCTGTTGCGGCACGTCGGCGTCACCTGCGAACACCTGATCGGGTCTGCCGGCGCCGTCACCGAGTCACTGCTCTCGGCGACCGAACGCGACGTCGACGGCTGCGACACACTGGCGATCGTCTACACCTCCGGCTCGACCGCCAGCCCCAAAGGCGTCATGCACACCCACGCCGCACTGCTGGGACACCAACGCAACCTCAACCGCATTCGCGGACTGACCGCAGTCGACCGGCTGTTCTGCAACTCGCCGTTCTTCTGGATCGGCGGGTTCGCATTCGGGCTGCTGGCCACGCTGGTCGCCGGATCGACTCTGGTGTGCTCGAATGCCGTCGACGCCGGCGAGACACTTGATCTTCTCCAAGCCGAGAAGCCCACAATGGCAAATGGATTCGCGGCTACCGTACAGCACCTGGCGCGCCACCCGAGCTTCGCCTCTCGCGACCTCTCGTCGATGCGACGCGGCAACCTGTACCCGATCATGGCGCCTGAGGTGCGTCCGGCCGATCCCGAACTGCGCCACAACATGCTGGGCCTGACCGAAGCGGGCAGCGTGGTGCTGATCAGTGGGGACGAGGGTGAACAGCCGGAACATCGGCGCGGTTCGTTCGGCAAGCCCGCGCCCGGCTTCGACGTCAAGGTCATAGATCCCGACTCATCAGTCGATGTGCGGCCGGGTGAGATGGGCGAGCTGTGCATCCGCGGCCCCTATGTGATGCAGCGCTACTACAAACTCAGCCGCGAGGACTGCTTCGACGCCGACGGGTGGTTCCACACTGGCGACCTCGTGCGTGTCGATGACGAAGGCTTCTACTACTTCGTCGGCCGCCGCGGCGCGATGATCAAGACTTCCGGGGCGAATGTGGCTCCGGCGGAAGTCGAGAGGGCGATCGCCGAGCTCACCGGGGCCACCGCCTATGTGGTCGGAATCCCCGATGCTCAGCGGGGCCAGGCGGTCGCGGCTGTGGTGGTGGTCGCCGACCCCGACGACTTCGACGCGCCGGCATTGCGTAACGCGTTGAAATCCGAACTTTCGCCGTACAAGATCCCTACCCGAATCGTCGCGGTGCCGCCATCGGAGCTACCGGTCCTGGCCAACGGCAAGGTCGACACCCGCAGACTGGTAGAGATGTTCGATGCCTGACGACACCCTCGACGCCCTGGTGCGGAGTCGCGCGGCCGAAACGCCCTGCGCCACCGCGGTGGTCGATACCACGACCCGGATCAGCTACGCCGAACTGGAGGTAACGACGCGCGAGATGGCTGCCGCGTTCGTCGAAACAGGTGTGGCAAAGGGCACGCGGGTAGGGCTTATCATGCCGAACGGCGTGCGCTGGGTGCAGATCGCGGTGGCGTTGACGCGCATCGGTGCGGTGCTGGTGCCGTTGAGCACACTGCTGCAGGCGCGGGAGCTGACAGCCCAGCTACAGAAGGCTTCAGTGCAGCAATTGATCAGCGTCAAGGAGTTCCGTGGTCACCGCTACCTCGACGAGTTGCGTGCGGAGATCGGGCCGCGTCTGGCCGGCAATCCGACACTGCCTGCCCTGCAGCGTGTTCGGGATACCGACAGCCTGCCGACTTCAGGACACGTGACCATGCGGATCGTCGACGGACTGACGGCGGCGGTGACTCCCAGCGATCCGTTGGCGGTCATGTTCACCTCCGGCAGCAGCGGTCCGCCGAAGGGAGTCGTCCACTCCCATGGCAACGCGTTGGCGGCCGTGCGATCCGGTCTCGACGCCCGCTGCATCGATGCCACTACCCGGCTGTACCTGCCGATGCCGTTCTTTTGGGTCGGGGGCTTCGGCGGTGGCATCCTGTCCGCGCTGAGCGCGGGCGCGACTCTGGTCACCGAGGCGATTCCTGAACCGCTCAGCACTCTGCGGCTGCTCGAGCGAGAGCGAGTCACGCTGTTTCGCGGCTGGCCCGAGCAGGCTGAAGCGCTTGCGCGACACGCGGTGTCGCTTGGCGCGGACCTCTCCTCGCTGCGTCCGGGTAGCCTCGAAGCGTTGCTGCCGCCCGCCCATCGAGCCCATCCCGGAGCGCGGGCGAAGTTGTTCGGCATGACCGAGGCATTCGGGCCGTACTGCGGCTACCGCGCCGACACCGACATGCCGCGGTCCGCCTGGGGCAGCTGCGGCAAGCCGTTCGCGGGAGTTCAGGTCCGCGTCGTCGACCCCGGAACAGGTGCGCCGGTCCCAGCCGGCGCTGTCGGCGAGATCCAGATCCGCGGGCCGAACACGATGCGTGGCATCTACCGCCGTAGCCGCGAGGACGTCTTCACGGCCGACGGATATTACGGCACAGGCGATCTGGGCCGCCTCGACGAGGACGGGTTCATGTTCTACCACGGCCGGTCCGACGACATGTTCAAAGTCTCCGGCGCGAGCGTTTACCCCAGCGAAGTGCAGGAGGCGCTGCAGTCGATCACCGGGGTGCGTAAGGCGTTCGTCACGAACGTCAGCGGCCCGCGTGGTGAGGAGGTCGGCGCCGTGGTCGTGTGCGACACCACGGCAACAGATGTGGGCCAGCTGAGGTCAGCCGCCCGGAAGCTGTTGAGTGCGTTCAAAATTCCGACCGTGTGGTTGCTGCTCGACAGCGACGACGCGATTCCCCGCGGGGCCACCGGAAAGGTCGATGTCGCTGCCCTGCGCAGCCTGCTGGCCGCGTCGAGTGTGTAGCCAAGACACGGTTTCGGCGCAAAACCGGGTATCAACGACACAGCAGGCGCATGAATCAGGGGCTGACCACGCCGTGCGCCATCAAGTGTTCCACCAGCGGCGCCACCCCGGCGATGAAGTGCTCGGCCATCGCCGCGCGGGCACGCTCCGGTTCGCGCTGCTCGAGCGCGGCAAGCACGCGCCGGTGGTCATCGACCGATTGGGCCGGCCAGCCTTCGACGGTGGGAAACACCGCTTCAGGGGCGTACCTGGTGATCTGGCCCATCAGCTGTGCGAGCTTCGGGGAATCGGCCGCCACGTTGATCGCACGGTGGAATTCGTGGTTCAGCCGCACGGCGCGCTCGTGGTCCTGCTGTTCATAGGCTTGTTCCAGCCGAGTCTGCAGGTCTTTGAGCGCCACCAGCTGCTCGTCGGTGATGTTGGTAGCCGCCCGCGCTGCCAATTCCCCTCCGACGTGCGCCTGAAGGCTTGCGACGTCGGCGATGTCGCGTCCGGTCACCGGCACCACCATGAAACCGCGGTGTGGCTGCTGCACCAGCAGGCCCTCTGCACGCAGTTCCAGCAGCGCCTCGCGCACCGGCGTGACGCTCACCCCCAACTCGGCAGCCAACTGCTCCAAACGGACGTACTCCCCGGCGCGGTAGCCGCCTTGAAAGATGCGCCGCCGGACGTACCGTGCGACATCGCGCGACAACTGCCGACGCGCAACGAACTCCGGCGCACTCATATCCGGTATTCGTCGAGTAGCCGTTTGCTGATGATTTGCTTCTGGATCTCGCTGGTGCCCTCCCCGATGAGCAAAAACGGCGCGTCGCGCATCAGCCGCTCGATCTCGTACTCCTTGGAGTACCCGTAGCCGCCGTGGATGCGGAAACTCTGCTGGGTGACCTCCGAGCAGTATTCGCTCGCCAGATATTTGGCCATGCCGGCCGCCAGGTCGTTGCGTTCACCGGAGTCTTTCAGTCGCGCCGCGTTCACCATCATCAAATGTGCCGCTTCGACTTTCGTCGCCATCTCGGCGAGCTGGAACGCGATCGCCTGGTGCTCGGCGATCGGCTTGCCGAACGTCGAGCGCTGCTGCGCATACCGGACCGCCAGTTCGAACGCCCGCAGACCGACCCCGCACGCCCGCGCGGACACGTTGACGCGGCCGACCTCGATGCCGTCCATCATCTGGAAGAATCCGCGGCCGGGCGTGCCGCCGAGGACGTCGTCGGCGCTGGCGGCGTAGCCGTCGAAGATCAGTTCCGTGGTGTCGATGCCCTTGTACCCGAGCTTGTCGATCTTGCCCGGGATCACCAGCCCGGGGAGCACTTCGCCGAAGCCGACCGGCTTTTCGACCAGGAACGCGGTCAGGTTGCGGTGCGGCTTGTCCGCCCCTTCGTCGGTGCGCACCAGCACCGCGACCAACGTCGAGCTGCCGCCGTTGGTCAGCCACATCTTCTGGCCGTCGATGGTGTAGTTGCCGTCGGGGTTCCGTTTGGCCCTCGTGCGGATCGCCGCGACGTCGCTGCCCAGCTCCGGCTCGGACATCGAGAACGCGCCGCGCGCTTCACCAGTCGCCATGCGCGGCAGGAAGCGCTGCTTTTGCGCATCGGTGCCGTGCTGGCGAAGCATGTACGCGACGATGAAGTGGGTGTTGATCACGCCGGAGATGCTCATCCACCCGCGGGCCAGCTCCTCGACACACAGCGCGTAGGTCAGCAACGATTCACCGAGGCCGCCGTACTCCTGCGGGATCATCAGCCCGAACAGACCCATCTCCCGCATCTGATCGACGATCTCCTGCGGGTAGGTGTCGGTGCGCTCCAGGTGCGCTGCGTTGGGAATCACCTCCTTGTCGACGAATTGCCTTACCGCCGCGATGATCTCGGTCTGAAACTCGGTGAGGCCCAACGTCTGGGCGAGTCTGGTCATGCGATGGCTCCAGTGTCTTTGAGGCTGGTGATGTCGTCGGAACTCAGTCCGAGGCGCTCGGCGAGCACGTCGGCGGTATGCGCGCCGAGCTCGGGGGCGGGCCCGGTGGCGGGGTGCTGGCCGTCGAACGACGCCGGCATGCCGGGCGCGAAGTATTCGCCGACGCCGGGCTGGTCGAGGCGGCTGAACAGTGGGTTGTTGACGACCCGGTCGTCGGCGGCTACGTCGGCGAATGTGCGGTACCGCTCGAACAGGACCGTGGTGGCCGACAGTTCGGCGGTGATCTCGGCGGCCGAATGCTCGGCGAACCACGGCCTGAACAACCCCGACAGCACATCGCGGTTGCGGTAGCGGTCGCCCTCCGAGGTGAAGTCCGCGCCGAGCGCCTCGGCCACAGCCGACACCGCCGGCCCGGTGCCGGTCACCTCGACCAGGTCGCGAAAGTGCCTGGCCGTCAACAGCACAACCATGAACGATGCGCCGTCACGGCTGGTGAAGTCCTGGCCGTATTGGCCGTAGATCGCATTGCCCAGCCGCGGCCGCTGCGTACCGGTGATCTGCGGCTCGGTGAGGAAGCCCAGCGTTGCGCCCACGGCGAGTGCGACGTCCTCGAGCGCGATCCTGACGTCGGCGCCGTCGCCGCTGTGGTCGCGCCGGCGTACCGCCGCAGTGACCGCAAGCGCCGCGTACAGGCCGCAGCAGACATCCCAGGCGGGCAGCACGTGGTTGATCGGCGCGGCGTGGTCTGCCGGTCCGGTGACGTAGGGGAACCCGATCGCGGCATTGACGGTGTAGTCGACGCCGGTGGAGCCGTCGCCCCGGCCGAGCAACTGGACGGCGATGACATCACCACGCATGGCGGCGAGCCGGCTGTAGGACAGCCAGGCCAGGCCTGCGGCGTTGGTGACGACGATCCCGTCGCCCTCGACGATCAGCCGCTGCACCAGCTGCTGGCCGTCTGGGCTGCGCAAATCGATTGCGGCCGAAAGTTTTCCCTTGTTCAGGCCGGTCCAGTAGATCGACGTGCCGCTGTCGGCGAGAGGCCAACGGCGGTAATCGGCCGCACCGCCGATAGGATCCACGCGAATCACCTCAGCGCCGAGCTGCGCCAGCGTCACACCGCACAACGGCGCGGCGACGAAGCTCGACACTTCGACGACGGTGACGCCGGCCAGCGGCAACGTCACCTCTCACACCGTTCGAAGATCGCCGCCAGGCCTTGGCCGCCGCCGATGCACATGGTTTCCAGGCCGTAACGCACTGCGCGCCGTTTCATTTCGCGCGCCAGCGTCGCCAGCATCCGTCCGCCCGTCGCGCCGACCGGATGCCCGAGCGAAATCCCCGAGCCGTGCACATTGGTCCGGTCCCGATCTGCGGCGGTGAACTTCCACTCCCGCATCACGGCCAACGCCTGTGCCGCGAACGCTTCGTTGAGTTCGACGAGGTCGACGTCGGCCAGCTTCAGACCCGCTTTGGCGAGTGCGACCTCGGTGGCCGGCACCGGCCCGATGCCCATGACGTTGGGCGGTACACCCGCGACGCCCCACGACACCAGCCGCACCAGCGGCGTGAGACCCAACTCGTCAGCTTTCTGTGGTGTGGTGACCACACACATCGACGCGGCATCGTTCTGGCCGCTGCTGTTGCCGGCGGTCACGGTGGCCTCTGGATCCTGTTCCAGCAGAACAGGTTTGAGCCTGCTCAACGCCTCCATGGACGTGTCGGCGCGGGGATGTTCGTCGGCGTCGACGAGTTCCTCACCGTTGCGGTTACGGACCGCTACAGGAATGATCTCCTCGGCGAAGATGCCGTCCTTCTGTGCGGCCACCGCCCGCTGATGCGAGGCCACCGCAAGTTCGTCCTGCTCCTCGCGTGAGATGCCGTACTCGCGCCGTAGGTTTTCGGCCGTTTCGAGCATCCCTCCCGGCACGGGGTAGTGGCGTCCACCGGCAGTGGTCCGGCCGCGAACCAGCCCGTCATGCACGGTGATTCCGGTTCGCGCACCACCCCAGCGCATGTCGGTGGAATAGAACGCGACGTTGCTCATGCTTTCGGCTCCGCCGGCGACGACGACGTCGTGGTCACCGCAGGCCACGTGCAGGCACGCTTGGATCACCGCTTGCAGACCCGAGCCGCAGCGGCGGTCGATCTGCATGCCCGGCACGCTGACCGGCAGCCCTGCGTCCAGCGCAACGACTCGGCCGATCGCCGGTGCCTCACTGCTCGGATAGCAGTGGCCCAGGATGACGTCCTGCACGGCGTCGGGTTCAATCCCGGTGCGCTCGAGCAGACCATTCAATGCGGCGACAGCGAGCTCGACGGCGCTGAGCGACTTGAACATTCCGCCGTACCGGCCGATCGGCGTCCGCACCGGCTCACAGATCACGGCCTCGCGCATCACATGAACCTTCCGCCGGTCACTTCCAGCACCGTGCCGGTCATGTATGACGACATGTCGCTGGCCAAGAACAGCGCTACCGTCGCGACCTCACGCGGCTCGCCGGCCCGGCCCATCGGCACCTCGGCTACCTTCTGATCCCAAATGTGTTGCGGCATCGCCTCTGTCATCGCCGACCGGATGAGCCCCGGTGCGATCGCGTTCACCCGCACACCGAGGTGAGCGAGCTCCTTCGCGGCGGCTTTCGTCATCCCGACGATGCCCGCCTTTGCGGCCGAATAGTTGGTCTGGCCCACCAAGCCGACCTTGCCCGACAGGGACGACATGTTGACGATCGCGCCGCGCTTGTTCTCCCGCATGATCGCCGCAGCACTTCGCATGCCGTTCCAGGTGCCCTTCAGATGTACGGCGATCACCTGGTCGAACTGCTCCTCGGTCATCTTGCGCATGGTTGCGTCGCGGGTGATCCCGGCGTTGTTCACCATGATGTCCAGCCCGCCGAACCGTTCCACCGCGGCGGCCACCAGGGTTTCGACGTCGGCGGCTCGGGTGACGTCACACTGCACGGCGGCCGCGACACCATGGCCACCCAGGCGCTGCGTGGCCGCTTCCGTGGCGTCGAGGTTGACGTCACCGAGGACCACCCGGGCGCCCTCGCCGACGAATTGCTCCGCGATCGCGAAACCCAGACCTTGCGCGCCGCCCGTGATGACCGCAGTTTGACCGTCCAGCAACCCCACTCCTGCCACCTCTCCTCGCTCCGCCCCACTGGTCGACGAGCATCATATTTCATATATGATTCGGCGCTGTTGCCGCCTCGCTGCGCCGAGAGGAGCCTGCAGTCGTGACCACTGACGCGATCAGCGACGAAGATTTTCAGGACATCCTGGCGCAGACCCGCGACTTCGTCCGCTCCGCCGTCGTGCCGCGGGAACAGGAGATCATGGCCGACAACCGCGTTCCGGACGACCTGCGCGACCAGGCGAAGAAGATGGGCCTGTTCGGCTACGCGATCCCGCAGGAGTGGGGTGGGCTGGGACTCGACATCGCGCAGGACGTCGAGCTGGCGATGGAGCTGGGTTACACATCGCTGGCGCTGCGTTCGATGTTCGGCACCAACAACGGCATCGCGGGCCAGGTGCTGGTCGGCTTCGGCACCGACGAGCAGAAGGCGCGCTGGTTGGAAGGCATCGCCTCCGGTGAAGTGGTCGCGTCGTTCGCATTGACCGAACCCGGCGCCGGTTCCAACCCTTCGGGGTTGCGCACCAAAGCAATTCGCGACGGCAGTGATTGGGTGATTTCCGGACAGAAGCGGTTCATCACCAACGCGCCGGTGGCCCAGCTGTTCGTCGTGTTCGCCCGCACGCGGCCCGCCGACGACAAGGGCGCCGGGATCGCGGTGTTTTTGGTACCGGCCGACGCCGCCGGCGTCGAGGTGGGCGCCAAGGACGACAAGATGGGCCAGGAGGGCGCCTGGACCGCCGACGTCAACTTCACCGATGTGCGCGTTCCGGATAGCGCGCTGGTGGGCGGCAGCGAGGACATCGGCTACCGCGCGGCGCTGACGTCGCTGGCGCGTGGCCGGATCCACATCGCGGCGCTGGCGGTGGGAGCCGCGCAGCGAGCGCTCGACGAGTCGATTTCCTACGCCGCCACCGCTACCCAAGGGGGCACACCGATCGGTGAATTCCAGTTGGTGCAAGCCATGCTCGCCGACCAGCAGACCGCGGTGATGGCCGGACGCGCTCTCGTTCGCGACGCCGCTCGGCTGTGGCTGACCAACGCCGACCGCAGGATCGCACCGTCGGCTGCGAAGCTGTTCTGCACCGAAATGGCAGGCAAGGTGGCCGATCTCGCGGTGCAGATCCACGGCGGCAGCGGGTACATGCGTGGAGTACCGGTCGAACGCATCTACCGCGACGTCCGGTTGTTGCGGCTGTACGAGGGCACCAGTGAAATTCAGCGCTTGATCATCGGCGGCGGGCTCGTTCGGGCTGCACAGCGTCAGCGATGACGGACGCGTCGGCCGACTTCGCCGCAGTGCTTGCGCAGCGGCTGGCCGACT
Source organism: Mycobacterium sp. NGS35 (assembly GCF_059812855.1). Taxonomy (NCBI): domain Bacteria; kingdom Bacillati; phylum Actinomycetota; class Actinomycetes; order Mycobacteriales; family Mycobacteriaceae; genus Mycobacterium; species Mycobacterium sp. NGS35. Next base: position 15,821 of record NZ_JCALDL010000015.1, read on the forward strand.
ACGGCGAGCGGCCATTCATCGAGTTCGCGCGAAAGTGGTATTCCGGCAACCACTTCACCGGTTACATCGACGCACTCGACGCTGCCTTGACGAAGGCCGATGTTCTGCCCGCCGACCCTGTGGGCGTTGTCGTCCGCAACCGCGTTCCGCACGCGGCAGCGATCCTCGGCTTCGTCGCGGCACGCCGGCCCGTCGTGATGATCTACTCGTACCAGTCCGCGCAATCAATCGCGCGCGACATCGAATCGCTGCGCCTGCCCGCGGTGGTGCTGGATCGCGACGACTGGAGTGAGCCTGTCGCACAAGCGGTTACCCGGACCGGCGTCGCGGCAGTGGTCTTGTCGCTCGACGGTGTCGAGTTGGCCACGCCACGGCGCGGCGCGGCGGCGTACGACCCGGCACTAACGGAAGCTGGCGTCCATATTCTCACCAGCGGCACCACCGGCCCGCCCAAACGCATACCGGTGAAAACCCACGTGCTGCATCACACGGTGCTGTCGATGACCGTCGGCCAGAATCCCCGGCCCGACGATCCGCCCGAGCTGGTGTATTGGCCGTTCGGCAGCATCGGGGTATGCCAGCTGCTCACCGGACCGTTCGTCGGCAAGCGGACCGTACTTCTGGAGAAGTTCTCCGTTACCGATTGGGTGCGTGCCGTCAAGACCTACCGCATCCGGCGCAATGGCGTGCAGCCGGCGATCATCAGAATGCTGCTCGACGCGGACGTCGCGAGACAGGACCTGGCCTCGCTGGAATACCTCGCCGGCGGCTCGGCTCCGTTGGAACCCAGCTTGCGTGACGAGTTCGAACAGCGATACGGGGTACCGCTGCTATGGGCATACGGCGCAACGGAATTCGCCGGATCGGCGTGCGCGTGGACGCCCGAGCTGTACCGGCAGTACGGCGCCAGCAAGCGGGACAGCGTCGGCAAGCCCCTGCCCGGCGTGCGCGTCCGGATCGTCGACCCGGACTCGGGTGTTGAACTCGGCGTGGACGAGAAAGGGTTTCTAGAGGCCTGCATCGACGCGATCGGGCCGGACTGGATCCGCACCACCGACGTCGCGTCGGTGGACGCCGACGGCTTCGTCACGATCCACGGCCGCGGCGACGGCGCGATCATCCGCGGCGGATTCAAGATCCTGCCCGAGACCGTGCGCCGGGTGCTGCTGGACCATCCCGCTGTCCGTGACGCCTGCGTGGTCGGCGTGCCGGACCGGCGGCTCGGCCAAGTGCCTTTCGCTGCAGTCGAACTCAGGCCAGGCGCCTCAGCACCGCCGGAAGCCGAGCTCAAAGACTGGGTGCGTGCGGAGCTGCCCAGCCACCATGTACCGGTGGCGGTAACGATCGTCGACAAACTTCCGCGCAACGCCGCGATGAAGGTCAGGCCGGGCGATGTGGCAGCGCTCTACGTGGCGCGGTGAGCCGCGATCCGATCGAGCAGTTCGAGCGTCTGCAGCTCACGGATGGCCTGGCAGCCACGCTGCAGCATCACCACCATCATCGCGTTGCCTCGCTCGGTGGTACTGGCGAATGCGCAGCCCAGACATGTCAGCAGCGGAGCCTGCAGCATGCCCAATCGGTAATCGCGCCAACAGGTTTCGCGGTCGTAACCGCTCACTGCGTAGCTCATGAGAGCGCGGTGGTACGCGTCGACGAGCTGCTGCTCGATCTGCGCCCGCAGTTCGGGCACCAGGCTGGTCGCGGTGAAATACGACAGGTCCCGCGCGGGTAGTCCGACGCCGAGGGTCTGCCAGTCGACGACCGTGACGCGGCTGCGGTCGGGATCGAACAGCAGGTTGTCCAGCCGGTAGTCGCCGTGCATCAGCGAGTACCTGTCAGGCTCCGCCATCAGCCACGGCGTCACCAGATTCATTGCTGCCGTTGCTGTTTCGTGGTCGACCGGATCGAGGTGCGCACCGAGCTTGTCCAGCGTCATGTCCACGGCCATCTTCGCGATGTCGCCCAGGCCTTTGATCGCCTGCTCGTCACCCGGCATTGGCATCGCCACCTCGGCCATGCTCAACCACGCCGGGTCACACCAACTCGGCCCGTGCAAACCGGCCAGCGCGGTCACCGCCAACCGTGCCTCGTCGGCGGTCGCACCGGCGATCTGGTCACCTTGGACCGCAGGCGACATGTCTTCGAGCAGGAGCACGAACTCCGCGCCCTCGTCGGCGATGTCGGAGTAGAAGCACTTCGGCGTCGGCACGCCCATCTTGTCGGCCACCCGGGCGTAGAACGCGACCTCGCTGAGATAACCGAGCGTGACGCCGCCCCGCACGGCCTCGTCCTGCACCGGCAGCTTGATCACGAAGGTCTCAGGGAGACCGGCAGGGTTGGCGGTGTAGGTGGCGGCCACGCGGTACGTCGCGCCGGTCTGGCCCGTGCCCACCGCAGCGACGTCGACGTCGCGCACCTGCACCGCCTGCCCCCCGGCGCTCAGCGCCGCCGACAGCCACGCGGCGGTCACATCGGTGGGCCGTTGCGGAATCGGAACACTCACCGTGACCGCCGCCGCCTCGCGATCATGCGCAGCGATGCGCGCTGCATCAGCGCCGGTGACAGCCGCACGAAAAGCCAACCGGCATAAGCGAGTTTGGGAACCACGACAATGCCTTTCTTCCGCTCGATACCACGCAGCACGTCGCGCGCCAGCCGGTCGGGATCGTAACCCGTCGTCCTGCCGGTGCCGGTGAGAAAAAAGTTGCGGCCTTCGAAGTCGCCGACAGCCCCTTTGTCGAGGATCGGGGTTTCCACGGCTCCAGGACAGATCACGAGGACGTCGACACCGTGCACAGCGGCTTCTGAACGCAGCGCCATGGACAGTCCGACCACGGCGTGCTTGGTCATGGCATAACTGGTGAGCCGGGCCGCCGGCACCAGCCCGGCCATCGATGCGGTGTTGACGATCGTGCCCTGTCCTTGCCGGATCATCACCGGATACGCCGCCGCGACCCCGTGCACGACGCCGCGGATGTTGACGTCGATGATCGCGTTCCATTGATCGAGCGTGAGCAGTTCGGTGTCGCCACCCCAGACGATGCCGGCGTTGTTGAACATCAAGTCCAGCCGGCCGGTGCGCGCGACGACGTCGTCGACGGCAGCCTGTACCGCGGCGGCGTCGGTGACGTCGAGGCGCGCGGAGATCGCACTGCCCGGACCCGTCGCCTCTGACACCGTGCGTTCGGCTGCTTGCGCGTCGATGTCGGTGCAGAGCACGTCGGCACCGGCCGCCACCAAGGCCCGCGTCAGGGCGGCGCCGATCCCCGAGCCGCCGCCCGTGACGATGGCCTGCTTGCCGCGAAAGCCCGTCACTGTGGCCCCGACGCGGCCGACATCATTTTGTCCAGGTGCGCCAACACATCTGGGTAGCGCTTCAGGTGCGCGCCGCCGTTGAGGTCCATCACCTCGCCGGTCAGCCAGGAGGCGTTGTCCGACACGATGAACAGCACGGCGTCGGCCACGTCCTGCGGAGTGCCGATGCGACCGAGCGGAGTGTTCTCGACGTACTCCTCGAGCGTGCCGGGCACCAGCTTCACCCCTTCGGTCAGCGGGGTGTCCACGAAGCCCGGCGAGACTGCGTTGACTCGTATCCCCCGCGGCGCCAATTCCAGTGCCGCCACCTGGGTCAGCATCGCCAAGCCGGCCTTCGCCGCGCAGTACGCGCTCATACCAGGAGCGGCAAGCCGCGCGTTCAACGACGTCAGCGACACCAGCGACCCGCCGTCGCGCAGATGACTTCCGGCGTGCTTGATCACCAGAAAGCCACCGATCAGACAGACGTCGACCACGGACCGGAACTGCTCGACCGGCAGTTCGGTGATGCGGCCGACTCCCCCGATGCCGGCGGTGTTGACGACGACGTCGATCGGCCCGGTGCGCTCGAACAGCGTGGCCACCGAGTCTTCGTCGGTCACGTCGACGGCGGCACTCGTGTGTGGTGCGCCGAGTTCGTCGGCGCGGGCGGTCGCGCCGTCGGCATTGAGATCGGCGACCGTGACGCGATAGCCGTTCCCCGCCAAGCCTTTCGCGACCGCCCAACCGATGCCTGAGGCTCCGCCGATGACCAGCGCAGCGCGGTGGGTGCTGTTGTCGGGCATCTGCCTCCATCCGGACGAGGGACTCGGGTTCTGACTGTAACCGTAAGTCTTTCGGTAAGGTGGACGGACCCGTTCGACGTGCGTTAACGTAGCCTTACCTACTCGCATCGACGGGAAGCGCGCACGACGATGTACGTCTGCCTGTGTCTAGGCGTCACCACCGAGGCGGTGCGCGATGCCGTCGACAGCGGCGCGTCAACGTCACGCCAGGTGGCGGCGGCCTGTGGCGCCGGATCCCAGTGCGGCCGCTGCCGGCGCACGGTGCGGGCGATCATCGCCTCGCGGACGGACCCGTCACCGCGCCATGGCCTGTGGTCGCGGGTCAAACATCTCAGCGCCTGACGGCGCCGACCGATCTTCCCGAGTGTGAGCTGGTTGCGGACCGCTCCGGCGTGTCGTCGCAGTGAGCTCACGTTCGCGCAAGAAGTCGCGATATTGACAGCGCCGCGCGCCGTCTGGTTCCATAAATTATTAACTTGGCTAGCTTTACCAGATTAACCCGGGAGATGGCGCAATGGCTTCATTGCTCGAAGCAGGCCACTACGAGCTCAGCCACCTGAGATCTCTGGAGGCCGAGGCGATCCACATCATCCGCGAGGTCGCTGCCGAGTTCGAACGGCCGGTGCTGCTGTTCTCCGGCGGCAAGGACTCGATCGTCATGCTTCACTTGGCGCTCAAGGCTTTTCGGCCCGCACGGCTGCCGTTCCCGGTGATGCACGTCGACACCGGGCACAACTTCGACGAGGTCATCGCCACCCGCGACCAACTGGTCGCCACCCACGGCATCCGGCTGGTGGTGGCCTCTGTGCAAGACGACATCGACGCCGGCCGCGTGGTCGAGACCGGGCCCTCGCGCAACCCGCTGCAGACCGTAACGCTGCTGCGCGCGATCCGCGAGAACAAGTTCGACGCGGCTTTCGGCGGCGCCCGTCGCGACGAGGAGAAGGCCCGCGCCAAGGAGCGGGTGTTCTCCTTCCGCGACGAGTTCGGACAGTGGGATCCGAAAGCCCAGCGGCCCGAACTGTGGAACCTCTACAACGGCCGGCACCGCAAGGGCGAGCACATCCGGGTGTTCCCGCTGTCGAACTGGACCGAATACGACATCTGGTCCTACATCGGTGCCGAAGACATCACGCTGCCCTCGATCTACTACGCCCATCGCAGGCCGGTGTTCGTCCGCGACGGCATGTTGCTTGCGGTGCACCGCTTCATGCAGCCCCGGCCCGACGAAGAGGTCTTCGAAACCAGCGTGCGGTTCCGGACCGTCGGCGACGTGACCTGTACCGGCTGCGTGGAATCCACCGCTGCGACGGTCGACGAGATCATCGCCGAGACCGCAGTCGCGCGGCTGACCGAGCGGGGCGCCACCCGCGCCGACGACCGGATCTCCGAGGCCGGCATGGAGGACCGCAAGCGGGAGGGGTATTTCTGATGACCACTTTGTTGCGCATCGCCACCGCCGGGTCAGTCGACGACGGGAAGTCCACGCTGATCGGCCGGCTGCTGTACGACTCCAAGGCCGTGATGGAAGACCAGTTGGAGGCCGTCGAGCGGACGTCCAAAGAGCGAGGCAACGACTACACCGACCTCGCGCTGGTGACCGACGGCCTGCGCTCAGAACGCGAGCAGGGCATCACGATCGACGTCGCGTATCGCTACTTCGCTACAGCCAAGCGGAAGTTCATCATCGCCGACACGCCGGGCCACATCCAGTACACCCGCAACATGGTCACCGGCACGTCGACGGCGCAGCTGGTGATCGTGCTCGTCGATGCGCGGCACGGGCTGCTCGAGCAGTCACGCCGGCACGCTTTTCTGGCGTCGCTGCTGGGCGTGCAGCACATCGTGCTGGCCGTCAACAAGATGGACCTGATCGACTGGAACCGAGAGCGATTCGAGAAGATCCGCGACGAGTTCCACACGTTCGCCGCGCGCCTCGACGTGCACGACGTGACGACGATCCCGATGTCGGCGCTGCACGGCGACAACGTCGTCAGCAAGTCGGACAAGGCGCCGTGGTACGAGGGGCCTTCGCTGCTGTCGCACCTGGAAGAGGTGTACATCGCCGGCGACCGCAACCTCGTCGACGTCAGGTTTCCGGTCCAGTACGTGATCCGGCCGCAGACCCTCGAGCACCGCGACCACCGCAGCTATGCCGGCACCGTCGCCAGCGGCGTGATGCAGGTCGGCGACGACGTGGTGGTGCTGCCGAGTGGCAAGACCAGTCGCATCACCGCGATCGACTCGCCGACCGGCCCTGTGACAGAAGCGTTTCCGCCGATGGCGGTGTCTATCACGCTCGCCGACGACATCGACATCTCCCGCGGGGACATGATCGCGCGCACCAACAACCAGCCGCGGGTGACACAGGAATTCGACGCGACCGTGTGCTGGATGGCCGACGACTCGGCGCTGGAACCCGGCCGCGAGTACGTCATCAAGCAGACCACCCGGACCACCCGCGCGATCGTCACCGCGCTGCACTACCGGCTCGACGTCAACACGTTGCACCGCGACAAGAGGGCAACGGCGTTGCAGCTCAACGAACTCGGTCGGATCACGGTTCGCACTCAGGTTCCACTGATGCTCGACGAGTACACGCGCAACTCGAGCACCGGATCGTTCATCCTCATCGACCAGGCCACCAACGGCACCGTGGCCGCCGGTATGGTGCTGCGCGACATGTCGGCCCGTGATGCCGCCGTGCGCGCGTCGAGCCCGAACACTGTCAGGCACAAATCCCTTGTGACAGCGGCAGATCGGTTGTCACGAGGAGTCACGGTGTGGTTCACCGGGTTGTCCGGCTCAGGCAAGTCCTCGGCGGCCATGCTGGCCGAGCGCCGGTTGCTGGAATCGGGACGCCCCGCCTACGTGCTCGACGGCGACAACCTGCGCCACGGCCTGAACGCCGATCTCGGGTTCTCGATGGCCGACCGTGCCGAGAACCTGCGCCGGCTCGCGCACGTCGCGACGCTGCTCGCCGACTGCGGACAGGTGGTGCTGGTGCCGGCGATCAGCCCGCTGGCCGAGCACCGGGCGATGGCCCGCCGCATCCACGAGGAAGCCGGTGTACCGTTCTACGAAGTGTTCTGCGATACCCCGCTGGCCGAGTGCGAAAGACGAGATCCCAAGGGCCTCTACGCCAAAGCGCGCGCCGGCGAAATCACCCACTTCACCGGTATCGACAGCCCGTACCAGCCGCCGAAGAACCCGGATCTGCGCCTGACGCCCGATCGCACCCTCGACGAGTTGGCGCAGGAGATCATCGCGCTGGTCGAGTCGCAGCAATGACGGACCATGACGTGGCGGCTCGGTTGGCCACCGAGGCCGGCCGACTGCTGCTTGCCGTGCGCGAAGAGTTCGCCGACGCGTCCGTCGCTGAGCGAAAAGCCGCTGGAGACAAGCGATCTCACGACTTCTTGATGGCAGCGCTGGCTGCCGAGCGGCCCGGCGATGCGGTGCTGTCGGAAGAGGGTGTCGACGAACCCGCGCGGTTGTCGGCGGACCGTGTGTGGATTGTCGACCCGTTGGACGGCACCCGCGAGTTCTCCGAATTGGGCCGCACCGACTGGGCGGTGCACGTGGCGCTGTGGCACTCGGGCGACCTGGTGGCCGGAGCGGTTGCTCTTCCCGCGCAAGGGATTACGCTTGCCACACCGCACGTGCCCACGCCGCCGCCCGCTCCGTCGGCTCCGCGAATCGTGGTGTCGCGCACCCGCCCGCCTGCGATCGCGCTCGACGTGCGGGACCGTCTCGGCGGCACGCTGGTCGAAATGGGTTCGGCCGGCGCCAAGGTGGCGTCGATCGCGCAAGGCGTCGCGGACGTGTACGTCCACGCCGGCGGCCAATACGAGTGGGACAACGCCGCCCCGGTTGCGGTGGCGCGCGCGGCCGGCCTGCACGCGTCGCGCATCGACGGCTCTGCGCTCGAGTACAACCGGCCCGATCCGTTGCTGCCCGACATCGTGGTCTGTCGACCCGAGTTGGCCGACGCTGTGCTGGCCGCGGTCAGCTGAGACAATCGGCGTATGCGGATGTCGGCCAAGGCGGAGTACGCAGTGCGGGCCATGGTCGAGTTGGCGACCGTCGACGAAGGCGTGCTGCTCAAGACCGACGAGTTAGCGCACGCTCAGGGCATTCCCGCGCAATTTCTGGTCGACATCCTGTCCGACCTTCGCACTGACCGCTTGGTCCGAAGCCGCCGCGGCCGCGACGGCGGCTACGAGCTCGCGCGCCCGGCGGCGGAGATCAGCGTCGCCGACGTGCTGCGCTCGATCGATGGCCCGCTGGCCAGCGTGCACGACACCGGGCTGGGAGATCTGCCCTATTCCGGCGCCACCACCGCATTGACGGACGTGTGGCGCGCATTGCGAGCCAGCATGCGTTCGGTGCTCGAGCAGACCAGCCTCGCCGACGTCGCGGCGGGACAGCTGCCCGCCCACGTCGGCAAGCTCGCCCAGGACTACCTCGACCAGGAAGGGCAGCGCGGTCACCGCACGGGTTGAGGTGCTTGACTGTTCTGGCCGACCGGGATGCGGCCACGCAGGTCGGCCGCGATCAGCCGCGCCGCCGCGTTCTGCCAGTTGTGCAGCGACCGCTGCGGTACCTCGGTGACGAACCACTGCCACGCCCGCCGCGCTACCGGATCCAGCCCGGCGGCGGTGGCGTTCTGCGCGTAGGCCCGCACCCCCACGACGTAGGGGAAATACAGCGCGTTGTAGTACCGCCATTCGTCGGTGGTGCCGAAGTCGCCGCCGTCGCGGGGCTTGAGCCGAGCGATGCTGTCGGCGAGCAGGGCCTTCAATTCGTTGGCCCGTTCCAGCGGCTGGTCGGGCGCGCCGCGACGGGCCAGCCGCTCGTCGATCTCCGGCAGCGCGGTCAGCGGGCTGGCCACGAGCTTGGACAGGTCGCCGTAGTGGCCGAGTGCGCGGCGGGTCAAGCGCACGAACGTCTCGTCGTCGAGGTCGTCGAGTGGGCTGGCCTTGCGCAACGGCAGCGCGGCCTCGGTGCTGCGAAGCGTGGCCCGGTCGGCCCGCAGGGTCGGTGAGCGCCAGAACGCCAGCCGGTCCAGAAGCCCGGCGAGCGGGTCGGCGAATACGTGAATTCCGATCGCGACGGCCAGGCTGGTGAACAGCAGCGCTGTCAGCGCGGTCCGGCCGGAGCCGTCGGCGACGACGGCCACCCCGATCAGCGCCTGCCCGCCGAACAGTGTGGCGACCACGACCGTCGCTGCGAACGACCGCAGCATGTCCGCGCGCAGCGCCTGGCCTTCGTCGAACGCGTCCCACAGCGCGACCGCCACTCCCAGCAGCGCCACGTCGAACCCCGTCGACGCCAGGGCCAGCCAGCTGGGCACCAACCCCAGCGGGATGATCAGGATCGCGTTGCCGAGCGCGAAGAACAGCGTCGCGACGATCACGAAACCCGCGACCGGGCCCGGTTGCCTCCGGCGCAGGACCGCGACCAGCATCGCGCCGAGCGTCGACACCGAGATCACGGCGAACATCAGCCAGTGGCCGGCGCGCAGGGGCCCGTCGACGCTGCCGGCCATCACCGCGGCCGCCAGCACACCGGTGGCCACGACCGCAATCAGCAGGATCTCCCTAGCGCGGCTGCGCCAGCTGTCGCACGGCCGTGACAACTCCACAAGGACCGCGAACCACGCGACGGCGGGCACCGCGACGAGGTAGATCTCGACGCGGCTCAGCGTCTCGGCGTGCGCCGTGCTGACGACCCGAACCGCGTCGAGCGCCACCACAGCTGCGAAACTCGTCAGCCCGAGCGCGGCGAGGACCAGAACCGGCTTACGCGGGTCGCGGGCCAGCAGGTAGAGGCCCAGCCAGCAACTCAGCGTGAACACCAGCGCCGACAGGGCAGCCATGGCTCAAAGTCTCCCACGCGGTGAGCCGCGTGCGCGAAGAGCAGAAGGCTCTACATGCCGTATCGGCGGTGCCGAGCGCTGTAGTCGCGCAGCGCGCGCAGAAAGTCGACCCGCCGGAACGCCGGCCAATAGGCCTCGGTGAACCACATCTCGGAATACGCGCTCTGCCACAGCAGAAAACCGGACAGGCGCTGTTCTCCGCTGGTGCGGATGACGAGGTCGGGGTCGGGCTGGCCGGAGGTGTAGAGGTTTTCCGAGATCGCGTCGACGGTCACGGCCTCGATCATCTGCTCGGGCGTTGCGCCGTTGGCGAGCTCTTTGGACAGCAGTGCGCGCACGGCGTCGGCGATCTCCTGGCGGCCGCCGTAGGCGACCGCGACGTTGACGTGGAAGGTTCCGGCAGGCGCCGTCGTCGTGGACTCGACGGCTTCGCGCAGCCGTCGGGCCGGCTCTTCTCCGATCAGCTCGAGGTCGCCGACGGTCTGGACGCTCCAGCGGTACGCCGGCGCGCAGATCTCCTCGACGACGTCGGTGATGATTTCGATCAGCGCGTTGAGTTCGTCGCGATCGCGCTGCAAGTTCTCGGTCGACAGCAGATACACCGTGGCCATCTCGATGCCGGCGTCGGCGCACCAGCGCAGCATCTCGGCGATCTTCGCCGCGCCCACGCGATAGCCGTAGCTGACGTCGTTGTAACCAAGCTCACGGGCCCAGCGCCGGTTGCCGTCGCAGAGAACCGCAATGTGGCGGGGGAGCTCGGATTTCGAGCGTTCGAGCCCCTGCCGCAGACGCATCTCGTAGAGCCGGTAGAGCGGATCCTTGAGGCGCGGCGGAATGATCTCCACGGGAAGCCAGACTACTGTGACGAGGTGAAGATTCTGTCGTGAACTGTGGCCGATGAGCGCTCGCGCGAAGAGCAACAAGCAACCGATGAGCGCTCGCGCGAGGAGAACACAAGAGCCGATGAGCGCTCGCGCGAAGAACGACGCTGGAGGTGACATGGCCCTCGAAACCACGCGAGACACCCGCACCTCGTCGACCCCGCGGGGGCCTGACGCGGAGGACTTCCCCGAAGCCGTCGTCGACGGGGTCGCCCAGTTCCTCAACAAGCCGCGGGCGCGCGGGTGGATTCACGTGTACGCCGCGGCGGTCGCATTGATCGCGGGCGCCGCGCTGGTGTCGGTGTCGTGGGCGGTCGAATCGACGCGTGCCGGGCTGGCCACGCTGATCTACACGTTCACGATCGTCGCAATGTTCGCGGTCAGCGGCGCCTATCACCGCGTCAACTGGACGTCCGCGACCGCGCGCAAGTGGATGAAGCGCGCCGACCACTCGATGATCTTCGTGTTCATCGCGGGCAGCTACACGCCGTTTGCGCTGCTCGCACTGCCGCAGCGCAGCGGGATGGTGTTGTTCTGGATCGTCTGGGGTGGCGCGCTGGCCGGGGTGGCGCTCAAGATGTTGTGGCCGTCGGCGCCCCGATGGGTCGGCGTGCCGCTGTATCTGGTGCTCGGCTGGGTGGCGGTGTGGTTCATCGGGCCGATCACGGAAGGCGCCGGGGTGGCGGCGACGGTGCTGCTGGCGGTCGGCGGTGCGCTGTACAGCGTCGGCGGCGTGCTGTACGGGTTGAAGTGGCCCGATCCGTGGCCCACCACATTCGGCCATCACGAGTTCTTCCATGCGTGCACCGCGGTGGCGGCGATCTGCCACTACGTCGCGATGTGGTTCGCGGTCTTCTGACGCACTGCCGATCGGCGCGAGCGTGCGCTGCGGTACGCGTCCGGCGGCGTGTCGGTGGGCAGACACGCACCCTCGGGGGAAGTAGTCGACGCGACTAGAGGAGGGCGAGGTCGTCCGACGACCAGAACGCCCGCATCGACGTGATCTTGGAGTCGTCGTCGAACGTCATCACGCTGATCGGCTCGACGCGGGTCCGGTTGTCGCCCATATCGACGGTCAGCCGCCACAGGAACGCCGCCTCGTTTGGGCCGACTTTCAGCGCCACCAATTCGGTTTGCTTGCCCAGCTTCTCGATCGCAGCGTAGAACTCGCGAATGGCTGCGTGCCCGCGGCGCAGCTCAGAGCCGACCGGGTCCTCGATCGTGGCGTCCTGCGCATAGAGTGCGACGACGTCGTCGGCGCTGCCCTTGGCGAGTACGTCGAGATAGCGGTTCACAGTCGCGGCGGGGTCACTCGGCATGAGCCGCAGGCTACACGGGCGCGCCCAGCGCCGACGCCAGCTGCTCGGCACTAGTGACCGGCACGTCGCAGACCGGCCCGCGGCACACGTAGGCGGCATCGGCCCCGTCGACGCGGCCACGGCCCGCGAGTAGTTCCGACGAATCGGGGGGACCGCCGACGACGATCGCGCCGCCGGGTGCCAGCACGCGAGCCCGTGCCAGCAGCTGCGACGACGAAGACTCGCATGCCACCGCGATCTGCAGCGGCCCACGGACTGCCGCTTCGGCGACGGCCAGCCAGTGCCCGGCTGCGCGGGGTGCCCGCTCGATCAGCAGAGCGTGTGCGGCCAGTGTCTGCTCGGCGGCCTGCCGGTACCGGTCGCCATCAGGCGCAAGATAGCCGGCGGTCAGCAGCGCCTCGGTGATCAGCGACGCGCCGGAGGGGGTGGCGCCGTCGGCCGGATCCGAGGGCCGGGCCACCAGTTGCTCGGCGTCGGCTGCGGTGTCGAACCACCGGCCGGCGCTGTCCGGGTCGGCGTATTGCGCCAGCGCGGTGTCGAGCAGGTCGGTGGCGGCCATCAGCCACGACGCTTCGCCGGTGATCTGGTGCAGATTCAGAAGACCGGTGGCCAGCGCTCCGTAGTCCTCCAAGATCGCGGGGCTGTCCCCCACCACGCCGCCGAGGCTCGCACGCCGCAGTCGTCCGTTGACCAGATGCAGGATCAGCAGTGCATCCGCGCACCGCGCGGCTGCGTCGATCAGCTCGGGGCGACGCAGCGCGACACCCGCTTCGGCCAGCGCGGTGATCGCCATGCCGTTCCAGGCGGTGACCACCTTGTCGTCGCGGTCGGGCTGCACGCGGCGCTGCCGCGCGGCCAGCAGTGCGGCACGCACGCGGGCGAACCGGTCGTCGTCGTCGGGATCCTCCGGGAGTTGCAGCACCGAGCTGCCGTGCTCGAACGTGCCCTCCGGCGTGACCGCGAAAACCTTTGCCGCCCAGGCTCCGTCGTCGCTACCCAAAACGTCGCGCAACTCGGCTGGCGTCCAGACATAGGTGGAGCCCTCCCGGCCCGCGGCGTCGGCGTCCAACGACGACGCGAACATCCCGCCGGTCTCGAGCGCGTCGAGGAGGAACTGCGCGGTCTCGGCTGCGACCCGGCGGGCAAGCGCGTCACCGGTGCGTCGCGCCCAATGCGCGTAGGCCCGCAACAACAGCGCGTTGTCGTACAGCATCTTCTCGAAGTGCGGCACCACCCACGACGCGTCGACGCTGTAGCGGGCGAAGCCGCCAGCCAGCTGGTCGTAGATGCCGCCGCGGGCCATCGCGGTCGCCGTGCGCTGCACTGCGGCCAGCGGCGCAGGGCCGCCCGTGCGTTCGTAGGTCCGAAGCAGCGCTTCCAGCAGCGCCGACGGCGGGAACTTGGGCGCACCGCCGAACCCGCCGCGCGCCACGTCCTCGTCGGCCAAGATCGCTTGCACCGCGCCGTCGCACAGCGCCGGCGTGACGTCCGGTCCGCCGCTCGGTAGTCCCGACGACATGCGGCGCAATTCGACGGCAATCTGGTCACCGGCCTGCTCGACGTCGTCGCGGCGCGTGCGCCAGGTGTTGGTCACCGCCGAAAGCAATTGCAGGAACTGAGGTTTCGGGTAGTAGGTGCCGCAGAAGAACGGCCGGCCGTCGGGAGTCAGGAAGCACGTCATCGGCCAGCCGCCCTGCCCCGTCAGCGCCACCGTAGCGTTCATGTACACCGCGTCGAGGTCGGGGCGCTCCTCCCGGTCGACCTTCACGCAGACGAAGTTGGCGTTCATCACGGCCGCCACCTCGTCGTCCTCGAACGACTCGTGCGCCATCACGTGGCACCAGTGACAGGCGGCATAACCGATCGACAGGAGGATCGGCACGTCGCGTTCGGCGGCTTCGGCGAGCGCGTCCGGCGTCCACTGCTGCCAGTGCACCGGATTGTCGGCGTGCTGACGCAGATACGGGCTCGTGGCCTGGCCGAGAGTGTTAGCCGCCGGGTTCACGGCGCGAGTCCTCACTGTCGGCGCTGTCGGCGTCGGCGTCGGCTTCTCGGGCTTTGGTCTCTTCGCCGTCAAATCGCGACGGAAGCTTCTTCAAATGCCGGTTCATCGACCAGATCAAGGCGAATGTGCCGATCAACAACAGCACGACGATCAGCAGGCCGACCGGGCTCGCCTTGCCGAAATCCGGACCGGTGTTGCGCGGTGCGTCGTCGGCGAGCAGCACCAGCGCCGCGGCCGCCATGCCGGTCATGCTTCGGGCTCGATTCCGGCGAACAGGTCGGTCTCCGGCAATTCCACCGGCACCCTGGATCGAGCGAGCTCGAATTCCTCTGTCGGCCAGAGCCGTTGCTGCCATTCGATGGGCGCGGCGAAGAAGTCGCCGTTGGGGTCGATCTGGGTGGCATGGGCCCGCAACGCGTCGTCACGCTGACTGAAGTACTCAGAGCATTCAATGCGCGTGGTGACGCGGTGGGCGAACACGTCGTGCTCGGGATCCCAATGCTTGAGCCACTTTTCGAACGGACCCTTCTGACCGTGCTTGGCGAATTCGTCTTGAAGCAATTGCATCCGCTTGCGCAGAAACCCGTGGTTGTAGTAGAGCTTCTTCACTTCCCACGGCTCGCCGGCGTCGGGAAACCGGTCCGGATCACCCGCGGCTTCGAACGCCGCGACGGAAACCTGGTGGCAGCGAATGTGATCCGGGTGCGGATAGCCGCCGTTCTCGTCGTAGGTGGTCATCACGTGCGGCTTGAACTCGCGGATGACGCGCACCAGCGCCTCCGTGGGCTCCTCGAGCGGGACGAGCGCAAAACAGCCTTCCGGCAGCGGCGGCGGCGGGTCGCCTTCGGGCAGCCCGGAGTCGACGAAGCCGAGCCAACGGTGTTCGACGCCGAGGATCTCGGCGGCCTTGGCCATCTCGTCGCGCCGGATCTCGGCCATTCGCGCCTTGACCTCGGGTAGATCCATCGCGGGGTTGAGGATGCTGCCGCGCTCGCCGCCGGTCAGCGTGACCACCAGCACGCGGTTGCCTTCCGCGGCATAGCGCGCCGTCGTGGCCGCGCCCTTGCTGGACTCGTCGTCCGGGTGCGCATGCACGGCCATCAACCGAAATCCACTCACGTCTGCTCTACCCTGGTCCTTCGCTGTCTTGACGGTTCCTATAGTTCCAGTCCTACTGTCTCCCCTCGACCGATGGGCACCCAAACATGACCGAGCGTCCGTCCACCCGGTACGGGCGAACCCCACGGCGCGCCCGCCGCTGGATCGTCGTCGGCCTGACTCTGGCGGTCCTCGCGATAGGTGTCACGGTCGCGCTGGTCGGTTACCACCGGCTCGGCCGCAGCGACATCGAGGGCACGCTTGCCGGGTACCGGCTGATCGACGACCAGACCGTGGAGGTGACCGTCAACCTCACCCGCGACGACCCGTCGCGACCGGCCGTCTGCATCGTGCGCGCCAAATCCAAAGACGGCAGCGAGACGGGCCGGCGCGAGGTCCTGGTGCCGCCGTCGACATCAGCTGCGGTGCAGGTGACCACCGTGGTCAAGACCAGCCGGCCACCGGTGATGGGCGACGTGTACGGCTGCGGCTACGACGTCCCCGGCTATTTGGTGGCGCCGTGAGCGTCGGCCCGAATATTGCCGAACGCTGAATTCCCGGTGACGCCGCGGTGGTACCCTCGATGAATACACGGTTCCTGCTGGGACCGTGTATTGCTGCATTTGCGCTGATTACGAGTCCGCCAAAACGGCAATACACGCGGGGTGTCCGCATGCTCCCGGCAGTGAGGCGGTGAACCGCTGTCGCGAGCATTCGCGGCACGAGGAGCAAGGAGCGCGACAAGATGACCGATACCCAGGTGACCTGGTTGACCCAGGAGGCGTATGACCGCCTCAAGGCCGAACTCGACCAGTTGATCGCCAACCGCCCGGTCATCGCCGCCGAGATCAACGATCGGCGCGAAGAGGGCGACCTGCGTGAGAACGGCGGATATCACGCCGCGCGTGAGGAGCAGGGCCAGCAGGAGGCGCGCATTCGTCAGCTGCAGGAGTTGCTGAGCAACGCCAAGGTCGGTGAGGCACCCAAGCAGTCAGGCGTGGCGCTGCCGGGCTCGGTGGTCAAAGTGCGCTATGACGACGGCGACGAAGAGGAGTTCCTCATCGGCACCCGCCAGGAGGGCATCACCGACGGAAAGCTCGAGGTGTATTCGCCGAACTCGCCGCTGGGCGCCGCGCTGATCGACAAAAAGGTCGGCGAGAAATGCAGCTATCAGCTGCCGAGTGGAAAGACGGCCACAGTAGAGCTGCTCAGCGCCGAGCCGTACCACGAGTAAGGGATCCCGGGGCGGTTAGAGTTCCCGCCCATGGCGCACATCGCCGAAGACCTTCTACTGCTGCTGCTCGACAACGCGACCAATCGGCCGGCGCTGGCACGAGAGCGCCGCGAGAAGCTGCTGGCCGCTGCGGTGCTGCTGGATCTGGCGTACGCGTGCAGGATCCGCCCGTCGGTCGACGGCGAACCGATCCCGCCGGGAAGGCTGTTGCTGCTCGCGGGGCCGGAGCTGGGCGACCCGATCCTTGATCCGGCGGCGCAGCGGCTGCAGCGCCGGCCGCTGACACCGCAGACCGCGGTGGCCAAGCTGCGCCGCGGCGTCGAGCCGGCATTGTTGACCACACTGCAAGGCCGCGGCTATGTTCGGCCGATTTACCTGCAGCGCAACGGTTCTCGGCTGTGGCCGATTGCTGATCGGTCCCGTGTCGACCACGCCCGGGCGCAGCTGCTTTCCGTGCTGTTCGACATGCGCGCCCCCACTCCGGCGACTGCGGCGATCATCTCGCTGTTGCACGTCACGGACGGCCTGGGCGCCCTGCTGAGCCTGAACGACCGAGGCTGGCGCTGGGTGCAGGCCCGTGCCGGCGACATCGCCGCCGGATGCTGGGTCGACGAATCGGGTGCGCCGGGCCTGCCCCAGGTGAACCTCGCGGTGACGGCGTCGGCGCTGCGACCCGCGTTAACCTAGCGCCTGCTCGAGATCGCCGATCAGATCCGCCACGTCTTCGATACCGACAGACAGCCGGACCAGGTCGTCGGGCACTTCGAGCAGCGACCCGGCTGCCGAGGCATGGGTCATCGCGCCGGGGTGCTCGATGAGCGACTCCACCCCGCCGAGCGACTCCGCAAGAATGAAAACCTCTGTGCGAGAGCATAATTCAAGTGCCGCTTGGCGACCGCCGCGCAGCCGCACAGACAGCATGCCGCCGAATCCGCTCATCTGGCGCGCGGCGACGTCGTGGCCGGGATGGCCTGGCAGCCCCGGGTAGAGCGTCTGGGTGACCGCGGGATGGTCGGCGAGGAATTCGGCGACGTGGGTGGCGTTTTCGGTGTGCCGCTGCATCCGGACCACGAGCGTTTTGAGACCCCGAAGGGTCAGGTATGCGTCGAAAGGGCCGGGGATCGCCCCGGCGCCGTTTTGCAAGAAGCCGAATGCCGTGTCGAGTTCCTCGTCGTTGGTCAGCAGCGCACCGCCCACCACGTCGGAGTGCCCGCCGATGTACTTGGTGGTGGAATGCAGGACCACGTCAGCGCCCAACGTCAGCGGACGCTGCAACGCCGGTGAGGCGAAAGTGTTGTCCACCAACACCTTTGCCGAGTGCGCATGGGCCAGTTCGGCAATTGCGGCGATGTCGGCAATCGACATCAGCGGATTCGTCGGCGTCTCGACGAGAATCAGCTTCGTCGCGCCGGTGATTGCGTCGCGCACTGCGTCCAGATCGGACTGCGGCACCGCGGTGTACGTCAAACCCCACAGCGTGAACACCTTGTCGATGAGCCGGAATGTTCCGCCGTACGCGTCGTTGGGGATCACGACGTGATCGCCGGGACGCAGCATCGCCCGCAGTGCACAGTCGGTCGCCGCCATGCCGGAACTGAAGGCTCGGCCGAACGTTGCCTCCTCGACTGCGGCCAGCGCGGTTTCCAGCGCGGCGCGGGTGGGGTTGCCGGTGCGTGAGTATTCGAAGCCGCCGCGCAGGCCGCCGACACCGTCCTGGGCGAACGTCGAGCTGGCATAGATCGGGGTGTTGACGGCGCCGGTCGCCGGATCGGGCCGGTAGCCGGCGTGGATCAGCCGCGTGGACAGGCCTTTGCGCTGTTCGCTCATGAGCCACAAGCCTATGGGGACCCGCTGGCCCCGATAGAAGCAGTTCATGACACGACTTGTTCGTCTTGTTCGTCGGATCCCAGCTGCCCAGCGTTCGCCTGCCCGGGGTGCGGCTCTCTGAAGTGAGGCCCGGTCATCTCCTCGGGACGGAACTACAGCGGGTCGGCGGAAGATGTGGAGCGGAGGCCGTCCATGAAGATGTCCAACAGGCGGCTCGCCCGGGCGTCGTGGTCGGGCGGCTTCGCCATGGTGAAGATCCCGATGAGGCCCGCGGCGATGTCCTCGGCGCTGACATCGGCACGGAGTTGGCCCGTCGCGCGACCGGCTTCGAGGATGTCGTCGATGGCCGCGAGCAATTGGGTCCGGGTTTGGGCGTGGGTGATCTCGCCGGCTTCGACCATCGCGACCAGCGTGTCGAGCATGCCGTTCTTCGTCGCGATCCAGTCACCGAACAGGTCCATCCAGCGCCGCAGCGCCGCCGGCGGGGGAAGCTGCGCGAGCAGATCACGCGCGCCCGTAGTGAGTCGCGCGACCTGATCGCGATAAACCGCGTCGACCAACGATTCGCGGGTCGGAAAGTGCCGGTAGAGGGTGGCGATGCCGACCCCGGCTTCGCGCGCGATTGCGCGCATCGACGGCTCGATGTCCGCGGACGCGAACACGCGCGTCGCCGCCTCGAGAAGTTGGGCGCGGTTGCGCGCCGCGTCCGCTCGCGGCCGACGATCCTCCGAGTCGTCCAAAGTGGATCGCGCTCCGTTTTGTGGTAAGGTCACTTCTACAACCGGAGCATAGTCCACTTTCGCTGCACTCATCCCATTCGAAGGAGAGACCAGTGAGCATTCAGGAACAACGCGTCGACACGCCGGTGTCCACCGGCCGCGTAGTCCGCCTCGACTCGTTCGGCGGCCCCGAGGTGCTGACCCTCCGCCAAGCGCCAACACCGAACGCCGGCGCAGGGCAAATCCGCGTGCGAGTCAAGAACGCCGGACTGAATCCCATGGACTGGATCATTACCTCTGATGCAGACACCGCCGCCCGATTCGGCCTGAGCCTGCCGTGCGGATTCGGCACTGACTACGCTGGCGTCGTTGACCAGGTCGGCGAGGGTGTAACCGGCTTCGCGGTCGGTGACCGGGTGTTCGGCGGCGCCCTCTCCCGCGCGGTTGCTGACTACGTGGTCATCGATGTCGGCGGAACCGTCTCGGCAGGCGGCGATGCCCACCACACTCCCGACGGCCTCGACGACCGCACCGCCGCCACCCTCGCCATCGCGGGGTCCACGGCCGCCGCCGCTCTCGACGTGGTCAATCCCGGCCCGGGCGACACGCTACTCATCGGCGGCGCGGGAGGCGGAGTCGGTGTGTTCGTCGTCCAGCTCGCGCGGATCGCGGGCGCGCGAGTGATTGGGACTGGATCGCCCTCGTCGGCCGACGCCCTACGCGCCCTCGGGGCCGAGCCCGTCGCCTACGGTGACGGCCTGGTTGAGCGGGTCCGCGCCCTGGCTCCCGCCGGCCTCACCGCCGCTATCGACCTGTATGGAACCGAGACAGTTCAGGCGGCCCGGGAACTCGGTGTGCCCGACGAGCGGATCGCCACCATCGCCGCACAGGTCGACGGCATTACGTGGGCCACCGGCGCCAACGCCGCTCCCGGCGCAGTCGAGGAGATTGCTCGTCTTGTCGCAGCGGGTCAGGTTCGAGTGCCCATCGCGGCCACCTTCCCCATGGAGCGGATCCGCGCCGCGGTCGAGCTTCAAGCCAGCCGGCATGTGCACGGCAAAGTCGTCATCGATATCTAGTCCGTAGCAGACGGCCATCCCCCCGGCGCCATCTCACGGGCCTACGTCCGCGTGCGCTCGGGGGTGCGCTTGGCCGCTGTGCGGTGTCGGCGGTGTACACATGGGGCATGAGTACCGCCAGGATTGACGACCTCCTCGACGTCGACTCGCTGCTGTCGCCGGAGGACATCGAGTTGCGCAACACCGTCCGCCGATTCGGCGAGGAGCGCTTGCGCCCACACATCGCGGACTGGTTCGAAGCCGGCGAGGTTCCGGTGCGTGAGTTGGCCGCCGACTTCGGCAAGCTGGGACTGCTCGGCATGCACCTGAAGGGCTACGGCTGCGGCGGTTCGAGCGCCACCGCTTACGGGCTGGTGTGCCAGGAATTGGAAGCGGTCGACAGCGGGCTGCGCAGCCTGGTGTCGGTGCAGGGGTCGCTGGCGATGTTCGCGATCTACCGCCACGGCTCCGAAGAGCAGCGCCAGCGGTGGTTGCCGGCGATGGCCACCGGTGACGTGATCGGTTGCTTCGGTCTGACCGAACCCGACTTCGGGTCGAATCCGGCGGGAATGCGCACGACCGCCCGGCGCGACGGCGGCGATTGGATTCTCAACGGCTCGAAGATGTGGATCACCAACGGCACCGTCGCAGATGTTGCGATCGTCTGGGCGAGGACCGAGGAAGGCATCGCGGGCTTCGTCGTTCCGACGGACACCCCGGGTTTTTCGGCGCGCACGATGACACACAAGTTGTCCCTGCGGGCCTCAGTCACCTCGGAGTTGGCGTTCGACGATCTACGGTTGCCCGCAGACGCGAAACTGCCTGAGGCGCGGGGATTGTCGGGACCGTTGGCGTGCCTGTCGGAAGCCAGGTTCGGGATTGTGTTCGGCGCGGTCGGTGCGGCCCGGGATTGCCTGCAGGCGACACTTGATTACGTGAAAACCCGTGAGGTGTTCGACAAGCCGCTGTCCGCTTATCAGCTGACGCAGGCCAAGCTCGCCGACATGGCGGTGGAACTGGCCAAGGCGCAGCTGCTTGCGCTGCATCTGGGAGCTCTCAAAGACGCGGGCAAGATCCGGCCGGAGCAGATCAGCGTCGGCAAACTCAACAACGTCCGAGAAGCGATCGAAATCGCCCGCCAGTGCCGAACTCTGTTGGGCGCCAACGGGATAACGCTGGAGTACCCGGTGATTCGGCACGCCAACAATTTGGAGTCGGTGTTGACCTACGAGGGCACCTCCGAGGTGCATCAACTCGTGATCGGAGAAGCGCTGACGGGAGTCAGCGCGTTTCGGTAGCTGCTCGGGATGACCGCTCGCTACGGGGTGATCGGCGCTACCTGATTGCCGGTGAGCCTGCGATAGGTGAACACCAGCAGCAGGCTTGCCAACGGTGCCGCCACCAGCAAACCGACACCGCACAGCAATGCGCCGACGGCCGTGATGATGCCGGCGACAAGCCAGACCAGCAACGCGTTACCGACATTGCTCTTCACCGTGTCGAAACTGTTCTTGATCGCGTCGACTGGCGAGAGGTTGCGATCGAGCAGCGCGATGATCGTGAACATGAGCAAGAAGCTCGCGATCAGGCCGGGAAGGTAGCACAGCGCGTTGCCGACGGACACGATCGCGCTGACGATCAGCGCTGCAATGACCACGTTGCCGACGTTGCGCGGCCGGAAGAAGGTTCCCACTGTCACGTGATGCCCGTCCGCGAGCTCGAGAAGGCCTCTGATGTAGGCGGATTGGATCGTGTACGCGACGAGCATCAGGATGAACGAGACGACGATGTTGATGAGAAATCCGGTGGCGCTGAAAGCGCTCCAGGAGTAGCTGAACCCGGAATCCGACGACGTGTAATCGGCTCCCGGCGAGAACGCGATCATCAACCCGATCAGGATGCCGAGAACCACCAATTCGATGACGCCGTAGATGAGCGTTGCGACGACGAGCGGGCCGGCGTTCTTGCTGAACTTGTTCCACGCCCACGAGAACGCCTCGCCGAAGTCGAAACCCTGCCCTGCCCCGTAGCCGCCGTAGCCCGGGCCGGCGGCAGGCGGATAGTTTGCAGTGGGCGGTGGATAGCCACCGGGCGGCGGAGGCGGCGGCTAACCGCCTTGCGGAGGCGGCGGGTAACCGCCTGGCGGTGGCGGCGGATAGCCACCCTGTTGTGGCGGCGGCGGATACCCACCTGGGTGTGGTGGATAGCCACCACTTTGCGGCGGGCCGGGTGGCGGATAACCACCGGAAGACGGCGGAGGCGGCGGCGGATACCCGCCGGGTGGTTGCTCGGTCATGATTCCTCTTTGATCGAATTAACCAGTGCGCCTTCAGATTTCGGCGGCTGACTCAGCTCGGGAAGTAGAAGGCGACAGCGACGATGATGCCGATGATCAACGAGACGGCGCCCACGATGATGCCGGCTAACGCAAGTCCTCGCCCTTGCTGGCCGGTCTGCTTGACCTGGTTCAGCGCGACGATGCCGAGGACGATGCCGACGATGGACAGGACACCGATGCAGAAAACGCCCAGAAGCGAGCAGACCAGCGACGCGATCGCCAGGCCGTTGGTGCCAGCGGCCGGCGCAGCGCCGGGATAGCCCGACTGAGGTGGCGGATACCCACCCCCGGAAGGTGGCGGTGGCGGCGGGTAGCCCCCGGGCGGTGGTGGCGGATAACTTCCTGGCGGCTGGTCGGTCATGGTGCCTTCCCACTCAGGTGAAGTAGCCGGGTGAAGCGGTGCTCACCATACCCGAGAAGATGTCGGAGAACCGTATAAGCGACGAAACGGCGAAAACGTTGCGCCGCTAGCTGCGTGCCGCAGCGCCAGACAGGAATCCGAGCAAATCCTGACGGGTGATGACGCCGACGGGCTTTCCCTCTTCGACCACCATGAGCGCGTCGCACTCACGCAACATCTTCGCGGCGGTTCCGACCATTTCCCCTGTGCCGATCATCGGCATCGGCGGACTCATGTGCTGCGCCACCGCGTCGGCGAGTTTGGCGCGGCCCTCGAACACCGCCGACAGCAGTTCGCGTTCCGACACGCTGCCCGCGACTTCGCCTGCCATTACCGGCGGTTCGGCTCCGACGACCGGCATCTGTGACACACCGTATTCACGCAGAATGCCGATCGCATCGCGGATCGTCTCCGACGGATGGGTATGCACCAGGTCAGGCAGAGCACCTGACTTGCCGCGCAACACATCTCCGACGGTCGGCTGCGCCACCGAGCCGTCGAGGCGGGTGCGCAAGAACCCGTACGACGACATCCAGTCGTCGTTGAAGATCTTGGACAGGTAGCCGCGGCCGCCGTCGGGCAACAGCACTACCACCAACGCATCCGGCCCGGCCCGCTCAGCCACCTTCACC
Source organism: Mycobacterium sp. NGS35 (assembly GCF_059812855.1). Lineage (NCBI taxonomy): Bacteria > Bacillati > Actinomycetota > Actinomycetes > Mycobacteriales > Mycobacteriaceae > Mycobacterium > Mycobacterium sp. NGS35. Next base: position 39,313 of record NZ_JCALDL010000015.1, read on the forward strand.
GCCGCGACCACGGCCATGCCGCATGACCCACCGACGAGCAGTGCTTCCTCGCGGGCCAGCCGCCGGGTCATCTCGAACGAATCCGCGTCCGACACCGCGATGATCTCGTCGGGAACAGTCGGGTCGTACGCGGCGGGCCAGAAGTCTTCGCCCACCCCCTCGACCAGATACGGGCGACCGCTTCCGCCGGAATACACCGAGCCCTCCGGGTCGGCACCGATGACGCGCACCGGTCCTTCCGGTCTGTCAGCCGAGACGTCCTTGAGGTATCGGCCCGCGCCGGTGATCGTGCCGCCGGTGCCCACGCCGGCGACGAAATGCGTGACGGCGCCGTCGGTGTCAGCCCACACTTCCGGTCCGGTCGTCTCGTAATGGCTGGCGGGTCCGTTGGGATTCGAATACTGGTCTGGCTTCCACGCGCCGTCGATTTCGTCGACCAATCTGTCCGAGACGCTGTAGTAGCTGTCGGGATGGCCGGGCGGTACGGCCGTCGGGCAGACCACCACCTCTGCACCGTAGGCGCGCAGCACGTTCTGCTTGTCTTCGCTGACCTTGTCCGGGCAGACGAAGATGCATTTGTAGCCGCGCTGCTGGGCGATCAGCGCCAAGCCGACGCCGGTGTTGCCCGACGTCGGCTCGACAATCGTTCCGCCAGGGCGTAATTCACCACTCGCTTCGGCAGCGTCGATCATCTTGACGGCGATCCGGTCCTTCACGCTGCCGCCGGGATTGAGGTATTCCACCTTCGCCACGACCCGGCCGGCGCCCTCAGGCACGACCGAGTGCAACTCGACCAGAGGGGTGTTGCCGATCAGTTCGCCGATGTGCTGCGCAATCCGCATGGGTCCATGATCGCAGCCGCGGTTCGGCGCCCGTCGCGCGGACCGAACGAGGCTAGTCGGTGGCTTCGCGGATGTAGCCGCCGATCTGCCGCAGCGACCGCACAGCTTCGGGAACCAGCGGCGCGCACAGCTGGAACACGTGCATCTGCCCCGGCCACACCCGCACCTCGACCGGCACCCCGGCAGCGGCTAACCGCCGCGCAGCCAACCGTGCGTCGTACAGCAGAACTTCAGAACCCGAAACGTGAATCAGTGTGCGCGGCAAGCCGGGTTCGATGTGATCCAGTGGCTCGTAGACGTCTTCGGGCTCGCCGTCGACCATGCGTCGAGACGCTGCCATCGCGATGAGATCGAGCAGTGCGTCAAAAGCCTTGGGCGGGAACATCGCATCGGTGCGGATGTTCGCGTGCTCTTTCTTGGCCTCGGTCTCCAGTTGCATCAGCGGCGACAGGGATACCATTGCGGCCGGTTCTTCGCCGTCTGCAAGCAATCGTTCGGCGAGCGCCAGGGCCAGGTAGCCACCGGCCGAATCTCCCGCCAGCACAATCTGATCCGGCCCGTACCCGAGGTCACGCAGCCACTGATAGCCGTCGTAGCAGTCGTCGATGGCCTGGCCGATCGAATGCTTGGGAATCATCCGGTAATTCAGCACCAGCACGGGCGCGTCGGCGTAGTGCGAGATCATCGTCGTCAGCCGGCCGTGCGTGTTCACTCCGCAGGTGAGGAACGCGCCGCCGTGCATGTACAAGACCACGCGCCGCTTGCCGTCGGCGGGCAGCACACCCTTGGCGCGGACCAGCTGCGCGGTGCACTGCGGCAGCTTCACGGTTGCCCGCACAGTGCCGGGGATGGGCAGCAACGCCCGCGCCGCGAAATCGATCAGCCCCCACGGCCATGGCAGAAACGGAACGTGGCTGCCAACTGTCAGCGTCGGACGAATTGTTAGCCGGGCGCCCAGCCAAGCCAGCCGCCCGGCGATGCTAGGACCGTCTTCGACGACCTCGACGGGCGCGCCGTCGCTGACTGGGTAGCGACGGGATTTCAGGGCGCGAGCTGCGCCGATGTGTGCGCGGGGCGACCCCGAGACCTTGCTTGGTGCGGTCATTTCACACTCCTACGCCGTTGTAGGCCGGTACCCCACGGGGTCACGCCGTCAGTTCCCGGTAACTTAGCTTGACACCTTCGGCGCGTTCAACGATCGGCTGAGGTGTTTTGATATCGGATTCCTATTTCTCCGTGATCGCACCGAGTTTCACCTGCGCGTCGATGCGGGTGCGCCACGTAAACTCGGCTCGTGCACATGCGCGCGCCGCGGCGGTCAACCATCGCATTGGCGGCCATCGGCGTCATCGCATCATCCGGCGGGGCTTATGTGGGCGCGCGAAACTTCTTGAACGGGCAAGCAGATCAGGCGCGCAGCGTGATCCCGCGGATCTGGGAACCGCCGCCGCGCGCCGACGGCGTCTACTCCCCCGGAGGCGGTCCCGTCGAGCGCTGGTCGCGAGATGTGCCGTTCGACTTGCACCTGATGGTCTTCGGCGATTCGACCGCAACGGGTTTCGGCTGCCACTGCGCCGACGAAGTTCCCGGAGTACTTCTGGCCCGCGGTCTGGCGGAAGAGACCGGTAAGCGAATTCGCTTGAGCACCAAGGCAATTTCGGGTGCAACGTCGAAAGGGCTGTCCGGTCAAGTCGACGCGATGTTCGTGGCGGGACCGCCGCCGGACGCCGCGGTCATCATGATCGGCGCCAATGACATCACCGCGCTCAACGGGGTCGGCCCGTCGGCGCGTCGTCTCGGCGCGGCAGTCAAGCGTTTGCGGGACAGCGGCGCCGTCGTGGTCGTCGGCACCTGTCCCGACTTCGGGGTGATCACCGCGATTCCGCAACCGCTGCGCTGGGCCGCGCGGACCCGGGGATTGCGGCTGGCGCGGGCGCAGGCCGCCGCGGTGCGCAACGCCGGGGGAGTTCCGGTGCCACTGGCCGACCTGCTGGCACCGGAGTTCCTGCAGGCTCCCGAGTTGCTGTTCTCCGAGGACATGTACCACCCGTCCGCGGCAGGTTATGCGTTGGCGGCCAAACAGCTGTTTCCCGCCCTGTGCAGTGCGTTGGGCGAGTGGACCGGCGGGCCGGTGCCTGAGCTGCCGTGGGTGTCGCAAGCGGCCGAAGCCAGGACGTTCCGCAACAGACTGCGGCGCCTCGCGCGGATTGTCCGGCACACGACTGGGGTTCCGGCACCCGTCGTGGTGCCTGCCAACTGACGCGGACTAGGTTCGGGGTAACTCTGACCTCAGGAGGCGTCATGCCCGAAGCCGTCATCGTCTCGACCGCGCGCTCCCCCATCGGCCGCGCTGCCAAGGGATCGCTGGTCGACATGCGTCCCGACGACCTGGCCGCGCAGATGGTGCGCGCCGCCCTGGACAAGGTGCCCGCGCTCGACCCGCGTGACCTCGACGACCTGATCATGGGGTGCGGCCAGCCCGCCGGTGAAGCAGGCTTCAACATCGGCCGCGCGGTGGCGGTCCAGCTGGGCTACGACTTCCTGCCGGGCACCACGGTGAACCGCTACTGTTCGTCGTCGCTGCAGACCACCCGGATGGCGTTTCACGCGATCAAGGCCGGCGAGGGCAGCGCATTCGTGTCGGCGGGCGTCGAGACCGTGTCGCGGTTTCCGAAGGGCACCTCGGACGGTTGGCCGGACACCCACAACCCGTTGTTCGCCGAGGCCGAGGAGCGCACCGCCCAAGCCGCTGCGGGCGCCGACTCCTGGCACGATCCCCGCGAGGACGGCGTCCCACCGGACGTGTACATCGCGATGGGCCAAACTGCGGAAAACGTTGCGCTGCTTACCGGTATCAGCCGCGAGGACCAGGACCACTGGGGGGTGCGCTCGCAGAACCGGGCCGAGCAGGCGATCGCCAACGGCTTCTTCGAGCGCGAGATCGTCCCGGTGACGCTGCCGGACGGGTCGGTGATCAGCACCGACGACGGCCCGCGGGCAGGGACGACCTACGAGAAGGTGAGCCAGCTCAAGCCGGTGTTCCGGCCGAACGGGACCGTGACCGCAGGCAATGCGTGCCCGCTGAACGACGGCGCGGCGGCGGTGGTGATCGTGTCCGACGAGAAGGCCCGCGAACTGGGGCTGACCCCGCTGGCGCGCATTGTGGCAACCGGCGTTTCGGGGCTCTCGCCGGAGATCATGGGGCTCGGCCCGATCGAGGCGACGCGCAAAGCGCTGGCGAATGCGGGCATGTCGATCGGCGACATCGACCTGTTCGAAATCAACGAGGCGTTCGCGGTGCAGGTACTGGGCTCGGCGCGTGAACTCGGCATCGACGAGGACAAGCTGAACGTGTCGGGCGGGGCGATCGCGCTCGGGCATCCGTTCGGGATGACCGGTGCGCGCATTACCGCGACGCTGCTGAACAACTTGCAGACCTACGACAAGACGTTCGGCCTGGAGACCATGTGCGTCGGCGGCGGTCAGGGCATGGCGATGGTCATCGAGCGGCTGAGCTGAAATCGCGGCGTTGATTGTGCGGCTATGGCGCCAAAGTACGAGTGGGCCGCGCCGTTAGCGCACAGTCAACGGGTTCGTGCGTCCCAAGCCCGCCGGAGTCGGCATAAGACGTCGGCGGAATCGTGTCGTTTGGTGACCCTGATGTCGGTCCAGCCCAGCTCGTGCAGATCGTCTCGGCGGCGGATGTCGTAGCCGTACTGTTCAGGGTCGGCGCGATGATGGTCGCCCTCGTACTCAGCTGCCAGTTTGAGGTCTTTCCAACCCATGTCGAGGAAGTACGTCCGCAGGCCGTCGGGACTGAGCACCGGTATCTGCGTCTGCGGTCGCGGAAAGCCAGCTCGTATGACCAATAGCCGCAGCCACGTTTCCTTTGGAGACGCCGCGCCAGGGTCGTACAGATCGAGCGCCTTCTCCAGCTGACGAAGACCGCGAACGCGCGGATGATCAGCCGCAACGCGACGAACGTCGGCGGCCTTGATGCCGGTGGCATTGCCTAGGGCGTCGAGTCGAGCAATGGCTTCATCGAGCCGCCCGCGCCGCCCCAAGTCGAACGCTGTGCGCTCCGGCGTGGTCACGGGGAAGCCCCTCACCACGCCGAATTCGTTGTCTCGCAAGACATCACGGCGAGTCACGACGCCGCGTGGCGCTCGCGGGTTCGACCACACGAGCTCGACAGGGACTTCGCGGTCGATCCACCGCGCCCCATGCAGTGCTGATGCTGCAAGGCCTGCTACCACCCCCGCTCGACCAGACCAGAGCCATGCGGCAGCGATGCGGCCGAGCACGGTTGGCTGCACCCGCTTGTCGAGATAGACGTTCGGCATGATGGCCCGGTAGTACCGGCGCAGCTCATGCCGTGTCAGCGCACCGGAGGCCAGCGCCTCGGTGCCGATGAACGGTTGACCCTCCCCCATGCCGGCAGGCTGCCACCGCGGACCGACAGAGCAGTTGAGTGTGCAGCGAGGGTGCAAGAGGTCGAGTAGGCCGCGCCCTCGACGCACACTCAACGACGAAGGGCCGGCACCGTAGTGCCGGCCCTTCCGTGCAGAGAATCAATCGCGGTAGAAGTAGCTGAGCAGCTGCAGAATCTCCAGGTACAGCCACACCAGCGTGACCGTCAGGCCCAGCGCGATGCCCCATGCGGCCTTCTCCGGCGCGCCGGCGCGGATCATCTGGTCGGCGGCATCGAAGTCGATCAAGAACATGAACGCCGCCAGCGCGATGCAAACCAACGAGAACACGATCGCCAGTGCGCCACCGCTACGCAGCCCCATGCCAGCGCCTCCGTTGACGCCGAACAGCGACAACACCAGGTTGCCGAGCATCAGCACAAGCACACCGAAGAGGCCGGCCACGACCATCCGGGTGAGCTTCGGGGTGACGCGGATGGCGCCCGTCTTGTAGACGACGAGCATGCCGGCGAAGACGCCTAAAGTGCCCAGGACGGCTTGCGTGATCAACGTCCCGGCGCTGACGCCCGAGACGACGAAGTTGCCGAACACCCACGAGACCGCACCGAGGAACAAGCCCTCGAGCGCCGCGTAGCTCAACACAATCGCCGGGTTGTCCTGCTTGCGGGCGAGCGTGGCGACAAGAACCAGAACCAGGCCGCCGAGTGCGCCCACCATGGTGAACAGCCCAGCCAAGGCCGTGTTCACACCCACCAGGTAGTACGACACCACCGCGACTAGTGACAACACGCCCAGCGTGATGCCGGTCTTGGTGACGACGTCGTCGACGGTCAGCGGGCGCGAAACGCCCTGCTGCACGTAGGGCTCGGTTTGATAGCCCTGATACACCTGCTGTGCTCCGGCGGCGTAGCCGGGCCCGAACTGCGCGTATCCGCCTTGCTGCTTAGGCAGCGATCGAAATACCGGGTTGCTGGTCTCCCGCACCGTCGGTTCCTCTCCTAAATGTGTACCGAGAACAAACGTTTAACGATTGACACCTCGTCATCAGTTCCCGGCCTCTTCCCAGGCAAACCTTACCCGGGGCCGCGCCACCTGGGGAGACGATCTAGATTGCTTTCCCGTGACGGGTGACCGCTCTGCCGACGAGATCGTGACCAGCGCCCAAGACGGTGTCCGCTTCCTCACGCTGAACCGGCCCAAGGCGATCAACTCTCTGACCCATTCGATGGTCACCACCATGCACCAGGCGTTGCGTGAATGGGCTCACGACGACGACGTGCGGGCGGTGGTGGTCAGCGGTGCCGGCGACCGGGGGCTGTGCGCGGGCGGCGACATCGTCGCGATCTACCACAGCGTGCACAACGACGGCGGCGCCGAGGCTCGGCAGTTCTGGCACGACGAATACCTGCTGAACGCCTACATCGCCCGCTATCCCAAGCCCTACATCGTGCTGATGGACGGCATCGTGATGGGCGGCGGCGTCGGGATCTCCGTGCACGGCAACACCAGGGTGGTGACGGACACGTCGAAGATCGCGATGCCCGAAGTGGGCATCGGTTTCGTCCCCGACGTCGGAGGCACGTACTACCTGGCACGCACGCCCGGTCGACTGGGCTTGCACGCCGCGCTCACCGGCGCACCGTTCTCCGGGTCCGACGCGATCGCGATGGGCTTCGCCGATCACTACGTCCCGCACACTGCGCTCGACGACTTCGTCAAGACCCTCGTCGACGACGGCGTAGACGCGGCGGTGAAGCGTCACGCCGTCGCACCGCCGCCCAGTGAGCTTGTGGTGCAACGGAACTGGATCGACGAATGCTTCGCGCCCGACACCGTCACCGACATCGTCGCCGCGCTGCGCGGACACGACGCCGGCCCGGCGAATGACGCCGCCAACCTGATCGCCACCCGCTCCCCCACCGCCGTCTCGGTGGCCCGGGAGGCGGTGCGCCGCGCTGCGAACCTGCAAACGCTGGAAGACGTTCTGCGCCAAGAGTATCGGGTGTCGTGCGCGACGCTTCGCTCACACGACCTGGTGGAGGGCATCCGCGCACAGGTCATCGACAAAGATCGCAACCCCAAATGGTCGCCGGCCTCCCTGGCGGAGGTCAGCGCCGAAGACGTCGAAGCGTTCTTCGCCCCCGCCGACAATGACCTGTCGTTCGAGAACGAAAGCTGAAAGCCGATGACCTACCAGACCATCCTCGTCGACCGCCAGGACCGCGTTGCCACGATCACGCTGAACCGCCCGGAGGCGCTCAACGCCCTCAACGGCCAGGTGATGGCCGAAGTCACTACGGCCGCAGCAGAATTCGACAACGACCCGGGCGTCGGCGCGATCGTGCTCACCGGATCCGCCAAAGCGTTCGCCGCCGGGGCGGACATCAAGGAGATGGCGGAGCTGTCGTTCGCCGACGTGTTCGCGTCCGACTACTTCGCCGCCTGGGGCAAGTTCGCGGCCGTGCGCACGCCGACGATCGCGGCGGTGGCCGGCTATGCACTGGGTGGCGGCTGCGAACTGGCGATGATGTGCGATCTGCTGATCGCCGCGGACACCGCGAAATTCGGGCAGCCCGAGATCAAACTCGGTGTGCTGCCGGGCATGGGCGGTTCTCAGCGGCTCACCCGCGCGATCGGTAAGGCCAAAGCGATGGACCTCATTCTGACCGGGCGCAACATGGATGCCGCCGAGGCGGAACGCAGTGGGCTGGTGTCGCGGGTGGTGCCGGCCGATGACCTGCAGCGCGAAGCGATGTCGGTGGCGACCACCATCGCGCAGATGTCGTTGTCGGCCGCGCGGATGGCCAAAGAAGCCGTCAACCGCGCGTTCGAAACGCCGCTGTCCGAAGGACTTCTGTACGAGCGACGGCTTTTCCATGCCGCGTTCGCCACCGACGACCAAAGCGAGGGCATGGCGGCGTTTGTCGAGAAACGCGCCCCCAACTTCACCCATCGCTGAAGATGGGGACATGACCGAAGCCGAGGCCCCGGAGGAAACACCCGAGGCGCCCGCCGAAGAGCCGTCCGAAAAGACGGCCGCAAAGCCCGATTGGTGGGTCCGGCATTACACGTTCACCGGAACGGCTGTCGGGCTGGTGTTCTTGTGGCTGTCGATGACGCCGTCGCTGCTGCCGCGCGGACCGCTGTTCCAGGGACTCGTGAGCGGCGCCGCCGGCGCCACCGGCTACGCCGTCGGCGTGTTCGCCGTCTGGTTGGTGCGGTTCATGATGTCGCGGGACAGGAGCCCCAAGCCGCCGCGCGCCGCGTGGTTCGTGCTGGTGGTGGCCGGCGTGGTCGGCACGCTGGCGATGATCGTCTGGTTTCACGTGTGGCAGGACCACGTCCGCGATCTCATCGGCGTGCCCCGGCTGAAGTGGCATGACTATCCGCTGGCCGCAGTCCTGGCCATCGTCACGCTGTTCGTGCTCGTCGAAATCGGCCAGCTGATCGGGCGTTTCATCCGATTCCTGGTGCGACAACTCAATCGTCTTGCGCCGCCGCGGGTTTCGGCTGTGGTCGCAGTGCTGTTGGTCGTCGTGCTGTTCGTCGCGATACTCAACGGCGTGGTGCTGCGGTTCGCGATGAGCACGATGAACAACACCTTCGAAGCGGTCAACAACGAGCAGGATCCCGACAGCCCGCCGCCTACCAGCCCGCTGCGCTCGGGCGGACCCGGTTCGCTGGTGAGCTGGGCATCGCTGGGCAATCAGGGCCGCATCTTCGTCGACGGCGCACCGACCGTGGAGCAGCTGTCGAAGTTCAACGGCGCACCGGCTACCGAGCCGATCCGCGCGTACGCCGGACTGGAATCCGCCGACGGCATCGAGGCCGCCGCGGAGCTCGCAGCACGCGAGCTGGACCGCACAGGTGGCCTCAAGCGCAAGGTCGTCGCCGTCGCGACGACCACCGGGACCGGCTGGATCAACGCGGCCGAGGCCGACGCGCTCGAGTACATGTTCAACGGCGACACCGCGATCGTGTCGATGCAGTACTCGTTCTTGCCTAGCTGGCTGTCGTTTCTGGTCGACAAGGAAAACGCCCGGCATGCCGGGCAGGCGCTGTTCGAGGCGGTGGCCGCACGGGTGCGGGCGCTACCTGAAGGCCAACGGCCCAAGCTCGTCGTGTTCGGGGAAAGCCTGGGGTCGTTCGGCGGAGAAGCGCCGTTCCTGTCGGTCAACAACATCGTGGCCCGCACCGACGGGGCGCTGTTCTCCGGGCCGACGTTCAACAACACGATGTGGCAGGAGGCCACCGACAACCGGGATCCCGGTTCGCCCGAGTGGCTGCCCATCTACCAGCAGGGCTACAACGTTCGCTTCGCCGCCCAGTCCGACAACCTCGCTCGTCCGGCCCAACCGTGGGGCATTCCGCGAATCGTGTACCTGCAGCACGCATCCGACCCGATCACGTGGTGGAATCCGGATCTGCTTTTCTCCGAACCGGACTGGCTGAAGGAACCGCCGGGTTACGACCGGCCGCAGGACATGTTCTGGTTCCCGGTGGTGACGTTCCTGCAGGTGTCGGCCGACATGGCGGTCGCCGTGGACGTGCCCGACGGGCACGGGCACCGCTACGTCAAAGACGTGGTCAACGCGTGGGCCGCAGTGCTGCAGCCACCCGGATGGACGCCGGGGAAGACCGGGCGCCTGCGCGACGTGGTGAAAGCGCCCGAGTAGCAGACCTCAACGCGACCAGAGCACCGGACTCGCGAAGCGCCCAGTAACCGCCGACGACGTCGGTGGCGCGGTGCAGGCCGAGGTCTTGCAGCGCGGCGGCCGCGAGGCTCGACGTGTAGCCCTCGGAGCACACCACCACCCACTCGACGTTCTCGTCGACCGCCTGCGGCAGCCGTGCGTCACTGGTGGGGTCGCAGCGCCACTCCAACACGTTGCGCTCGACGACGAGCGCGGACGGCACCCTGCCCTCACGCTCGCGCTGGGCCTGCGGGCGGATGTCCACCAGCACCGCTCCGCGGCGGACCGCGGTGGGCACCTCCGGCGCAGCCAACCGCTGGAGCCGCTGCCGGGCGGCGAAGAGGACGTCGTCGATGCGGCTCACTGTCCCTCCGGAGTGTCGGTGAGTTGAGTGCGGACCCGCCGCAACGTGTTGTGCTCGGTGACGTCGTAGTAGGACATCGCGGTGAGCGGCGGCGAATACGCGTGCACGCTGAGCGTCGGCGCGTGGTCCGACGGGGCCCAGGTGACGTCGTGCACCCATCCCAGCGGGAACGCTGCCTGGTCACCGGCGACCAGCCGTCGTCGGCGCAATGTCTCACCGGCCCAACGGGTTTCGGTCAATGCACCGCTGAGCAAGGTGAGTGCGCCCAGCGAGCCGCAATGGTCGTGCAATTCGGTGGATTCACCCGGCACCCAGCTGATCAGCCAGACGTCGAGTTCGTCGTCGCTGCGCAGCCGGGTGAACCACCGTTGGTTCACCGGTATGCCGTGGCGCGGGAACAGGTGGTCGTAGTCGCCGCTGAGAACGTGGTCGGCGTCGCGGTCGGTGATGTGCAGAAGATCGGGCAGCCGCAGTCTCGTGGGACCGGGCACCGCCGGAATGGTCGACGGACGCAGCGCGGCGGGGCGGGCGGGCGACGACAAGCCGCTCGCGCGAAGAGCCAAAGACATGGGAGAAACTCCGAAGGATGGGTGGACGAATCGGGGGCGGGCAGTCAGGCCCGACAACACTCCCGAGTGCCGATGAGTCCCATCACGGCCAATAGTCTGGCACACATGACTGCTGCGCGCTGCTTCCAGGGTCTGCTGTTGGCCGGTGTCGGGGTCGTGACGCTGCTGGCCGGCTGCTCGACGTCGGAGGAACCGTCAGATCAAGCCAAGCCGACGTCCGCCCCGCAGGCCGCGCCGTCGACCGCGCCGGCGCAGGTGGAGGTCTCACCGGCCGGCGTGACGACCGCCGTGAACGTGCCCGCGAGCTCCACCGAAGAGGAGTACTACCAGGCCTGCCATTGGGCGCGGGAATGGATGAAGGACAAGCCCGGCGACCCGCACGCTCAGATCGAGCCGTACCTGGCGATGGTGCAGGCGTCGGCGACCGGCGAGAAGGGCACGTGGAACACCCCGTGGACCAAGCTGACTCCGGAACGCCAGGCCGGGGTGATCGTGGCGGCGAAGGCGGCCGCGGACGCCGGCTGTGACTGAGCGCGCGCACAATGGCCAAATGGACGGCAAGCGCGTCGCGCTGGCACTCGGAAGCGGCGGCGCGCGCGGCTACGCCCACATCGGGGTGATCGCCGAGCTGCTGGACCGCGGCTACGAGATCGTCGGTGTCGCAGGCTCATCCATGGGCGCGCTGGTCGGCGGTTTGCATGTGGCCGGCGCCCTGGACGAATTCACGGACTGGGCCAAGACGCTGAGCCAGAGCGGGGTACTGCGGCTGCTCGACCCGGCCTGGCGCGGTCCGGGGTTCTTCCGCGCGGAGAAGGTGCTCGACGTGGTTCGCGACCTGGTCGGCGAGGCGGAGATCGAGAAGCTGCCGATCCCCTACACCGCGGTCACCACTGACCTGCTCACCGGTAAATCGCTGTGGCTGCAACGCGGTCCGCTCGATGTGGCGATTCGCGCGTCGATCGCGATACCGGGGATGATCGCGCCGTACGTCGCCGACGGTCGGGTCCTGGCCGACGGCGGCATCCTGGACCCGCTGCCGGTCGGGCCGCTGGCGGGCGCGAACGCCGACGTGACGATCGCGGTGAGTCTCAACGGCGACGACATCGGCAGTGAGCGCTACCGCCGCTCAGAGGAGCCCAACGCGGCAGCGGAGTGGTTCACCCGGTTGGTGCGCAGCACGTCGGCGCTTCTGGAAACTCCGGCCGCGCGTTCGGTACTCGGCCGGTTCAGCTCGACCGCCGAGGACGAGGCGGAGGAGGAACTGGCCGAGGCCGACCCAGAATCCGACGACGTGGCCACGGCGTCGGCGATGGTGCCCAAACTCGGCAGTTTCGAGGTGATGAACCGCACCATCGATGTGATGCAGGCGGCGCTGGCCCGTCATCAGCTCGCCGCGTATCCACCGGACATCCTCATCGAGGTGCCGCGCACGTCGTCGCGAAGTCTGGATTTCCATCGCGCCGCAGATGTGATCGACGTGGGACGCACACTCGCCGCCCAGTCGCTGGATTCGTTTGAGGCGCACGATCATTCGACCGACGACGCAGCCAACGACTCACCCGCTGAGTCCCGCGACTGATCCTTTGCGCCCGATCAGACTCCCGTTCCGGTCGGGCCGGTAGCGCTCGCCCGGTTCCCTGTGGTGCGGCCGAGGAGCAGCCCGAGCAGGACCATGCCGACACCCAAAGCGAAGTGCAGCCAGTTGTCGGCGGTGTTGACGGGGATGAAGTTGGCGGCGCTGTGCTGATCGATGAGAAGCCCGTAGATCCACAGCACCAAATAGATGAGGCCGCCGCCGATCAGAAACGTCCGTGCTCCGTTGAAGGTGCGCGCCATCAACAGCCCCGCCACGCCGAACAGCAGATGGACGATGTTGTGCAGCACCGATACGTGGAAGAGATGCAGAAGCATCGCACCCGACTGGTGACCGGCGACTTTCATTCCGCCGTCGTAGTCGGTGACACCCGGGATGAAGCCCAAGACGCCCACTAACAGAAACACCGCGCCGACGACGAGCGCGGCGCCTTGAACCGTCGCCCAGCGGTCAGCCCGACCGGTGGCGCCGCCGGCAGGAGATGTCGCCATCGCTGCACCTCTCTTCTTCTTTCGTCAAACAAGCAAGATAGAGAGGTACCCCCAGGAGGTGGGTACAAACGCGGGACAGCCGCGTCAACCAGCGGCGTCGAGGAACGCGGCAACCTTGGCGGCGTCGCGCCGTCCTTGCTGGCGGCCCGCGACCGCTGAGGGCGCGCGACAGTCCGGGTCTAGCGGATTGCGCCCGAACGCCGCGACCGACCCCTCGTCGGCGAAGATGCCCAGCGCCCGGCCCGGGAACTCGGCCAGCTCGTCGGCCAGACTCCGCCCGAACGGCGAAAACCCCGGTTCCGGACTGGGTGACAGCATCACCACCGCGTCGGCGCCGGTGACCGCGTCCACGTTGGCGCTGCTGCCGATGCCGCCGTCCACGAATCGCCGCTGCCCGATCGTCACAGGGGGCCACACCATCGGTACGGCGCAGCTGGCCGCGACGGCGTCGACCAGCGACACGCCGCTGTCTCGGTCGAACAGCACACGCTCGCCGGTGCCGACGTCGATTGCCGTGACCTCGAGCCGACGCTGCGGCCAATCATGGGACGGCAGCCGATGCTCGATCACGGCCCGCCGGGCCTCTTCAGTGACCGTATTTGTCGAAAGGGCCTGCGAGCCGATCCATTTCAAGCGTTCGGAGAGCGAGACTGTCGGGTCGCTGGCATGCTCGAACAGCTCGATCAGCTCGTCGACGTCGATGTGGGGTGCGATCTCGTGCGTAGCCGGTTCGAGCTGGCGCTCGTAGAGGCTCTGCAACGGCGTGCCGCTGGAGATCTGCGCTGCGACTGCCGAACCCGCCGACGTGCCGAGGAGAAGCTGCGCGTCGAGCAGGCGCCGGGCGGCACCTGGCGCCTCGTCCTGTACGCCGAGCAAAAACCCGGTCTCCCATGCGATCCCAGCGACGCCGCCGCCTGCGAGTACCAGTGCCAGCCGCTCGGTCCCAGTCACAGCGCCCTCCGTCCGAATTGTGAGGCCACCTAAACATCATGACTGACGGGCGATTGCCGTGGCTACCGAGCCCCGACCTACGCCGAGCAGACGCTGAATTGCGTGAGAAGGCGCTGCGCGATGCGATTTGGTGTCTGCTCGCCGTAGGTCAGTCAGCGCATTCGACGACGTCGTAGGCGTCGTCGGCGTAGCGGGCGCGGATCACCTTCTTGTCGAACTTGCCCACGCTGGTGCGCGGCACCTCGTCGACGAAGGCCCAGCGTTCCGGCAGCCACCACCGAACAACCTTGTCGCGCAGGTAGTCTCGCAGCTGCGGAGCAGTGACGGTTGCGTTCTGCTTCAGCACCACCGCAGCCAGCGGCCGCTCTTGCCAGCGCTCGTCGGGCACGCCCACCACCGCCGCCTCCAGCACGTCGGGATGGCCCATCAAGTGGTTCTCCAACTCCACCGAGGAGATCCACTCGCCGCCGGACTTGATCACGTCCTTCGCGCGGTCGGTCAGCGTGACATAGCCCAGCGCATCGATGCGCCCGACGTCACCGGTGCGCAGCCATCCGTCGGCGAACTTCTCGGCATCCCGGTTCCGGTAATAGCTGCCGGTGATCCACGGACCGCGAACCTCCAACTCCCCCACCGACTTCCCGTCGTTGGGCAGCACATTGCCATCGTCGTCGACGATGCGCATTTCGACCCCGAACAGCGGTCGGCCTTGCGTCGCCCGTAACTGCCACGCCGCGTCACCGTCCACCCCGCGCGGCGGGCATGCCATCGACGCGACAGGCGACGTCTCGGTCATGCCCCACAACTGCATCAAGGTGATGCCGAACTTCTCGTCATAGGCGCGCATCAGCGATTCCGGCACCGCCGAGCCACCACAGAGGATCAGCCGCAGCGACGAGATGTCATGCGCTGGGTCCTGTTCCAAGCAGTGCAAAATGTCGTTCCAGATAGTCGGCACCGCGGCGGCCACCGTCGGGCGACATTTCTCGATCATCTCGACCAAGCGGGGTGCGTGCGCATAGCGGTCAGGCAGCAGCAGGTCGGCGCCTGCCATCAGCGCGGCATGCGGGATGCCCCACGCGTTAGCGTGGAACATCGGCACCACCGGCAGCGCCCGGTCCCCCTCGGCCAAAGCCATTCCGTTGGTGCTGCACACCGACGTGCTGTGCAAATATGTCGACCGGTGCCCGTACACCACGCCTTTCGGGTGGCCGGTGGTGCCGCTGGTGTAACACATTGCGGCAGCGGCTCGTTCGTCAATGTCCGGCCAGTCGAAGTCGCCGGGCTGGGCGGCGAGCAGCTCGTCGTAGCGGATGACGTCCTTGCCCGCGGTCTCCAGCACCGCGGTGTCGCCGTCACCGACAGCCACCACCGCCCGCACGGTCTCCATCCTCGGCAGCACAGCCGCTAGTTGCTTCGCCAGCGACGTGTCGGCAAGCACCACGGTGTCTTCGGCGTCGTAGGCGATGAACTCGATCTGGTCGTCGGAGAGCCGGATGTTCAGCGTGTGCAACACCGCACCCATGCACGGGATCGCGAAGTACGCCTCGAGATGCTCCTGGTTGTTCCACATGAACGTGGCGACGCGGTCGCCGGGCCGCACACCCAACGCGCGCAAGCCGTGCGCCAATTGCGCGACGCGTACCCCGAATTCGCGGTAGTTGATCTCGCGGTAGCCGTCGTCGGTCGCGGTGATCACTACCCGGTCGCCGTGGATGGTGGTGCCGTGCCGCAGCATCGACGTCAGCGTCAGCGGAATGTCTTGCATCGTGCTGTACAACACGGCTTCTCCGATCAGTGATGACACTCGACGATGTCGTATTGCTGATCCGCGTACCGGGCGCGGATCAGCTTCTTGTCGAACTTGCCGACGCTGGTCTTGGGAATCTCGTCGACGAAAGTCCACCGCTCAGGCAGCCACCATCGAGCGACCTTGTCGCTCAGGAACTTCCGCAGTTCGTGGGCGGTGACGTCGGCGCCCTTGTCGACGACGACCGCGGCCAGTGGGCGTTCCTGCCAGCGCTCGTCGGGCACGGCGACCACGGCGGCCTCGAACACGCCGGGGTGGCCCATCAGGTGGTTCTCCAACTCGACCGACGAGATCCACTCGCCGCCGGACTTGATCACGTCCTTGGAACGGTCGGTGAGCGTGATGAAGCCCCGGCCGTCGATGCGGCCGACGTCTCCGGTGCGCAGCCACCCGTCATGGAACTTCGACTCGTCGGCATTGAGGTAGTACGAGCCCGTCACCCACGGTCCGCGAACTTCGACCTCGCCGACGGCTTTTCCGTCATTGGGCAGCACGTTGCCGTCGTCGTCGACGATGCGCGCTTCCACGCCGCACATCGGCCGGCCCGCGGTGTTCCGCAGCGCCCAATGCTCTTCTTCGCCGACGTCGCCGGGCGGCCGGGCAATGGACGCCAGCGGCGAGGTCTCGGTCATTCCCCAGGCCTGGCGGATCTCGACGCCGTGCTTGTGCTGGAACTCTTTCATCATCGCCAGCGGCACCGCCGAGCCTCCGCACGGCACCACCCGTAGCGACGAAATGTCGTACTCCGGATGGGAATTCAGGTACTTGAGCACGTCGTTCCAGATGGTAGGCACCGCGGCAGCGATCGTGGCCCGATGCTCGTGCACCATCTTCACCAGACGCTCCGCCTGCAGGAAGCGGTCCGGCATCAGCAGGTCGGCGCCGGCCATCAGCGCCGCGTACGGTTTGCCCCACGCATTGGCGTGAAACATCGGCACGATCGGCAGGACGCGGTCGTCCTCGTTGATCGCAAAGCCGGCACAGATCGCCATCGACTGCAGGAATGCCGAGCGGTGACTGTAGACCACGCCTTTCGGGTTTCCGGTGGTGCCGCTGGTGTAACACATTGCGGCAGCGGACTTTTCGTCCACGTCAGGCCAGTCGTAGGTGGTGGGCTGGTCGGCCAGCAGGTCGTCGTAGCGGACCACGGTCTTGCCGGACTCGGTGAGCGCGTCGAGGTCGCCATGTCCGACCGCCACCACGGTGTGCACAGTCGACATCTTCGGCAGCACAGCGGCCAGTAGCGGCGCCAGCGACAGGTCGGCCACCACAACCCTGTCCTGCGCCTCTTCGGCGATGTAGGCGAGCTGATCGGCGGGCAGCCGGATGTTCAGCGTATGCAGCACCGCACCCATGCACGGTGCCGCCAAGTAGGTCTCCAGGTGTTCCTGGTTGTTCCACATGAACGTCGCGACCCGCTCGTCGCCGGTGATGCCCAGCTCCCGCAGTCCGTGTGCCAACTGCGCGACGCGCTCACCGACAGTGCCGTAGCTTGCCTCGCGGTAGCCGTCGTCGGTCGCGGTGATCACCTTGCGCTCGGCATGCCAGCCGGTGCCGTGCCGCAACAACATGGTGATCGTGAGCGGGAAGTCCTGCATGGTGCTTTCCACTGCCACCCCCTGTGCTTGCTCTTCGCCGTCTTAGTTCCCATCTTGGCCCGCGCACCGGGGTGACAGGCCAATAATCGAGCCGAACCACTAGGGAAGGGCGGATGCATGAAGACCAAGGCCGCGGTGTTGTGGGGACGGAACCAGAAGTGGGAGGTCGAAGAGATCGACCTCGATTCGCCCAAACAGGCCGAGGTGCTGGTGAAGATGACCGCCAGCGGGTTGTGCCACTCCGACCATCATCTGGTGACCGGCGACTTGCCCATGGCGTTCCCGCTGATCGGCGGGCACGAGGGCGCGGGCGAGGTCGTGGAAGTAGGCCCCGGCGTCGCGGACATCGCCGAAGGCGACCACGTCGTCTTCAGCTTCATCCCGGCGTGCGGCCGCTGTAAGCCCTGCGCCCGCGGCATGAGCAACATGTGCGAGCTGGGGGCGACGATTCTTTCCGGTCCTCAGCTCGACGGCACGTATCGGTTCCACGCGCGCGGCCACGACGTCGGCCAGTTCTGCGTGCTCGGGACCTTCTCGGAGTACACCGTGGTGCCCACCGCGTCGGTGATCAAGCTCGACCAGGACGTCGCGCTGGACAAGGCCGCGCTGCTGGGCTGCGGCGTGACCACCGGGTGGGGCAGCGCGGTGCGCACCGGTGAAGTCCGCGCGGGCGACACCGTCGTCGTGATGGGTGTCGGCGGGGTCGGCATCAACGCGGTGCAGGGCGCACGCATCGCCGGGGCGCAGCACATCGTCGCGCTGGATCCCGTGGAGTACAAGCGCGAGCGGTCGCGGGAGTTCGGCGCCAACCACGTCGCCTCGTCGGTCGACGAGGCCTGGCCGCTGGTCAACAGTCTCACCCAGGGGGAGATGGCCGACGTCTGCATCATCACCACCGACGTCGCCGAAGGGTCCTACCTGGCGCAGGCGCTCAGTTTGGTGGGCAAGCGGGGTCGTGTGGTGGTCACCGCGATCGGGCATCCGACGGAGTTCACCGCGACGATGTCGCTGTTCGACCTGACGAGCTACGAAAAGCAGGTGCGGGGCTCGTTGTTCGGGTCGTCGAACCCGCGCAGCGACATCTACCGGCTGCTGTCGCTGTACGACAACGGCCAGCTCAAGCTCGATGAACTAGTCACCCGCGAGTACCCGCTCGAAGACATCAACCAGGGCTACGACGACATGCTCAGCGGAGTGAACCTGCGCGGCCTGATCCGCTACTGACGACGGCTCAGACGCCGGCCGGCTGCAGCTCGCGCACGTCGCGCATCGCGACGGTCTCCACGCCGAGCACATCGTCGAAGTGGGCCGGCGTCGCCCCGTCGAAGACGCTGACCCGACCCGTGTAGTCGGCGACGTACAGTCGGCCGTCCGGGCTCGTCGCCACACAGGACGGCTGCGCGCCGATACTGACGGTGTCGACGACCTCATGGGTGTTGGCACACACCACGGCCACCGCGTCTCGGTACACGACATAGACGCGAGCCGCGTCGGCGCTGAGCGCCACCTGCACGGGATGTCCGCCGAGCCAGGCCGTGGCCACCGGCTTGCCGGTCGTCATGTCGATGACCTCCACCAGGCCGCCGTATTCCGGGTCGGAGCCCAGCACGTACGCCACTCGCCCGTCGCCGCGGACCACGGCGTCCCGGATGGGCGACACCGTCGGCACAGTGGCCACCACACGCGACGTCGTGGCGTCGACCACGCTGAGGCGGGACCGCGACGTGTCGGAGGTGCCGACGTACACGAACCGGCCGTTCGGCGAAATCCGGAGCGCATCGATGGTGCTGTCCGCATCCGCGATCGCGACCGTGTCGACATAGCCGGACGCGACGTCGACGAATGCGAGGTCGACGTTGTCGTCACCGGCACCGCCGACCACGAGGTGGCCACCGTTGGGCCGTGCCGCGATCTTGGCCACCTGCAGCGGCAGCGGCAGGCTGGCGAGTCGGCTCGCGGAGTGGGTGTCGATGGCGGACACGTAGTCATACGTGGGCGCGGACGCCGCGACGAATGCGCGGCCACCGGTGACGGCGACCGCGAGGGGCTCGCCGCCGATCGGCACAGTGGCGTGCGCGCGGAGCCCGTGGCCGTCGAGCAACGACACACTGTTGTCGCCCGCGTTGGCGGCGACGATCGTGACGCCGTCGCGGTCGACGGCGAGGTCGCCGATCGGACCGCGGCCCACCGCGATTGCCGTGATAAGACGCGCGCGGCTGAGCGGCCGAATGTCGGCAGCATGCAACAGCAATGAATTGGCCATAACCATCAAAACCTCCGCCGGCAATCGTGGTGCCGGCTCCGGACTTTTCGTCTCACTGCGCCGTGCGGCGCACATCCTCGTTGAGTCTAGCCATCTGAAATCGCGGTAAACGAGAAACGAACGACCCGCGCTCGAGGGCCGATGTGCCCTTCTCAGAGTGTGCTTAAGAAACTGTCAAGCGAATCTCGTCGGCGGCTCACCGGTTATCGACTCGGGCGGGTCTGCCTGCGAAACTGCGTTGTTCGGCAACCACGTCGTCGTTGCGTGGGCAACGATGATGTGTAACGAATTCTTAGTATCGGCAAGGTAAATGAGGGGCAAATCACACGACGTCAGCGGCTAAGTTGACTCGGGTGGAGAAGGTGATCGCGCTCTTGCGCGACGCGGAGCGTGACGAGACGTGGTGCTCCCATCTGCGCGGGCCGGTGGCCCAGAAAATCCTGGCGCTCGGTGTTGCCGGACTTGCCGTGAACGTGCGCGACGACGCGGTGCGTGGCTCGTTGATGACGCTCACGACGCTGGATCCGCCAGTAGTTGCCGTCGTGAGCATGTGGGTCCAGCAGTCGTATGGCGCGCAGGTGGCCGACGCGATCGCGCTGCTGTCCGAGCACTGCGCCAGCGTGGCTGCGTACCTCGTCACAGAATCCGTGCCGTTGGCGCCGCCCAGTGGCGAATCAGGCCAGCGCACAACTGGTTTGGCGAACATCGCGGTGTTGCGCCGGCCGCCGCAGTTCGACCGCGAAACGTGGCTGCAGCGCTGGCAGCTTCACCACACGAGCGTCGCCATCGAGACGCAGGCGACGTTCGGCTACACGCAGAACGTCGTGTGGCGCGCGTTGACGCCGGAGGCGCCTGCCGTCGACGGGATCGTCGAGGAGCTGTTCCCGATCGAGGCGGTCGGTGATCTGCACGCCTTCTTCGGGGCTGCCGACGACGCCGATTTGGCTGACCGGATGGGCCGGATGATCGCCAGCACGTCGGCGTTCGGCGCGAACGAGAACATCGACACCGTGCCCACCAGCCGCTATGTGCTGCGCACGCCGTTCGGCCAATAGGAACGGGCCCGGTTCGCAATGAACCGGGCCCGTGTGGGATGGGCTTTTACTGGTTTTCCTTCTGGCGCTCTTCGGCAGCCTTGGCGCCGCCGCGCGCCGACTCGGCCTCTGCCTCCTTGCGGGCGGCATCACGCTGAGCGTCGGCCTTGTCCTGCTGGGCCTGTCCCTCTTCGGTGAGGTCGTCGCGACCGGTCACGGTCCCGACAGCCTCCTTGGCCTTGCCCTTGACGCCTTCGACGACACCCTTGATGCCTTCTTCCGGTCCACTGTTCTCAGCCATGCATCCTCCTCGTTTGGCTGTACGTTCTTGGGTGACCGGCGGGGCCGGTTCTACCCGCACACACGATGCAGGTCCCGCCGTCGGGTTCTGAGTTCCCGAAGGGCAGGCATTCAAACCAGCGCGCGCAATCCCGCTTCAGCGCCAACGACTTCTACCGGATCGGCACGCTGACGGCAGGTGTGTTGTAGCCGGTGACCCTGACCCAGGTCCCGGCGGTTCCGGGCGTCGGCACGACACCGCGAATCTCGACCGTCTCGCCGGGAAACACGGTCACGTAGTTGTCGTCGTATTCGATGGGCAGGATCTCGTCGCCGTCGCGCGTCGGCAAGATCTCCGCCCGCTCGAAGAACGCGATCGACGTCGTCGGGTTGTGCAGCCGGATCGCGACGCCGTCACCGCCCTCGGCGCCCACGTGCCGGGCTGACACCTCGAGCGGAACCCGCGTCATGTAATTCAGCGCCGTCATGTCCGCCCAGCTGGCCTGGGCCAGGTCGAACGCGGAATCGTTCTCCGGCACACCGAGGTCGTCGCGCTGCTGCGACTGCCAATAGACGTTCTCGGCGATCAGCTTGCCCGTGCTGTCCCGCAATTCACAGCGCACGAAGTAGACCGGCGAGTCGGCCGGTCCCCGCGGCAGCGTCATCGCCCTGACCGATTCGCCCGACATCACGCTGATGTCATTCGCTGTGCGATCTGTGCGGACGCGTCCCTGGAGGTCGTAGACGCGAACCCGCACATCGAGGTTCTTCTGGTAGGTCTGGGTCTGGTTGACGACCGTGACGTTCGCTGAAGTGTGGTCGCCTGTCGCGTAGGAGTCGAACACCACCGACAGCGGCCGCAGGCCCTTCTTGGCTCCGTAGTAGGCGCCGCCGGGCCGCAGGTAGTAGTCGAAGAGGTTGCCGTAGAACGACGGCCAATGACTGTTGAGCATCCAGTAGATCGTCATCTTGTGGGTGGCCCAGCCGTCGGCGGCGAAGGTCTCGAACTGCGCGCGGGTCGCTTCGTAATGCGCTAATTGCGCTTTGCCGGCAAACATTTCGGCACTCGTCGACGGGCCGTAGCGCCGGTTGACGGCCCGCTGGATGTTGGCCAACGTCGCGTTGCTCGGCTGGGCTCCGGCGTGGAAGTACCACGTGTCGTTGATCGGCCACAGCTTGTCGGGCGGGATGAACTTCTTCAGGCTCGCGAACGGCGGGATGTGTTCGTTGTTGCCCTGCTCGGCCGACGATCCCCAGGTGGCGCCGTAGCGTCCGCTGAACCAGTACGTCGGCGGGCGCCAGCTGTAGGGCCCGGCCATGTCGATGCCGTCCCAGGTGGGTACGCCGTTGCGGTCGCGGGCCAACGACGACACCGTGTCGACGACCGCGTTCTGCCAGTGCAGATCAGTCAGGATCTTGCGGTATTCGGCGAGGATCGGCGGTGGTGGCAGGCCGTCGCTGCCGTTGGCCCACACGAACGCAGAAGCGTGGTTGTGCAGCGTCAGTATCTGCGAGCGCAGGCTGTCCATGGCGACGCGGTGATCTTCGGCGTCCCACTGCTCCCATTTCTCCCACTGGTTGCAGCACATCCAGCCGAACATCAGCGGAATGCCGAGTTCGTCGGCCTTCTCGACCAGGTGCTCGCTGGAGAATTTTCCTTCGAGCCGCAGCATGTTGAGGCCCAGGTCCTTGGCGTAGCGCAGCACCGCGGTCTCGCGGGCGGGGTCATACCGGTACAGAAGGTCGGGGGTGTAGGCGGCGCCGCGCACCAGGAAGTTCTTGCCGTTGACTTTGAGATAGAAGTCGCCGCCGTTGTCGGAGAACCGGGTGTCGCGGTCTTGCGTCACGGTGCGGACGCCGAACCGCTGCGTGCGGGTGTCGCTGAGCTGGTTGTTGACCCGGAATTCCACCTTGAGGTCATACAGGTTGGGTTGGCCCATGGTGTAGGGCCACCACAGGTCCGGCTTGTCGACACGCAGCTGCTCGAATTCGTCGGGCGACAACGTCACTTCGCGATCTTCGCCGGGGGAAAGCATGACCGTCTTGTCCACACGGATTGCAGGCTTGCCGGCCCGCGTGATGATTGCGCGCAGAACACCGCGGGTCTGCTGCGTCGAGTAGTTGTGCACATTCGCGCGGATGGTCAGCTGCGCAGAGTCGGTGCGGGGCAACGGAAGTTGACTGTTGACGAGCGCAGGACCGAGCCCCACGACGCCGGTCGCCTTGAGGTAGACGGGTTTGAAGATGCCGGCGTTGCGGTCGGACACGAACGAGTTGCCGTGCAGCGCATTCTTTCCCGGCCCCTGATAGCCGAGGTAGTCCCAGTTGATCCAGTCGTTCCAGCTATCGGCCAGTTCGACGCCGTCGATGTCTTGCAGCGCGCGTTCGGGGGTGACCTTCACCGCGAGCGTGTTGGGCTGTCCTGGCGCAATCCACGGCGTCACGTTCACCTGGTGGTCGACATACATGCCGACAATTTGCTTACTGTCGGCGACGAGATGTCCGTTCAGCCACACTTCGCCGCGATAGTTGATTCCCGGGAAATCGAGCAAATAGGTTGTGCGGCCCGCGGGTGCGGTGAAAGTGGTTCGGTACCACCAATCTTGCTTGTACAAATCTTGCGGAACTTTGTCCCGAAGGTTTTTGCCGACGTAGAGGTCGGGATAGACGCCGTTCTCGCGCAGAATTTCCAGTACGGTCGCCGGCATGTGCCGGATTCGGTACCACGCGGAGTCGCGGTAATCGGTGCGGGAGACAGCCGGGCCCGGCGGAAGTCCGCCCGCCGGCGACAGGCTCCAGTTCTGCGCCAACTCAAGGCTTTCCGGCGGATCGGTGCTAGCGAAGACCGGGTATGCCCCCGCGCACAGCAGCAGCGACAGCGCGATGCAGACCTTCGCGACGACCTTCAGCATGGTGTTTGGAACTCCTGGCGCCCCGGCACCGCGCCACCCGGCGCTCGAGTCATCATGCCGCTGCGATCCGACACAGTAACAAGCCTCGGGCGCGGCCGGTGGTCGCGGGAGGCGCCACGCTCGCTGCTCGGTCGACTAATTTCCGGCAAGTGCCGCCAATGAAATGACCCTGATGTCATTTACTGACGGCGGCCGATCCCGGCTTCGATTGAAGTCGGTCGGGGTTAACTGTCGACGATTTTCATGATTCTCACAGCGATTTCACGGGCCCTGGATTACAGTCACTTCACCCCGGAAAGCCGGAATTAATGAACCGCCCGAAGGAGCCACAATGTCGATCAAGCGCCTCACGGCACTAGCCGCCGGCGGCGCTGCCACCGCCGCAGTGCTGGGAGTCCTCAGCGTCGCGCCGGCCAGCGCCCAATCCGACACCTACGTCGCAATTGCCTACTCCCCGGCCACCGGCGCCTTCGGCTGGGGAAACAACGCGTCTACCCGTGCGCAGGCCGAGGACGTCGCGATGGGTTACTGCATTCAGTACGGCGGCACCGACTGCCGCATCGCCGCGTGGGCGGTGAACGGTTGCGCGGCGCTCGCCACCTCGGCGAATAGTTGGTACGGCGGTTTCGGCGGAACGCTGGCGGCTGCTGAGAGCAATGCGCTCGGCAGAAATGGCGGTGGCGCCATTCAGATTTCGAAGTGCTCGACGTAAATCGCATCCAGCGTTAGCTGGTAGCCGGTCGGGGTGCGGTGCGGAGGTGAACGTTGCCTCCGCACCGCCCGCTTTTCTCGCCTCTGACGGCGCACCCCTTTTTGTGTCGGCTATTTGTCGCGACCTGCCCGCGGCCAACGCGGACCGTGGGACCATCGCGCAATGGAGTCCGACGGTGATCCCGAGGCGCGCATCCGGGAGTTGGAGCGCCCCTTAGCGACGCAGGCGCGCGCTTCTGAACTGGGTGCTTCGTCGGGCGCAGCGAGTTTTGGGCCGGCAGGTCCGCCGGTCACCTACGGTCCGATGCCGTCGGCTTCCCGGGCGGTGAGTGCGGGTGCGTGGTGGATGGTGGCGGCAGTGCTGGTAATCGGAGTGGTGGCGCTGGCCGCAGGTGTGGCCGGCTTCGGCGCACAGGTGTTGTCCGATGGGCGCCCGACCGCCAGCCCACCGACCCCGCGCGCGAGTGAGCCGGGGGCGCCGACCGGCTTCGCCCCCGCGCCGACCGCGGCTTCGCCCGTTCCGCCGCCCGGCGGCAATGTGAGCGTGGCCGGCAGCCAGGTCACCAAGACAATCGAGTGCAACGACAGCCTCGTCAGCGTCAGCGGACTTTCGAACACCGTCGTGATTCGAGGCCACTGCGGGCAAGTGACGGTTTCAGGGGCGCAGAACGTCGTCTCCGTCGACGGCGTCGAGACCATCAGTGTGTCCGGCTTCGACAACAAGATCACGTATCACTCGGGATCTCCGCAAATTGATAGAAGCGGACTGAGAAATGTCGTACAACGGGGTTGACGATTCAGGTCACGGGCTCTCGGGTAAACCCAGGAATCGCTGCACAAGGAGGTGATGGCGATGGAGTTCAAGAAATTCGTCGCTAAAGCAATCGTTGTCGGGAGTCTCGGCCTGCCCGCCGCCGCCCTGGGGATGGGCGTGGCAAACGCAGACACGCGCCCGTCCGTGCCCACGCCGCCGAACATTCCCGTAGCGGCGGACACGATGACGCACGGCAATCGGGTCGCGCCGAACACCATCGCCAAACGATTCACGTCGCCGGGGACACCGGTGGCCGCTCGCGTGCAGCGGACGACGGTGAACGTGAACTCGGGGGCACCGACGACGACGGCTAATCCGTTCGGCTCCCTGGGCGGCCGGTCTGACGCCGCGGCAACGGGGCTCAACCGGCATGGGTGGGCCGACGCACGTTCGGCCGGACCATTCGGGTTGGGCCGGTTGCTGGGGTCTCTTGGCGGGTTGATGCGCTGAGAGCCAAAGGGCGCCAACGGGCGACAGGCTGTGCTCTCGCCTGAGCGCGCCTGGCGACGAGCGCAGCCTGGCTCAATCAACTGCGGGCTGGGCGGTCCTGGCGATTCGTGTCCGATTTCCACCGGCGCGTTTAGCGTCATACATGGCGGCGTCTGCGGCTGCGATCAACGCCTCGACGAACAGTCGGTTGCCGCCGTCAGTCCGCTCCTCCAGTGATGCGCTGGCACAGCCGATGCTTGCCGTCACCGGGTGCGGACTGATCGCGATCGCATGCCGGAGCTGTTCGAGTGCTTCGAGGAACTCGCCGGCGGTGAGGGTGTCGGCAATGAGAAATTCTTCACCACCGACGCGCCCGATCACCGCAGTCGCCCGACAGTGTGCCCGCAACGCATTGCCGACTTCGATCAACGCTGCGTCGCCGGCGGCGTGGCCTTGGCTGTCGTTGAGTTGCTTGAAGTTGTCGAGGTCGATCATCGCCACTGCCAGGAATCCGGAGTCGCCGTGTTGAACGAGCAGAGTTTGCACCGCGGCGTGGAAAGCCCGACGCGTCAAAAGGCCCGTCAATCCGTCGCGGCTGGAGCGGTGCAGGTCGACGCTGAGCGCATGCACCATCGACTGCACCGCAAAAGGTATGACCGTGTTCAGCATCAGAATCAGCGCCAAAGCACACCCGGCCAGTAAGGCCCCGGAGCGGTGCGCTACCTGCTCGAGGAGCAGCAGGGCGGTGAGCGTCGCGATCACGAAGTTGAGAACCATGTAGGGAGCGGTGTGGAAGAACGCGATGTAGCCGGCCAGTAAGGCGAACGCGCTACACCCCAGCACACCGGCCCAAGGCTCGGACTGTACGAGACACGAAACCGCGATACCAACCTCGGCGACCAGGACGAAGAAGATGGATTGCCGACAGGTGGGCCAGCGCCACAACCACAACAGCGCCAGCACTGCGCATGTCGCGACGATGATGACCGAGCAGGCGCGTGCCGGCCACAGATCACCGGGCGCCGCGGAGCTGTAGCAGGCTGCTGCCGGCAGCACAGCCAGCGACGCTATCGTCGCCGCCATCATCGTTCGCCATAACCGGTCCATGCCGCGCGAACTGACATAGCCACTGAGCCAGTCGTAGTGGTCGCTCTGCTGCCACCACCGCACCACCCAGCTGCTCATGATCCAACCCGCCCGCGGACGTCGGAGCACCACCATCGCCATCGGCACTCTGCCGGGCGGATGGTACGACATCGGTGTTAACGGGGTGCTACGGGCTTTTGAGAAAGTTCATTGGTGTCCAGGCGCGGGTGGTGCCTCCAGTCGGACTCGAACCGACACTGGGCGGGTGCGAAAAACGGACCAGCCGCATCGGGCGACCAAGCGAACCGATTGATTTCCATCTCCGGCTGGGTACGCGCAGCCTCGACCTCCCTCGGACAACGGTTACAACGGCGAGGTTCTGTATTGCTGCTCGGATGCGCCAGTCCGATGATGCGATCGTTCGTGGATCGATAGCGACGCTATCCGTGGATAGAGGATCGCTGGGCCGAGCCATCGCGCAAGGAAGCGGCGCAGTTCGATTCCTTCCCGCGGGGGCTGCCCGGGATCGGTCAGCATGGATTGCACTGTGCGCAAGGTCATTTCGGCAAGATCACGCAGCGCGGTTGTGTCGAAACCGTGCAGCCGCCAGTCGACATCGAAGCGGTGAAAGACCGACAGGCAGAAGCTGATCGCTGTGTCGGACGTCAGCGAGGTGACGGCTTCACCCTCCTGGCGCCGCGTCAGCAGATTCTCCAGCTGTGGATCGCCGGCGAGGTTCTCGATTCCGAACGACACACTTTCGACGATGGCAGTGACCGGGTCGTTGAGTCCACTGACGTGGTCGACAACTTGGTCGATGAAACCGTTGACCGCACGCATCGAGCTGGCAATCAGTAGTGCGTCAGCATTCGGGAAATAGCGGTACACCGTCTGGCGAGTGACACCAAGCTTGCGGGCGACGTCGGCAAGGCGCATCGCCGATCCGCGTTCGGCGACCACTTCGTCCACCGCATCCAGAATGCGGGCGATCGCCTCCTCGTCCGAGCCTGGTGTGGACCCCGCCCAGCCGCGACTACGCATCCGCCGTCACAAGCATTTCGACGTCGAACTCGATGAGAAGTGTTGTCGGGCCGGTCATTCCCAACACAGATTTCCAAGGGGCCGGACCCACACGATGAGGTGCAGGAAGACGTCGTGTCAGGACTACAAGTGCTTCCGCCAATTCCCGGCGTGCGAGGTTGGCCCCTAGGCAGTAGTGCGCGCCGCCGCCGAAGGTCAGAATTGGGGGTACATCCTTGCGCGCGATGTCGAAGCGGTCAGCGTCGTCATAGATCGCCGGATCTCGGTTGGCGGCAAAGGTGTTTGCGAGTACGAAGGTACCTGCCGGGAACATGTAGCCACCGAACTCAGCATCCTCAACGGCGACCCGCGGCACGATACAAGCTGCCGGCGAGTGGCGCATGCTCTCCTCGACCGCCTGCATCGCGAGTTCTGGATGGTCGCGCAGCTTCGCCCACTGGTCTGGATGCTCGCAGAGCACCTGCACCGACGCCGCCAGTTGGTTTCGCGTGGTGTCCGTTCCCGCCATCAAGAAGCCGGCCACCAGCATGCGGAGTTCATCGAGATTCAGCCGATCGCCGTCGCTTTCGGCGCGGATGAGTCCGGAGAGCAGATCATCGGTGAGGTTGGTTCGGCGTGCGGCGACCATGTCGTCGACGTAGGCGTCGAGTTCGCTCCATGCGCGCATGATCGCAGCTTCATCGAAGGTGGCGTCCGGCTGGAAGTTGAGTGCTTTGAAGATCTCTTCTGTCCAGTCTGCGAATAGCTGCCAATCCTCGCGGGGCGCGCCGATCAGCGCGCACATGATCGGAGTCGGGTAGCGACGCGCGATGTCGGTGACGACGTCGCAGCGGCCGGCGTCGATCACCCGATCGATCAGCCCATTCACCACCTCGTGGATCGTGTCGGTCAGGCGGGACGTCGCGCGCGGGGTGAACGCCTTGGAAACCAATTTGCGTAACCGGACATGCGGTGCGCCGTCAAGGCCCAGGAGGCTGTTCGCCATCTTGTCGTACAACGGGCCTGACGTGATGCCCTGCGCCGCCAGAGTGATACCCGGCGGGAGTCGAAACCTATTGTCGCGCAGGATATCTCGGGCCAACTGGTAGGACAGAATTTCGGGGCCGAGGGGGCCAATGGCAATGGGTGCGCGCGATTGCGCACTTCGCAGATCATCGAGCAGATCTCTCGGTGTGGCGGTGAGGCTGTAGTTGATCGTGGGGAGGCCAGCGTCGAAGACGCTGGGGGCGGCGCTGTGCGCGTTCATCGACGTCTCAACTTCCGTTGGGGCCCGACAGGCTCGGGTACGGACATGTCTCCCAGAAATGTATGACCAAAACCCTCGAACGTCAACGATGTTCGGTATATCTGCTGTTCAACAGGCGACGTTTGCTAGATAGCTCATACATCTAGCACCGTAACGTCCACACCATGAGGCCTCAGCGTGATGTGCTGGCCTTCGAGTCAGCGCGATAGCCGGGGGTTGGCTGCTGGACCACGTGGCGCATGACGCTGGGTGTGGACGCCGTGTGGACTCGGCGTCCCGCGGGGCACTTGCTTCCACGCCCGTCATCGCCGCTTAGAACTGCCTCACCTGCAGACTCGCTTGGTGCCCCCAGTGGGACTCGAACCCACACTGTGCGGATGTTAAGAACGGTAGGCGGCTCCTCGGGACCTCGGTAAACGCTTCGCGAAACGCCGCAAAACCGCTGTTCAAAGGCGCTTTGGGCGTTGGCGGTACGGTCCGAGTTCGTGCCCGGTTTCGTCCAAATCCGCCCTCGGTCGCGTCCTTGTCGCGTCCTCGCGCAGCTAACTTCGCGCCTAGACGGACTGGGACGGCGGGCGTGGCGTAGCAGCGCGGCGTCGGTAGCCCGACATAGGGTGCGAGCGTGGAGAAAAACCGGCTCTACTACGGCGACAACCTGGCCGTCCTTCGTGAGTACATCAAGGATGAGTCTGTCGATCTCGTGTACCTTGATCCGCCATTCAACTCCAACCGCAACTACTCCGTCATATTCAGCAAAAACGGCAAAGCGGAGGATGAAAACAAGGCTCAGATTGAAGCGTTTGAAGATACGTGGCACTGGACCCATACGACGGAGCAGCAGTACAACGAGTTCGTCACCCACGCGCCTATGGCGGTCGCGAACGCGCTAACGGCCTACCGTCTACTGCTCGGCGAGAACGATGCCATGGCGTATCTCGTCAACATGGCGCCACGACTTCAAGAGCTGCACCGTGTTCTTAAACCCACCGGTTCGCTTTACCTCCACTGCGACCCGACGATGAGCCACTACCTGAAGGTCATATTGGATGCGATCTTCGGTCCAGAAATGTTCATTAACGAGATCATCTGGAAACGGAGCACGGCCCACAGTGATCGCAAGCAGGGAAGCCGCCACCTGGGCCGACTCCACGACGTGATTTTTCTGTACGCGAAGACATCGAAGTACAAGTTCAACCACTTAACGACCGATTACAAAGACGAGTACATCATCAGCAAGTACCCATACATCGAAGAAGGCACCGGCCGCAGGTACGGCCTATGGGATATGACTGGACCGGGCGGCGCGGCCAAGGGCAACCCACAGTACGAAGTTATGGGCGTCACGCGCTATTGGCGGTACTCGAAAGCGAGGATGCAAGAGTACATCGAGCAAGGGCTTGTTGTTCAACCGAAACCCGGTGCGGTACCGCGCTTTAAGCGGTATCTCGATGAAGCTGCCGGCGTCTCGCTGCAAGACGTGTGGATGGATATTGACCCGATCAACTCGCAAGCTAAGGAACGGCTCGGTTACCCCACCCAAAAGCCTCTCGCGCTGCTTGAGCGCATACTTGCGATTTCGAGCGACGAGGGCGACGTTGTGTTGGATCCCTTCTGCGGCTGTGGCACGACAGTCGATGCGGCCCAGCGACTTAACCGGCAGTGGATCGGGATAGACATCACCTACATTGCAGTGGACTTGATCTCGAAGCGGCTGCGCCATACCTACGGCAACTCAATCATGGGAACCTTCGACATCGTCGGAATACCGAAAGACGTTGCGGCCGCTAGAGCACTCTTCTCCCATTCGCCGTTCGACTTCGAGCGCTGGGCCGTGTCGCTTATCAACGCCGAGCCGAACCAGAAGCAGGTGGGCGACAAGGGCATCGACGGCGTGGCACGCTTCCCGCTCGGGGTAAAAGGTCAGCTAGGTCGGGTACTCGTCTCCGTCAAGGGCGGGAAAACGTTGACGCCCAGTATGGTTCGTGATCTCAAGGGGACGCTCGACACGCAGAAGGGCGCGATGGGGATTTTGATCACCCTGGAGCCCGCCACGAAGGGCGTGCAAGAAGAGATCGACAAGGGCGGCATCTACGCGCACCCGGCAAACGGTCAGGTCTTCCCGCGCCTCCAGCACATCACCATCGCCGAGTTGCTGGACGGGAAACGGCCGCAGATGCCGCCGACGTACCTGCCGTACATTGCTGCCGACAAACTCACGGTCGCGGACGAGAACGAAACGCTGTTCTAAGCGGGTCTCGCCGCGCTGCCTCTAGCCGAAGCTAAGAGTCCGGCAAGGGAATTACAAGAATGTTCTTCAGAACATCTGGTATCCCTTCCGGTTGCCACCCCCTATATGTAGTGTTTCAGCCGTGGACGTTATGTCTGCGCCAGGAAACGCCAAAGCCCTGCCGAGGCGGGACCTCCAACAGGGCTTCGGGTGTCTGCTAGGACGAGCCGATGCTACGGGATGGAACGGAGTCACGACCCGGCTATCCGGTGATCTGTGGTGGACCTCTGTCAGGGCTACGGCCAAACAACATGAGAGAGACAAGAGAATGTCCAACAGCGAGTATCAGCGGTGGGTCCGCAAGGTCAATGAACAGGCGCGCAGGGCTGCGCGCGAGCAACAGCGGCGGATCGAGGAGTACAACCGGAAGGCAAAACGCCACAACGACGAAGTTCGGCGGCGGGCCGAGAAGGATCACCGCGACAACGTCCGCGCGATCAATGACCACAACCGGCAGATCGCGAAAGTGAACCAACACAACCGTCAGGTCGATGCCCGGAAGAACTCCGTCATTGCCGACCTGGCTCGACGGCTCAACTCCACTCAGTACAGCCCGCAGGAGGCGCAGCTGGCACAACGAGTTGCGGAGGTAGTCGCCGCGCAGGATCCACGCGAGTGGGATGTTTTCCTCAGCTATGCCCGGCTTGACGGCGCGGAGGTCGGGCGCGAATTGCGCGACCGTTTGGAAGCTCTCGGCATTCGGGTCTGGTTCGATGAGGTCGCTATCCAACCCGGCAAAAGCCAGGCGCGCCAGATGGACTGGGGTCTCACGAAGGCGCACTGCGGTATTGCGCTACTAACCCCCGCCTATATCGCGGGCCGCTTCTGGACGGAGCGGGAGCTGGGAGTACTCCTCGGCAAGGACACCTTGATCCCCGTCGCGCACGGCGTGGACTTCAAAGAGGTCAAGGAATACAGCGGGATGTTGTCCGACCTCGCCGGTTTCGAGACGGCGCGCCACTCCGTGGAGGAGATAGCCGACATGATCGCTGCCGCCGTACTGAGGCGGCGGGCAGCCTGAGTTAGTTTGCCTTCACGCCGAACAGCGGCACTACATTGCTCGGTAGGTCGGCGGGCTCCCCCGGGGCGGGCGGTTCGGGCAGCGTGTTAAGTGGTCCGCCGTCCTGCTCGGGGATGTAGTCGCCGTACACGTGTAGCGTAAGCGTGAAGGTACTGTGGCCCAACCACTTTGATACCTGCATGAAGTGAACACCCGCCGACAGCTGGAGCACTGCGAACGTGTGCCGGAGGTCGTGGAGCCGCACGCCACGAGTCGCCGGTATCGCCGGGGCGGTAGCCGTCGCGGGTACTCCTGGGCGGCTCGCCGGTAGCCCGACGGCCTCCAAGGCGGGCTTGAGGTTGGTGTCGTAAAACGTGCCGATAGCGACGGGCTCGGACGCGTCCAACGGGACCGCGTACCGCTCCCCCTTCGCCCGGTAGCCGCACCCGTTCTTCCGGTTCGGCCACAGCGGCGCTGAGGGCTCGTGTGAGCGGCGATGTACGTCCCGGCGGTACCGGGCCATCCGCTCCGCGAGCCACGCCGGTAGCGGGACCGTCCGGCGCGACTTCTTGGACTTCGGCGTCCCCGTAACCCACTGCCCTGCCTTGCGTTCCTTGGCTCGCCGGACGTGAACGATGCCGCGAGCTGGTTCGCCGGGGCGGGTGGTGATTTGGAGGTCTTGAACCTCTAGCCCCATGACCTCTGATGCCCGTAAGCCGGTGTAGGCCATGAACTCCACCTTGAGTGCATAGGCGGACGTGAATACGACGACCACGGGACCGCTGCGGGTGATCGGCTACTGCCGCGTTAGCACCAAGGACCAAGGCAACAACGGCCACGGCTTAGGGGCACAACGCGATGAGCTCCAACGCTTTTGCGATCAGCGCGGCTACGAACTACTGACGGTTACGACCGATGTAGTCAGCGGACCGCCCTGGCTGGCCGACTACGCCGCTAGCTTGGGCGCCGACGCGCAGACCGCCCTCGCCGCGATCCGCGCAGAGGCTGAACAGCACGTCTTGTCGGCTATGGAGGTTCGGCGTGCCTGCGACGAGTACAACCGAGCGAACGCATGGATCACATGGGAGCTGACCCCAGAACTCCGCGAACGGCTCGACCAACTTCGCGCGCGCCAGCGCGAAGGCCATCGCCGAAGGCTACTCACCTTCAACGACGACAAGAACAAGTATAACCTGGCGGACGGCTGGCCGGCGTTTGACCCCGACAACCCGCACCATCAGTCAGTTCCCATGGCTACCATCGTTGCCAGCCCTGAGACAGTTCACGTCTTGCGCGGCGACTACACGCCAACGGTGTTCTTCCTATACGCCGAGACACGGCACCGGCTGTTTGGGTCGGGCGGACTCTGCGACCTTCCCTTCGCACGGCTGCGATAACGGCATGGCAGGCATGGAGACCCGGCTGGTCGCCATTCCGTACGGAACGCACATCTACATGCTGAACGTATGCGGCCCATGCGGTGACGTGATCGCGCGGTCGTTCGAGCGAGCCCACCCCGACGTGCCGATGGGCAACGTCCGCGTCACCAAGGCGGGGCGTGTCGTGCCGATCCGCGAACCCGTCGAACCCGTCGAACCCGGTGAGCGCTACCCGATGGGTCTGGACGGGCGGGGCGTACCTCCGCGAAACGACTAACCCACGCCGCCTGGCATCGGCCTGCACGGCCCGTGCAGCGATTTGTAGGTATCGGGCCGTACGCCGGGAGATTGAGCGTCGCCACAGCGGCTTGTAACGCCGCTGGACGGATCAGCCGAGGCGTCGGTTCTAGCTAACTCGTGCAGGGGTCTGCTCTTGCTCGGCCGCGTCCTTTTCGCGTCCTCGAAGCTGTATCTAGCCGTCCTAACTACCGAATACCGCCCCTGACCAGGTCATATACCGTGCCCCCACTGGGACTCGAACCCAGACTGGGCGGATTTTAAGTCCGCTGCCTCTGCCAATTGGGCTATGGGGGCGTCGCAACCCGCTCAGCACGGTACCGCGCGGGATTGATCACCGTCATCGCGAGCGAACCGCTGCCGCAGGGGGATGATGATCACGTGAGCTCCGCGTCGGCCAAACGCGGGGAGTTGCGCATCTACCTCGGCGCCGCTCCCGGTGTCGGCAAGACCTACGCCATGCTCTGCGAGGCCCACCGCCGTCTGGAGCGCGGCACCGACGTCGTCGCGGCGGCAGTCGAGACGCACGGCCGCAAGAAGACCGCGCAACTGCTCGAGGGCATCGAGATGGTGCCGCCCAAGTTCGTCGAGTACCGCGGCAGGCGTGTACCGGAACTCGACGTCAAAGCCGTGCTGCAACGTCGGCCGCACGTCGTGCTCGTCGACGACCTCGCCCACGCCAATGCGCCCGGCAGCAAGAACCTCAAACGCTGGCAGGACGTCGAAGAGCTCCTCGATGCCGGAATCACCGTGATCTCCACCGTAGACATCGAGCACATGGAAAGCATGAAAGACGTCGTCGAGCGGATCACCGGGATCGCGCAGAAGGAGACGATTCCCGACGAGGTCGTTCGTGCCGCCGACCAGATCGAGCTCGTCGACATCACGCCAGAAGCGTTGCGGCGCAGGCTCGCCCACGGCAACATCTACTCCCCTGACCGCGTCGACGCCGCCTTGTCCAACTACTTCCGCCCCGGGAACCTGACCGCCCTTCGCGAGCTTGCCTTGCTGTGGCTCGCCGACCAAGTCGATGCGGCCCTCGAGAAGTACCGCGAAGAGAACCAGATCACCGACACCTGGGAGGCGCGCGAACGCGTCGTCGCCGCCGTCACCACCGGGCCGGAGTCAGAGACATTGGTGCGCAGAGCTTCTCGCATCGCCTCCAAGTCCAGCGCTGACCTCATGGTGGTGCATGTGCTTCGCGGAGAAGGCCTTTCAGCCGACTCCGCACCGCGGATCGCCAAGATACGCGAGCTCGCTGCCAGCCTCGGCGCCACCACGCATACCGTTGTCGGCGACGATGTGCCCACGGCGCTATTGGATTTCGCTCGCCAGGTGCACGCCACCCAATTGGTGCTCGGCACCTCCCGGCGTTCGCGATGGGCGCGCATCTTCGACGAGGGCATCGGCGCAACCGTGGTCCAGCAGTCGGGCCCCATCGACGTGCACATGGTCACTCATCCGGAAGCCAACGAGACGTCCCGCCGCCCAGAGCTATCGCCTCGCCGCCACCGCCTGATTTCCTGGCTCGCGGCGATCATGGTGCCGTCGCTGATCTGCGCGGTGACGGTCGCATGGCTTGACCGCGTCATGGGCATCGGCGGTGAGAGTGCCCTGTTCGTCATCGGTGTGCTCATCGTCGCCTTACTGGGCGGCGTTGCCCCCGCTGTACTTTCGGCCGTGCTCTCGGGAATGCTGTTGAACTACTTCCTCACCGAGCCACGGCACACCTTCGCCATCGCCGAGCCCGACGCCGCCGTCACCATCGTTGTGCTGCTCGCCGTCGCCGTCGCTGTCGCGGCGCTGGTTGACAATGCCGCCAACCGCACCCGCGAAGCCCGCCACGCATCGCACGAAGCAGAACTCCTCACACTGTTCGCCGGGTCGGTGTTGCACGGCGCGAACCTCGATACGCTGCTGGAGCGCGTGCGCGAATCCTATTCACAGCGCGCCGTCAGCTTGCTGCGAGAAGGCACGGGCATCGTCGGATGCGTGGGCGAGAATCCATGCGTCGCCGTCGAAACTGCCGACACCGCAGTCCAAGCCGGCGACGACGCATTCTGGCTACTCCTGGCGGGCCGAAAGCTGGCAGCCCGCGACCGTCGCGTGCTCACCGCCGTCGCGAAACAAGCGGCGGGACTCGTCCGCCAACGGGAACTCGCCGAAGAAGCCGGCAAAGCCC
This sequence comes from Mycobacterium sp. NGS35, assembly GCF_059812855.1. Classification (NCBI taxonomy): domain Bacteria; kingdom Bacillati; phylum Actinomycetota; class Actinomycetes; order Mycobacteriales; family Mycobacteriaceae; genus Mycobacterium; species Mycobacterium sp. NGS35. The sequence continues at coordinate 75,616 of NZ_JCALDL010000015.1, forward strand.
AAGCGATCGCGCAGGCCGACGCGCTCCGCCGCTCGCTGCTGTCGGCAGTCAGCCATGACCTGCGCACCCCGCTGGCCGCCGCCAAAGCCGCGGTCTCGAGCCTGCGCAGCAGTGACGTCGACTTCTCCGCCGAAGACACCGCCGAGTTGCTCGCCACCATCGAGGAGTCCGTCGACCAGCTCACCGCGCTCGTCGGCAATCTGCTGGACTCGTCGCGCCTCGCCGCCGGCGCGGTGCGCCCCGAGCTGCGACCCGTGTATCTGGAGGAAACCGTGCAGCAGGCCCTGCTGGCAATCAGCAAGGGAGTCACCGGGTTTCGGCGGCGTGGCCTCGACTGCGTCAAGGTCGACGTCGATGGCGCAGTCGTGATGGCCGACAGCGGATTGCTCGAACGGGTATTGGCGAACCTCATCGACAACGCGCTACGGTATGCGCCCGACAGCCCGGTGCGAGTCACCGCCGGCCGCGTCGGCGACCGCGTGCTGATCGCCGTGGTCGACGAGGGACCCGGGATCCCTCCCGGCAGCGGGGAGCAGTTGTTCGCGCCGTTTCAGCGGCTCGGTGACCACGACACCAGCATCGGCGTCGGCCTCGGCCTGTCGGTGGCTCGCGGCTTCGTCGAGGCGATGGGCGGCACCATTTCGGCCAGCGATACTCCCGGCGGCGGCTTGACCATCGAAATCGATTTGGGAGCACCGGTATTGGCCGGTTCGCCATGACTCAGCACAAGACCCGGGTGCTGATCGTCGACGACGAACCGCAGATCCTGCGTGCGTTACGGATCGACTTGTCGGTGCGCGGTTACGAGGTGGCGACCGCGGCCACCGGCGCCCAGGCGCTGCGCTCGGCGACCGAACATCGGCCCGACGTCATTGTGCTGGACCTAGGGTTGCCCGACATGTCGGGCGTCGAGGTGCTCCGGAGACTGCGCGGCTGGCTCACGGCACCGGTAATCGTGCTGTCGGCGCGCACCGACTCTTCGGACAAGGTGGAAGCTCTCGATGCGGGAGCCGACGACTACGTCACCAAACCCTTTGGCATGGACGAGTTCCTGGCCCGGCTGCGGGCCGCGGTACGCCGGGGCGCGGCCGCGTCAGACACCGACCAGCCCGTCGTCGAGACACCGTCGTTCACCGTCGACCTGGCAGCGAAGAAGGTCACCAAGAACAACGCAGAGGTGCACCTGACCCCGACCGAGTGGGGGATGTTGGAAACGCTGGTGCGCAACCGCGGGAGGCTGGTGGGCCGCGAGGAGCTGCTCAAAGAGGTCTGGGGCCCGGCCTACGCGAAGGAAACCCATTACCTGCGTGTCTATCTGGCGCAACTGCGACGCAAGCTCGAAGACGACCCGTCGCACCCCGTCCATCTGCTGACCGAGGCCGGGATGGGTTACCGCTTCCGGGAGTGACCGGGCACGCCGAACTCGTGCACTTTTACGGAATCTATACGGCTTCCGGACGAGTCGCGGTGGCGCAACGACATTAGGCTCCGATCTTGTGTCGTCACCGACGTCATTGCTCAAGCGCCTGGTCGTCGGACGGCCGTACCGCAGCGACCGGATAGGCCACACCCTGCTGCCGAAACGGATTGCGCTGCCCATCTTCGCCAGCGACCCACTGTCGTCCGTCGCGTATGCGACCCAGGAGATTCTGCTGATCCTCACCCTGGGCGGACTCGCGTACCTCTACCTCACGCCGTGGATCGCTGCCGCCGTCGTGCTGCTTCTCGGCGTGGTGGTGCTGTCCTACCGGCAAGTGGTACAGGCCTACCCCAGCGGGGGCGGCTCCTACGAGGTGGTGTCGACGAATCTCGGCGCACGCGCCGGACTGGTGGTGGCTGCGGCGCTTCTGGTCGACTACGTGATGACGGTTGCTGTCTCCGTTGCGGCGGGTGTCGACAACATCATTTCAGCTGTGCCGGAACTGAATCCGTATCGCGTGGCGATCAACATCGCCTTCATCGTGTTGCTCACCGCGATGAACCTGCGCGGAGTGCGCGAGTCCGGCCGAGCGTTCGCTGTGCCGACCTACGCCTTCATTGTCGGCGTGATGGCGATGATCGTCATCGGCTTGGTGCGTGCGCTACTCGGCGACGCGCCCCAGGCCGAGAGCGCCCACTACGGCATCCATGCCCAGCAGTCCGGCCTGAACACCCTGGCGATCGCCCTGCTGGCGCTGCGCGCCTTCTCGTCGGGATGCACCGCCTTGACCGGAGTGGAGGCCATCTCCAACGGCGTGCCCGCGTTCCAGAAACCCAAGGCCCGCAACGCCGCTCAGACGATGTCGCTGATGGGCGGGCTGGCGATCTCGATGTTCGCCGGCGTCACCGCCCTTGCACTGGTCTCGCACACCCGGGTCGTGGAGGACGCGTGCGACTTGATCGGCTTCCCGGGCGACTGCCACAACGACGCGCAGCGCACCGTGATCGCCCAAATCGCCGCCGCGGTGTTCGGCAACAACAGCATGATGTTCTTCTACATCCAGGCGGCCACCGCGCTGATCCTGATCCTGGCCGCCAACACCGCATACAACGGCTTTCCGTTGCTCAGCTCGATCCTGGCCCAGGAGCGGTACCTGCCCCGGCAACTGCACACCCGCGGCGATCGGCTGGCCTACTCGAACGGCATCATCCTGCTGGCCGTCATCGCAGGGGGCCTGATCTATGCGTTCGACGGCTCGACGACCCGGCTGATCCAGCTCTACATCCTGGGCGTCTTCACCTCGTTCACGCTCTGCCAGACGGGCATGGTGTCGCACTGGAATGCGATGTTGCGCAACGCCGAATCACGTCGGCAGCGGTACCGCATCCACCGTGCCCGCGCGATCAACGCCTTCGGCGCGTGCTTCACCGGGGTGGTGCTCATCGTCGTCATGATCACCAAGTTCTCGCACGGCGCGTATCTGGTGGTGATCGCGATTCCCGTGCTCTGCGTGATGATGCAGGCCATTCACCGGCATTACGCGGCCGTGCGCGAGGAGCTGCGCACCGTGCACGAGGGCGAAGACGAGCCGAAGTTGCCCAGCAGAACCCATGCGATCGTGCTCGTCTCCGGATGGCACAAGGCAACTCAGCGAGCGCTGATGTTCGCCAAGGCGACACGGCCGGACACGCTGACGGCTCTGACTGTGAACGTCGACGACGCGGAGACGCGAGCGCTGATGCAGGAATGGGAGGCACTCGACGTCGACGTCCCGCTCAAGGTCATCGAATCGCCATACCGGGAGATCACCCGCCCCGTCGTCGACTACATCAAGAAGCAACTCAGGAGTGGACCGCGCGACATCGTCAACGTCTACATCCCCGAGTACGTCGTGGGCCGCTGGTGGGAGAACCTGCTGCACAACCAGAGCTCGCTTCGGCTCAAGGGCCGGCTGCTTTTCGAGCCGTCGGTGATGGTCACCAGCGTGCCGTGGCAGCTGCGCTCCTCGACCCGACGCGACCATGCCCGAGTGGAACATGTGGCAGGCGAAGTCCGCAGAGGCATCGACCAGTCCGCACCCACTTCGACGACAGGCCACGCGACGGACCTTCCTGCCGAACCCGTTTACCGCATGTCGTGAGCGGCAGGCGCCCAGACGGTAGCCACTGCGGCAAAGTGCGAGAAAGGGCCGCGTGGAATGCAGTTTCGGCGTCTAGCGCGGCAACTGACCGATCGAGAGCGCGATGCCGTCGAGGATGTCGTGCTCGCTGACGATCAACTGGTCGATGCCCGCACGCTGCTTTAGCACGTCGGCCATTTCTTCCACCACGATCGCCCCGCCGCCGATCACGTCGACACGGCCCTCGTGCATCGGACCCAGCGCCGCCCGCTGCGCGCGCGTCATGCCGATGAGACGCTCGCACACCTCGAGCAACTCGGGAAAACCCACGCGCGACAGGTGAATTGCCGCCGAGTCGTACGTCGGCATCTTCTGCGCCAACGCCGACAGCGTCGTCATCGTGCCGGCCACACCCACCCATGAACGGGCCCGCTCGACGGGCACCACCTGCAACGCCTCCCCCAGCCGTTCGCCAACCACCTCACGCGCTGCGGCCACCTCATTGGCGGTCGGTGGGTCGGAGTGCAGACAGCGCTCGGTCAGCCGCACACAGCCGATGTCGGCGGAGAAGCTGGCCTCCACCTCGGCCGAGCCCAGCACCAGTTCCGTCGAGCCGCCCCCGAGGTCGACGACGAGGAAAGGCGCTTCAGCACAATCCAATTCGGCCACCGCACCGGAAAACGACAGCGCCGCCTCCTCTTCGCCGGTGATCACTTCCGCGACGGCACCCGGCACCGCGGCACCCAGCACCTCGGCGGTCATCGCGAAGAACTCGTCGCGGTTGGCCACGTCACGCGCGGCCGACGTCGCCACCATCCGAACCTTCGCCACCTCGAACCGTTGCAGCAGGCGCGTGTAGTCGGTCAGCGCGGCGCGAGTGCGCGCAAGCGCCTCGGGTGCGAACTCGCCCGTGGCGTCGACACCTTGACCCAGCCGCACGATCCGCATTTCGCGGTGCACTTCGTGCAGCTGGCCGTCGGCCACGTCGGCGATCAACAACCGAATCGAGTTGGTGCCGCAGTCGACGGCCCCGATCCGCGTCACGTCCAATCCTCTTTGACCAGAAGGCCTTCCATCGCAGGGTCGTTCGCCAGCATCGCCAGCGCTTCATCTCCCAGTGGGTTGACGCCCGGCCCCTTGGCCAGCGAATGCGCGATCAGCACATGCAGGCACTTCACCCGGTCCGGCATGCCGCCACCGGAATAAGTGGTGCCCAATGGTTCGATGGCGTCGCGTTCGGCCAGATAGCTCTCGTGGGCGCGGCGGTACGCCGCCGCCAGTTGCCGGTCTGCGGCCAGCCGCGCGGTCATCTCCTTCATCACCCCAGAGGATTCCAGCCGGCTGGCGGCCGCGGTCAACGCGGGGTGCGTCAGGTAGTACAACGTGGGAAACGGCGTACCGTCGGGCAGCCGCGGCGCGGTCTTGACCACCCCCGGTTCGCCGTTCGGGCAGCGGTACGCGATCGCCAGCACGCCACGCGGTTCCCGGCCGAGTTGGCGTGCGACCGCGTCGAGGTCGGCGCGGTCAACCACCGGGCGGCGGAGGCGGACTGGGCGGCGGCGGTGGTGGTTCCGGGGCAGGGCCGGCGGGCGAAATGTTGTGCGGTGTGTCGGCGATCGTGCGCCAAAGTGCGGAGTACCAGGGGCCATTCGACGACGGCTTCGCCGCCGACGCGCCCGGCTGATCCGACGGCGTCACCGCCCCGGGCGGCAGCTGCACCTGATAAGGGATGTCACCGGGCATGACGAAGCCGAGCCGCTCACGCGCCTGCGCAGCGATGAACACCGGATCGGCCAGTTTGGCCTTCTGCTGCTCCAGTTCGGCGATCTGCGCGCGCAGCGTGGCCTCACTGGCGGCCAGCTGCTTCATCTCGGTGCGCTGCGCGAAGTACGTTCGCACCGGCCCGGCGATCGTCAGCGTGAGCACACAGATCACTGCGGCCAGGATCGCCGCACGGCGCGCGGTGAAACCCAGCCGTTGTTCGCTCTGGCGAGCCGCGGCCGCCGCGATCGACGCTGTAATCGACTCTGCCGCAGGCTCTTCCGTGGCCCGGGACTCAGCGGCGCGCGTCTCCCGGCGCTGTGCCGTCGACCGCGGACGCTCCCGCGCGCTGTCGCCCCGGCCGGGACGTGACCCCGGGGAGCGCCGCTTCGGGTCGGACCGCTTGGAGTCGGGCACTGCTCAGTCGGCCTCCAACGAAAAGCGCGGGAACGCAAGGTCTCCGGCGTAGCGTGCGGCGTCGCCGAGGGTCTCCTCGATCCGCAGCAACTGGTTGTACTTGGCGACGCGCTCGCTGCGCGCCGGCGCACCGGTCTTGATCTGACCGCTGCCGACGGCCACCGACAGGTCGGCGATCGTGGTGTCCTCGGTCTCGCCGCTGCGGTGGCTCATCATCGTGCGGTATCCGCTGTTGTGCGCAAGTGCGACCGCGTCCAGCGTCTCGGTGAGCGTGCCGATCTGGTTCACCTTCACCAAAAGCGCGTTGCCGGCGCCCTTTTCGATGCCCTCCTCCAGGCGCTCGGGGTTGGTGACGAACAGATCGTCGCCCACGAGCTGAACCCGGTCGCCGATCTCCTTAGTCAGCGCCACCCAGCCGTCCCAGTCGTCTTCGGCCAGCGGATCTTCGATCGACACCAGCGGATAGGTGTTGAGCAGTTCGGCGTAGAACTGCGCCATCTGCGCGGAGTCGCGGGTCTCCTTCTCGAACGCATAACCGCTTGCGGCGTCGAAGAATTCGGTTGCCGCCACGTCCAGCGCCAGCGCCACCTCCGAACCGGGTTTGTAACCCGCGGCCTCGATCGCCGACAGAATCAGATCCAGGGCGGCCTTGGTGCCCGCGACGTCGGGGGCAAATCCGCCTTCGTCGCCGAGACCCGTCGACAAGCCTTGCTTCTTGAGCACCGACTTCAGCGCGTGGTACACCTCCGCGCCGGCGCGCAGCGCCTCCTTGAAGCTGGGCGCACCGATAGGCGCGATCATGAACTCTTGGACGTCGACGCCGGTGTCGGCGTGCGCGCCGCCGTTGAGGATGTTGAGCATCGGCACCGGCAAGATGTGCGCGTTAGGCCCGCCGAGGTAGCGGAACAGCGGCAGCGCGGCCGATTCCGCGGCCGCCTTCGCCACCGCCAGCGACACCCCGAGGATGGCGTTCGCGCCCAGCCGCGACTTGTCCGGAGTGCCGTCGAGGTCCAGCAGCGCCTGATCCACCAGCCGCTGGTCGTCCGCGGACATTCCGATGACCGCTGGCGCGATCTCGTCGAGCACCGCGGTGACTGCCTTCTCGACGCCCTTGCCGCCGTAGCGCGAAGCGCCGTCGCGCAACTCGACGGCCTCGTGCTCGCCGGTGGACGCTCCCGATGGGACCGCTGCCCGCGCGAACGTCCCGTCGGTGAGGGCCAGTTCGACCTCGACGGTCGGGTTACCGCGGGAGTCGAGAATTTCCCGTGCTCCGACCTGCTCGATGATGGGCACAGTCTCTCCTTGGATCGGCTGGCTAGGACAACTCACCCTAGCGGGCTGTTATTACAGCGGGTGTCCGTCGGCGTATGCGGTGGCCCAGTCGCGCACGGTTCTGGCGTACTGGTCGGACAGGTTGTAGGCGCGCAGGGCTCTCATCCAGCCTTCGGGGGTGGACAGGTCGCGGCCGCGCCAGCACAGATAGCCGGCCGCCGACAGCGCGGCATCGTCGAAGTTGTCCGGGCTGACCACCCCGTCGTTGTTGGCGTCGACACCGTAGAGCCGCCACGTCTCCGGGATGAACTGCATCGGCCCCATTGCCCGGTCGATGCCGTTGTCGCCGTCGAGCAGACCGTGGTCGGTGTCCATGATCTCGAGGTTGCCGTTGCTGCCATCGAGCTGCACGCCGCGAATGGCGGGTGTGACGTCGCCGTTGGGCGCGATCGTGGCGCCGCGGTAGGTGCCGTTGTGGCTTTCGACCATCCCGATGCCGGCCAGCGTGGTCCACGAGATGTGGCAGTCGGGGTTTTCCACCTCGGCGACCCGGGCGGCGTAGGCGTACGCCTCCAGCGCGTTCACCGGCATGTGCAGCGCGGGCGCGCGGGCGGCGGCCCAGGCGTGCAGCTGATCAGCCGGACGCCCCGCGGCATGGGTGTCGATTTCGGGGACCGGGTCGCCCGCCGGGGGCGGCACACCCTCGGGTATCGGCGTCCCCAGATGCCACGAGCAGCTCGAGGCCATCAGCACGGCCGTCGCCGCCAATACGACGACAACCTGCAGCCAGCGCCCCCCGGTCAAAGCCCGGCCCTTTCCGGCATCACTCGCACGAGGGTCCAACCCCCAGCCCTGCGGCGGCAACACATCTCCTCAACGTGCTTCGGTTCACCTCATGGTCCCATGAGAACGGCGACCCTCGGCTCTCCTCCATGCGGTTGACGACGTATACCGTGAAATTCTGTGAATTGGTAAGGTGAGCGGAACCTAACTCGGCGTGCCAAAGTGACGTAAGGAAGCGCATGACTGCAGGCCCAGATCTCTCTGTGAGCGTGACCGCGGCCGCCCCGACGCTTTCTTCTCAGCTGGTTGGCAGCGGACTGATCGGGCTGCGCGAGGGCCTGGAAACCGGGATCGTCGTGATGGTGCTCGTGGCGTTTCTGGTCAAGGCACAGCGGCGCGACGCACTCAAGTGGGTGTGGCTCGGTGTGGGCGCAGCGGTTGCGATGACCGTCGGCGTGTTCCTGATCATCCAGTACAGCGCTTACACCGTCACCGACCTCGGCGCTGAGGCGATCGCCGGGATTGCGTCCCTGGTCGCGGTCGCGATCGTCACCACCATGGTGCTGTGGATGAAGAAGGCCGCGGCCGGTATCTCCGGTGAGTTGCGCGCCGGCATGGCCAAGGCGCTGGAAACCGGTGCGCTGGCGGTGTTCGCGCTGGCATTCCTGGCCGTCGGCCGGGAGGGCTTCGAGACCGCGCTGTTCATGGTCGGCTACGCCGAAGCCGAAACCGCTTGGCCGCTGGTTGGATTGCTGCTCGGGGTGCTGGTGGCCGCCGCGATCGCCTGGGGCATGTACCTGGGTGCGGTACGGATCAACCTGGGCAAGTTCTTCACCTACACCGGGGTATTCCTCATCCTTGTCGCCGCGGGCATCCTCGGCTACGGCGTGCACGCGCTGCAGACGGTCGGCTGGCTTCCCGGCCTGGGCGCCACCGCTTTCGACATCAGCCACTGGATCAATTGGTCCGCCTGGTACGGCGAACTGATCCAAGGCATCTTCAACATCAGCCCGATGCCGTCGGTGCTGCAGTTGGTCGTCTACCTCACCTACCTGGTCGTGGTGCTGGCGCTGTTCCTTCGTCCCACCCACAAGCCCGCACGTCCCGCCGAGAGCGCCGCGCAGCCGGCGCCCCAACCCACCCCGGAAAGGTCCACTACGTGAGCCGTCGTTCTTCCGCGAGCAGAGGCTTGGCGGCGATCGCTGCCGTGTTGGCCGGCGCCTCGCTGGCAAGCTGTGCCGCCAAGGATTCCGCCAAGAACAACTCCTCGGCGGCGGGAGCCGCAACGGAGGTCACGGTCACCGCAACCGACACCAGCTGTCAGCTGTCGAAGACCGAAACCACAACGGGCGCAACCACCTTCGTCATCACCAACAACGGCAACAAGGTCACCGAGTTCTATGTCTACGGCGAGGGCCAGCGGGTGATGGGCGAGGTCGAGAACATCTCCCCCGGCTTGCAGCGCAAGCTCGTCGTGAACCTCGACGAACCCGGCAAGTACCAAACCGCCTGCAAACCAGGCATGGTGGGCGACGGCATCCGGGGAGACTTCACCGTCACCGGCGAAGCGGTGAACACCAGCGCCGAGGGCAAGTTTGAGGAAGCCTCGGACAACTACAAGCGCTACGTGCTGTCGCAGACCGACGCGCTTCTCGCCGCCACGGAGTTGTTCGTCAATGCGGTCAAAAAGGGCGACGTCGCTGCGGCCAAGGCCCAATACCCCACGGCCCGAACGTATTACGAGCGGATCGAGCCGGTCGCCGAGTCGTTCCCCAATGACTTGGACCCGCGCATCGACCGGCGCGAGGCCGACCTCGAGCCGGGCCAGAAGTGGACCGGTTTCCACCGGCTGGAAAAGGATCTGTGGGTGACCGGCCCCCAGCCCGATACGAACGCGATCGCCGACCAGCTGATGAACGACGTCCGCGAACTTCACCAGCAGGTGGCGTCGCCCGACTACAGAATCGACTCCACCCAGATCGCCGGCGGCGCGCAGGGACTGCTCGACGAGATCGCGATCAGCAAGATCACCGGCGAAGAAGACATTTTCAGCCATACCGACCTATGGGACTTCCACGCCAATGTGGAGGGCTCCCAGGCCGCGGTCGCGTCGGTGCGCCCGATCCTCGACCAGCGCGATGCACAGCTAGGCAAGCGGGTGGACCAGCGGTTCACCGACGTGTTCGCACTGCTGGACAAGTATCGCAAAGGCGACGCATTCGTCTCGTATGAGACCGTGACCGAGCCTGCACGCCAAGAACTTTCACGCGCCATCGACGCACTGTCCAAGGAAGTCAGCCAGGTTCAAGGTGTCATCGCCCCGCAGTAACGATCCGGTCGAGCCCGACGCCGTCGCCACCGGCGAGCGGCGCGGCATCTCTCGGCGCACGCTGTTCGGCGCGGCCGGGGTGACCGCGGCGGTGGTGGGCGCCGCAGGAGCGGGTGCGCTGGCCGGGCGCGCGACGGCCGCCGCTGAAGCGGTGGACATCCACCGGCCGATTCCGTTCCGCGGCGAGCACCAGGCCGGCATCGTCACCCCGCAGCAGGACCGGCTGCACTTCTGCGCGTTCGACGTCACCACCGATTCGCGCGACGACGTCGTGGCGCTGCTGCGGCAGTGGACGAAGATGGCGGAGCGGATGACCGCGGGCGACGAAACCGTCCCACGCGGCGCGGTAGGACTCAACCCCCATGCGCCGCCGTCGGATACCGGTGAGGCGCTTGGACTTCCGGCCTCCGCGTTGACGCTGACGATCGGGTTCGGGCCGTCGTTCTTCCTCAAAGACGGCAAGGACCGCTTCGGCATCGCTCATCGCAAGCCGGCCGCACTGGCGGACTTGCCGAAATTTCCCAACGAGACGCTGGACCCGGCGCGATGCGGCGGCGACATCTGCGTGCAAGCGTGCGCGAACGACCCACAAGTGGCGGTGCACGCGATCCGCAATCTGGCCCGCGTCGCGTTCGGCACGGCCGCGGTGCGCTGGACGCAGCTGGGCTTCGGACGCACGTCGTCCACCTCTCGCGACCAGACGACGCCGCGAAACCTGTTCGGCTTCAAGGACGGAACGCGCAATCTCAAGGCCGAGGACACCGAGAAGCTGAACCAGCACGTCTGGGTACCGCCGGGGGACGGGCCGGACTGGATGACCGGGGGCAGCTACCTGATTACCCGGCGCATCCGGATGCGGATCGAAAACTGGGACCGCACAACGCTTTTGGAGCAGGAGCGGGTGATCGGCAGGCACAAGGGCAGCGGTGCGCCGATCGGCTATGGCGACGAGTTCGACGAGCTGGATCTGACCAGCACGACCAGTAAGGGCGAACCGCTGATCGACCGCGACGCCCACGTGCGGCTGGCCTCGGCGGAGCAGCTCGGCGGAATCGAAATTCTGCGCCGCGGCTACAACTTCACCGACGGCGCCGACGGATTCGGCCACCTGGACTTCGGCCTGTTCTTCATCGCGTTCGTGCGCAATCCGCTGACGCACTTCGTGCCGATGCAGACCGTGCTGTCGCGCAAGGACCTGCTCAACGAATACATCACTCACACCAGCAGCGCGGTGTTCGCCTGCCCGCCCGGTGTTCGGGAGCACGACTCGTCGGGCTTCTGGGGTTCGACCCTGTTCGCCTGAGCTGAACTTTTGAGTGTGCGCCTAGGGCGCAGAAGTGCGAGTAGGTCGCACCCTCACTGCACAGTCGATTGGGTGGGTGACTGCTCCGGCGTCTCCACCGGCGAAGGCTCCGGGACTTCGACGGGCCCGGGTTCGGGTACGTCGGCCGGGCCCGGCTCGGGAATGCGGTCGGGCGCGGGCTCACCAGGCTCCGGCGCGGGCGCCGGCTCACCGGGCTCGGTGTCCGTCGGCTCGGTGGCCGGCCACCCCGCCCGCCACTCGTCTTCGGTGATCGCGTCTAGCACCGCCACGTCGAGCTCCTCCGGTACGTCGGAACCGCGACGCGCCGCCGCGATGTTCTTCTCGGCTGTCCGTACCATTTCCATGAACTGCAAAACCTCTGCACGCAAAGCGTTTTCGGCATCCCCGTCAGCGGTCACCGCGACCGTCGTCACGCCGTGCGGAACCAGGTCCGCCGGCAGCCCGGCGTCTCGCACCCGACTGAGCACCTTCTGCGCAAGTGCCAGCGACGGCTGGCCCGTCGGGATGCCGTCGAGGCAAGACCCTCGAGCCTTCTCCAGGGCCTTGCGTTCGTCCCACTCGGCGATTTGGCGTTCGAGCGAAATCTCCTCTCCGGCAAGCACTCCGGGCACGCGGTTGCCGAGCTTGCGCAGCAGCGAGTCCGCCACGTCGTCGATGGTGAACGGATGCTGTGGCGCGTCCTCGGCGATCCGGGCGTGGAACAGCACCTGCAGCAGGACGTCGCCGAGTTCTTCGCGTAGGTCGTCGGCGTTGCCGCTGTGCACTGCGTCGAACAGCTCGTAGGTCTCTTCCAGCAGGTAGCGACGCAGCGAGTCGTGGGTCTGCTCGCTCTCCCACGGCCCGTTGGTGCGCAGCTTGTCCATCAGCGCGACCGCATCGACCAACCGCTCCCCCGGCTGCGGCGCGGGCGCGGCAATCACCCGGTCGCCGGCAGCCAACCGCGCCTTGACTGCCGGGTGCTCGGAATCCGACGACAGCAGCACCGGGGCATCGGACCCGTCGAACACCGGCCGCGCCGCCGGCAGCGACCACGGCACCCGGATCGGCATCTCCTCGGTGTACTGGACATCACCCGCGAGCAGACCAACCGCCTCGACCGGAACCATCGCCGGGCGCCGGGGGTCGACCAGAATCACGGTCATGGTCTCGCCCCCTCCCGCGTGTCGGTGACCTCGGTTATATCAATACTTCCCGGCGCCTTGTCATCCAGCGCCAACAGCAGGTCGGCGACCATCTGCACCAGTTCGAGGTCACGGATGCGCGGCGCGCCGACGCCTTGGCCGGCCCGGGGGATCGGCAGCTGCACGGTCGACGTGGTCGCCCGGTAGCTGGCCGACGGATGCAGGCGCTTGAGCCGCAGCTGCTGCGAGTCGAGCAGCGTCAACGGTGACAGCCGCAGCGTGGTGCCCGTCGCGAGCACCTCCGTGACGCCGTAGTGGCGTGCCAGCAGCCGCAGCCTGGCCATCGCCACCAGCCGCCGCGCCGGCTCGGGCAGCGGCCCGTACCGGTCGGCCAGCTCTTCGACGACCGAGGCGACGGCGTCGTCGTCGGCCGCGGCGGCCAGCCGGCGGTAGGCCTCCAGCCGCAGCCGATCGCTGCCGATGTAGTCCGGCGGCAAATGTGCGTCGACCGGCAGGTCGATGCGCACCTCCTTGGGCTCCTCGGGCGTGCTGACCATCTGACCGTCGGCCGCGGCGCGATACGCCTCCACGGCCTCGCCGACCAGCCGCACGTACAGGTCGAAACCCACGCCGGCAACATGCCCCGACTGCTCGACCCCCAGCACATTGCCGGCGCCGCGGATCTCGAGGTCCTTCATCGCGACGGCCATGCCCGCGCCGAGTTCGTTGTTCTGGGCGATCGTGGCCAGCCGGTCATAGGCCGTCTCGGTCAGCGGCTGCTCGCGCGGATAGAAGAAGTAGGCGTAGCCACGTTCCCGGCTGCGGCCCACGCGTCCGCGCAGCTGGTGCAGCTGCGACAGGCCGAACGTGTCGGCGCGCTCGACGATCAGCGTGTTGGCGTTGGAGATGTCCAGCCCGGTCTCGACGATCGTGGTGCACACCAAGATGTCGTATTCGCGGTTCCAGAACCCCTCGACGGTGCGCTCCAACAGATCCTCCGGCATCTGCCCATGCGCGACCACCACCCGGGCCTCCGGCACCAACGCGGCCACCCGCGCAGCGGCGGCGTCGATGGAGCTGACCCGGTTGTGGATGTAGAACGCCTGGCCGTCGCGCAGTAGCTCACGCCGCAGCGCCGCGGCGATCTGCTTCTCGTCGTGCGGACCGACGTACGTCAGCACCGGATAGCGCTCCTCCGGCGGAGTCAGGATGGTCGACATCTCGCGGATCCCGGCCAGGCTCATCTCCAGCGTGCGCGGAATCGGGGTGGCACTCATGGTCAGCACGTCGACATGGGTGCGCAAGCTCTTGATGTGCTCCTTGTGCTCGACGCCGAACCGCTGCTCCTCGTCGACGATCACTAGGCCCAGGTCTTTCCAGCGCACGCCGGTCTGCAGCAGCCGGTGGGTGCCGATGACGATGTCGACGGTGCCGTCGGCCATGCCCTCGAGCACTTCGCGCGATTCCGCTGCGCTGGTGAACCGCGACAGCGCCTTGATGCGCACCGGGAACCCCGCCATGCGCGCCGTGAACGTCTGCAGATGCTGGTCGGCCAGCAGCGTCGTCGGCACCAGCACCGCCACCTGCTTGCCGTCCTGCACCGCCTTGAACGCCGCCCGCACCGCGATCTCGGTCTTGCCGTAGCCGACGTCGCCGCAGATCACCCGGTCCATCGGGATCGGCTTCTCCATGTCGGCCTTGACCTCTTGGATCGCGGTCAGCTGGTCCATGGTCTCGGTGAAACCGAACGCATCCTCCATCTCGGCTTGCCACGGGGTGTCCGGGCTGAACGCGTGTCCCGGCGAGGCCTGACGTTTCGCATACAGCGCGACGAGTTCCTGGGCGATTTCGCGAACGGCTCTGCGCGCCTTGGTTTTTGTGTTCGCCCAGTCGCTGCCGCCGAGCCTCGACAGCGTCGGCGATTCGCCGCCCACGTAGCGCGACAGCTGGTCGAGGGAGTCCATCGGCACGTACAGCCGATCCTGGCCGCCGCGGCGCCCGGATGCGTATTCGAGGACCAGGTACTCGCGGCGGGCGCCGCCGACCGTGCGCTCGACCATCTCGACGAAGCGGCCGATCCCGTGCTGGTCGTGAACGACGAGATCGCCTGCGGTGAGTGCGAGCGGGTCGACGACGTTGCGCCTCTTGGCGGCGAGCCGCTTGCCCTCGGTGACCGCGACCCGGCTGCCGGTGAGGTCGGTTTCGGTGATTATCACCAGCGCAGCGCCCGGTAGTACGACGCCGTCGTGCAGCGTGCCCTTGAGCACGCCGACGACACCGGGGCTCGGGGCGTCGCCGGGCTCGAGGCAGACGGCGGCGACGTCGGCGTCTTTGAGTTGCTCGACCACGCGGTGCGCGGTGCCGGTGCCGGGCGCGACGATCGCCGCGGTGCCGCCCGTGCTGACGTGCGCCCGCAGCATCGCGAAGATCTCTTCGACGCTGTGCTGATGGCCGCGCGCCGACGGTGCTGCCCGTATCTCGAGTTGCACGGCGTCGGGGTCGGGCAGCTGGCTCAGCGTCCACCACGGATGCTCGCCCTCGATCGCCGCGGCGTGCACGTCGTCGAGCTCCAGAAAGCCCGACGCACCCAACTGCTCCACGTCCACTGGCGCCTCGGCGCCCAGCGCGGCCGTCGACCAGGACGCCTCCAGGAACTCACGGCCTGTCTTGATCAAATCGGCCGCGCGGGTCCGCACCTTCTCGGGCTCGCACACCAGAAGCGGCGTGCCTTTCGGCAGATGGTCGAGCAGCAGGCTGAGCTGTCCCGCGCCCAGCACCGGCATCAGTGCTTCCATGCCGTCGACCGGGATGCCTTCGGCGAGCTTGGCCAGCATGTCGCCGACGCTGCCGATCGGGCCGCCCTTGGCGGTTGTCCCGGCCAGCTCGGCGGCTTTGGCGCGGACTTCGTCGGTCAGCAGGAATTCGCGGCAGGCGACGGCTGTGACGGTGTGCACGTCCAGCCCGGGGATCGACCGCTGGTCGGCGACGGCGAACATCCGCATCTCGCTGACCTCGTCGCCCCAGAACTCCACCCGCACCGGGTGCTCGGCGGTCGGCGGGAAGATGTCGAGGATGCCGCCGCGCACCGCGAACTCACCGCGCTTGCCGACCATGTCGACGCGGGTGTAGGCCAAGTCGACCAGCCGGGCAACGACGGCTTCGAAGTCGGCTTCGCTGCCGACCGTCAGCGTCACCGGTTCGATGTCGGCCAGGTTGGGCGCCATCGGCTGCAGCAGCGAACGCACCGTTGTGACAACGACTTTCAGCGGCTCGTCGCCCGGGAATGCGAGCCGGCGCAGCACAGCGATGCGGGCACCGACGGTCTCGACGCCTGGTGAGAGCCGCTCGTGCGGAAGCGTCTCCCACGAGGGAAACAGCGCGGCGGCGTCACCGAACACGCCTTTCAGTTCAGCGGTCAGGTCGTCGGCTTCCCGGCCGGTGGCCGTGACGACCAGCAGCGGGCCCGCCTGCGCCAGCGCGGCCGTGACGAACGGACGGGCGCCGGCCGGGCCGACCACGTTCAGCTCAGGGGGCGAAGCGGCGGCGCGCCGGGCGACGTCTTGCAGCGACGGGTCGCGCAGCGCCAGGTTGACGAGCCCCGCGATCGGGGTGTCGGTCATGATGTCATCCATCGTAAGCAACGCGCCAAAGCCGTTGCGGTGCCGCCCAAATCCGACGCGGTGACGGCGCCGAGGTCAGGCCGGCGCGGTGGCCCAGGCAGGTTTGAAGCTGGGATCGGGCAGCCCGTCGGGGAAGCGCCGAAGTTCGCGTGCCGCCAGGTCGGCCAGGCGTTCGATGGCTGCCACCACCTCTGGCGTCGGCCGTCCCGGCCGCGACCAGTACACCCCGACGGCGCCCAGCGGTTCGGGCGCCAGCATCGGCGCCATCACGAGGCTGCGGACGAACGTCGGGCGGTAGGCCTCCTGCGGGATGCGTTCGTCGTGGCGGATGTCGCCGATCGCCACGGCCGTGCGGTGCATCATGGCCCAACCGCTGATACATGCCGACGCTGGAAAGCGTTGACCCTTCCACAACGGGCTCATCGAATCTTCGTCGGCGTAGTAGCAGCAGTCGCCGTCGAGCAGCACGAACGTCGCGCCTTGGGCGTCGGCGAGGCGGCGGGCGGCGACCTTGACCTTCTGCTGAAGATCTTCCAGCCGGCGGGCAGCCTGCAGCTCTTGGGCGAGAAGGTGGAACTCGGGGGTGTCAGTCACGGCTAGCTCCCTGCGGAAGCACCCATGGTAACGCCGTGGGGTGGCTGGCAGAAGGCTGTCTATTCGTGCTATTCGTCGTGCAGGACCGGGTCGTCTTCGAGGTGCATCAGCCCGTTCCAGCACAGGTTCACCAGATGTGCGGCCACCACTTCCTTCTTCGGCTCGCGTACGTCCAGCCACCACTGGGCCGTCATCGACACCGAACCGACGAGCGCCTGCGCGTACAACGGCGCCATCTCGGGGTCCAGGCCGCGCCGGGAGAAGTCGCCGGCCAGGATCGACGACACTTGGTTGACGGCCTCGTTGAGCAGCGTCGAGTACGTTCCCGAGGTGATGCCGACCGGGGAGTCGCGGGTCAGGATGCGGAAGCCGTCCGTGCGTTCGTCGACGTAGCTGAGCAGCGCCAGCGCGACGCGCTCGATGCGCAGCCGCGACCGGTTGTTGGTGGTCTTGGTCAGCGACGAGGTGATGCCGTCGAGCAGTGCGGACATTTCGCGGTCGACGACGACGGCGTACAGGCCCTCCTTGCCGCCGAAGTGTTCGTAGACGACGGGCTTGGACACGTTCGCCCGCTGGGCGATCTCCTCGATCGAAGTGCCTTCGTAGCCGCGCTCGGCGAACAGCGACCGGGCGACGTCGATGAGCTGATGGCGGCGCTCTGCCCCGGTCATGCGAGCGCGGGGGGCGCGCGCTTTCTTGTCTGGTGCCACCACGGAGCCAGGCTACGCTTTCAGCGCGCGGCAACCTGCTTCTTGCCGTACACGCGTTCCCTCCTCGCCGTGTCCTCCGAACAAGTCGGCCTTGATGCTTCTTATCGACCCGGAACAGGAACCGGAGCCAACCATGGCGTTGCTGCGGCGTCTTTATCGTCTGACCAATTCCGAAGCCGATGTTGCGTTGCGCATTTTCACGGCCACGAGCTGAAGCAGATATCCGAAGAACTGTGTGTTTCGCTGACGACGGTTCGCACCCATCTGCAGCACATCTTCGAGAAAACGGACACCCACCGGCAAGCTGAGCTGGTTCGGCTGCTGCTCGTGCTCACTCCCTGATCACGAGCCGGCCCTAGAGGTTCGGTTAGAGTCACGCTGACGCTGGTGAACAGTCCGTCGTGGTGTAATCGGCAGCACATCAGATTTTGGTTCTGAGAGTTCAGGTTCGAGTCCTGGCGACGGAGCGAGGCTGGCCCGAGCGACAATCGGCACGGAGCGAGGCTGGCCCGAGCGACAATCGGCACAGAGCGAGGCTTGCCACGATGGACGAGACGACCGCGCGCATCGACGTACTCGCTGCAGAGGCGCTGCAATTCTTGCTCACAGCCGTCGAGCAGATCCTGCCGGATAGCTGGGACCGGCCGTCCAACCTCGAGAACTGGACCATCCGAGAGCTCGTCGGCCACGCCACGGGCAGCGCGGCGAAGATCGTCGCGCTCTTCGAGGGCGCAGATTTGTGGGGCCGTTCGGAGCCGGCGGATTGGGTGAGCGAAAACCCGGCCGCACGGCTTCGCGACCTGTCGGCGCGGTTGCGGGACGTGTCGACTGATCCCGACCTCGAGGCGCCGCGTCCGTCACCTGCAGGTGAGGTGCCGCTGCGCCAGGCATTGACCTTCCCCGTCGCGGACCTGGCAATTCACAGCTGGGATATCTACCGCTCGCAAGGCAGGCTGATCGAGCTGCCCGATGAGTTGCTGCAGTTCTGCCGCCGGCTGGTCGAGTCGGTTCCCGCGGAGGCGATGCGTCGCCCCGGAGCGTTCGGGCCGGCCAAACGCGCGCCGGACGACGCGACGCCGACGGCCCGGCTGATGGCCTATCTCGGGCGCTCGGTCGACGACCAAAATTGATTGGCGTCAACTTTTTGCCGCGAGCGTGCACAAAATGACACGCTTGACGGCGTGTCGGTGAACAGACACGCACGCTCGCGATGTGGGGGCGAACGCAAGGCGGGAGGTCCTGGTGACTGAACATTCCGATACGGCCGTGATCGTGCTGGCCGCCGGGGCAGGCACCCGCATGAAGTCCGACACCCCCAAAGTGCTGCACACACTGGCCGGCCGCAGCATGTTGGCACACCTGCTGCACTCGGTAGGCAAACTCGCGCCGCAGCACCTGGTCGTGGTGCTCGGCCAGGACCGCGACCGGATCGCCCCGGCCGTCGCCGAACTGGCGCAGGAGCTGGGCCGCCCGATCGAGGTCGCGGTGCAGGATCAGCAGCTGGGCACCGGCCACGCGACGGCGTGCGGCCTTGATGCGCTTCCGGACGGGTTCGACGGCATCGTCGTCGTCACCTCGGGCGACATCCCGCTGTTGGACGCCGACACGCTGGCCGAGCTCGTCGCAACCCATCGCGCCGAGCCGGCGGCGGTCACCGTGGTCACCACGACGCTGCCCGACCCGACGGGCTATGGCCGCATCCTGCGCACCCAGGACCGCGAGGTGATCGCAATCGTCGAGCAGGCCGACGCGACGGCGTCGCAGCGCCAGATCCGCGAAGTCAACGCCGGGGTCTACGCGTTCGACCTTGCGGCGCTGCGCTCTGCGCTGAGCCGGCTGCGTGACGACAACGCGCAGCACGAGCGCTACCTCACCGACGTGGTGTCGATCGTCCGCCAGGACGGCTTGACCGTGCACGCCCAGCACGTCGACGACGCGATGCTGGTGGCCGGCGTCAACGACCGCGTTCAGCTGTCCATGCTGGCGGCGGAATTCAACCGCCGTATCGTCGCGGGCCACCAGCGCGCCGGTGTCACCGTCATCGATCCGGCAACCACGTGGGTCGACGTCGACGTGACGATCGGCCGCGACGCCGTGATCCAGCCCGGCACGCAGCTGCTGGGTCGGACGCGCGTCGGCGAACGTGTCGCGATCGGACCCGACACCACGCTGATCGACGTGACCGTCGGCGCTGGCGCATCGGTGGTGCGCACCCACGGCGTGTCGTCGACGATCGGCGACAACGCCCAGGTGGGGCCGTTCACGTATCTGCGGCCGGGCACAGTGCTGGGCGCCGACGGCAAGCTGGGAGCGTTCGTCGAAACCAAGAACGCCACGATCGGCACCGGAAGCAAGGTGCCGCACCTGACGTACGTCGGCGACGCCGACATCGGCGAGCACAGCAACATCGGCGCGTCCAGCGTGTTCGTCAACTACGACGGCCAGACCAAGCACCGCACCAAAGTCGGATCGCACGTGCGCACCGGCTCGGACACCATGTTCGTCGCCCCGGTGACCATCGGCGACGGCGCGTATACGGGTGCCGGCACGGTGATCCGTGAGGATGTGCCGCCGGGCGCGCTGGCCGTCTCGGCGGGTCCGCAGCGCAACATCGAGGGCTGGGTGGCCCGCAACCGGCCGGGTTCGGCGGCGGACGAGGCGGCGCGTAAGGCAACTGCAGACGAGGAAAAAACCTGATCCGGTCACCCGTTATTCGCGTGCCCGCAACCACGTACCATTGGGCCGACATTCCCGACGAATCGGCGAGGCACCGTGGGCACCGACTGGACCGATAACCGCAAGAACCTGATGCTGTTTGCGGGCCGCGCGCACCCTGAGCTCGCCGAAGAGGTGGCCAAGGAGCTCGACGTCCAGGTCACCGCGCAGACGGCCCGCGATTTTGCGAACGGCGAGATCTTCGTCCGCTTCGAGGAGTCCGTCCGCGGCTGCGACGCGTTCGTGCTGCAGTCCCATCCCGCGCCGCTGAACAAGTGGCTGATGGAGCAGCTGCTGATGCTCGACGCGCTCAAGCGGGGCAGTGCCAAGCGCATCACGGCGATCGTGCCGTTCTACCCCTATGCGCGGCAGGACAAGAAGCACCGCGGCCGCGAGCCGATCTCCGCTCGGCTCGTCGCCGACCTGCTCAAGACGGCCGGCGCTGACCGCATCGTCACCGTCGACCTGCATACCGACCAGATCCAGGGCTTCTTCGACGGGCCGGTGGACCACATGCGGGCGCAGAACCTGCTCACCGGCTACATCAAGGACAACTATTCGACCGACGACATGGTGGTGGTCTCCCCGGACTCCGGTCGCGTGCGCATCGCCGAGAAGTGGGCCGATTCGCTGGGCGGCGTTCCGCTGGCGTTCATTCACAAGACCCGCGACCCCCGCGTGCCGAATCAGGTGGTGTCCAACCGCGTGGTCGGAGACGTGCAGGGGCGTACCTGCGTGCTGATCGACGACATGATCGACACCGGCGGCACCATCGCCGGGGCGGTGAAGCTGCTGCACGACGACGGCGCGCGGGACGTGATCATCGCCGCCACGCACGGCGTGCTGTCCGAACCCGCGGCCGAGCGGCTGCAGGCCAGTGGCGCCAAAGAGGTGATCGTCACCAACACGCTGCCGATCGGCGAAGACAAGCGCTTCCCGCAGCTGACGGTGCTGTCGATCGCGCCCCTGCTGGCCAGTACCATTCGCGCGGTGTTCGAAAACGGTTCGGTGACAGGGCTTTTCGACGGAGAAGCGTGATGGCGGACCGCTCCGCGAGTGTCATCTACCACAACCCCCGGTGTTCGACGTCGCGCAACGCACTGAAATTGTTGCAGGACAACGGAATCGAGCCGCAGATCGTCGAGTATCTGAAGACTCCGCCGACACGCGGGCAGCTGGCTGACATGATCCGCGACGCTGGAATTCCGGTGCGCGCAGCGGTGCGCAAGAAAGAGGCGCAGTACTCGGAATTGGGCCTCGACGATGCCAGCGACGACGAGCTGCTGGACGCCATGGCCGAGCATCCGATCCTGATCGAGCGGCCGTTCGTCGTCACCCCGAAGGGCACCCGGCTGGCCCGGCCGGTCGACGTGCTGCACGAGATCTTGTGACGTTGCGCCAGCTCGCATTTGCGGTGGTGGTGCTCTGCTCGGTTGCCGGCTGTACCACCAAGCCGACGGATTATCGAGCAGTGTGGTCGTCGACGTCGGCTTCACCGACGCCCACAAGCCAAGCGCCCGTCCCGTTTTCGCAATATCTTCAGCAGAAAGGCGTCGACGGCACACCGATGACGCCGCAAACCCTGACCGAGCTGACGGTGTCCATGCCGCACCCGCCAGGCTGGGCGGTGGTCACCGACCCGAATCAGCCGTCGGCGTTCGAGATCATCCGCAAAACCGCGGTGGGAACGTTCCAGCCGACCGCAATGCTGTTGGTGTTCAAGCTGACTGGAGCCCCCTTCGATCCCGTCGAGGCGCTCAAGCACGCCTACGAGATGCCCGGCGCAATACAGGAGTCGTTCAACGGCATGCCTTCGGCGAAGATCGAGGCGTCCTACCCCGACACGACCGGCCAGCGGGTGCACCGCTACAACAGGATCGTGATCGCCACGGCGAAGCCGCCGGCTAATCAGCGCTACCTCATTCAGTTCTCGGTCACCACTCTGGCCGATCCGGCGCAGGAATCCGATCCCGACGTGCTGACGATCATCAAGGGATTCACCGTCGCGGTCCGCTGATCCCAGCATGGCCCGGCGGGCGGTGGCTGTACGGCGAGCAGACACCAAATCGCACGATCGAGGTCTTTGCAATGCGATTCTGTGCCTGCTCGCCGCCGGAGGCGACACGTTAGGGTGACTTCTCATGACCGGCTGGACAGCTGCTGACCTTCCCGCCTTCACCGGACGCACTGTGATCGTCACCGGGGCCAACAGCGGCCTCGGACTGGTCACCGCACGCGAATTGGCTCGTGTCGGAGCGCATGTGGTGTTGGCCGTGCGCAACACCGAGAGAGGAGACGAGGCGGCACGGATCATCCGCGGCGACGTCGAGGTGGGCAGACTCGACTTGCAGGATCTGGCATCGGTGCACGAATTCGCCGCAGGCGTGTCCGCGGTCGACGTGCTGGTGAACAATGCCGGCATCATGGCCGTCCCGCACGCGGTGACCAAGGATGGCTTCGAAAGCCAGATCGGCACAAATCATCTCGGCCACTTCGCCTTGACGAACCTGCTGCTGCCGAAGATCACCGACCGCGTGGTGACGGTGTCGTCGCAGGCACACCAGCTAGGACGGATCGACCTCGACGATCTCAACTGGCAGTCGCGCCGCTACCGGCCGTGGTTGGCTTATGCGCAGTCCAAGCTCGCGAACCTGCTGTTCACCAGCGAGCTGCAGCGGCGCCTGGACGAGGCGGGCTCGGGCGTGCGCGCGCTGGCCGCACACCCCGGCTACTCGGCGACGAACCTGCAGGGCCACTCCGCGAGTCGGCTCAGCGCCGCGCTGATGCGGCTCGGCGCGCGGATCGCCACGGACGCCGACTTCGGGGCGAGGCCAACCCTGTATGCGGTGTCGCAGGACCTGCCCGGCAACACTTACGTCGGCCCGCGATTCGGCTATGTCGGCCGTACTCAGCCGGTGGGCCGCAGTCGACGCGCCCGCAACGCGGACACCGCGAAGGCGCTGTGGGAGCTGTCTGAGCAGCTCACGGGTACCAAATTTCCGCTCTGACGCGCTCATCGGCTACCCTCGGACGACGTCACGGCGAGGGTGGGCAGCCACCGTTATCGACGGAGACCTGTTTGGTTGCTTTCTCCCGCGTCGTGCTCTGAACCGACTACAGGAGCAACCGCATGGCGAAGACCACCACCAACCAGTTGACCGCCGAGGTCCGTACCGAGACCGGCAAGGGCGCGTCGCGGCGCGCTCGTCGCGACGGCAAGGTGCCCGCCGTGCTGTACGGCCACGGCTCTGAGCCGCGCCATCTGCTGTTGTCCGCACATGATTTCGCCGCCGTGCTGCGCAGTTCGGGCGCGAACGCCGTACTGACTTTGGACATTGAGGGCAAGGAACAACTCGCCCTTACCAAGGCGCTCGACATCCACCCCATTCGCCGCAACATCCAGCACGCCGACCTCTTGGTGGTTCGCCGCGGCGAGAAGGTGACGGTGGACGTGAACGTCATCATCGAGGGCGAGCCGGCGCCGGGCACCTTGGTCACGCAGGACGCCACCACGATTCAGATCGAGGCCGAGGCCCTGTCGATTCCCGAGCAGCTGATCGTCTCGGTCGAAGGGGCCGAGGAGGGCACGCAGATTCTGGCGAGCCAGGTGGAGCTGCCTCGCGGTGTCACTCTGGTGTCCGATCCCGAGACGCTGGTGGTCAACGTGGTCCCTGCGCCGACCGCCGAGCAGATGGAAGCCGAGCCGGCCGAGGCCGCGCAGGCCGCCGCGGAAGGCGCTGGCGAGACGTCAGCGGAAGAGCCGGGCGAAGCGCCCGACAACGAGTAGCTGGTGCCCGAACCCCGACTGCTGGTCGGCCTGGGCAACCCCGGGCCGGTCTACGCCAAGACCCGGCACAACCTCGGGTTCATGGTGGCCGATCTGCTCGCCGCTCGTGCCGGCTCGACCTTCAAGGCGCACAAGAAGTCCGGGGCCGAGGTGGCCACCGGCCGGCTGGCCGGGCGGCCGGTCATCCTGGGCAAGCCGCGCAGTTACATGAACGAGTCGGGGCGGCAGGTCGCGGCGCTGGCGAAGTTCTACTCGGCGGCGCCCGGCGAGCTCGTCGTCATTCACGACGAACTCGACATCGACTTCGGCCGCATCCGCCTGAAGTTCGGCGGCGGGGTTGCCGGGCACAACGGCTTGCGCTCGGTGGGTTCTGCTTTGGGCAGCAACGACTTCTACCGGGTGCGGGTGGGCATCGGCCGTCCGCCCGGCCGCAAAGACCCTGCCACGTTCGTGCTGGAAACCTTCACCGCGGCCGAGCGGCCGGAGGTGCCGGTCATCTGCGAGCAGGCCGCCGACGCCACCGAGCTGTTACTCAAGCTGGGCCTGGAAGCCGCCCAAAACCAGGTGCACGCCTGGGATTAGGCGCGGCCACCGCCGCGAGCGTGAGCTCAGCGCGAGAATACGG